>LR134353.1:0-674444 GCA_900637135.1 Mycolicibacterium flavescens
TTGACAGCTGACCCCGACCCCCCGTTCGTGGCCGTGTGGAACACGGTGGTCGCCGAACTCAACGGCAGCCCCGCAGGTGCGGGTGGCGATATGGCGGGCCCGGGCCTCACTCCTCAGCAAAGAGCCTGGTTGAAGCTGGTCAAACCCCTTGTGATCACCGAGGGCTTTGCCCTGCTGTCGGTCCCCACCCCGTTTGTGCAGAACGAGATCGAACGCCATCTGCGGGAGCCGATCATCACCGCGCTGAGCCGCCAGCTCGGACAGCGCGTCGAACTCGGTGTGCGTATCGCCGACCCCGGGCCCGACGACACCGACGGCCCGCTCAGCGGACTCTCGGCCGTCGGTGAACCCGACGAAGTCGACGAGGATCTCGAAGCCAGGGCCAGCGCCGAGGAAAGTTGGCCGACCTACTTCACCAGCCGGCCACCGAACACGCTCACCGACGACCCGACGGCGGTCAACCTCAACCGGCGCTACACCTTCGACACGTTCGTCATCGGCGCCTCGAATCGGTTTGCTCACGCGGCTACGCTCGCGATCGCCGAGGCACCCGCGCGTGCGTACAACCCGTTGTTCATCTGGGGTGAGTCCGGGCTGGGCAAGACCCACCTGCTGCACGCGGCGGGCAACTACGCCCAGCGGCTGTTTCCCGGGATGCGCGTCAAGTACGTGTCGACCGAGGAATTCACCAACGACTTCATCAACTCGCTGCGCGACGACCGCAAGGCCTCGTTCAAGCGCAGCTACCGCGACATCGACGTGTTGTTGGTCGACGACATCCAGTTCATCGAAGGCAAGGAAGGTATCCAGGAGGAGTTCTTCCATACCTTCAACACGCTGCACAACGCCAACAAGCAGATCGTGATCTCGTCGGACCGGCCGCCCAAGCAGTTGGCCACCCTCGAGGACCGGTTGCGCACCCGCTTCGAGTGGGGACTGATCACCGACGTCCAACCCCCGGAGCTGGAGACGCGCATCGCAATCCTGCGCAAGAAGGCCCAGATGGATCGTCTCGATGTGCCCGACGACGTCCTCGAGCTCATCGCCAGCAGCATCGAGCGCAACATCCGCGAACTCGAAGGCGCCCTGATCCGGGTCACCGCGTTCGCATCGTTGAACAAGACCGCGATCGACAAGTCGCTGGCCGAAATCGTGCTCCGCGATCTGATCTCCGATGCCAGCACCATGCAGATCAGCACCGCGGCGATCATGGCCGCCACCGCCGAGTACTTCGAGACGACGGTCGAGGAGTTACGCGGCCCCGGTAAGACCCGCGCGCTCGCACAATCGCGACAGATCGCCATGTATCTGTGCCGCGAGCTGACCGACCTGTCCCTGCCGAAGATCGGACAGGCGTTCGGCCGTGACCACACCACCGTGATGTACGCGGAGAAGAAGATTCGCGGCGAGATGGCCGAGCGGCGTGAGGTCTTCGATCACGTCAAAGAACTCACGACGCGCATCCGTCAACGCTCCAAGCGCTGACTCACTTCGCCCCCACTCCCCTCCTGTCGCGCTCGTTCGCGTCCGGATACGGCCGTCCCAACAGAAATTTCGCCAAAAATCTTCTGTACCGCCGGCATCACCAGTCACAGCGGAGCGTTGTGCACACCGGTGTGGAGAACCTGGGGTCAACCGCCGAACTGCCAGCCGATTGCTACACACCCTCCAGCATCTCCACAGTCCGTCCCGTCCGGCGCCGGGGTCATCCACAGTTACCTCACAGCCGCCCACCCCTGTAAGCAGCGCCAACATGTATTCATCCCCAGCCTCCACAGGCCCTAATACTGTTGCTTGTATATCTCTGAAGAATCTCCTTCAAAGAAGGCTCCTGGGGAAGCACGGAAACATCGACGGTCCCATCGGCTGGAGGGCCTCGATGTCACCCCGATCGATTAGCTTTCAAGTTGGGGCGGAAAGCTCTACGGTGATTCAGCACAGCCGTTACCGTCGTCGGGGACGCATCGTTGAGACGCGTGGTGAGACACCGGGAAACCGCTGCTTAGGCTTGTCGTGATTGTGATCGAAGGGACCCTATGGACGTGGCGACGACAACAGTTGGTGTCACCGATCTGAAGTTCCGTCTGGTACGTGAAGACTTCGCCGAAGCCGTGGCATGGGTGGCCCGCAATCTGCCCACCAGGCCCACGGTCCCAGTGCTCGCCGGCGTCCTGCTGAGCGGCTCCGAGGACGGGTTGACGATCTCCGGATTCGACTACGAGGTTTCCGCCGAGGTGCGGGTGCCCGCCGAGATCGCTTCACCCGGCAGCGTTTTGGTTTCCGGTCGGCTGTTGTCCGACATCACGCGGGCGTTGCCCGCCAAACCGATCGACGTCAGCGTCGACGGCACACGGGTGTCGCTGACGTGCGGTAGTTCGCGCTTCTCGCTACCGACGATGGCCGTCGAGGATTACCCCACGCTGCCGGCACTGCCCGACGAGACCGGCGTGGTGTCCGCCGAACTGTTCTCCGAAGCGATCGGCCAGGTCGCCGTCGCGGCCGGCCGCGATGACACGCTGCCGATGCTGACCGGTATCCGCGTCGAAATCGCCGGGGAGAAGGTCGTTTTGGCCGCCACCGACCGGTTCCGGCTCGCGGTTCGCGAATTGACGTGGTCCACGGCCGGGCCTGACCTGGAAGCCGCCGTGCTAGTGCCCGCCAAGACACTTTCGGAAGCGGCCAAAGCCGGCTCCGACGGCGGCGACGTGCACCTGTCGCTGGGCGCCGGATCGGCGGTCGGCAAGGAGGGGCTGCTCGGTATCAGCAGCGGGGGCAAGCGCAGCACCACTCGTCTGCTCGATGCGGAGTTCCCGAAATTCCGGCAGCTTCTGCCCACCGAGCACACCGCGATGGCGACGATCGGGGTCGGTGAACTCACCGAGGCCATCAAGCGGGTGGCGCTGGTGGCTGACCGCGGCGCCCAGGTGCGGATGGAATTCTCCGAGGACTCGCTGCACCTGTCGGCGGGCGCCGACGACGTGGGCCGCGCGGAGGAGGATCTTCCGGTCAGCTTCGCCGGCGATCCACTGACCATCGCGTTCAACCCCACGTATCTGACGGACGGCCTGAGCTCGTTGCATTCCGAGCGGGTCACCTTCGGTTTCACGACGCCCAGCCGTCCCGCTGTGTTGCGTCCGGCCAATGACGACGACACAGATGTCGGCGCGACGGGACCGTTCCCCGCCCAGCAGACCGACTACGTCTACCTGCTGATGCCGGTGCGCCTACCTGGCTGAACCGGCTGGACGCCAGAAAACGCCGGAGAGGGGCGCACACATGCAACTCGGCCTGGTCGGTCTCGGCAAAATGGGCTTCAACATGCGCGAACGTCTGCGCGAAGGAGGCCATGAGGTCGTCGGTTATGACCCGAGACCGGAGGTGACCGACGTGCCCACGCTCGCGGCGCTGGCCGAGGCCCTCGTCGCCCCGCGGGTGGTGTGGGTCATGGTGCCCTCGGGACCGATCACCCACGACACCATCGCCGCCCTCGCCGAGGAGCTCGGCGAAGGTGATTTGGTCATCGACGGTGGCAATTCGCGCTACACCGAGGACGGCCCGCACGCGAAACTGTTGGGCGACAAGGGAATCACCTTCGTCGACGCCGGCGTCTCCGGCGGCGTGTGGGGTCTGACGGAAGGCTACGGGCTGATGGTCGGCGGCTGCGATGCCGACGTCGAACGCGCGATGCCGATCTTCGACACGCTGCGACCGCCGGGGCCGCGCGAAGACGGGTTCGTGCACGCCGGGCCGGTCGGTGCGGGCCACTACGCGAAGATGGTGCACAACGGCATCGAGTACGGCTTGATGATGGCCTACGCCGAGGGCTATGAGCTGTTGGCGGCCGAAGAACTGATCACCGACACCCAGGCCGTCATCCAGGCGTGGAGCAACGGAACCGTCGTACGGTCCTGGCTGCAGCAGCTGCTGGCCAAGGCGCTGAAGGAAGACCCGGAATTCGGTGAGATCAGCGGCTACACCGAGGATTCCGGTGAGGGCCGGTGGACCGTCGAGGAAGCCATCAGCCATCGGGTGCCGATGCCGGTGATCGCGGCGTCGCTGTTCGCACGGTTCGCCTCACGGCAGGAGGACTCGCCAGCGATGAAGGCGGTCTCTGCTCTGCGCAACCAGTTCGGTGGGCACGCGGTCAAGCGGGTCAGCGAGTCGGGGTAGGCGGTCGCGTCGTGTACGTCCGCCGCCTGGCGTTGACCGACTTTCGATCGTGGCCGCGCCTCGAACTGGATCTCGAACCCGGTCGCACCGTGTTCGTCGGTCCGAACGGCTTCGGTAAGACGAATATCGTTGAGGCGCTGTGGTATTCGTCGACGCTTGGATCACACCGGGTCGCCACCGACGGCCCCCTGATCCGGACTGGCGCCGAACGTGCGGTGGTGTCAACCATCGTCGTCAACGAAGGCCGGGAACTGTCGGTGGACCTGGAGATCACGGCCGGGCGTGCCAACAAGGCACGTATCAACCGCTCCCCCGTTCGCTCCGCGCGCGAGATTCTCGGCGTGCTGAGGGCTGTGCTGTTCGCGCCGGAGGATTTGGCGCTGGTGCGTGGAGACCCCGGTGAGCGGCGCCGCTATCTCGACGAACTCGCCACCACCCGGCGCCCGCAGGTCGCCGCGATCCGCGCGGACTACGACAAGGTGCTGCGCCAGCGGACCGCGCTGCTGAAGACGGCATCCGGCGCTCGATTCCGCGGTGACCGAGGCGTTTTCGACACCCTCGATGTGTGGGACGGCCACCTCGCCGAGAAGGGCGCGAAGCTCATCGCGGCACGGGTGGATCTGGTCAACCAACTGGCACCGGAGGTGGAGAAGGCATATCAACTGCTGGCGCCCTCGTCGCGGCCTGCGGCGATTCGCTACCGCAGCGGTGTGGACGTGGTGGAGGCAGAGGCGGCGGTGGGCACCGCTGACGCGGAGATGTTCGAGGCCGCGCTGCTCGATGCGTTGGCGCGTCGGCGGGACGCCGAACTGGAACGCGGCGTGTGCCTGGTGGGCCCGCACCGCGACGACCTCGAACTGCGGTTGGGCGATCAGGTCGCCAAAGGCTTTGCCAGCCATGGGGAATCATGGTCGATGGCGCTGTCGCTGCGGTTGGCCGCCTACGAACTGCTACGCGCCGAAGGGAGCGACCCGGTGTTGTTGCTCGACGATGTGTTCGCCGAACTGGACAAGGCGCGCAGGCAGGCACTGGCCGCCGTCGCGGCCTCGGCCGAGCAGGTCCTGGTCACCGCGGCGGTCTCAGAGGACGTCCCGGCCGACTGGGATGCGCGCAGGATTGGAGTGACGATGCGCGACGAGGATTCCGGACGAATCTCGGTGGTGGCGCCGTGACGTCGCCCGACGATGAAGTCAAGCCGCCCGAGCACCTGGCCAACCTGCGCGGTATGGATCTGGTCCGGCGCACGCTCGAGGAGGCGCGCGGTGCGGCGCGCAGCCAAGGTAAGGAGGTCGGTCGCGGTCGCGGTGCGGCACCTCGCAAGATCGCCGGTAACAGTCGTCGGCGGTGGTCGGGTCCCGGCCCGGACTCACGCGATCCCCAGCCGTTCGGACCCGCGGCCAGTGACCTGGCCCGCAGCCGCGGATGGTCCGGCCGCGTCGCCGAGGGTGCGGTGTTCGGCCGCTGGACCGGTGTGGTCGGTGAGGGCATCGCCGCGCACGCGACGCCCACCTCACTCAACGAGGGTGTGCTGACCATCTCCGCGGAGTCCACCGCGTGGGCGACGCAATTGCGGATGGTGCAGGCGCAGGTGCTGGCCAAGATCGCGGACGCGGTGGGCGACGGCGTCGTGAAATCGCTCAGAATCGTCGGCCCGGTCGCGCCGTCGTGGCGCAAGGGCCGCTATCACATCGCCGGCAGAGGACCACGCGACACGTATGGATAGCGGCGGGAGCCGCCGTTGCCTGAAAGGCGCGAGAACGCCGCAATCCTAGTTCTCAAGCGTCTTCAGGCACCCGAGATCGAGAAATTCCACAGGCGGCCCAAATAGGTGTGCAGAAACGCCGCCTCAGAGTCGGTGCTGTGAAGCTCTGCCGGTAGGATGGAAGCAGATCCGCAGGCGGTGGTCGACCGCCTCGCCAGCCTTCCCCGGCAAGAGACCAAGGAGACCCGTCCAACGTGGCTGCCCAGAAGAAGAGTGCTCCTAAGGAGTACGGCGCCGATGCAATCACCATCCTTGAGGGTCTCGAAGCTGTCCGCAAACGTCCGGGCATGTACATCGGGTCCACCGGCGAGCGTGGTCTGCATCATCTGATCTGGGAGGTCGTCGACAACGCGATCGACGAGGCGATGGCCGGCTACGCCACCAGGGTGGACGTGAAGATCCTCGCCGACGGCAGCGTCAGCGTGACCGATGACGGGCGCGGCATCCCCGTCGAGAAGCACAAGCAGGCGGGTATCCCGACCGTCGACGTGGTCATGACCCAACTGCACGCAGGAGGCAAGTTCGGCGGCGAGAACAGCGGTTATGCGGTCTCGGGCGGTCTGCACGGCGTCGGTGTCTCGGTGGTCAACGCGCTGTCCAGGCGGGTCGAGCTGACGATCCTGCGGGACGGCTACGAGTGGTTCCAGTACTACGACCGCTCGGTGCCCGGTGAGCTCAAGCAGGGCGGCAAGACCAAGGAGACCGGCACGACGGTGCGGTTCTGGGCCGACCCCGACATCTTCGAGACCACCGAATACGACTTCGAGACGGTCGCTCGCCGGCTGCAGGAGCAGGCGTTCCTCAACAAGGGCCTGACCATCGAGCTGACCGACGAGCGGGTGACCGCCGAAGAGGTCGTCGACGAGGTGGTCAGCGACACCGCCGAGGCGCCCAAGACCGCCGACGAGAAGGCCGCCGAGAACTCGAAACCGCACAAGGTCAAGCACCGTGTCTTCCACTACCCCGGTGGTCTGGTGGACTTCGTCAAACACATCAACCGGACCAAGACGGCGATCCAGCAGAGCATCATCGACTTCGACGGCAAGGGTCCCGGCCACGAGGTCGAGATCGCGATGCAGTGGAACGCGGGCTACTCCGAGTCGGTACACACCTTCGCCAACACCATTAACACCCACGAGGGCGGCACTCACGAGGAAGGCTTCCGGGCCGCACTGACGTCGGTGGTCAACAAGTACGCCAAGGACAAGAAGCTCCTCAAGGACAAGGACCCGAACCTCACCGGTGACGACATCCGCGAGGGGCTGGCCGCGGTGATCTCGGTGAAGGTCGCCGAACCGCAGTTCGAGGGGCAGACCAAGACGAAGCTGGGCAACACCGAGGTCAAGTCATTCGTGCAGAAGATCTGCAACGAGGAGCTGACGCACTGGTTCGACGCCAACCCCGCCGAGGCCAAGACCGTTGTGAACAAGGCGGTTTCGTCGGCGCAGGCCCGGATCGCCGCGCGTAAGGCTCGGGAGTTGGTGCGCCGCAAGAGCGCCACCGACATCGGCGGGCTGCCCGGCAAGCTCGCCGACTGCCGCTCCACCGACCCGCGCAAGTCCGAACTGTATGTGGTGGAGGGCGATTCGGCAGGCGGCTCGGCCAAGAGCGGCCGTGACTCGATGTTTCAGGCGATCCTGCCGCTGCGCGGCAAGATCATCAACGTCGAGAAGGCCCGTATCGACCGGGTGCTCAAAAACACCGAAGTCCAGGCGATCATCACCGCGCTGGGCACCGGCATCCACGACGAGTTCGACATCTCGAAACTGCGCTATCACAAGATTGTTCTGATGGCCGACGCCGACGTCGACGGCCAGCACATCTCGACGCTGCTGCTGACGCTGTTGTTCCGATTCATGAAGCCGCTCATCGAAAACGGCCATGTGTTCCTCGCGCAGCCGCCGCTGT
This sequence comes from Mycolicibacterium flavescens, assembly GCA_900637135.1. Lineage (NCBI taxonomy): Bacteria > Bacillati > Actinomycetota > Actinomycetes > Mycobacteriales > Mycobacteriaceae > Mycobacterium > Mycolicibacterium flavescens. Next base: position 7,841 of record LR134353.1, read on the forward strand.
ACAAGCTCAAGTGGCAGCGCAGCGAGCCGGAATTCGCCTACTCCGACCGCGAGCGCGACGGGTTGCTCGAGGCGGGTCGCAAGGCGGGCAAGAAGATCAACCCGGACGACGGCATCCAGCGCTACAAGGGTCTGGGCGAGATGGACGCCAAGGAGCTGTGGGAGACGACGATGGACCCGTCGGTGCGGGTGCTGCGGCAGGTGACCCTCGACGACGCTGCGGCCGCCGACGAGCTGTTTTCGATCCTGATGGGCGAGGACGTCGAGGCTCGCCGCAGTTTTATCACCCGAAATGCCAAAGACGTGCGCTTCCTCGATGTTTAGCGACAAGGACACCGTCGCAAATTCAACCCGATACTAAGGCTGACTGATGACTGACACAACGTTGCCGCCCGGCGACGAAGCAGGCGACCGCATCGAACCGGTCGATATCCAGCAGGAGATGCAGCGCAGCTACATCGACTACGCGATGAGCGTGATCGTCGGGCGCGCGCTGCCCGAGGTGCGCGACGGCCTCAAGCCCGTGCACCGGCGAGTGCTGTATGCGATGTTCGACTCCGGCTTCCGTCCGGACCGCAGCCACGCGAAATCCGCACGCTCCGTTGCCGAAACGATGGGTAACTACCACCCGCACGGTGACGCGTCGATCTACGACACCCTGGTCCGGATGGCCCAGCCGTGGTCCCTGCGTTACCCGCTGGTCGACGGGCAGGGCAACTTTGGCTCGCCGGGCAACGACCCGCCGGCCGCCATGCGCTATTGCCTGACGGGCGACGCATTGGTGCGCTTGCCGTTTGGGCAATCGGTTCGCATCGGTGACGTCGTCGCCGGAGCACATCCGAACTCGGACAACAGCATTGATCTCAAGGTCCTCGACCGGCACGGGAATCCCGTGATTGCCGACAAATTGTTCCATTCCGGCGAACATGAGACATACACCGTCCGCACCGCAGAGGGTTACGAGGTCACGGGCACTGCCAATCACCCGTTGCTATGCCTCGTTGACGTGGGTGGTGTGCCGACGCTGCTATGGAAACTGACCGAAGAAGTTCGACCGGGCGACTACGTAGTTCTCCAGCGCACCGCGCCGACGGAGTTCGGTCCCGCGGACTGGCAGGACACGTTCGAGGCGCTACTGCTCGGAGCCTTCATCAGCGAGGGTTTCGTATCGGAAACCCGTGCTGGTTTCAACAATCTGGACCGCGATTTCTTCAACGCCGTCCTGACTGCTTACGACACAATTGTCGGTGGTCGGCGCTACGTATCGTCGCGCACGATCGCCTCGGGTTCCGTGCTCCACGAGCTCGACATACAGAACCTCACTGCGCTGAAGAAGACCCGACTCGGCGAATTGGTGGGGCAGCGCTCGGCCGACAAGGCGGTGCCGGAATGGCTGTGGAATGCACCGGCTGCCGTTAAACGAGTGTTCTTGCAGGCGCTGTTCGAGGGAGACGGATCGTGTTCTGCGCTGCCGCGTAACACGATTCAGGTCTCGTATTCGACACGCAGCGGACGCCTTGCCAAGGACATCCAGCAGATGCTGTTGGAATTCGGGGTGATCTCGCGCCGCTACGTACACGCGACCGGGGAGCACAAAGTCGTGCTGACAAGCAGGGCGCAGGCAGAACTGTTCGCTGCGCAGCTTGGATTTGGCGGAATGAAGCAGGCAAAGCTGCAGCGGTTACTGGACGCACTTCCCAAGGCGGCAGCCGGCCGGGACGGTGACTACGTCCCAGGTCTCGCGCAATTTGTTCGCAAGCATAGCGGTAGCCGCTGGGTCGATAAGGACTGGCTGAACAGACACAACATCGATCGGCTGTCTCGCTGGCAGCGCGATGGCGCTGAGATTCTCGGCCGTATCGCCGATCCAGACGTCCGGGCGATCGCTCAGGAACTCACCGACGGCCGGTTCTTCTACGCCCGTGTGGCATCGGTGACTGACGCGGGCGTGCAGCCCGTGTACAGCCTGCGAGTCGATACGGCAGACCACTCGTTCATCACGAACGGCTTCGTCAGCCACAACACCGAGGCGCGGCTCACTCCGCTGGCCATGGAGATGCTGCGCGAAATCGACGAGGAGACAGTCGATTTCATCCCGAACTACGACGGGCGGGTGCAGGAGCCCACGGTACTGCCGAGCCGGTTCCCCAACCTGTTGGCCAACGGTTCGGGCGGTATCGCCGTCGGTATGGCCACCAACATTCCGCCGCACAACCTGCGTGAGCTGGCCGACGCGGTGTACTGGTGCCTGGAGAACTTCGACGCCGACGAGGAGGCCACGCTGGCGGCCGTCACCGAACGCGTCAAAGGCCCGGACTTCCCCACTTCGGGCCTGATCGTGGGGTCCCAGGGGATCAGCGACATGTACACCACCGGGCGCGGATCGGTGCGCATGCGCGGTGTGGTGGAGATCGAGGAGGACAGCCGCGGCCGCACCGGCATCGTCATCACCGAGTTGCCGTATCAGGTCAACCACGACAACTTCATCACCTCGGTCGCCGAGCAGGTCCGCGACGGCAAGCTCGCCGGGATCTCCAACATCGAAGACCAGTCCAGCGACCGCGTCGGGCTGCGCATCGTCATCGAGATCAAGCGCGATGCGGTCGCCAAGGTGGTACTCAACAACCTCTACAAGCACACCCAGCTGCAGACCAGCTTCGGGGCCAACATGCTGTCCATCGTCGACGGCGTGCCGCGGACATTGCGCCTCGACCAACTGATCCGCCATTACGTCAACCACCAACTCGACGTGATCGTGCGGCGCACCCGCTACCGGTTGCGCAAGGCCAACGAGCGGGCCCACATCCTGCGCGGGCTGGTCAAGGCGCTCGACGCGCTCGATGAGGTGATCGCGTTGATCCGGGCGTCGGAGACCGTCGACGTGGCGCGCCAAGGCCTGATCGAGCTGCTCGACATCGACGACATCCAGGCCCAGGCGATCCTGGACATGCAGCTGCGTCGCCTGGCCGCTCTGGAACGGCAGCGCATCGTCGACGACCTGGCCAAGATCGAGGCCGAGATCGCCGACCTCGAGGACATCCTGGCCAAGCCCGAGCGGCAGCGCGCGATCGTGCGCGACGAGCTCAAAGAGATCGTCGACAAGTACGGCGACGACCGCCGCACCCGGATCGTGGCCGCCGACGGTGAGGTCGCCGACGAGGATCTGATCGCCCGCGAGGACGTCGTCGTCACGATCACCGAGACCGGCTACGCCAAGCGCACCAAGACCGACCTGTACCGCAGCCAGAAGCGCGGCGGCAAGGGCGTGCAGGGCGCCGGGCTCAAGCAGGACGACATCGTCAACCACTTCTTCGTCTGCTCGACGCACGACTGGATCCTGTTCTTCACCACTCAGGGCCGGGTCTATCGCGCCAAGGCATACGAACTGCCCGAGGCGTCGCGCACCGCACGGGGCCAGCATGTGGCGAACCTGCTGGCGTTCCAGCCCGAAGAGCGGATCGCGCAGGTCATCCAGCTCAAGACCTATGAGGATGCGCCGTACCTGGTGTTGGCCACCCGCAACGGTCTGGTGAAGAAGTCGCGGCTGGTCGACTTCGACTCCAACCGCTCCGGCGGGATCGTCGCGGTCAACCTGCGCGACGGCGACGAACTGGTGGGTGCAGTGTTGTGCTCGGCCGACGACGACCTGCTGCTGGTGTCGGCCAAGGGTCAGTCCATCCGGTTCTCGGCAACCGACGAGGCGCTGCGGCCGATGGGTCGGGCGACCTCCGGTGTGCAGGGCATGCGGTTCAACACCGACGACGAGCTGCTGTCGCTGAACGTAGTGCGACCGGATACGTATCTGCTGGTCGCGACCTCCGGCGGCTACGCCAAGCGCACCGCGATCGAGGAGTACCCGGTGCAGGGCCGCGGCGGTAAAGGGGTACTGACGATCCAATTCGACAAGCGCCGTGGCAATCTTGTGGGTGCGTTGATCGTCGATGACGACACAGAGTTGTACGCCATCACCTCCGGTGGGGGCGTCATCCGGACGGCGGCTCGCCAGGTTCGCAAGGCCGGGCGGCAAACCAAGGGCGTTCGGTTGATGAACCTGGGTGAGGGCACGACACTGATAGCCATCGCGCGCAACGCGGAGGAAGGCGACAGCACCGACGAGGTCAACACCGACCCCGGTGCCTGATCCGGGGACGGGACCAGTGAGGAGCCGTAGGTGAGTTCACCGAACGAGCCGGGACGCCCCCGCGGGGGCGACAGTCCAGGCGGCGCCAACGGCTCCGCGACCAACCAGGACGCCCTCGGCACGCGGTCCGAGGTTCCCGACCGCGCCGAGGTGCCGCCATGGCAGCGCGGCCCCGCGGCGCGGACCGCGCAGCCGGGTCAGCGGCCTCCGGAGCCACCGAGGCGGGCTCCTGGGCCGGGCCCGCGCGAGGGTAGCCAGGGCGACGACGGGCTTCCACCCGAGCGGACCGCCGAGGACCAGCGCGGCAATCCGAACAACTCCCCGAATGTCGGTGGCCGACCGAACCGCTACATGGTGGGCGGTTCGACGCCGACCGAAGAGGTGCCGGCGCGCAGCGAGCGGCCCGAGTCACCACGGCCTGAGGCGTACGCCAGCGAGCTACCGGACCTGTCCGGGCCGATGCCGCGCCCGGCGCAGCAGCGCAAGCCCGCCGACCGCCCGCACCCGGAACCGGGAAGCCGGCCCCCGTCCGCCGCCCGCGTCCAGGTCGGCGCGCGGCACAAAGGTCCGGTGCGGGCCAGCATGCAGATCCGCCGGATCGACCCGTGGAGCACGCTGAAGGTGTCGGCGGTGCTGTCGGTCGCGCTGTTTTTCGTGTGGATGATCGCCGTCGCGTTCCTGTACCTCGTGCTCGGCGGGATGGGCGTGTGGAGCAAGCTGAACACCAACGTCGGCGACCTGCTCACCAGCGCGGGCGGTGGTTCCGGCGGTGAGTTGGTGTCCAGCGGAACCATCTTCGGCGGTGCCACGTTGATCGGGCTGGTCAACATCGTGCTGCTGACCGCGATGGCGACCATCGGTGCGTTCATCTACAACCTGACCACGGACTTGGTCGGCGGCGTGGAAGTCACGCTCGCCGACCGGGACTGAATTGTCGGCTCGCCGACAAAACTGAGGCGTGCACCGCGGTTTGGGCGCGAGCCCACGATTGCGGTAATCTCGTCGCTCGGCCATCGGAGCCGGTACGGGGCTATAGCTCAGGCGGTTAGAGCGCTTCGCTGATAACGAAGAGGTCGGAGGTTCGAGTCCTCCTAGCCCCACGGAAAGGTTCACACCATGAGGCGGGTGCTGCTGATCGCCATGGCGATCGTCGCGGCAGTCTCCGTCGCGGTCTGGCGCTCGCGCCACGGCATCGAGGTGTGGCACGCGGCGCCCGATGCGCCGCCTGCAGACCAGGGGCCTTAGCTCAGTTGGTAGAGCGCTACCTTTGCAAGGTAGATGTCAGGAGTTCGATTCTCCTAGGCTCCACTTCGATTCCCGGCCGACCCTGAAATCGCTCAGGGTTTCGGCGTCACTTCCACACTCGGCGGCAGCGGCGAGGGCTCGGGCTGCGTCGACCGGCGCACGATCGAGAACGCCACCGCTCCCCCGGCCAACGCGACGACACCGGCCGCCGCCAACACCAGCCGGCGTCTGCGCTGTCGGGTCTTGGCCGCACGCGTAGGAGCCGTTCCTTGCAACACCTGGGAAACGGCTTCCTGCGCTGCGACGAGCTCCTGCGCGATCGCCTGTTGCGCGGCGGCCAGGTCCTCGCTCAGCTGAGCCTTGATGCGGCCCCGGCGATACCGGTCCCCCACCCACGCCGCCGACGACTGTGCACCGTTGACCCCGAGACCCAGAGCGCCGCGCGTGACATCGACCGGCCCGACCGCCGTGTACTTCAGGCCGCGGCTCAACCGCTGGCCGGGGCTCAACCGGATCTCGGTCCTGGTGCTCATGGGCGTGCCTTTCTCGCGGCCGGGGTGCGACCACAACAGCCTGCCATTTACGCGAACCCAACGGTGCCGGAAGGGCGCCGAACGCGGCGTGGCACACTGACATCCCGTGACGAGCCCCATTCAGACAGCGACCGCGACACTGCACACCAACCGCGGCGACATCAAGATCGCACTCTTCGGTAACCACGCGCCCAAGACCGTGGCCAACTTCGTCGGCCTTGCGCAGGGAACCAAGGACTACAGCGGTGAGAACGCATCGGGCGGCACGTCCGGACCCTTCTACGACGGCGTGGTCTTCCACCGCATCATCGACGGCTTCATGATCCAGGGCGGCGACCCCACCGGTACGGGTCGCGGCGGGCCGGGCTACAAGTTCGAAGACGAGTTCCACCCCGAGTTGCAGTTCGACCGGCCCTACCTGCTGGCCATGGCCAACGCAGGACCCGGCACCAACGGCTCGCAGTTCTTCATCACGGTCACCAAGACCCCGCACCTCAATCGCAAGCACACGATCTTCGGCGAGGTCGTCGACCCGGAATCGCAGAAGGTGGTCGACGCCATCGCGACCACCGCGACCGACCGCAGCGACCGTCCGACCGACCCCGTGGTCGTCGATTCGATCACGATCGCCTGATCTAAAACCCGCCCTACACGTCGCCGAGACGACGGTTTCTGACGGATTTCGCGCCGTACGTATCAGAAACCGTAGTCTCGCGCGCCTGCACGCCTGCTGGTCAGGCACCCGGGCCGGCGTAGCCGGTCTGGGTCAGCACGTCGAGTACGTGCAGCGGGTCGGTGCCCAGATCCCAACGGGTGAACACGATCAGGTCGCCGCTGTTGGTGTCGATCTCAAGAAGCCGGACTTTGCGGGCCAACCGGCGGAACTCGGTGATCCGGATCACTTTGATCTCGGTGCGTGGCAAAACTCTGGTGCCGAACCACCCGCGGCTGACTAGGGCGTCATTTTCGATTGCCAGCTTGGGTCGTGCCCGCCACGAGAAGATTGCAAACACGAGCAAACCCACCCCGGCAACGCCCCCAAGAAGACGCCCCGGCGGGTCTGTGATCAGGCTCACAGCGAAGCTAGCCAAGATAATTCCGCCTACGGCGCACGCGGCGATGCCACCGACGGGTGGGCTCCACTGAGTTTGCTGCACGCGTTCTCCACACCCTTCCACCGGGACATATGCGGTTATCCCCAAGTGCTATCCCCAATGGGGATGAATCACATCCGTGTGATCCGATTACCGAACGGTTGCTGGCAGGGTAACGCCAGGCGACGAGGTTGAATTCATTTCCGGGGGAAGGATCTCAGCGCCACCGCATGGTGAGCAACAACCCGGTAATCATGAAGGCAAAGGCGATCGCGTAGTTCCACGGGCCGAGCTCGGCGAGGAACGGGATGGCCGAGGACGCCAGCTGGAAGACCAGCAGCCAGACCAAGCCGATCAGCATCAGGCTGACGAACAGCACGACGAACCAGGTGCTCGACGGCCCGGCTTTGACCTTGACGGGCGTACGGCTCACCGGGTTGGCGGCGAAGTCGTTCTTCTTGCGGACCTTGGACTTGGGCATGGGTGACCTTCGGGACTACTTCGGAACTACTTGAGTGCGACGATGTACCTACGAGCCTAACGCAGGCCCGGCACACCAGAGTCAAGGAAGCCAGTTGCAGCGGTCGCATCGTCGGAAGCCGACGCCTCAGGCGGTCGGTCGGCGGTCGACGACGTGGCGGTACGGGGTGCCGGTGGTCTGTGTGCTCGCCGGTCTGCTGCTCGCCGCCACCCACGGTGTCTCCGGCGGCGACGAGATCCGGCGCAGCGATGCCCCGCGTCTGGTCGACCTGGTCCGCGAGACCCAGCAGTCCGTGGACCGGCTCAGCGCAGAACGCGATGCGCTGGTGTCGACCGTCGACAGTCACCACGGGGGCAGCCCGGGCGCGGATGCGGCCCTGACCGCGATCACCGCACGCTCGGCGCGGCTGGCCGCCGAGGCGGGCCTGGAACCGATACTCGGCCCAGGCCTGGTCGTCACGCTCAACGACGCGCAACGCGACGCCGAGGGCCGCTTCCCCCGCGACGCCACCCCCGACGACCTCGTGGTGCACCAGCAGGACATCGACGCCGTGCTGAACGCGTTGTGGAGCGCGGGGGCCGAGGGCATTCAGATGCAGGACCAGCGCATCATCGGCACGTCGGCGCCCAGGTGCGTCGGCAACACCCTGCTGCTCAACGGGCGCACGTACAGTCCGCCCTACGTCATCACCGCGATCGGCGACGCGCCCGCGATGCAGGCGGCGTTGGCGGCTGCTCCCCTTGTCACGCTCTACCGCCAGTACGTGGTGCGGTTCGGCCTGGGTTATTCGGAAGATCCGCGGGCGTCGGTCGAACTGGTCGGCCACAAGGAGCCGCTGCGGATGCAATTCGCCAAGCCCGCGGGACCGATCGGATATTGATCGGGGCCTGCGCCGGTGTGGCACGTCGCACCCGGCGCGATCCGGTAGGCCGAACGCGCAACCAGTAACCTGTGCTGATGCAGGTCCTGGTCGTCGACAACTACGACAGCTTCGTGTTCAACCTAGTGCAGTATCTCGGTCAGCTCGGGGTGCAGGCTCAGGTGTGGCGCAACGACGACGACCGACTGGCCACCGATGCCGATATCGCCAAGGCCGCCGCTGATTTCGACGGAGTGCTGCTGTCCCCCGGCCCCGGCACGCCCGAGCGGGCGGGCGCCTCGATCCCGCTCGTCAAGGCGTGCGCCACGGCCGGTACCCCGCTGCTGGGCGTCTGCCTCGGGCACCAGGCGATCGGGGTCGCGTTCGGCGGCACCGTGGACCGCGCACCCGAACTGCTGCACGGTAAGACCAGCGTCGTCCACCACACGAATTCCGGTGTGATGCAACGGCTTCCGAATCCGTTCACCGCCACCAGGTACCACTCACTGACGATCCTGCCCGACACGGTGCCCGACGAACTCGAGGTCATCGCGCGCACTGAAGGCGGCGTCATCATGGCTGTGCGCCATGTCGGGCTGCCGATCCACGGCGTGCAATTCCATCCCGAGTCGATCCTGACCGAGGGTGGTCACCGGATGCTGGCGAACTGGCTGAGCTACTGCGGCGCCGCGCCCACCGAGTCCCTGGTTCGGCAGCTCGAAGACGAAGTCTCCAGCGCTATCGCCGCGGGCCGGGAAGCGACTACGACGCGAAGCTCAGCGTGATCGTGTCCCCGAAGTTGACGCCGCTACCCGGCGCCGGGTTCTGCGTCACCACCGCGTTGGTGCGCTGACCGCTGTTCTGCACGTCGGCGCCCTTGTCCAGGAAGCCCGTCCAGCCCAGCGCGCGTAGCCGCGGCTCCGCGTCCGTCCAGAACATGCCCCGCAGGTCGGGCATCAGGAACTGGTTGCACGCCGACAGCTGCAGCTGGATGGGCGCGTCGACCGCCGTGTCCTGGCCGGCCGTAGGCAGGGTGCCGATGACCTGTCCGCACGGTTCGGGGCTGTCGATTTGGACAGACACCACATTGGTGAACCCGGCGGCGGTCAGGATCTGACGCGCCGGCGCCTCCGGCTGATTCTCGACGCTCGGTACGGGACGGCTCTGCGGACCGGAACCGACGATGATCGTGATCTCGTTGGTGATCGCGGACGTCTGGTTGGCCGGGGGATTGGTGCCGAGCACCTTGTCCTTCAGCTCGGGTGTCGACGGCGACGATGACGACTTGAACTTCTCGAAGCCGGCCTCTTTCAGCCGCTCCGTCGCCTGGGTGTAGGACAGGTTCTTGACGTCGGGGACCTCGCGCTGCTCCGGGCCGGTGGAGACGTTGATGGTGATCTCCTCGCCCGCTTCGACCGACGAGTCGGCGCTGGGATCGGTGCCGATCACGTGGTCGGGAGGCACCGTCGAGTCCGGACGCTGTTGGGTCCTGGTCTTGAATCCGCGGTTCTGCAGCTCGGCGATCGCGTCCGCCGACGGCTGACCGCTGACGTCGGGCACTTCGACGCTGCGGGTGGTTCCGCCGAACATGTTGATCGCGACGGTGACCACGACCGTCAGGATGGCCAGCACCGCGACCGCAGCCAGCCACCGGGCGACCGAGCCGCGACGGACGCGGTCGGAGTCGTCGGGGGCCGGCACCGGGGGCATCGGGTCGATCGGCTCGGTGCGCTCGTGGCCCGTCGGCGCCGACAGCAGCGAGCTGCGTTCGGCGTCGGTGAACACCTTGGGCGCTTCCGGTTGTTCGCCGCTGTGCACCCGGACCAGATCGGCGCGCATCTCGGCGGCGGTCTGATACCGGTTGTCGGGGTTTTTGGCCAACGACTTGAGCACCACCGCGTCCAGTTCGGGGCCGATCGCGGGATTGCGCTGCGACGGCGGTACCGGATCCTCACGGACGTGCTGGTAGGCCACCGCCACCGGCGAGTCACCGATGAAAGGTGGCTCCCCGGTGAGGATTTCGTAGAGCACGCAGCCCAGCGAGTAGACGTCGGAACGGGCGTCGACCTTCTCGCCGCGGGCCTGTTCGGGTGACAGGTACTGCGCGGTGCCGATCACCGCCGCGGTCTGGGTGACGCTGTTGGCGTCGGCCAGTGCCCGGGCGATGCCGAAGTCCATCACCTTCACCGCACCGGTCTTGCTGATCATGATGTTGGCCGGTTTGACGTCGCGGTGGATGATGCCGTGCTGATGGCTGAAGTTCAGTGCCTGGCAGGCGTCGGCAATCACCTCGATCGCCCGCCGCGCCTCCATCGGGCCGTCGTTGTGGACGATGTCGCGCAGCGTCACGCCGTCGACGTACTCCATGACGATGTAGGGCAGCGGGCCTTGAGGGGTCTCGGCTTCGCCGGTGTCGTAGACCGCGACGATGGCCGGGTGGTTGAGCGCCGCGGCGTTCTGGGCCTCGCGACGGAACCTTAGATAGAAGCTCGGGTCGCGGGCGAGGTCGGCGCGCAGCACCTTGATCGCGACGTCGCGGTGCAGGCGTACGTCGCGCGCGAGGTGGACCTCGGACATGCCGCCGAAGCCGAGGATCTCGCCGAGCTCATAGCGGTCGGACAGGTGTTGCGGGGTCGTCATTGCAATGTCTGTTCTGGAGCCGAATACCGCTGGTAGGGCTCCTGTGCCGGGGCTGACGGCGATGCCAGCGGCATTGCCGGTGACGCCATCGCCTGCGGTGTGGTTACCCCTGATTGTCCATCACCACCGCCACCGCTTTCGCGGAAGGTCCGGTCCGGAAGCGCACCCGGTGACTCGAAGGGGGTGGTTTCGGTGATCGTATTGGTGATCGTCGGCGGCGGGGTCTGCTTGTCCTGGCGGTCCTGGGCGTTGAGCACGATCAGGATCGCGATGATGATCGCCAACGCTCCCAGCACGCCCGCGGCCCACAACAGCGCGCGCTGGCCGGAGGAGAACGTCCGCCGGGGCGGGGGAGGCCGATGGCTGCCCGTCGCCGAGCGCGGGCGGGCGGCGGTGGCCGGGGCGCGCCCGGTCATATCGGCGGCGGCGCGGGCCTGCGTGGCCGACGGCACGGCGGTGGGCGCGGCCCGTCCGATCGAGGGCGCGGCGTTCGGCCGCGGCGGGCGCCGTCCGGAGCGCACCGCCGCCACCGCGTCGGCGAACGCACCACCGGAGCGGTAGCGCATGCCGGGGTTCTTGACGAGCGTGATCTCGATCAGCTCACGCACGTTGGGCGGCAGGTCGGCGGGAAGCGGCGGCGGGGTCTCCTTGATGTGCTTCATCGCCACCGTCAGCGCACCGTCACCGGTGAACGGCCGCTTACCCGAAACCGATTCGTAGCCAACGACTCCCAACGCGTAGACATCGCTGGCCGCGGTGGCATCGTGGCCCAGCGCCTGCTCGGGGGCGATGTACTGGGCGGTGCCCATCACCATGCCGGTCTGCGTGACGGGTGCGGCGTCGACGGCCTTGGCGATGCCGAAGTCGGTGAGCTTGACCTGGCCCGTCGGCGTGATCAGGATGTTGCCCGGCTTCACGTCGCGGTGCACCAACCCCGCGGTGTGGGCGACCTGCAGGGCCCGGCCCGTCTGCTCGAGCATGTCGAGCGCATGGCGCAGCGACAGCCTGCCGGTCCGTTTGAGCACCGAGTTCAGCGGTTCACCGTTGACGAGCTCCATCACCAGGTAGGCGGTGCGACCTTCCCCGTCCATGTCGGTTTCGCCGTAGTCGTACACGCTGGCGATGCCGGGATGGTTGAGCATGGCGACGGTGCGGGCCTCCGCGCGGAACCGTTCGACGAACTCCGGGTCGGTGGAGTACTCGGCCTTGAGCACCTTCACCGCGACACTGCGGCCCAGCCGGGAGTCCACGGCCTCCCAGACCTGTCCCATGCCGCCGGTGGCGATCAACCGCTTTAACCGGTAGCGCCCCGACAGCGTCACTCCCACGCGAGCCGTCATAAGGCCCCCTGGTCACAAGCCGCGCAGTCCGCCTGCTGCCGGGCTGTCATGAGCCCTCCCGCAGGGCCGCGGCGATCGTGGCCCGGCCGATCGGAGCGGCCAGCGCGCCGCCGGTCGCCGACAGCCGGTTACCGCCGTTCTCGACCAGAACCGCGACCGCCACCTTGGGGGCCTGAGCCGGGGCGAAGGCGATGTACCAGGCATGCGGAGGGGTGTTGCGTGGATCGGTACCGTGCTCCGCTGTGCCGGTCTTGGATGCGATCTGCACGCCGGCGATGGCTCCCTTCTGCTGAGTCACCTGCTCGGCGGCGACCATCAAGTCCGTAAGTGTATCGGCGACCTGCTCCGACACCGCCCGGCGCTGCTCCTGCGGCGCCGTCGTGGCGATGTTCGTGAGGTCCGGTCCCTTCAGGTTATCGACCAGGTACGGCTTCATCGCCACTCCTTTGTTGGCGATGGCCGCGGCGATCTGGGCGTTCTGCAGGGGCGTGAGCGCGACGTCCTTCTGCCCGATGCTCGACATGCCCAGCGCGGCGGCGTCGGGGATGGGACCGATGCCGGACTCGACCACCTGCAGCGGGATCGTCGGCGCCGGTGCATCGAGCCCGAACCCACGCGCCGTCGAACGCAGCGCGTCGGCGCCGGTGTCGATCCCCAGCTCGACGAACGCGGTGTTGCAGGACCGGGCGAACGCCTCCCGCAGCGACGTGGTGGGCCCGCCGCCGCAGGCCGAGCCGCCGAAGTTCTCCAGCGTTGCGGTGCTGTCCGGCAACGGGATTCGCGGTTCCGCGGTGAGCTGTGTGTTCACCGTAGCGCCGCGCTGCAGCGCAGCCGCGGTGGTGATCACCTTGAAGGTCGACCCCGGTGGGTAGGTCTCGGAGATCGCCCGATTCAGCAGCGGCGATTCGGGGTCGTCGCGCAGGCGTTGCCACGCCTCGGTCTGGGCGGCCATGTCGTGGGTGGCCAACAGGTTCGGGTCGTAGGACGGCGACGACACCATCGCCAGGATCTTGCCGGTCGACGGCTCGATGGCCACCACCGAACCTTTGCACGGACCGTCGCAGCCCTCTTCCAGCGCGTCCCAGGCCGCCTGCTGCACCTGCGGCTTGATCGTGGTGTCGACGTTACCGCCGCGCGGGTCGCGGCCGGTGAAGAAGTCGGCGAGCCTGCGGCCGAACAGGCGCTCGTCGGAGCCGTTGAGGATGGAGTCCTCGGCACGTTCCAGCCCGCTGCTCGAATACTGCAGCGAGTAGAAGCCGGTGACCGGGGCGTAGGCCAGCGGATTTGGATACACCCGCAGGAAGCGGAACCGGCCGTTGGTGGACACCGAATACGCCAGCAGCTGGCCGCCCGCGGAGACCTGCCCGCGCTGCCGGGAGTACTCATCGAGCAGCACCCGCTGGTTGCGCGGATCCGAGCGCAGCCCGTCGGCCGTCAAGACCTGCGTCAGCGTGGCATTGCCCAACAACAGCACGATCAAGGCCATGACCGTGACGGCAATGCGGCGCAGTGAGGTGTTCATACTTTCTCGATCACCTCGGTGCTGGCCGCCGCGATCGGGGTGGGTGCCTGGGGGCCGGCGATGATCGGGCGCCGCGCGGCGTGCGAAATGCGCACCAGGATCGCCAGCAGCACGTAGTTGGCCAGCAGCGACGAGCCGCCGTAGGACAGCCACGGCGTGGTCAACCCGGTCAGCGGAATGAGTTTGGTGACACCGCCGACGACGATGAACAACTGCAGTGCGAGCGTGGAGGCCAGGCCCGCGGCGAGAAGCTTTCCGAAGCTGTCCCGCACGGCGATCGCGGTGCGCAGGCCCCGGATGATCACGATGGTGTAGAGCATGAGCACCGCGGCCAGTCCCACCAAACCGAGCTCCTCACCGACCGCGGCGATGATGAAGTCGGTCGACGCGGCGGGAACCGTGCCGGGCTGACCGTTGCCGAGGCCGGTGCCGAAGATGCCCCCGGTGGCGAAGCTGAACAGCGACTGCACCATCTGGTAGCCCGCGCCGTCGGGATCGGCGAACGGGTCGAGCCACGTCTGCACCCGCACCTGCACGTGGTCGAAAAGGTGATAAGCCACAACGCTTCCCGCGGCGAACAAGGCCAGCCCGATGACAACCCAGCTGAGCCGGTCGGTCGCCGCGTAGACGAGCACCAGAAACGACGCGTACAGCAGCAGCGAAGTGCCGAGGTCCTTCTCGAAAATCATCACGCCGACCGAGGCGATCCACGCGGCCAGCAGTGGCGCGAGGTCACGGGGACGGGGCAGATCCATGCCGAGGACGTGTTTTCCGGCGCTGGTGAACACACTGCGCTTGGACACCAGGACCGCGGCGAAGAAGATCAGCAACAGAATCTTGGAGAACTCGGCGGGCTGAATCGAGAAGCCCGGCAAGCGGATCCAGATCTTGGCGCCGTTCTGTTCGGACAACGCGCGCGGCAGCACGGCGGGGATGGCGAGCAGGACGAGGCCGCTGAGCCCGCACACGTAGCCGTAGCGGGCCAGCAGGCGGTGGTCACGCAGGAAGATCACGATGAGCGAAAACCCGACGACGCCGAGCAGGGTCCACAGCATCTGCTGGTTCGCCGTGCCGCCGAGGCCGTCCTGGGACAGTTCGCCTGCGGCCAGGTCGAGGCGGTGGATCATCACCAGCCCCAAGCCGTTCAGCAGCGCGACGACCGGCAGCAACAGGGGATCGGCGTACGGGGCGAAGCGTCGTATCGCAAGGTGGGCACCGCTGAAGAGCGCCATGTAGGCGACGGTGTAGCGCGCGAGATCCCAGTGCAGTCCCTGTTCCTGGTTCGCCTCGACGAGCAGGAGCGCAAGGCTGGTGATGACGGTGGCGAAACCCAGCAGGAGCAGTTCGGCGTTGCGCCGGTTGGGAAGTGGAGGCGCGACGGAAACGGCGGACTGCGGTTGGGTCGTCATGAGACTTCCCGGCAGTTGACTCCCGGCTCGGGTGGCGGGGGCGGCAGCGCGGTGACGGTCGGGGGTGGCGGCGGTTTGGGAGTCGGCGCCTCCGGAGATTCGGGCGGCGGCGGTGTGCCCGGTTCGGTCCGCGGAGACTCCGGCGCAGGCGGCGGTTTCGGTGTCGGAGGCGGCGGTGTCACCGTGCGGGGGGTCTCGGGTGCCGGAGTGCCCTCCTCACCACGAAAGGGTGGATTATTCGGCAGCCCAGGTGAATTCGGCGGCCCCGGACTGTGCGGCGCAGTGGTGCGCGGCGCCGGTGGTGGCGGCGGTGTGCAGATCGGCAGCAGAGAATCGCGCGCCAGCTGGTTGATTTGGGTGATCGCCTGATCCTCCGACCCGGTCGGCAGACCGGAGATGACCTGTCGCTGTTCGGACGGTTTGAGGTCGCTCACCCGAAATGGCTGACAGTCGCGCGGTTCCTGGCCGGGACTGATCAGCGTCAGCCCGTTGCGTTCGGTCAGGCAGCCCTTTCGGTACGGCTCCTGCAGCGGGTAGCCGAGGATCGATCCGGGCACACCTCGCATGATCGAGACGACGTCGTCATGGGCGGTGACGTAGAAGTTGCTGCGGATGATCTCGCGACCGACGGCCAGTCCGGCAAGGACGACCAGTACCACGAGGGCGGCGGCGATGAACATTCGCCGCCGCGACTTGGGCGGTCGCGGCGGTTCCTCCGGTTCCGGTAGCGCGCGCTTGGCTTCGTTGCGTCGCGGGTTGAACGCCGACGCGCGACCGGCCGCGGTGTTGGGTGGTGGTTGGTCGTCATCGCCCGATACCGCACCGGCGATGATCGGTTGGGTCTGCCCGTAGTCGTGGGCGTTGTTGTCGATGACGTCGGCGACCACGACGGTGACGTTGTCGGGACCGCCGCCGCGCAGCGCCAATTCGATGAGCCGGTCGGCACTTTCGGCGACATCGGAGATCTGCAACGCCTCGAGGATGGTCTCGTGGCTGACCGGGTCGGACAGGCCGTCGGAGCACAGCAGATAGCGGTCGCCTGCGCGCGCCTCCCGCATGATGAGCGTGGGCTCGACCTCGTGGCCGGTCAGCGCGCGCATGATCAACGACCGCTGCGGATGACTGTGCGCCTCCTCGGCGGTGATGCGGCCCTCGTCGACGAGCGTCTGGACGAACGTGTCGTCTTTGGTGATCTGGGTCAGCTCCCCGTCGCGCAGCATGTAGCCGCGCGAGTCTCCGATGTGCACCAAGCCAAGTCGGTTGCCCGCGAACAGGATTGCGGTCAACGTGGTGCCCATGCCCTCGAGCTCGGGGTCGGCCTCCACATGCGCGGCGATCGCTGAGTTGCCCTCGCGCACCGCGGCGTCGAGCTTGCTCAGCAGGTCGCCCCCGGGTTCGTCGTCGTCGAGGTGGGCCAGGGCGGCGATCACCAGCTGAGAGGCCACCTCGCCCGCGGCGTGCCCACCCATACCGTCGGCCAGCGCGAGCAGGCGGGCGCCGGCGTACACCGAATCCTCGTTGTTCGCCCGAACCAGGCCGCGGTCGCTGCGCGCGGCATATCGAAGCACCAGGGTCACGGGCGCAGCTCGATTACCGTTTTGCCGATCCGAACCGGCGTGCCTATCGGAACGCGTACCGCCGTCGTCACCTTCGCCCTGTCGAGGTATGTGCCGTTGGTCGATCCTAGGTCCTCGACGTACCATTCCGAACCTCGAGGCGACAGCCTCGCGTGGCGCGTCGAGGCGTAGTCGTCGGTCAGGACCAACGTCGAGTCGTCGGCCCGCCCGATCAGCACCGGCTGACTGCCGAGCGTGATGCGGGTGCCGGCCAGCGCACCCTCGATGACCACCAGATGACGGGCCACGTTACGGCGGGCTCGGTTGGGTAGCAGCGAGGCGCGCAGCGGCAGCCCGCGCCGCACCATGACGGCGCCGGTGGGGGCGTAGAGATCCGTCCGCAGGATTCGCAGCACCGACCAGATGAACAGCCATAGCAGCAGCAGGAATCCGACGCGCGTCAGTTGCAGTACCAACCCCTGCATCTGACGTCCTCTCCGTCTCCATCCCGTTCAGCCGCCTCGGCACCGCAGCCAGCCTCGGCACCGTCACGATACTTGGACGGTTACCGACATGAGGGGGAAGCGACAGCTTCTCCGCCCCGGGCGGGCGCTCAGTGCACGCGGACGATGATCTCGGAGTGGCCCAGCCGGATCACGTCGCCGTCCGCGAGCTGCCACTCCTGAACGGGCGCGTTGTTGACGGTGGTCCCGTTGGTGGAGTTCAGGTCGGACAACAACGCGACCTGACCGTCCCAACGGATCTCCAGATGCCGCCGGGACACCCCGGTGTCGGGCAGCCGGAACTGTGCGTCCTGGCCGCGGCCGATCACGTTGGTGCCCTCGCGCAGCTGATAGGTGCGACCACTGCCGTCGTCGAGCTGCAGCGTGACGGTCGCGGCGCCCGTGCCGTAGTCGGCCTGGCCGTAGCCGCCGCCGTAGCCGGCCGGCTGACCGTAGTCGTAGCCGCCGCCTGCGGGCTCGGAGTAGCCGGGTTCGGCGTAGCCGCCTGCGGGGGCGTCACCGTAGCGGCCGTAGTCCGGCGGAGCGCCGTAGCCCTGGTCCTGCCGCCCGTACGGCTGTCCGCTGTAACCGCCCTGGTCGGGATAGCCGCCCTGGTCCGGGTAGCCGCCCTGATCCGGATAGGCCGGACGGCCGTAGCCGCCCTCCTCGTGGCGGCCGGGGGCCGGGGGACGCCCGTAGTCGTAGTCGGGCCCGGGTGCGCCGCCGTATCCGGGCTGGCCGCCCTGCGGGGGACCGTAGCCACCCGGGGCCTGGCGGTAACCCTGGTCCGGGTAGCCGCCCTGCGGCGGCGGGCCGTAACCGGCGGGCGGGCGCTGCTCGTATGACGGCGGCGGGTAGCCCTGGTCGGGGTAGCCGCCCTGGTCGGGGTAGCCACCTTGGTCCGGGTAGCCGCCCTGATCCGGATAGCCACCCTGGTCGGGGTAGCCGCCCTGGCGCGGGGCGTACGGATCGCCCTGCGGCGGGTAGGCGCCCTGCTCGGGCGGCGGATAGGGGCCACGGTCGTCGGGGCGGCCGTAGCGATCGTCCTGCGAACGGTCCTGCGGACGGTCTTGCGGACGG
This sequence comes from Mycolicibacterium flavescens, assembly GCA_900637135.1. NCBI lineage: Bacteria > Bacillati > Actinomycetota > Actinomycetes > Mycobacteriales > Mycobacteriaceae > Mycobacterium > Mycolicibacterium flavescens. The sequence goes on from LR134353.1 coordinate 26,243, forward strand.
TCGTAGTACTCGTCGGCGGGCCTCCCCGGCCCCTGGCCGCCGCGGTAGGTCGGGTTGTCGCTCATCGGTGGTACTCCTGATTCTGCGCTGGACGCACGTACATGGTGTGGTGGTGCGGGTTCGCCAGTGGTCGTGTCGGGATTGACCGCTCCACGCGCGCGAAACTGTCCGGTGTGCAGGGTGGGTGATTGTTCGAACCTGACGACCACATCACCATACGTTTGCCACCCCTGCTCACGGATGTATCCCTCCAAGTGCTTGGCAAAAGTCGCTGACGTGAGGTCTGGGTCGGCGCTCACCTTCTGATAGTCAGGCACACTGAGGGTAATGACGTAGTCGTTTGGTGCCAAAACCTGACCGCCGAGCACTTCGCGTCCGCCGGTGTCTGCCTCCCGCCGAAGCATCGCCTCGACCTCCTGCGGGACGATCGAACCGCCGAACACCCGGGCGAAGGCATCGCCGACCGTCGACTCGAGCTTGCGCTCGAAGCGGTCGACTAGACCCATGTCACCGCCCGCCTCACTCGGTCGTCGTCCGTCGGCACTGCTCACCGCGACGGGAGCCAGCGTGTCGCCTGGCCACATTGTTCATGTGCATGGTATCGGCCGAGCGCCGGACAGCGGGACCAACAGAACTCTGAGAATCGAATCACCGCAGTTCAGCGCCCTCGATCACGATCGGCCAAAAGTACCGGGGGCCAGCCGGTACGGTTGGGGAGCCGGGTGTTGTGCGTGATAGGCTCCCCCGGTTGTTGGGGCGAGTGGCGGAATGGCAGACGCGCTGGCTTCAGGTGCCAGTGTCCTTCGGGACGTGGGGGTTCAAGTCCCCCTTCGCCCACAAGCAATGAGACGAGCCACCGGATTTCGGTGGCTCGTCTCATTTGTATGACGTCGGCGGCCGGCGTCGGCACGCCTGAATCTGCGGCCGGCTGCCCGCGGGTAATTTGCGAGACATGCGGAACGCGATCTTTGCGCTCGTATCTGTCGTCGCGCTGCTTGCCACGGCGTGCACATCGACCGTCGAGGGGTCCGCGGTGCGGGCCGCGGGTGGGCCCGTGCTGGATTTCGACCGGTTGGACCCGGGCCGGTACCCAACGGCACCGCGGGATCCGCTCGGCGTCGCGGGCGACCCGATGCTCGGCGGGGTGCTCGAGGGCCAGCGACTTGCCAACCACGTCATCGGGCCGTGGGAGGTCGACGAGGCGCTGACGGAATGGTTCGGCCTGGGCGCAATGGTGCTGCCCCGCGCCGAAGCGCTGGCCATGATCGGCCCGATGAACGTCGCCGCAGCGGCGGCCCGGCACGACTTCATCACCGGCTTCGCCACGACGCGGACCGAGAAGAACAAGCAGATACTGCTCAACGCCGTGCTGCGCTTCGGCGACGATCGCGCTGCCCAGGCCGCGGCCGACGACATGGGCGACGCGGTATCGCAGCCGCAGGGCGCCGACGGACCGTCGCCGAAGCTGGAGATTCCCGGCCACCCCGAAGCGCGCGCCAGCAGTCACACCGGGACCGATCGCAACATCGGGAAATTCGGTGCGGTGCGGTCGTTCACCGCGCACGGGTCCTACGTGCTGATGCAGCTGGCGCAGGCGACCGCCGGTATCGACGCCGCCACCCGGCTGGTGACCGAGAGCCTGGACCTGCAGGCGCCGGAGATGGACAAGTTCCGAGCCACCGACCCGAGCGAGCTGGCCGACATCTCGATCGATCCGACCGGCCTGTTGGCCCGCGCGCTCCCGCTCGACGGCCGCGACCCGACGTTCACCAAGGGCGGGACCTACGAACGGCGGGGTGCGCTGCACTTCCAGTCCGATCCCGTGCGGTCGGCCAAGCTCTTCTCCAACACCGGCGTCGAGCTGGTCGCGATGGCGGGCACGACCGTCTACGAGGCCGAGGACGTCGCGGGCGCCGAAGGCGTGGTCGAGGAGTTCGCCGAGGAGGTGTCGGCGACGGCTAAGCCGGCAAACCCGGTGCCGGACATGCCCGGCAGCCGCTGCCTGCGCACGAACGAGGGCAGTTTCTACTGTCTGGCCACCGCCGACGAGTACACCATCGAGACCAGTGCCCCGACTCTGCTTGCGGCACAACAGATGACGGCCGCGCAGTACATCATGCTGATGAGCTAGCCAGTGCGCAGCGAAGTCGGCGGCCGCCGCGGCAGGTCGGGTCCGCATCATTGTCGCCGCGCTGTAGCCCATCCCGGTGACGGTCATCGCCGCCGCGACCTGACAAGATCGGGCCGTGGGCAAGAACGAACGCGCGAAGATCGTCATGTCTGACGACGAGATCGCCGAATTCATCGAACGCAGCCGCACCGCGACGATGGCGACCGTGCTTCCTGACGGGCGGCCGCACCTGGTCGCGATGTGGTATGCCGTGCTCGACGGTGAGATCTGGTTCGAGACGAAGGCCAAGTCGCAGAAGGCCGTCAACCTGCGACGCAACCCGACGGTCACCGTGATGGTCGAGGACGGCCACACTTACGACACGCTGCGCGGCGTGTCCATCGACGGCAGGGCCGAGATCGTCGACGACCCGGAAACCATTCTGCGCGTAGGTATCAGCGTGTGGGAGCGCTACACGGGACCCTATTCCGAGGACATGCGCCCGTTCGTCGACCAGATGATGAAGAACCGCATCTGCGTGCGGGTGGTACCGCTGCGCACCCGCAGCTGGGACCACCGCAAGCTCGGTATGCCCGAGATGCCGTTGGGTGGCAGCACCGCGCAGTACCTAGGTTGATCCCATGGACCCGAACAACAAGCCCAAGCAGCTGAACTCGCCTGTCGTCACGAAGATCATGAAGTACGCGGGCAAAGTGCACGTGTGGGTGTATCGCCGCTCGGGCGGCAAGATCGGCGCGACGTGGCGGGTGGGCGCGGGTTTCAAGAAGCCGGTACCGACGCTGCTGCTCGAGCACATCGGGCGTAAATCCGGCAGACGGCTGGTGTCGCCGCTGGTCTACATCAACGACGGCGACGACGTGATCGTCGTGGCGTCCCAGGGCGGCCGCGACACCGATCCGCAGTGGTACCGCAACCTGGTGGCCAATCCCGAGGCCCATATCGAGATCGGTTCGGACCGCCGAGCGGTGCGCGCCGTCACGGCCACGCCCGAACAAAAGGCGCGGTTGTGGCCGAAGCTGGTCGAGGCGTACGCGGACTTCGACACCTATCAATCGTGGGCCGACCGCGAGATTCCGGTGGTCATCCTGCAGCCGCGCTGACGACACGCCGAGTGCGATCCATCTCACACCCCTGAGGCGTTCGACTCCCCCCACACGCCGGGTAGCCAACAGGACAGGTGCACCCCAGCGCCGACCGAAACCGTCAACGCTTAAGGGGCGAAAATCTATGACTACCAAGAACACACTGATCGCGCAGTTGCGCACGATTCTTGACCTCACGCACACCGAGATCCAGGTCGCTGAGACCCGGATCGCGCAGGCCCGTACCGAGGCTGTCCGTCGTGAGCTGACTCAGAACGCCGAGAACGGCCGTATCCGTGCCGAGGCGATCGAGAAGGCGATCCGCGACCTGGGCGGCTTCCCGGACACGATCGGCCCGTTCCTGGGCCGTGCCGCCGCCGCGGTAAAGGCGCTCACCGAGCAGGCACAGCCGTTCGATGAGGCGCTGCTCGGCGACCTGGCGCTCGAGGACCAGCTGCTCGACCGTGCCCGCTACGTCAAGGCACTCGCGGTCGCAGCCAAGGAGCCGGCCGTGCAGGATCTCGCCGATCGCCTGATCACCGCGCACTCGGCGACGGTGAACTGGCTGACGACAGTGCTGGCCGAGGATGCCCTCGGCGGCCCGGCCGCGCTGCAGCGCACCCCGCTGCAGGCTGCTGCGGGTACCGCGGTGAAGCTGGTGAACCTGCCGGGGCAGTGGTCGGCACAGTCGGTCGAGCGGCTCGCGGAGCTGCTGCGTTCGGCCGGACCGGCCGTCGATGATCTGCGCGAGCGTGCCCAGCGCGCCAGCGAGATCACCTTCAAGGCGCTAGGGGCGTCGCGCGACGGTGCCCTGCGCAGCGCGGAGAAGGTTGTCCGCCGCGAGGGTGCCGGCGACGCGGCCGATGCGCTGCACAAGGCGCGTGCCGAGAGTGGCGTCGTCGACGCCGACGAGCTGCCGATCGCCGGGTACGAGGATCTCAACCTCAGCGACGCGGTGGCCGCGGTGAAGGATCTCGACGATCCCTCCGACATCCGCACGATCATCGCCTACGAGGAGATGCACAAGAACCGCCAGCGGCTGGTGTCGGCAGCGCAGACGCGCCTGGCCGATATCGCGCAGGAGGTCGTGGGCATCAGCTGACCTTTTGGATGGCACCGGAAGCACCCCGCGGGAAACCGCGGGGTGCTTCTTGTGTTGCGGCGGTTTCGGTGGCGTTGCCGAGTTCTGCGGCAGGGCTGTGAATTGTCGACGATCGCGACCCTGCCGCAGAAGTCGACGCGGAAATAGTGCGCGGGATCGCAACGCTACATACGGGGCGGCGTGAAGCCGGGGTTCGCCAGGGCATTGGCCACACCGCTACCGATGGGTCCGTACTCGTCGACGAGGGTCGCGGTGCCGGTGGCCACTCCGGCGTCGCTGAAGTGCGTCAGTGCGGCGAGCCCGAGATAGGGCCCCTTCGGCAGCCGCGACAGCGTCAGTGTGTAGTCGGCGTTGATCCACTGCAGGCCGCTCGGCCCGAAGTGTGTCAACGAGCTGACCATGTCGCCGGCCATGGCGGCGCGGGTGAACGGCGTCAGGTCCACGCCAGCGACCAGCGGCCGAAAGTCGCGGACCCACAGGTGTTTCGGACCCGAGTGCTGCCAGTTCGCCAAGCCCTCGCCGGGTCCGGGTTCGCGCTCGTCCCTGCCGTAGGTCCACACCAACGTCGACAGTTCGCGGGGGATGGGATCGGGTGTCGGAGGTGGCGCAGGCATGGTGACCGGCGACGTCCAGATCTCGTCGGCGGGTTGTACTCCGCGGCGGAGGAACAGCGCTGTCGCGCGCGCGACGATCGTGTCGCCCTGCGTCATCAGCGCGTCGACCAGTTTCAGGCGACGGCCCTGGCGGACGACGGAGGTCTCGACCCGAACCGCCGCCAGCGCGGCTGGGCGGAACAGGTCGACGGTCAGCCGGGCCGGCTGGAAGTCCGGGTCGCCGGCGTCGCGTTCGAGCACGTGACCGAGCAGACCGCCGGCGTAGTTGCCGCTGATTGTCTGTCCCCACGGCCCCTGCGCCATCGGCGCGGGCACGAAGGCGTCACCGTCGGGGGTGAAGAACGCGGCCACCATCGCGAAGACGATAGCGGTCTAGTCGAACTAACGATTCTCCAGCCAGTGCTCGATGTCGTCGGACACCGGATCGACGACGTCGGCGAACTCGTCGTGCTTCTCGACGTAGGACGCCACCATCTTGCAGACGGGCACGATGCGCAGCCCCTCATCGCGCGTCTTCTGCAGCGCCTCGCCGATCAGGATGGTCGCCAGGCCGCGGCCCTCGAAATCGCTGTCCACCTCGGTGTGGGTGAAGACTCGCTGACCGTCGCGGTCGGCGAACTCGGCGATTCCGACGCCCTTCCCGTCGACGGCGATGGTGTAGCGGTCGGCTTCGGCGGTGACCTCGGTGGGCGCGCCGGTTTTGTCGGTCGTCATGGTTTCTCTATACCCCCGGGTTCGATCGCGGACGCAAGGTCGCGTTGGGCAGCGGGGGAGCGGGCAACCGGGATACCGCGCCGCGGTACCCCTGCACAGCGCCGAACCGGTCATCGCGGTCCTCCCACTGTCTGCGATAGGCCGCGATGTCGTCATGGCTGCGGCCGACGAAGTTCCACCACATGACCAGTTCCTCGGGGAACGGTGGTCCGCCGAGCAGCACCAGCCGGGCGGGCGCGCTGCCGCGGTTGGCCAGGTGCAACCTCTCTGCGCCGGCGGCCTGGAACGCCAGGTCGGCGGTGTCGAGCGCAGTGCCGTTGACGGCGACGTCGCCCTGATCGAGGAGCACCCCGTGCTCGAAGTCCGAATCGACCTCCAGCATCACCTCCGCCCCGGGGTCGAGGTCGACCTGGGCCCCGAGCAGAGGTGTGAACGTGTCGACGGGGGAGCGCAGGCCTTCGAGTTCGCCGATGAACACCTGCAGCGTCGCGTCCCCGACGGCGCGCGGCGCGGGGACGAAGTGTTCGAAGCCGCGCCCGGTGTCCCGCGCCTCATCGGGCAGAGCCACCCACAGCTGCACGCCGTGCAGGATCGTGGTGGCGCCCGTCGACACCTCCGAGTGGCAGATGCCCGCGCCTGCCGTCATCAGGTTGAGCTCGCCCGGGCGCACCAGCGCGTGCACGCCACCGCTGTCGCGATGCTCGACCTCGCCGCTGAACAACCAGCTGACGGTCTGCAGCCCGGTGTGCGGGTGAGGCGGCACGTCCATACCCGTGCCACCGCGCACGTCGTGCGGGCCGTAGTGGTCGGCGAAGCACCACGCTCCGATCAGCGACCGCTCCCGCTGCGGCAGCGTGCGCCGCACGCGGATCGCCCTCGGACCGCCCAGCGGCACCTCCCGCGGATGCAGGACGCCCGCGAACGGGACTGCCGCGCAGGCGACTTCGGCCGGCGCCGGGTCGGTGTTGCTCACCAACCCACAGTAGGTCTATCCCGGGCTTGTCATCGCCGAACGGATCACTTCCAGATCATCGTCGCCGATCTTGAACACCCCGAAGCGGAACTTGTAGCCCCAGCGGGTCTTGTCCTCGATGAAGTTGAGCTTCTCGAGGAGCGGACGAATCGGCGTCTCATGCGCGTCGAGGAAGTCGACATTGCGCCGCCACCGTTCGACGTCCGGGGACGCCGAATCGAGATAGGGCTCGTCGTCGGCGATCTGCCCGATCGCGGTAAACGCCTGCAGCGGCGGACCATCGGGATAGACGGTGCGAGGGGAGTAGAAGGCGATCCAATCGCCGCGCGCCATCCTGCGCAGCATGTTCGGCTTGCCGTGATTGGCCTGAGTGAAGCGGCCGCGCACGCCGAGTTCGACGTGGTCGCGGCTGACTGTGTTGATCCAGTTCGTCATATCCGCACGCTAAGCGCGACGGCCGACAGTTCCAGACCTCGAGAGAAGTGCCTGTGGATAACTCGGGCCGACGCCGCCTGATTAGCATCGGACGCCGTGAGTGACGAGTCGCTGCGCGACGACCACGCCGAGCTTCTACGACGCCGCGAACTCACCGAGGACGCGGCCCGACCGGATGCCGTGACCAGGCGACACGAGGCGAACGCCAGGACCGCTCGGGAGAACATCGCCGACCTCATCGACGAGGGCTCGTTCGTGGAGTACGGCCGGTTCGCGATCGCGGCGCAGCGCCACCGCCGCGACCTCGACGACCTGATCGCACGCACCCCCGCCGACGGTCTGGTCGCCGGGACCGCACGGATCAACGGCGACCTGTTCGGCGCCGAGCGCAGCGCGTGTGCGGTGCTGTCCTACGACTACACGGTGCTGGCCGGTACGCAGGGCGCGCTGGGCCACCGCAAGAAGGACCGGTTGTTCGAGCTGATCGAGCGGCTGCGGCTGCCGACGGTGTTCTTCGCCGAGGGCGGCGGCGGGCGGCCGGGCGACACCGACTATCCGGCGGTGTCGTCGCTCGATGCGCGCGCGTTCAAACTGTGGGCGGCGCTGTCGGGCGTAGTGCCGCGCATCGCCGTCGTCCACGGTCGCTGCTTCGCGGGCAACGCCGTCATCGCCGGCTGCGCGGACCTGATCGTGGCAACCGAGAACACGTCGATCGGCATGGGCGGACCCGCGATGATCGCCGGCGGCGGGCTCGGTGACGTGCCACCCGACGAGGTGGGCCCGATCAGCATGCAGGCGCCCAACGGTGTGGTCGACGTCGTGGTAGCCGACGAAGCCGAGGCGGTCGCGGTGACGAAGCGGCTGCTCGGCTACTTTCAAGGGCCGACCGAGCCCGGACCGGTCGCCGACCAAACACGTTTGCGCACAATCGTTCCCGAGGTTGCACGTCGGGCCTATCAGGTCGCGCCGATCATCGAGACGTTGGCCGACGAGGGCACGGTGACGTTCCTGCGGACGAAGTTCGCGCCGGAGATGGTGACGGCGCTGGCCCGCGTCGACGGCCGCCCGGTCGGGATCATCGCGAACAACACGATGGTGATGGCCGGCGCGATCACGGCCGCCGCCGCCAAGGCGGCCCGCTTCCTGCAGCTGTGTGACGCGTTCGGGCTGCCCGTCCTCTCACTGGTCGACTGCCCGGGTTACATGGTGGGCCCGGCGGCCGAGTCCGAGGCGCTGGTGCGCCGCGCGTCGCGGATGCTGGTGGCCGGTGCGGCGCTCAAGGTGCCGCTGATCGCGGTGATCCTACGGCGCGGGTACGGACTGGGCGCGCAGGCGATGACCGGCGGCAGCCTGCACGAGCCGGCGTTGACGGTGGCATGGCCGGGCGCGCACCTGGGACCGATGGGCCTGGAGGGCGCGGTCCGGCTGGGTATGCGCAAGGAACTGGAAGCGATCGCCGACGAGGACGAGCGCGAGGAACGGGTCAGGCAGGCGACGGCGGCCGCGCAGGAAAACGCCAAGGCGCTCAACGCCGCGGCGCTGTTCGAGATCGACGACGTGATCGACCCGGCCGAGACCCGTGATGTCGTGATCAACGCGTTGACTGCGGCCACGGCACACGCCCCGCGTCGTCAGGGCCGACGCTTCGTCGACACCTGGTAGAAGAAAAAGGGACGGTGCCGCCTGCGCCTCTCGGCGAGTGGTCGCTCGAAGCGACGATTGTGTTGGGGCCCGGGGCATGCCCGGCACCGTCGCATTCGTCAACCTGCTGGTCCCTAGAGATATTCCGGGCGATGGTCGAGGCCCGCCGCCGACCCCCCGATCCGGCGGCGAGCCGACCGGTGATCAGGCCGATTCCGCGTAGAGCCGACGGTCGCGCACGGGGTGGCCGTGCCGCTCCGCCAGTGACTTCAGCTGCCGCAGAGCAAACGTGCGGCCGCGCCCGGCCTCGGGCACGAAGATCCCCGCCCACAGACCCTCGGCGCGCGGTAACTCGCAGGCCTCCCGTGCGCAGAGCCAACGGCGAGGGCACGCGCGGCAGATGGCCTTCGCCTGCTCGTCGGCCGATGTGGTCCACCGCTCCGGGTCCCGGGTGCAAGCACCGACGGGCGTCTCATCCCATTCAGTCGTGTTCATTCGTGATGCTCCTCTGCACTGTGTGCGGCCCGTCGGTCGCGATGGCGAAAACGTAGCGCATTAACCGTAGCGATGCAACGGTTAATGCGAGTGCAAGTGCCAGCGGCTGCCGCAAGTATGCCCCTGAAGTGCGAATTCACATGCTACGGGTGCCGACAAAGCCGTAGCACAGGCTGACGCGGACACGACTGAACTGGAGCGTCGACACGATTTGGGGACCGCCACGCCGCACCAAGCCGTAGCGCGCAACATAACGGCGGATACGATTACGGCGCCTTCTCACCCCCGCCCTCGAGGACCCACCGCGCCATGACCAATCCGGAGTCGACCGACGGATCGACCGAGGCGCTCGATCAGGGCATGGTTCGAGCGGGTGCGGCCGCCGCGGCGCGACGTCGTGAGCTCAACATCAGCCAACGCAGCCTCGCGGCGGACGGCATCATCAACGCCGGCGCCCTGATCGCCTTCGAGAAGGGCAGAAGCTGGCCGCGGGAGCGAACCCGAGCAAAGCTCGAAGAGGTGCTGCAGTGGCCACCCGGCACGATCGCTGGGCTTCGGCGGGGAGAACCGGCCGGCGAGAATCACCGCCCCGCGGCGGCGCCGCGCAGCGACGAGGTGCCGTTGATCGCCGAGGCGGTGATCACCGCCGCGAGGACCTTCGACTCGGCCATCGCCGCGCTACCCGCAGCCGAGGACCCGGAGTTCGGCGCGAAGGCGGCCAAGATCCTGGCCGACCTCCGTCAACTGGAAGCCGTCGCGGCGCGGGCGGCGCGGATCAGCAGGGTGACCCCGCCGCTCATCAAGGCGTTGAGCGCCGTGCGGACGCGCTATGACGAGCTGATGTTGCGCGCGGCGCGATCCCCGGGCGCGACGTTGGGTCAGCGCCTCTATGCGGCGCGGCGCCGGGCGAACCTCACCATCGCCGAAACCGCCCAGGCGGCAGGGGTTTCCGATGACGACATTGCGCACGCCGAGGCAGAAGAGCAGGTGCCGGTGCAGGCTGCCGAGGCGATCGCCGCACTCGTCGACGAACTCGGTTGAGGCATCCGAATCAATAGCGCTCGCGGCTGCGGTCGTCGCTGGTGGGGAAGTGGTCGGCCAGCGCGGCGGCGATCTCGAGGAACCGCCGACGGGTTTCCGCGGACATCTCCGAAGTCCCGTTGATGACGCCGCCCGGACGCAGATGCCCGTCGAACGGCACCTCGATGACCCTCTGGCCCTGACCCGAAAACTGTTGGGCCAGAATCGAACGCGTGCGCTTGTCGGCGTGCCCGTCGGAGTCGTTGAGCACGATGACCGTGCGCTGCAGCAGCCTCGTCAGCCCGCGCGCAGCCAGCCAGTCCAGCGTCTGGCCGGCCACAGCGGCGCCGTCGACCCACGGTGAGGACACCACGACCATCGCGTCCAGGTCCCGAAGCACCTCCTGGGTGACCGGGGAGTCCATCGTCGAACTGCAGTCGATGATCGAGATCGTGAAGTAGCGGTCCAGCCGAGAGGTGGCTTCCCGGTAGATGGCCGGGTCGAGCACGCGGCGACGCGCGGGAGTGCCTTCACCGGCGAGCACAAACAATCCGGCGGCGTTGTTTCCGACTCGGCTGCGGACGTCGGCGAAGGTTTCCAGATGCTGGTCGGAGGCCAGTTCCCAGTACGAGCCCTGGGCCTTGGGGTCGACCCGGCTGCCCAGCTTGCCGAACGCGGTGTCCGCGTCGATCGCGACAACCCGGTCGTCCTGACGTATCTCGGCGAATACCGAGCCGATGCTGGCCGACACGGTCGTCTTACCGACCCCGCCCTTGCCCATCACGCCGATCTTGTAATGACCCCGCAGCGCGCCCCGGATCTTCGCTTCCAGCTCGGCCTGCCGGATCTCGTCAGGCCCCGGGCCGAGGTTCACGTATCCGAAGGTGGCTCGATACAAGGCGTATCGCCAACCGCGGGTGGGCGCGGCCTTGCGCGGAGGCACCAGTTCGTCGGGCCTGATCCGTTCTGCGTAGGAGCCCGGTTGCTGGGGTGCGGCTTGGCCCTGCGGTCCGGGACCGGGCCACGGTCCGGCCGGCGGGCCGGGCTGCTGCGGAGGACGGGGCGGTGGCTGTTGCCTGGTGGGGTGGCCCCACATCCGCGGATCGGGACGGGGGGCGGCCGGTACCGGTCCGGTGTCGTGAAGAGAGTCCGGAGGTGGGCCGAATCGGGTCGGCTGCTCGCGGAAACTGGCGCGCGGTGCGTCCGGATCCGGGAAACCCGGTGGCGGCGGCTGCGCCGGCTCCGATTCGGAGGGCGGTGGCGGCGCCTGTTCGGCTTCTTCGGGGCTCGTCCAGCCGAGTTCTTTGCGCAACGCGTCATCGCGGTCGCTCAATGCGATCTCCTCCGAATGTCGTATCGGTCCCCGGGGTCAAGTATCAACCACTGTCCCAGCTTCCCCTGGCCAGCATTCCCAGCTAACACCGAGCCGGGGGTCCCAGGGACGATGTAGCCGTCGTGAGTCGACGTCCAGCCGGCTGCAACCGTCGGCGGGCATGCTTGCCAGCGGAAGCAGCCGCCAGCGGCTTCAGCACCCTAGGGCAGTGGAAAAGTGCATCAACAGAGTTTGCTATATCGGGCATAGGCGCGGTTATGCCGCTGAGATGACATCTTGCGCATTAACTGCAAGTTGCCTGTGCGCGACGATCGGCGGGCGCCGAGGAGCCGAAAATTGGTGACATCGGGGGTGTTCAACCGCTGGTACGCTAGCTCGCGGCGACCAGACCTGCGTGATCGGTGCCGGCCGTGTGAAGGGGTCCGCGGCAAAGGACTCGAGGTCCGTGCGCAAACGCGCGGTGCCGACAGAAGGTGCCAACGCACGACGACGGGAAGGGGTGAACGGCGATGTCCGACGATGTGCGTGTCTCCACCGCTCACCTCGGCGATCTGGCCGCTCGGCACGACCGCACGGCCGCGGACACCCGCGCGATGAGCCGCTCCGGCGACGACATCCAGGCAGCGGTCGAGAACACCCACGGCACCATCGCGGCGCCGACCGCCGATGCGCTGGATGCCGTGCTCACGTCGCGAGACCACGCCGGCGTCGCGGCCGCGGAATCGTCGGTCGCCCTCTCCGACGAACTGACCGACGCCGCCGCGCTCTATGGCAGCACCGACGAGGCGGCGGCCTCGGCATTGACCGCCCAGATTCAGACGGATCAGCCGTGAGTACGGACGCCACGCACATCGACGACGTCGTGGGCGTCGAGGTCACCATCGACGGCATGCTGGTCATCGCCGACCGGCTCGGCCTGATGGAATTCCCCACCGCCTTGGGCATCCGGCTGAACATCCCCCAGCCGGAACTGCGCGACCGCGTGTGGGATCAGGTCGCTCGCGATCTGACCGCACAGGGCGTGCTCGACGTCTTCGGCCACCCGCACCCCGAGGTGGCGGCGATGGTCGACACGTTGAGCCGGGCGGACCGCACGTTGGAAGCACGCTGGTGGCGGCGCGACGTCGGCGGCAAGCTGATCCGCTTCGTGGTCTGCCGCAAAGGTGACCGCCATGTCGTCGCGGCCCGTGACGGCGACATGCTCGTGTTGCAGCGGGTGGCTCCCCAGGTCGGTTTGGCGGCCATGGTCATGACGGTGCTGGGCACCGCGACGCCGGCCGACTTCGAACCGCTGACGGGTGTGGCGAGCAAACTCGCCGCATGCCGCGACGCAAACCAGATCGCGGCCTACGGAATCGGCCCGTCGTCGGCGCGCGCCTACGCCGACATCATCGCCGACCCGGAGAGTTGGGCGGAGATCACCGCGATCGAGCGGCATCCGGGCGGAACGTTCACCCAAGCCGACGTCGCCGCGGGCGTGCTGGACTCGAAGTACGGACGGATCGTGTCGATTCCCCGGCGGGTGAGCGGTGAACTGTATGGCAGTTTCCTGCCCGGCAGCACCGAGAACCTGCAGCGCGCGCTGGACGGCTTGATCGAATTCCTGCCGTCCAGAACGTGGTTCGAGCACGCCACGCTCGACCCAGCAGAGGCCGCGCATGGTGGATGAGCGGTCTCAACACGATGCCGACGACGAGCGCGACGACATGGCCGCGCTCGATTTCAGCCCACCCGAGGTCTCCGACGACTCCGTGCTCGACGCCCTGGATGGCTACGGCCCGGGCGCAACCGGCGCCACCGAACCGCCGCTCCCCGTCGCCACTGTGACCAATCCGCCCGGCACCGTCTCCGTCAGCGCCTTGTCCGACGGCCGGATCAGTCGAATCAAGCTATCTCCCAGAGCAAGTGGGCTCGCAGAGGCCAAGCTCGCCGAAGAGGTCCTCGTCGTCGCCGGGCTCGCCAGCCAAGACGCGAAGTCGACGCAATACGTCAGCATGCTCGAGGGCATGCGCCAACAGGGCCACGACGACGCGGCAACCCGCGACTTCCTCACCCGCGATCTCGGCCTCCCCAGCCCGGAACAAGCCCGCGCCGAGCGCACCCGCGTGTTCACGACAAGATATGCCGGTGGCCATGACTGAGCATCTCGCCAGCCTGTTCGGAAGCGCGGTCGGCATGTTGGCCAGCACACCCGCGCGCTCATTCGAGATCTTCACGGAGATCACCACTTTCGACGAATCGGCCTGCGACGCGTGGGTGGGCCGCATCCGTTGCGGTGACACCGACAGGGTCACGCTGTTCCGCGCCTGGTACTCCCGCGCCAACTTCGGTCAGCTCGCCGGTTCGGCCGAGATCTCGATGAACAGCCTCAACGCTCGGGTGCCGATCGGCGGGGGGTTCGGCGACATCACCTACCCGGTGAATTCGCCGCTGGCCATCACTATGGGTTTCGCCGCCAACGAGGCGTCGATCGGCAACTACGCCGACGCGATGGAGGCTCTCGACGACGCCCCGGCCGCCGGGGCCGAGCACCTGGTGGCCTGGATTAAGGCCGTGATCTACGCCGCCGCCGAGCGCTGGACCGATGTGATCGACCAGGTCCGCGGCGCCGCCGCGTGGCCAGACAAATTCCTCGCCGCGGCCGCAGGTGTGGCGCACGGCGTCGCGGCGGCCAACCTCGGGCTGTTCACCGAGGCCGAACGACGGCTCACCGAGTCCAACTCCTCACCCGCCGGGGAGGCGTGCGCCCCGGCCATCGCGTGGTTCCTGGCGATGACGCGCCGCAGCCAGGGCAACGAAGAGTCGGCGGTCGCACTGCTGGAATGGTTGCAGGCCACCCATCCCGCCCCGAAAGTCGTTGAAGCACTCCGCGACCCGTCATACCGACTCACGACCACGACCGCGGAGCAGATCGCGGCGCGCAAGGATCCGTGGGACCCGAGCAGTGTCGAGGCCGACACCTCCGGTCGCGAGCGGCTCCTCGCCGAGGCGCAGGCCGAACTCGACCGACAGATCGGGCTGACGCGGGTGAAGGAGCAGATCGAGGCCTACCGTGCCGCGACGCAGATGGCCAAGATCCGCGCGGCGCGCGGGATGAAGGTCGCACAGACGTCCAAGCACATGATCTTCGCCGGTCCGCCCGGCACGGGCAAGACGACGATCGCCCGTGTCGTCGCCAATATCCTGGCGGGCCTCGGCGTCATCACCGAGCCGAAGCTCGTCGAGTCCTCCCGCAAGGACTTCGTCGCCGAGTACGAGGGGCAGTCGGCGGTCAAGACCAGCCGCACGATCGACCGCGCCCTCGGCGGTGTGCTGTTCATCGACGAGGCCTACACACTGGTGCAGGAACGCGACGGCCGCGCCGACCCGTTCGGCACCGAGGCACTGGACACGCTGCTCGCCCGGATGGAGAACGACCGGGACAGGCTGGTGGTGATCATCGCCGGCTACAGCGCCGACATCGACCGCCTGCTGGAATCGAACGACGGCCTGCGGTCGCGGTTCGCCACCCGCATCGAGTTCGACTCCTACACCCCCGGTGAAATCGTCGAGATCGCCGAAGTGATTGCCCGTGCCAATGACTCGTCGCTGGACGAGCAGGCCGCCAAGCAGGTGCTCGAGGCCGCCACCCTGTTGAGCAGCCGCACGCTCAACGGCAAACCCGCGCTCGACATCGCAGGCAACGGCCGCTATGCCCGCCAACTGGTCGAGGCGGGCGAACAGAACCGTGACATGCGGCTGGCCCGTTCGCTCGACATCGACAGCCTTGGCGACGAACAGCTCAGCGAGATCAACGGTGAGGACATGGCCGCCGCGATCGGCGCGGTCCACGCACGTCTGAGCATCGGTGATTAGCCATGGGATTCCGGCTCACCACCAAGGTGCAGGTCAGCGGTTGGCGCTTCCTGCTTCGACGCGTCGAGCACGCGATCGTGCGCCGCGACACCCGGATGTTCGACGACCCGCTGCAGTTCTACAGCCGCGCCGTCTCCGCGGGCGTGATCATCGCGGTGGCGGTATGCCTGGGTGCCGCGCTGCTGGCGTACTTCAAGCCGCTCGGAAAGCGCGGCGATGACACGCTTCTCGTCGATCGCAACACCAATCAGCTCTATGTGGTACTGCCCGGCAGCGGTCAGTTGCGGCCGGTGTACAACCTGACCTCGGCGCGGCTCGTGCTCGGTAACCCCGGGACACCGGTGGCGGTCAAGTCCGACGAGTTGAACCGCATGCCGAAGGGTCAGTCGATCGGAATCCCCGGGGCGCCTTACGCGACGCCGGTCGGCGGCGCGAACTCGATGTGGACGCTGTGTGACACCGTCACCAAGCCCGAAAGCGTGGCGCCGAACCTGGAATCCTCGATCATCGTCCGGCCCCTGGTCACCGACGCCTCGGTCGCGCCGATGCGCCCCGATCAGGGCATGTTGGTCGCCTACGAGAACGACATCTGGCTGGTGACCGAAAGCGGCAGGCACGACATCGATCTCGCCGATCGCGCGGTCACCTCGGCGGTCGGAGTCCCGGTGACAGCGCGGGCGACGCCGATTTCGCAGGGGTTGTTCAACGCGCTTCCCAACGCGGGCCCCTGGCGTCTTCCCGACATCCCGGCCTTGGGGGCTCCCAATTCGGTTGGGCTGCCGCCCAATCTCGTAATCGGCTCGGTGTTCAAGGCGCTGACCGAGGACGGCGAACAGTATTTCGTGGTGCTGCCCGACGGTGTCGCGAGGATCAACGACACCACCGCCGCCGCGCTGCGCGCGACCAACTCGTTCGGTCTGGTCACGCCGCCGTCGGTGGAGGCAAGCGTCGTCGCCCGGATCCCCGAACATGTCTTCGCCTCACCGCTGCCCGACAAACCGTTGGAGATCCTGCCGCGCGAGGACACCCCAACATTGTGCTGGGCGTGGCAGCGCGAGCCGGGGGATCAGGCGCCGAAGACGACGGTGATCGCGGGGCGGCACCTGCCGATCGCACCGTCGGCGATGGGCACCGGCATCGAGCAGATCGGGGGTGAGGCAACGGTTTACATCGACGGCGGACAGTACATCCAGTTGCAGTCGCCCGATCCGCGGTACGGCGAGAGCCTCTACTACATCGATCCGCAGGGCGTCCGGTACGGGCTGCCCAACGCCGACACCGGCAAGACACTCGGGCTCACCGGTCCGACGACCGCGCCGTGGCAGGTGGTCGGACTTCTGATGGACGGCCCGGTGCTGTCGAAAGAGGCGGCGCTCATCGAACACGACACCCTGCCACCGGATCCCAACCCGCGCAGGGTCGGTGGGGACTCTGCCGCCGAGTCGGCCGCAGCGCAGTCCGGAGGCGGCCGATGACGACCAAGAAGTTCACCCCGATCATCAAGCGCGGGCCGAGGCTGACGCCCGGTGAGATCAACGTCGCACCGCCGGAAGACCTGGGAGTCGAGATCCCGCCGTCGGGCATCCAGAAGGCGCTGCCGTGGGTGATGGGCGGCGGCATGCTCGGGATGATCGCGATCATGATCTTCACCGGTATCCGGCAACTGTCGCCGTACATGCTGATGATGCCGTTGATGATGATCATGGCGACCGTCGGATTCATGGCGGGAGGCGGCCCCGGCGGCAAGCGTGTCCCCGAGATCAACGCCGACCGTAAGGAATATCTCCGCTACCTGGCCGGGCTCCGCACCCGCGTCACATCGTCGGCGGCCGCTCAGGTGACGTTCTTCAACTACCACGCGCCACACCCGCAGGACCTGCTGTCGATCATCGGCACCAACCGCCAGTGGTCCCGGCAGACCAACGCCGACTTCTACGCCGCGACCCGGATCGGGCTGGGTACCGAACCCGCGGTCGACCGGCTGTTGAAGCCGGCGGTCGGCGGTGAGCTGGCCGGTCCGCAGGGCGCACCGCAACCGCACCTGGAACCGGTGAGCCACATGTGGGTGACGAAGTTCCTGCGCACCCACGGGCTCATCCACGACTGCCCGAAACTACTGCAGCTGCGTACCTTTCCGACCATCGCGATCGGCGGTGACCCGGACGGCGCGGCGGGGCTGCTCACCGCCATGATCTGTCACCTCGCGGTGTTCCACCCGCCGGACCTGCTGCAGATGCGGGTGCTCATCGACAACCCCGAGGACCCGAACTGGGCCTGGCTCAAATGGTTACCGCATGTGCAGCATCAGACCGACACGGACGCGGCAGGGCCCACCCGGATGATCTTCACCCGCCCCGACGGCCTGAGCGACCTGACTGCGCGCGGCCCCCACACCGCGGACGCGGCGCCCAGCGGACCGTACGTCGTCGTCTTCGACCTGACCGGGGGTAAGGCCGGGTTCCCGGTAGACGGCCGGGCCGGCGTCACGGTCATCACGCTCGGCAACCACCGCGGCTCGGCCTACCGGATCCGGGTGGCGGACGACGGCACCGCCGACGATCGGCTGCCCAACCAGACCTTCCGGCTCATCACGTCGACGGTCGACCAGATGGCACCGGGGCAGGCCGCCCGCATCGCGCGCAAGCTGGCGGGTTGGTCGATCACCGGCACGATCATCGACAAGAGCGTGCGGGTGCACAAGAAGGTCGCCACCGAATGGCATCAACTGGTCGGGGCGCAGTCGATCGAGGAGGTGACCCCGGCGCGGTGGCGCATGTTCAGCGACGCCGACCGCGACCGGCTGCGTATCCCGTTCGGTCACGAACTCAAGACCGGCGACATCATGCACCTCGACATCAAGGAAGGCGCTGAGTTCGGTGCCGGTCCGCACGGAATGCTCATCGGGACAACGGGTTCGGGTAAGTCGGAGTTTCTCCGCACCCTGATCCTCTCGCTGGCGGCCACCCACCACCCCGACCAGGTCAACCTGCTGCTCACCGACTTCAAGGGTGGCTCGACATTCCTGGGCATGGAGAAGCTGCCCCACACCGCCGCCGTCGTCACCAACATGGAAGAGGAAGCCGAACTGGTCAGCCGCATGGGCGAGGTGCTCAGCGGTGAACTGGACCGCAGGCAGTCCATCCTGCGGCAGGCCGGTATACAGGTCGGCGCGGCGGGCGCGCTGTCCGGCGTCGCCGAATACGAAAAGCATCGCGAACGCGGGGCCGACCTGCCGCCGCTGCCAACACTTTTCGTCGTGGTCGACGAGTTCGCCGAACTCCTGCAGAACCACCCGGACTTCATCGCGTTGTTCGACCGGATCTGCCGGGTGGGCCGCTCGTTGCGGGTGCACCTGCTGCTGGCGACGCAGTCGCTGAACACCGGCGGGGTGCGCATCGACAAGCTCGAGCCGAACCTGACCTACCGGATCGCGTTGCGCACCACCAGTTCCGCGGAATCCAAGGCCGTGATCGGAACCCCTGAGGCGCAGTACATCACGAACAAGGAAAGCGGTGTCGGCTTCCTTCGCGTCGGTATGGAGGACCCGGTCAAGTTCCACAGCGTCTACACCGGTGTCAACTATGTGCCGACCGCCGCGCGGCAGGACAACGGGGAAGCACGACCCCAGGCCACCGGTCAGACCCGGCTGCGAATCCGGCCGTTCACCGCGGCGCCGATTCCGGAGACGGCGGTGACGTCATGAGCATCGAACCCGACCAGCGGGTGCTCCGCGAGGTGGTCCTCGACCAGCTGACCACCGGAGAGACCCGCGCCTATCGGATGTGGTTGCCGCCGCTGGCCGATCCGACACCGGTCAACGAACTGATCGCCAACGACCGGCAGCGTCAGCCGCTGCGCTTCGGCCTCGGCATCATGGACGAACCGCGCCGGCACCGCCAGGAGGTGTGGGGCATCGACACGTCGTCGGCAGGCGGCAACATCGCCGTCGGCGGCGCACCACAGACCGGCAAGTCCACCTTCCTGCAGACGTTGATCCTCTCAGCGGCCGCTTCCCACACGCCCCGGCAGGTCCAGTTCTACTGTGTCGACCTCGGCGGCGGCGGCCTGCTGTACCTCGAGGACCTACCGCACGTCGGCGGTGTCGCCACGCGCTCGGAGCCGGACCGGGTCAACCGTGTCGTCGCCGAGATGAAAGGCGTTCTGCGGCAACGTGAGGCGATGTTCAAGCAGTACCGCGTCGGATCGATGGCCGCCTATCGCGAGATGCGCGATGACGCGAACCATCCGCTGGCCGCCGATCCGTTCGGCGACGTGTTCCTGGTCATCGACGGATGGCCGGCATTCGTCGCGGAGTTCGCTGACCTCGAGCCCGTCGTGCAGGATCTCGCCGGCCAGGGTCTGCAGTTCGGTGTGCACACGGTGATCTCGACGCCGCGCTGGACCGAGCTCAAGGCGCGCGTGCGCGACTACCTCGGCACGAAGGTCGAGTTCCGTTTGGGCGACGTCAATGAGACGCAGATCGACCGCATCACCCGCGAGATCCCGGCCAACCGGCCCGGCCGCGCGGTGTCGATGGAGAAGCACCACTTGATGATCGGAGTGCCGCGGCTCGACGGCGTGCACAGCGCCGACAACCTCGTCACCGCGATGTCCGATGCGGTCCAGGTGATCGCGGCGCGGCACACCGACCAGGCACCCAAGGTGCGCGTCCTGCCCGAACGCATCTACCTGCACCACCTGGACCCCAACCCGCCCGGCCCGGACGCCGACTACCGCACGCGGTGGACGGTGCCGCTGGGTCTGCGCGAATCCGACATGGCGGTGGCCTACAACCACATGCACACCACACCGCACATGTTGATCTTCGGCGGGCCCAAGTCGGGCAAGACGCGAATCGCACACGCTGTTGCGCAAGCGATCTGCGCGCGCAACAGCCCCGACCAGGTGCGATTCATGCTGGCGGACTACCGGTCCGGCCTGCTGGACGCGGTTCCGGAGACACATCTTCTGGCAGCGGGTGCCATCAACCGCAACAACGCGAGCCTGGAAGAGGCGATCAAGGCGTTCGCCATCAACCTTCAGAGGCGGCTCCCGCCCGCGGACCTCACCACGGCCCAGCTGCGCGCCCGGTCCTGGTGGAGCGGGCCGGATGTGGTGCTGCTCGTCGACGACTGGCACATGATCGTGGCCGCCAGTGGTGTGGTGCCGCCGATGGCACCGCTGTTTCCGCTGCTGCCCGCGGCCGCCGACATCGGCCTGCACATCATCGTCACCTGTCAGATGAGCCAGGCACACCGCGCCACCATGGACAAGTTCGTGGGCGCCGCGTACGGCGCCGGATCTCCGACGCTGTTTCTCTCGGGAGAGAAACAGGAGTTTCCCTCGAGCGAAGTCAGGCTCAAGCGTCGTCCCCCCGGCCAGGGATTTCTGGTCTCACCGGATGGCAAGGAAGTCATCCAGGCGGCGTATGTGGACCCCCCGGAAGAAGTTGTGTAATGAGCACCCCTGGGCCGCGGTTAAGATTGGTCGACACACGCCAGCAAATTTTGTGGCAAGGCCTTAGCAAAGAGGTCGGGGAACGGTTCCTGGCTGGCGGACAGCGGCGTCCGAGCGTGCACAAGTTCATACGCATTGAATTCATGACCCACGAGGAGACGAACAGATGGAACCGTTGATGCACAATCCGGGTGCGGTCGGAGTCGGCGCCCAGGTCGTGGCTAACGGCACCCGTGGCCTCGCCGCGGGCACCACTGCCGGTGCGGCGGTCACCGCAGTGGTTCCGGCCGGTGCCGATGAGGTGTCGGCGCAGGCGGCGGTCGCTTTCGCGGCCGAGGGCGTGGAAACGCTCGCGATGAACACTTTTGCCCAGCAGGAACTGGCCCGGATGGGCGCGGCCGTCATCGAAGGCGCGGGGATCTACACCGCCGTGGACGGCGCGAACGCCACGACGTTCTGAGCGCGGACCACCGCACACCCTCACTCGACGAACCAGGGAAGACCTAGACGATGTTCTGGCACGCCATGCCGCCAGAATTCAATACCGCCCGGCTGATGGCCGGCGCGGGCGCGGCGCCGATGCTGCAGGCCGCCGCGGGCTGGGAGGCGTTGGCGATCTCGCTGGAAACACAGGCCGACGAATTGGCCGCGAGCCTGGCGTCGCTGACGGCGGTGTGGAGTGGTACGGCCAGCGAGCGGGTCGTGGCCGCGACGATGCCGATGGTGGCGTGGCTGCGGACCGTGTCCGCGCAGGCCCAAAAGCGGGCGCTGCAGGCCACCGCGCAGGCGAACTCCTACAGCCTCGCGATGGCCACCACGCCGCCTCTGCCGGAGATCGAGCAGAACCACATCACCCACGCGGTGCTCGAAGCCACCAACTTCCTGGGCGTCAACACGGTGCCGATCGGGGTCAACGAGTTCGACTACTTCGTCCGCATGTGGAACCAAGCGGCCGGGGCGATGGACGTCTACCAGGCCGAGACCGCCGTGAACCTCCTGTTCGAACCGATCATGCCCCCCAAGCCGATCGTGATGCCCGGTGTGGCCGCCGGCGCGACGGCGGTCGCGGCTGGGTACGCCGCGGCGTCGGCGCCGATGACGGCCATGCGCAACGCCGTGATCGCGCAGGTGAGCACTCAGGCCTCGATGGAGTCGGCGGTGCTGCAGGGTGGACGCGCGACCGCCCAGATCGGCATGTCGGCCCAGCAGGCCGAGGGTCAGGTGCAGAAGGCCGAGAACCTCGCCCAGCGGGCGGCGAGCCCGAACCAGATGACCCAGCAGGGCATGCAGATGGCGTCGCAGTTGGGGTCGTCATTGGCGCAGGTGCCGCAGCAGGGCATGCAGATGGTGATGCAGCCGGTGCAGCAGATGACCCAGCCGTTGCAACAGGTCACCTCGTTGTTCACCCAGCTCGGAAGCAGCTTGGGCAGCGAGAAGATGCAGGTGGGCCTGGTCGGGGCCAGCCCGCTGTCGAATCACCCGCTGGCAGGTGGCTCGGGGGCGACGTCCGGCGCGGGGCTCGTGCGAGCCGCGTCGTTGCCCGGTGCGGGCGGGACGATGGCCCGCACCCCGTTGATGGCCGACCTGATCGGTCAGCCCGCCGCGATGTCCGGCGGGCCGGGCGCGGCAGCCGGCGCAGGCGGTGCCGGGCTGGCACCGGTCGGCGCGGGAGGCGGTGCCGGACCGATGGGCCAGATGGGCCAGCGAGCGACCAGCGGGGGAAGCAAGCACGGATTGACGGCGCCGCGGGTCCTACCCCAGGACCTCGGCGAAGACGAGGACGACGACTGGTGATCGTCCACCACGACTTCCCGGTCACCCGACCGGAAAGACTCGCCAGCGATGGTGAGGACAGAGGAAGAGAGAAAGAGTATCCAGCATGGCAATGAATACCGATGTTGCTGTCCTCGCCAAGGAGGCAGCGAACTTCGAACGGATCGGTGGAGAGCTGCAGGCCGTCATCGGACAGGTGGAGTCCACGGCAGGCGCCCTGTCCGCGCAGCTGATCGGCGAGGCCGGCTCGGCCGCACAAGCCGCCCTGATGCGCTTCCACGAAGCCGCCGTTCGTCAGGTCCAGGCGCTCAACGACATCTCGGCCAACATCCACTCCGCCGGCGCGCAGTACGCCGCGACGGATAGCGACCAGTCCGCGGCGCTGTCGACCGCGATGCAGTTCTGAACCCAACCCGACGAACGGAGAACACACCATGAGCGAAAAGGTTTACAACTACGCGGCGATCGACGGGTCGTCGGCCGAGATCAACACCGCCGTCGGCCGGACCGAGGGTCTGCTCGAGGAGGGCAAGGCCTCTCTCACCGCTCTCGCCGGAGTCTGGGGCGGCACCAGCTCGGAGGCCTACCAGGCCGTGCAGATGCGCTGGGACACCGCTTCGGCCGAGCTCAACGCCGCCCTCCGGCAACTCGCCGCCACCATCCAGGAGGCGGGCGGAAGCGGGGGGACCATGTTCCAGGCCGACAAGATGATCGAAAGCTCGTTCGGCGGATAGGAACTGCGCGCGGGTGGGCAGGTTTCATCCTTCCGGGGGGTCTTGCCCACCGCGTGTGTCCTCGCTTAGCGACTACATAGAGAGGTTCTCATGTCGGCAGACTATGACCGGCTTTTCCACTCCGCGGGAGACGCTGTCCAAACAGCCGACGACGACGCAGTGGATCGCGACACCACCAGTGCGGCCACGCGCCCGCCCGCACCCGTGCCCAGTGGCCACGTCCCTGTCGAGATGACGGGGCCGACGGTGTCGGTCGGACAGACCAAACAGGCGCCGCCGCCGCAGCAGAACGAGATCACCACGCAGATGCCGGCCGCGCGGTCGACACCACCGCCGCCGCAACCGAATTCGATGATGCGCGTGCCGATGAGCGGCGGACCGGCCGGCGCACGGTTCGAGCAGCCACGCTCGGCGCCCGCACCGGCGCCGCGGCCTGCGCCCGCACCCGCGCCGAGCCAGCACTTCGCCGAATCGGAGAAGAACGGCGCCCTCGCCAGTGCCCCGCCCGCGCAGACGTCGGCGGCCACCATCGGCAATCACCGCGCGATCGACGCGCTGTCGCATGTCGGGGTGAAGTCGGCGGTGAAGATGCCCTCGCAGCGGGGCTGGCGCCACGTGCTCTACATGCTGACGCGGATCAACCTGGGCTTGTCACCCGACGAGCTCTACGAGATGGAACTGCACACCCGGATTCGCCGGAACGCCAGGGACTCCTACCAGATCGGTGTGTTCGGGCTCAAGGGCGGTGTCGGCAAGACCGCCGTGACCGTCGCGCTCGGTTCGGCGATGAGCAAGGTGCGCGGCGACCGAATCCTGGCCGTCGACGCGGATCCCGACGGCGGCAACCTCGCCGACCGGGCCGGCCGCCAGTCCGCGGCCACCATCGCCGATCTGCTCGCCGACAAAGAACTGCAGCGCTACAACGACATCCGCGCCTACACGAGCATGAACGGCGCGAACCTCGAGGTACTTTCGAGCGAGGAGTACAGCGGAGCCCGGCGCGAGTTCAACGACGAGGACTGGAAGGGCGTGACGAACATCGTGTCGCGCTACTACAACCTCGTGCTCGCCGACTGCGGAGCCGGACTGTTCCAGCCCGCCGCCCGCGGTGTGCTGTCGACCGTCTCGGGCCTGGTCATCGTGGCGAGCGCGTCGATCGACGGTGCCCGGCAGGCCGCGATGACCATGGACTGGTTGCGGCAGAACGGATATCAGGATCTGCTCAGCCGCTCGTGCGTGGTGATCAACCACATCGTGTCCGGCAAGCCGAACATCGACGTCGAAGATCTCGTCGCGCAGTTCGAGCGCCACGTACCGCCGGGGCGGGTCATCGTGCTGCCGTACGACAAGCACATCGCAGCGGGCACCGAGATCCAGCTGGATCTGCTGGGCAAGACGTTCCGGCGCCGGATCGTCGAGCTGGCCGCCGCCCTGTCCGACGACTTCGACAGGCTCGAACGCCGGTGACCTCAACCGCCGCAGCGACATCCGCCTCGAGCGTCACGCCCGGGCGGCCGTCGACCACCCGGGTCACCATCCTCACCGGACGGCGCATGACCGATCTGGTCTTGCCTGCGGCGGCGCCGATCGAAACCTACATCGACGAGACCGTCTCGGTGTTGGCCGAGCTTCTCGAGGACACACCCAAGGATGTATTGGCGGGGTTCGACTTCAAGGCACAGGGCGTGTGGGCGTTCGCCAGGCCGGGTGCGCCGCCGCTGAGGTTCAGCGAGTCGCTTGACGAGGCGGGGGTCGTCGACGGATCGCTGCTGACGTTGGTCTCGGTCAGCCGCACCGAGCGCTATCGACCGCTCGTCGAGGATGTCATCGACGCGATCGCCGTACTGGACGAGTCGCCGGAGTTCGACCGCTCGGCTCTGAACCGCTTTGTCGGAGTGGCCATTCCGCTGGTATCGGTGGTCGTCACGGCGATGGCGATGCTGGCGTGGTCGCGCGCCGGGCACGACTGGTGGTGGGCGGTCGCTCTCGGAGTGCTGGGGTTGGGTCTGCTCGGCGGTAGCGCGGTGGCCAACAACCGCTACCGGAACGTCGACCTGGCCGAGAGCCTGTTGACGGCGGCGCTGCCGACGCTCGCGGGTGCGGTGGCCCTGGCGGTCCCCCTTCCCCGGGGCGTCGACTCGCTGGGCGCACCGCAGATCGCGGGTGCCTCCGCGGTGGTGTTGTTGTTGACGTTGGCCACACGCGGCGGGCCCCGCCGCAGAGCGGAGCTGGCGTCGTTCCTGGCGATCGCGTCGATCGCGGCGACGGCTGCGGCGGTGGCCTTCGGCTACGGATGGCAGCACTGGGTGCCCACGGGAGCGATTGCGTTCGGTCTGATCGTGGTCACCAATGCCGCCAAACTGACCGTCGCGGTCGCCCGCATCGCGTTGCCGCCGATCCCGGCCCCGGGGGAGACGGTGTCGAACGACGAACTGCTCGATCCCGTCGCGACATCGCACAGCGAGGAGGAGTCGCCGACCTGGCAGGCGATCATCGCCTCTGTTCCGGAGTCGGCGACGCGCCTGCACGAGCGCAGTCAGTTGGCCAGGCGGCTGTTGATCGGATTCGTCACGGCGGGCGCCCTCGTGCTGTCGGTCGGCGCGATCGCGGTCCTGACGCAGGGCCACTTCTTCGTGCACAGCATGAGCGTCGCGGGCCTGACCGCGGTGATCTGTGGATTCCGGTCCCGGTTGTATGCCGAAAGATGGTGTGCCTGGGCGCTGTTGACGGCTACCGTTGCCATCCCGACGGGCGTGATGGTTCGGCTGTGCCTGTGGTATCCGGACAGGGCCGGGTTGGTCCTGGCGATCTACGCGCTCGCGGGCATCGTCGCATTGACCGCCGTCGGTGCCACGGCGAGCCTGCGCCGGATCTCACCGGTGACGAAGCGGATCCTCGAACTGCTCGACGGCGCCGCGATCGCCGCGGTGATCCCGATGCTGCTGTGGATCGCCGGGGTCTACGACCTGCTGCGCAACTTGCGGTTCTAGCTCCACTGCGTCGCGGGGCGGTCCCGACGCTCACCGTCGACGGTGACGTCGACGCGCTCGTCGAAGAAGCAAATGTGGTCGCGGACGCGTTCGCCGTCGGGCAGGGGATCGCGGTAAGTCCACGCGACGTCGCGCGGCCCGTCGGGCACCGAGAAGTACGACGCCCGCCCCTTGTACGCGCAGTAGGAGATGGTGTCGCTGTCGTCGAGGTCGGCGACGACGTCCTCGCGCGGCAGGTAGTACCGCACCGGTAGATGCGTCTCGAACAGCAGCATCGGGCGTTTCGACTCCGCGAGCAGGCGGCCGTCGGATTCGATGCGGACGTGGCGGCTGCTCGTGAGGATGTCGATGCGGTGATACGGATCGTGCGGGTGGCTGACGATCGGCTCGTCTTCTTCGTGCCATTCGAACGCGCCGAAGTTCAGGACCGCGTAGGCGGCGAGGTCGGGGTCCTCGGGTTGGAAGGCCGCTGCGGGTGCCGTTTCCTCGCCGGCGATGACGTCGAACTCGGCACCGGGACACGAGTGGGTGCCGAACGGGACCGTGGGATCGAGCACCGCGCGGTCGACGCCGGGACGATCCGCGTCGTCGTCGCCGGATTCGGCGCCCGCGGGCACCAGCTGCCCGGCGAGGTCGGCGACCGGAACCGCGTACGTCGGCAGGATCCGGCGTGGTTCCCACACCAGCACGGCGTCGCAGGTGTCGACGAGCGGTTCACCGGCAAGGGCCACGCGAATCCGCTTCGGCGTCGGTTCGTACCGCAGGGCGTCGAGGCTTCCGCGCAGCAGGTCGGCCATCCGAACGGCCATCGGGCACCCCTTGTCCGCTTATCCGCGAGTCATTTGCGAGGCGGGCGCAACACGTTCATCGCCAACCGCATTATCGGGGCGGGCACCCGGTCCTTGGCCGAAAGCGCGGCATCGGCGGCCCGACCGCGTAGCGGAGTACCGCGCCCGAACATGCGGTTGAACGGCCCACCGCTCGGTTCGAGGTCGAAGTGCAGCGGGGGCTTCCCGTCGGCGGCGCCGAGCGCATTGGCGATGACGACCCGCTGAATCTCGCTGGTGCCCTCGAAGATGGTGTACAGCTTGGCATCCCGGTACCACTTTTCGACGGGATGGTCGGTGATGTAGCCCCAGCCGCCCATTGTCTGGATGGCGCGTTCGGTGGCGCGGACCGCGACCTCGCTGGCCGCGAGCTTGGACATCGAGCCCTCGCCGCGTTCGAACGGGACACCGCTGGCGGCCATCCACGACGCGCGCCAGGTGAGCAGGCGGGCGCCGTCGAGCGTGGTCGCCAGTTCGGCGAGTGGGAACGCGATCCCCTGGTTGTCGATGATGGGGGCGCCGAACGCCTCTCGGCGGTTGGCGTACTCCGTGGCGTATTCGAGTGCGGCCCGGGCGATCCCGAGGGCCTGGGCGGCGACCATCGGCCGCGTCTGTTCGAAGGTGCCCAGCGTGGCCGAGCCGGAGTGCTTGGCGCCTTCGACGGCTTCGCGGGCTTTGGCCAGCTTGTAGTCGAGTTTCTCCTGGCCGCCGAGCAGGTTGTCGGCGGGGACGCGCACGCCGTTGAACTTCAGCTCCGCGGTGTGCGAGGCGCGGCAGCCGAGCTTGTCGAGCTTGCGGACCATCTCCAGACCCGGGGTGCTGCCGGGGACGATGAAGAGCGCTTGGCCCTTGTGTCCGAGTTCCTGGTCGACGACGGCGTTGACCACGTGCACGTTGGCGATGCCGCCGTTGCCGATCCACATCTTGTGGCCGTCGATGATCCAGTCGTCGCCGTCGCGCCGGGCGTGTGTCCGGAGGTTGCGGACGTCGCTGCCGCCCTCGGGCTCGGAGATCGCCAGTGCCGCCAGCTTCAGATCGCCTGGGGTGCCGAAGCATTCGGGTGCCCACTGGAGCATCTGTTCGGGCGAGGCAGCCTGTCCGATGGCCGACAGCGCGAGTGCGGGCATGACCACGGCAAGGCCGATGCCGGCGCAGCCCCAGAAGAGCTCCTCCATGAATATCGGCAGCGAAAGCCCCGTCGGGTCGCCGATGAGGTCGCGATAGAACAGGGGACTGTAGAAGCCGCGCGTGGCGGCTTCCTCGAGCACCGGCCAGGGGAACTCCTGGCGTTTGTCGTAGTCGAGCGCGACGGGCCGGACCACCTCTTCGGCGAATTCGTGGGTCCGTCGCGCCAGGTCGTGCTGCGCCTCGGTGGGCGTCAGGTCGAAGGCCACGACAGTGTGTTAGCCACGCCTGCGCATTCCGAAACACTTGTTCGCTGAAATGGACGGCCCCCGGATGCCAGGGGGTGCATCCGGGGGCCTGTCTCGCGGGGTAGCTACTTGACGTCTACATAGATCGTCTTGTTGATCACCCGGGTGTTGCGGTCACCGCCGACGCCCAGGCTGTCGGTCTGGGTGTAGGTCTGACCGGGGCGCACCGCCACCACGGACGCCTTGTCCAGCGGGACGTTACCGATGCGGTTCACGATCACGTGGTAGCCCTGAGATTCCAGCTCGCTGATGGTCTGCTGCGCGCTTCCGGGTCCGGATGGTGCGGCCTGGACGGGTGCGGCCAGTCCGATCAGAGCGGCGGCAAGGGCGCTAGCGGCGACGGTAGCGATACCAAACTTCTTCATTTTCGAGCCTTCTTCTTTTGTTCGTTTCGTATCCGAGCCGTGGCATGTGTCGCGGTTCGTAGCTGCAGCTGATCTTGGAAACCACGTGGTCAAAGGTTTTAATTCCGATGGCAGAAATTGATTGCCGGATGGCAGGAATAGTGCTGCGGGGCAGCCGATTGCCCATGTTCGGACGGCCGAACCGGCCCACTGCCGGCGCGGTGAGCGGCGGGGCCGGCCGCACGCTCGCGGTCGCGGGTCGGTTCGCGTCCAGCTACCAGGCGTTCGAACGTATGATCGAACTATGGGCGAGCTGAAAGGCATCGGATACAACGGGCAGCCCGTTCAGCAAGCCTTCCGTCGTGTCGATCCGCCGATCGCCGTGCTCGTCGATCTGGCCGCGGTCTTTCCGCGCGAGCCACACGCCGTCGGCGGCTACAACCCGGCGGGTCTGCAAATGCACGCGGTCGTCGAAGGGCGGCTGACGTGCTGGGGCTTGTGCGAGCAGGGCTACTGGTGGGGGCTGGTGACATACGAAATCGCCTACGGCGCGCGCCGGAAACCCGTCACGCACTGGATCCCCGCATGGACACTCAAGCCCAAGGCGGACTGACCGCGCTCCCACGCATGGCTAAGAAGCCGCCTGACCCAGCCGCCGCTGCGCCTCTCCTGGAGAAATACGCAAGCGCCTGGCCACATCCCGCGGGGTCGCGCTCCGGTCAAGGAGCAGGCGGCCGAACAGCCGCTGCTCGAGCGCCGCGACGCGATTGTCGAGCTTGTCGATCTGTTCGACGAGCGCGTAAAGCTCGGTGCGTGTCAAGCCGTCGAGCCGGACACTCGCAAGCTCTCGGTACAGCGCCTCCAGCGTGGTGAGCAGATCGGAAATTTGATTCGAACGCATGTACGAAAGCCTAGCTCCAGGGTGTGACATTCTGCGAGGAGTTATCCACAGGCAAGGGAATGTATCGGACTACAGTCCGGTTATTCAGTGCATGCCTGCAGTTACCGCCGATACGCTCACCCTTCCCCGCATCACCACCGCCGGACCGTCGGACACCGACCGCCCCGTCCGGTCGATCACCACCGGGCCGCGCGGCTTCGAAGGCGAGGGTTTCCCTGTCGTCCGCGCCTTCGCCGGGGTCTCGGCCGTCGAGCTCGATCCGTTCGTTCACATGGACCAGATGGGCGAGGTGGAGTACGAGCCGGGAGAACCGCGAGGCACCGACTGGCATCCGCACCGCGGGTTCGAAACCGTCACCTACATGATCGACGGCCGATTCGCGCACCAGGACTCCCACGGTGGCGGTGGGCTGATCACCGACGGCGCCACTCAGTGGATGACCGCAGGCTCGGGCATCCTGCACATCGAGACACCACCCGCCGAACTCGTCGAAAGCGGCGGCATGTTCCACGGCATCCAGCTGTGGGTCAACCTACCCCGCAAGGACAAGTTCGCGACGCCGCGATACCAGGCCATCGAGGGCGGCCAGGTCAAGCTGTTGTCGTCCGACGACGGTGGCGCGCTGGTCCGAATCGTCGCCGGTGACGTCGACGGCCACGTCGGCCCTGGTGCGACGCATACCCCGATCACGTTGGCACATGCCACGATTCAACCCGGTGCCCAACTCCACCTGCCCTGGAGACGCGACTTCAACGCGCTGGTCTATGTACTGTCCGGGCGCGGTGCGGTCGGCCCCGTCGCACACCCGATCCACCAGGGCCAACTTGCGGTTCTGGGGCCCGGCGACCGGATCAAGGTGGAAGCACACCGGAGCCAGGACGCTCACCGTCCCGCGCTTGAAGTACTGATCCTCGGCGGCCTCCCGATTCGCGAACCCGTGTTCCAGTACGGCCCGTTCGTGATGAACAGCAAGTCCGAACTCATCGAGGCGCTCGAGGACTACCAGGCAGGCAGGTTCGGACAGATTCCTCCGAACGCCCTCATGCCTCACCGTCATTGATCGACCGCGCCGGTGCACCTTTGGGGTACAGCAGGTTCAGCGCCCCGAGATGGGCAGCGACGGCCACCAAAGGCAGCGCGGCAGGAACCGCGAGGTCGTCGTCGGTGGCCTCGGCGCGCAGCGCCGTCACGAAATCGTCGCTGAGTGGTGGGGGCGGATCGACCGCGCCGCCGGTGACCCTCGCGCAGATCGCCTCGGCGTGGGTTTCGAGCACCTCCCTTGTCCGGGGATAGATTCCGTGCGGCGGGGGAACGACATCGGCGATCAGTTCGGCGGCGGCACGCAGCCGGATGGCCCGGTTCGCCGATCGCACCGCGGGCCCGCGGATATCGGTGGGCCCGCTACCTTCCGAAAGGAACTGTCGCACTGCGTCGTCCACGGTCCGCGTCGCCCGTAGCGCCTGCTGGCTCAACGCGATGACCCGATCGGCGGCCTCCTCCGACGCCCCGCGGGTCACCCTCAGCACCGCGGCCTTGAGGAACGTCGCGCCGACGGCGAACGCGTCGTCGATGGCCCGTCCCAACCGGTTACCCACCCCGCGCGGCCACAACAGGACCGACACCACCACCCCGACGAGTGCGCCGACCACGACATCCTCCACGCGGATCAGCCCGACGCTCCACCCCGTCGGCGCGATCAGGTTGAAGATGATCAGCACCATCATCGTGAACGCGGCCTGGCCGGCGATGAAGGATGCGACCTCAGGAACGAAGGCGGACCCGAAAGCCACCGTCGGCAGGAGCATCCACATGACGACCGGATCGACGCCGACGAGCTCGATGAGCCCTACGCCCAACAGGAATCCGATCGCGGTACCGGCGACCGCCCGTAACATCCGAGTGCCGGTGGTCAGCGCGCTGCTGCGCAGCACCGACATCGCTCCAAGTACGACCCAGAAGCCGTGCTCGAGCGGGAAAAGGTGAGTGACGGCGACCGCCAGCGCCAAGCCGAGCCCCGTGCGAATGCTGTTGCGCAACACCACGGCCCGGGTGGCGAGGAACCCGCGGGTGATCGCTGCGACGGCCGTCGTCTCCGGCATCACCCAGTCGGCGGTGCCGGTCTTGGGCAGGCCACGGCCCAGCACCCGCGCCCACACCGGGCGCGCGTCGGCGGCGGCGGCATTGCGGATGATCCTGCCGGTGACGCCTACCGTCGCCGAAAAGGTACGTCGCGCAAGCAGATTGCGACCGACAGTGAGCGCGTCTGCCTCGCACGACGATGCGAGGATCTCGAGGATGTCCTCGCGGTAGTGCCCCTGGGCGATCTCGCGCAGTTCGGTCAGCGCCGCGTCGAGGTCCGCGGTGCGGGCGGCGCGGGTCGACACGTCGGAGATCTGCAGTACTGCGGCCGAATCGCGCAGCACCCGGATGAGCGGGTATTTCATCTCGCCGAGGAGTTGCCCCGTGCCGTCGGTGATCCGGTCTGACAGCCAACCGAGATCGTCGACCACCCGGACCAGGGCGCGGCTGCCCGCGGTGAGCGCGACGGGTCGGTAGTCGGCACCCAGGAACGTTTCCCACAGTTGGTTCATCGCCCGGGTCACGTTCCTGGCCGGGGTGGTGCCCTGCAAACAGTCGGCCAACCGGTCGCACACGCGCGCGGCACCGCTGCGCAGCTCGTCGTGGTGGCGCGGCGGCAGGAGGAACAGCGCGGCGGGCACACAGAACACCAGAGCTATGAACCAGCCGAGCAGCCGATCGGGTATCGGCCCGGGGGGAGTACACGCGGGCAACACGAACGTCATCAGCGTGGCGCGCTGCCCGGCGGCGATGATCTCGCTGAGCACCCCGGAAAACGTGACCACCAACCCGAGCACGAACATCGCCGCGACGGCGAGCCACGGATGCGGAGCCACCAGCGTGCCGAGCGTGATCAGGACGGCGCCGTTGAAGGCGAGCCCGAGGTAGGCGAGCGCGCGAGCCGGCCGGTTTCCCGGGAAGTCGACCAGGATCAGCAACGCGACCGATCCGAAGATCGTGATCATCGGCGTCTGGGTCCCGCCGCCGACCGCGAAGCTCACCGCGGCGGCGATCGGGAGCACGATCGCCGCGCGGATTGCACGGCGCAGCGCGTCGAGTTCGGGATCGCGCCGTCGCAGTCGGTTCTCCGCGTGGCGCCACACCGGGGCGACGACTTCAGTGAGCGACAACCCCGATGCCCGCGCTAATCACTGTCGGGAACCGTCGCGAACCGACCGTCGTCGAGAGCCTCGCGCAATTCCGCGGAGATCCATCGCAACCCCTCGGGGTCGCGCGGCAACGTCGTCTGCTCATAACCGACGAAGACGTACACCGCACACTCGGCGAAGAGCTGCGCCTGCCTCTTGTGCTGCAAGATCTCGAACGCCGACTCGTACAGGATGTCGAAGCGCTGCTGGTCGACCGCCACCTGTACCTCCTGCACGTGCGGGTCCAGCGCACTCCACACGCGAATGGCGGATTCGGCGCTGTGCGGCACGTCGAAGGCCGACTCGAACAGGGCGTCGATGCGCCGCCGCGGGTTGGGCTCGGCGCGCACCGCTTCGATCACCCGCACGGTGCGTTCCTGTGTCCAGTGTGCGAGCAGTTCCCTGGTGTAGGCGGGCCAGTTCGGGAAGTAGTGGTAGAACGAGCCGGTGGTCACACCGAGGCGTTGACAGACCTCCGCGAGCTTCAGACCTCCGTATCCCAGGTCGGACAGGATCTCGATACCCACGTCGAAGTAACCGTCCCGCGATACGACGCTTCCCATTACGTGGACATTAGTTCTAAGCCGGGCCGATTCTCTACGTTGTATTTCCGACCGCAAAGTCCGCAATTTGCTGATAAAAGGCTGGTCGGAGCCACTGGCGAAGCGGACGTCTGAAGAGGTAAGTGACGTGTGGCACAATTTGACCGTGCCGCATACGGCGAGTAGAGGTCCGGGTCGTCCCCCCGCAGCGAAGGCTGCCGAGACGCGTGAGCGCATCATAGGAGCCGCGCGCGAGGTTTTCAGCGAACTCGGATACGATGCCGCGACCTTCCAGGCGATCGCCATTCGCGCGGATCTGACCCGCCCCGCGATCAACCACTATTTCGCCAATAAGCAGGTTTTATGGCGTGAAGTCGTGCAGCAGACCAACGCCGCGATAGTCAACGCGGGGAAAGCGCGTGCGCAAGACGAAACCAAACTGCTCGCCAGATTGTCGGCGTACTTCACGGCGGCGATGCAGGCCGATTCCGAAGATCGTTCGGCAGCAGCATTTTTGGTGACGTCGGTACTCGAGGCTCAGCGCCATCCGGAGCTCAGCGACGAGGAGCACGACTCACTCAAGCACTCCCGCGAGTTCGTGGCCTGGGCGGTCAACGACGCGATCGCACGCGGCGAGCTCACCACCGACACCGAGGTCGACTCGCTGGTCGAGATGTTGGTCGCGGTGATGTGGGGGATGGGCTTCTACGCCGGCTTCGTCGGCAGCCACGAAGAGCTCAAAGCGGTGGTGCGCCAGTTCGAGCTGCTGATGTCCAACAACCTCTGGCGTCTGCAATCCTGACCGACGCCCCCACGCTCGGTAGCTTGGCTAAGTTTTCGGCTACGATGGCGGACGATGAGTTCGCTGCGCACTGAAGACGACACCTGGGACATCGCCACCAGCGTGGGCACCACCGCGGTGATGGTGGCCTCCGCCCGAGCCGCCGAGACCGAACGCGAGGACGCGCTGATCCGCGATCCCTACGCCAAAGTTCTGGTCGCGGGCGCCGGCGGCGGCGTCTGGGACGTCATGCTCGACCCACAGACCCGCGTCAAGATTGCCGACGCCGATGAAGACGTCGCCGCGATCTTCGAGCACATGGGCAATTACCAGGCGGTTCGGACGCACTTCTTCGACGAGTACTTCACCGATGCCGTCGAGGCCGGTATCCGGCAGGTC
Organism: Mycolicibacterium flavescens; assembly: GCA_900637135.1. NCBI lineage: Bacteria > Bacillati > Actinomycetota > Actinomycetes > Mycobacteriales > Mycobacteriaceae > Mycobacterium > Mycolicibacterium flavescens. The sequence goes on from LR134353.1 coordinate 61,046, forward strand.
GTCATTTTGGCGTCGGGGCTGGACTCGCGTGCGTACCGCCTGCCGTGGCCGGCGGGGACGTCGGTGTTCGAGATCGACCAGCCCAAGGTGCTCGAGTACAAGGCCGCCCGGCTGGCAGAGGAAGGCGCGTTGCCGACCGCCAAGCGCGTCGCGGTGGCCGTCGACCTGCGCCAGGACTGGCCGGGAGCGCTGCAAAAAGCGGGTCTGGACCCCGACGCCCCGACCGCGTGGCTGGCCGAGGGTCTGCTGATGTACCTGCCCGCCGATGCCCAGGACCGGCTCTTCGAGCAGATCACCGCGCTCAGCGCGCCGGGCAGCCGCGTCTCGGTGGAGACGGTCGGAGTGCAGGCCGAGGAGCGACGCGAGCAGATGCGGGAACGTTTCGAGAAAGTGCGCGCGCAGCTCGGCATGGAGGAGTCCGTCGACGTCGCGGAGCTGATGTACAACGACCCCGACCGCGCTGAGGTCTCGGAGTGGCTCGACGCGCACGGCTGGCGGTCGACGGCGGTGACCTCGCAACAGGAGATGCGCCGGTTGGACCGCTGGGTGCTTCCCGAGGAGTACACGAACGACGACGGGTTTTCCGAGTTCGTCATCGCTCAGAAGGTCTGATCTACCGCGCGTCGGGCACCGAAGCCCCGCGAGCGACCGCGTTCGTACGCTGAATCGCGGCGCGTCGACGGGCAAACGCGGTCGCTCGCCGGCTAGCGCGAGGGCTCACGGCCCGCATGCGCGAGGGCTCACGCGGAAAAGGCGCGAGGCCTTCTGGGCGGTTCAACCGGTTGGTTAGGATCGGGGCATTCCTCGGGTCAGGAAGGACTCCCCATGACCGCCGATATCGCCACTCCGGCGCAAGCCACCGAAGACATCCCCAGCATCGTGCGTCGCCTGCGCGAGACCTTCAAAACCGGCCGCACGAGGGACATCGAGTGGCGCATAAGGCAGCTCAAGGCGATCGAACGCCTCGCCGTCGAGAACGAGGAGGCCATCGCCGCCGCGCTCGAACAGGATCTGGGGCGCAACCGTTTCGAGGCGTGGCTGGCCGACATCGCGAGCACCGCCGGTGAGGCCAAGGACGCCGCCAAGAACGTCAAGAAGTGGACCAAGCGCCGCTATCGGCTGCTCGAGATGTCGCAGCTGCCGGGCCGGGGCTGGGTCGAATACGAACCGTTCGGCACGGTGCTGGTCATCGGCGCGTGGAACTTCCCGTTCGTGCTGACGCTCGGCCCGGCGATCGGGGCGATCGCGGCGGGCAACACCGTGGTCCTCAAGCCCTCGGAAGTCTGTCCGGCGTCGTCGGCGCTGATGGCCGAACTGGTGCCGCGCTACCTCGACTCCGACGCGATCGCGGTGGTCGAGGGCGACGGCTCGGTCAGCCAGGAGCTCATCGCGCAGGGCTTCGACCACATCTGCTTCACCGGCGGCACCGAGATCGGCCGCAAGGTCTACGAAGGCGCCGCACCGCATCTGACGCCGGTCACGCTCGAACTCGGCGGGAAGAGCCCGGTGATCGTCTCCGCCGATGCCGACATCGATGTCGCGGCCAAGCGCATCGCGTGGACGAAGCTGATCAACTCCGGGCAGATCTGCATCGCGCCCGACTATGTGCTCGCCGACGCGAAGATCCGCGACAAGCTGGTCGACAAGATCAAAGAGGCGGTGACGACGTTCGAGTCGGAGAACCCCGGCGGCAAACGCATCGTCAACGAACGCCACTTCGGGCGGCTGACCGACGCGTTGGCCGCGACCAAGGGTGAGGTGGTCGTCGGCGGTGGTTCGGACGCGTCGAAGATCAGCATCCAGCCGACCGTCGTCGTCGACCCCGACCCGGCCGAACCGTTGATGACCGACGAGATCTTCGGCCCGATCCTGCCCGTCGTGACGGTCCAATCACTCGACGACGCAATCAGTTTCGTCAATTCGCGGCCGAAGCCGCTGGCGGCCTACCTGTTCACCAAGACGAAGAGCATCAGGGAACGGGTGATCAAGGAGGTGCCGGCCGGCGGGATGGTGGTCAACCACCTGCTGTTCCACTTCGCCACCAACAAGCTGCCGTTCGGCGGCGTCGGGCCCTCGGGCATGGGCGCCTACCACGGCCGCTACGGCTTCGAGCAGTTCAGTCACAAGAAGACCGTGATGACCAAACCGACCCGACCCGATGTCGGCGCGTTCATCTATCCCCCGTATACAGAGAAGGCGCTGAAGCTCGCCAAACGCCTGTTTTAGCGATTCGGGTGTAGTTGGTGGCGGCCAGCGCAACCAACTACACCGAAATCGCGGCGGAATGTGGAAAGGAACCCCATGCCAGGAGTGCAGGATCGCGTCGTCGTCGTCACCGGGGCCGGAGGCGGACTCGGACGCGAATACGCGTTGACGCTCGCCAAAGAGGGCGCCAGCGTCGTCGTCAACGACCTCGGCGGTGCCCGAGACGGCACCGGCGCCGGCCAGAACATGGCCGACCAGGTCGTCCAGGAGATCAAGGACGCCGGTGGCCGCGCGGTCGCCAACTACGACTCGGTCGCCGAGCCCGAGGGCGCCGAGAACATCATCAAGACCGCGCTCGGCGAGTTCGGCAAGGTCGACGGTGTGGTTTCCAACGCGGGCATCCTGCGCGACGGCACATTCCACAAGATGGAGTTCGCCAACTGGGACGCCGTGCTCAAGGTGCACCTGTACGGCGGCTACAACGTGATCCGCGCCGCATGGCCGCACTTCCGGGAGAACGGCTTCGGGCGGGTCGTGGTCGCCACCTCGACCAGCGGTCTGTTCGGAAACTTCGGCCAGGCCAACTACGGCGCCGCCAAGCTCGGCCTCGTCGGCCTGATCAACACGCTGGCCCAGGAGGGCGCGAAGTACAACATCAAGGCCAACGCCGTCGCCCCGATCGCGGCGACCCGGATGACGCAGGACATCCTGCCGCCGGAGGTCTTCGAGAAGCTGACGCCGGAATACGTTGCGCCCGTGGTGGCCTACCTGATGACCGAGGAACTGCCCGACACCGCTTCGGTGTTCATCGTCGGTGGCGGCAAAGTTCAACGGGTAGCGCTGTTCCAGAACGAGGGGCTCACCTTCTCCGAGGTGCCTTCTGTCGACGACATCGCCGCGAAGTGGGGCGAGATCACCGACCTGTCGGCGGCGCAGCGGGCCACCTTCAGCCTCGGCTGAGTTCCATGAAAGCGCTTGTCGCGCAGGAACTCACCGGGCCGGCTGGACTGGCGTACACCGATGTCGATGATGTCGGCGGCGAGGACGTCGTCGTTGTCGACGTCGGTGCGGCCGGCGTCAGCTTCCCGGACCTGTTGCTGCTGCGCGGGGAGTACCAGCTGCGGCTCGAACCGCCGTTCGTTCCCGGCATGGAGGTCGCCGGGGTGGTGCGCTCGGCGCCGTACGAGTCGGAGTTCAAACCCGGGCAGCGGGTGACCGCGCTGTCGATGCTCGGCGGGTGGGCCGAGCGGGTGGCAGTGTCACCCGACAGCCTGACACCGACGCCCGACGGCCTCGACGACGCGGAAGCCGTTGCGCTGCTGGGCAACTACCAGACGATGTACTTCGCGCTGGCCAAGCGGGGCGCGCTGCGACCGGGCGAGACGGTGCTGGTCCTGGGATCGGCGGGCGGTGTGGGCACCGCGGCGGTGCAGATCGCGAAGGCGTTGGGCGCCAGGGTGATCGCGATGGTGCACCGGCCGCACGCGATCGAATTCGTCGAGTCGCTGGGCGCCGACGTCGTGCTACCGCTGACCGACGGCTGGCTGCAGGCGGTCAAGGACGCGACCGACGGCCGCGGTGTCGATCTTGTGGTCGACCCCATCGGCGGCGACGCGTTCGACGACGCGATCCGCGCGCTCGCCGTGGAGGGCAGGCTGCTGGTGATCGGTTTTGCGGCGGGCGGGATTCCGACGGTGAGGGTGAACCGGCTGCTGCTGCGCAATGTGGCGGTGATCGGGGTGGGCTACGGCGAATATGTGAACCGCAAGCCGGGATCGCAGTCGGTGTTCGAGTTCGGCGTCGCGCAGCTTGTCGAGGCGGGATTGCGCCCGCCGCCGCCGATGCGCTTCGCGCTGTCGAAGGGCGCTGAGGCTTTGCAGGCACTCGCGGACGGCGGTGTGCTCGGCAAGGTCGTGTTGGAGCCGTAGATGCCGAAGGCGCTGGCATTCGACGTGTTCGGCACCGTCGTCGACTGGCGTTCGAGCATCATCCGCGAGCTCGAGGAGTTCGGTCGTGCCCATGGCGTGCAACGGGATTGGGCGGCCTTCGCCGACGACTGGCGGGCCGGCTATCCGCCAGCGATGGACCGGGTGCGCCGCGGTGAGCTGCCGTGGACCAAGATCGACGACCTGCACCGCATGATCCTCGTCGAGCTGCTCGACACGGCGGGGATCACGAGCGTCGATGCCGCGGCCGTCGGAAATCTCAACCGGGCCTGGCACCGCCTCGACCCGTGGCCCGACGCCGTGGACGGCCTTACAAGGTTGAAGGCGCGCTACCTCATCACGACGCTGTCCAACGGGAACGTCTCGCTGCTGACGAATATGGCCAAGCGTGCGGGTCTGCCGTGGGATTGTGTGATCTCGGCCGAGCTGTTCTGCCACTACAAACCCGATCCCGAGGCCTATCTCGGGTGCGCTGAGCTGCTCGACGTCGCGCCCGGTGAGCTGATGCTGGTGGCCGCGCACGCCAGCGACCTGCGCGGTGCGAAGCGGGCGGGCCTGATGACCGCCTACGTCGACCGGCCGCTGGAGTACGGGGCGGGCCGCCGCCGCCCGTCGAGGATCGAGGACGGCGAGTTCGACGTCATGGCAGCCGATTTCGCCGACCTGGCCGACCAGCTCGGGGCCTGAACCGCAGGGGTAGCGTGAAAGCGTGACCGATCAGCCGACATCATCGCTGCCGCCTGCGCTGCGCAGGGCGGTCGAGCTGTTCTCCGATCCGCCGGCGCGTCTCGAGGTCCGCGACGGCTACCTGGACCTGCTCGACGACTCGGCATCACCGCAGCAGACACCGCCGGCGAACCGCGGTCTGATCCAGGCCGTGTGGGCGTCGGGTCCGGGGTCGATGTTCTACGACTACGCCCAGGGCATCGCCCGCAGATTCGTGGGCGCCTGGCAGCTGCCGATCGACTGGCTCGACATTCCGAAGGGCGGTATCGCGCTCGACATCGGAAGCGGGCCGGGCAACGTCACCGCCTCGCTGGCCCGCGCGGCGGGACCGGGCGGGTTGGCGCTGGGCATCGACATCTCGAAACCGATGCTGACGCGGGCGGTCAGCGCGCAGGCCGGGCCCAACGTCGGATTCCTGCGGGCGGACGCCCAGCGGTTGCCGTTTGGGGACGAGACCTTCGACGCGGTGACGTCGCTGGCGGTGGTGCAGCTGATCCCCGAGCCGTCGTCGGCGGTGGCCGAGATGTACCGCGTGCTGCGGCCGGGCGGCCGGATCGCGATCATGGCGCCCACGGTCGGCAATGTGCCGCCGCCGCTGCGATGGTTGTCCAGCGGCGGGGCCCGCTTCTTCGCCGAAGACGAACTCGGCGACATGTTCGAGCAACGCGGGTTCGTCGGCGTGCGCACCAAGTCCGTCGGCAACCTCCAGTGGGTGCGGGCCCGGCGCCCGTGAGCCGACCGCGGCCGAGCCGCTACGACCACACGTAGATTCAACACATGACCACCGGCGGGATCGTGCTTGTCGCGTTGGCCATCGCGGTCGGCATCGTCGGCATCGTGGTGCCGGTGCTTCCCGGGACACTGCTGGTCTTCGGGGCGATCGCGGTGTGGGCGCTCGTCGAGCGGGAACCCGCCGCGTGGGTGACGCTGGCCGTGGCGACCGTGCTGCTCGGTGCTGCGGCGCTGATCAAGTACACGTGGCCGGTGCGACGGATGCGGGAGGCCGATGTGCGCACCCTGAGCCTGGTCGCGGGCGGAGCGCTCGGCGTGGTCGGCTTCTTCGTGATCCCCATACTCGGACTCCCGATCGGCTTCGTGCTGGGCATCTATCTCTCTGAACTGACCAACCGGCACGACCGGCGCGTGGCGTGGGTGTCGACGAAGCATGCGCTCAAGGGCGTCGCCTTGTCGGTCGGCGTCGAAATGGCCGGCGCATTGCTCGCCACCGTCGTTTGGGTCATCGGGGTGTACCTGACGCAGTAGCTTGCAGGCATGGCCAAGCTGCGTTTCGGATACTTCATCGCACCGTTTCACCGCGCCGGCACCAACCCGACGCTCGCGCTGCAGCGCGATCTGGAGCTCATCGAGCACCTCGACGCGCTGGGCTTCGACGAGGCGTGGATCGGCGAGCACCATTCTGCGGGAAGCGAGATCATCAGCTCACCCGAGGTGTTCATCGCGGCGGCCGCGCAGCGCGCCAAGCGGATCCGGTTCGGCACCGGCGTCATCTCGCTGGCGTACCACAACCCGCTGTGGGCGGCCGACCGGCTGATGCTGCTCGACCACCTCACCCACGGCCGCATCATCGGCGGCATGGGGCCCGGCTCGCTGCCCACCGACTCGGCGATGATCGGCCTGACGCCCACCGACACCCGTGAACTTCTGGAGACCAACCTCGACATCGTCGTGCGGTTGCTCAAGGGCGAAACGGTCTCGGCCAAGACCGCCACCCACGAACTCCACGACGCCAGACTGCAACTGGCGCCTTATGCGGAGGACGGCATCCCGCTCAGTGTCGCCGCGGTGGCCTCGCCGACCGGGGCGCGGCTGGCAGGCAAGCACGGAATCGGCCTGCTGTCGATCGGTGCGACGCTCGTCGTCGAGGGATTCGATGCGCTCGCGCATCACTGGGGGATCGCCGAGGAACGGGCGGCCGCGTTCGGCACCACGGTCGACCGCCGCAACTGGTCGCTGGTGTGCCCCATGCACATCGCCGAAACCGACGAACAAGCGCGCGCCGACGTCCGCTTCGGTATCGAGCCGTGGTTCAACTACTTCCAGAAGGTCGCCGCATTCCCGCAGATGACGATTCCCGGGGACCGGATCGACGACATGATCGACATCATCAACAACGCGGGCGCCGGAGTGATCGGAACACCCGAACGAGCCCGCGCCCAGGTGCAGCGGCTGTGGGATCAGTCCGGCGGCTTCGGGTGCATGCTCCAGATGGGCCACGAATGGGCCAATCCCGCCGCCACCAAGCGCAGCGCGGAACTGTTCGCCGCCGAGGTCATACCGCACTTCCAGGGTCAGGCCCAGCCGACGCTCGACGCCGCGGCGCGCGCCCGCGATGTGCGCGAGAACCTGGCCCAGACGCAGCTGTCCGCGATCGAGCACATGACGCAGAAGTACGAGGCCGAAAAAGGCGGGGCCTGACCGGATTTCAGCCGAGCAGGACGGTGCGCAGCCGCACGACCTCATCGTCGGTGACGCCGGCGGCCTCGAGGTAGCCCCGCACCGAGCCGTAGTTCTCGACGATCGAGCGTCGGGCGGTTTCGAGGTAGTCCTCGCGCACGCCGAGCACCTCCTCGGTAAGCCGCGCCTCGGCGAAGGTGACGATTTCGTCGGTGGTGTCCTCTGACCGGTTGCGGATCGACTCGAGGATGCTTTCGCGAAGCTGCGGTACTGCCTCGTTACTGCGCAGGAAGTCGGCCAGGATGGCATCGCGCTGCACACCGACCGCCTCGAGCACGGTTGCGACCGTGAAGCCCGTGCGGTCCTTACCGGCGAAGCAGTGCGCGATGACCGGGCGCTGCCCGGCGAGCATCGAAATGACCTGGCGCACAGCCAAATGCGCACCGGGCAGCGTCGGGAACTTCTGGTACTCCTCGGTCATGAACCGGCCCGCAGCCACCGCCACGTCTTCGTCGTCGGGTTTTTCGGTCATCATGCGCTGGAAGCTCTGCTCATGCGGCGCCTCCGCGCCGGGTTTGGCAAGCTCGTGAAACGGCAGCCGGTGTATCGCGACGCCGTCGGGCACCCGCCCGGGCCCGCGCCGCTCGACCTCACGATCCGAGCGCAGGTCGGCGACATCGGTGATGTTCAACCGGCGCAACAGCTCGCGGCCCACCTCGTCCAGACCGCTCAGCTCGCTGGACCGGAAGAACTGCCCGGGTCTGATACCGGTCTCCTCGGAGATGTCGCGGAAGTTCCACGCCCCTGACAGGGCGTCGGGGTTGCCCGCCACCTATCCGGCTCCTCCGGCCACCGCCGCGCCTCCGGCCGCCGCGGGACCCGATTGGCGGCTCGCCGCTGGACCCGATTGGCGGCTCGCCGCGGGACCCGATTGGCGGCTCGCCGCCGTCGCGAAAGCGCTTTTCTCCCTGCCGAGTTCGGCGCGGGCGATGGTCCGCATATGCACCTCGTCCGGCCCGTCGAACAGCCGCATCGCGCGGTGCCAGGCGTACAGCCGGGCCAGGGGCACGTCGTCACAGATCCCCATACCGCCGTGCACCTGGATCGCACGGTCGATGACGTCACACGCCATCTGCGGGGCGACCGCCTTGATCTGGGCGACCAGCACCTGCGCGTCCTTGCTCTTATTGCCCTGCTCGTCGATGGTCCACGCCGCCTTGTGGCACAGCAGGCGGGCCTGGTCGATCTGGTTGCGCGACTTGGCGATCGACTCGCGCACCACCCCCTGCTCGGACAGCGGCTTGCCGAACGCCACGCGGTTCTGCACACGGTCGATCATCAACGCCAGCGCCCGCTCGGCCGCGCCGATCGCGCGCATGCAGTGGTGGATACGCCCCGGGCCGAGGCGGGCCTGGGCGATCGCGAACCCGCTGCCCTCTTCGTGGAGCAGGTTCTCGGCCGGCACCCTCGCGTTGTCGAAGACGATCTCGCAATGCCCGTGCTGGTCTTGGTAGCCGAACACCGGAAGCGAACGTTGGATGTCGACGCCCGGGGTGTCGGTCGGCACGAGGATCATCGACTGCTGCTGGTGGCTGGCCGCATCCGGATTCGTGCGGCCCATCACGATCATGATCTTGCAGCGCGGATCGGCCGCGCCGGTGATCCACCACTTGCGACCGTTGATGACGTAGTCGTCGCCGTCGCGCAGCATCGTGGTCTCGATGTTGCGGGCGTCGCTGGAGGCGACCGCGGGTTCGGTCATCGCGAAGGCGCTGCGGATCTCGCCGGCCAGCAGCGGTTCGAGCCATTGCTTGCGCTGCTGCTCATTGGCGAACAGGTGCAGCGTCTCCATGTTGCCGGTGTCGGGGGCCGCGCAGTTGGTGACCTCGGGCGCGATCTCCATGCTCCAACCGGTCAGCTCGGCAAGCTGCGCGTACTCGAGGTTGCTCAGACCCGACTCGGCGGGCAGGAACAGATTCCACAGCCCGCGTTCCTTGGCGAGCTTCTTGAGGTCCTCGACGATCGGCGGAACGGTGTGGTCCTTGGGACCGGCCTCTTCGCGGTAGCGGTGGTACTCGGCTTCGGCGGGGAAGACGGATTCCGTCATGAATTCGCCCAGGCGCTGGTGGTAGTCCTGAGCCTTGGCCGACATCGCGAAGTCCATGCCCGCCACGATATGTCACCTCCTCAGACGGGTTTGTGCTGCGTCGGGCTTTGCCCGGACTCCCACTTGGCCTCCAGGCTGCGGGTCACCTGGGTGCCCGCTGCGTATTCGACCTGGAACGTCGTACCGTCGTCGAGCTCGTAGGTGATGACGGCCGTGCCGTCGTTGACGTCCTTATGCACCACCTTGGACGGGACGGGTTCGGCGCCGCGGTCGACGAGGACGATGTCGCCGGGCGTGACGTCCTCGATGCGGTCGTTCTCGGAGATGTTCGACATCCATCGACCGTAGCAACGTCGCTGGCGCGAGGGTTCGCGCACTCTGCGATGCCTCCGTCCCGATGGACCCCGAAATACGCTGACAGCGAACCTATTTCACGGCGCCGGTGTGGCCACAATCACGTTCGTTTAGCTTGCCTTCGCACCGAGAAAGGCCGAGTATCGAATACGTAATCTGGACTGAATCCAAACTAAGCGATAAGGATGGTGCTCGCGAATGGCATTGTTGACAATCGGTGACCAGTTCCCCAGGTACGACATGGCGGCGGTGGTCGGCGGTGACCTCTCCGAGGTCGATGCCAAGCAGCCCGATGACTATTTCACCCGCGTGACCAGCGAGGACCACGAGGGCAAGTGGCGGATCGTCTTCTTCTGGCCGAAGGACTTCACCTTTGTGTGCCCGACGGAGATCGCCACGTTCGGCAAGCTCAACGACGACTTCGAGGACCGCGACGCGAAGGTCATCGGCGTGTCCGTCGACAACGAGTTCGTCCACTTCCAGTGGCGCGCTCAGCACGAGGACCTCAAGAAGCTGCCGTTCCCGATGGCTTCGGACCTCAAGCGCGAGTTGTCGCTGGCGACCGGTGTGCTCAACGCCGACGGCGTGGCCGACCGGGCGACGTTCATCATCGACCCGAACAACGAGATCCAGTTCGTGTCGGTGACGGCAGGATCCGTGGGCCGCAACGTCGACGAGGTGCTGCGCGTGCTCGACGCGCTGCAGTCCGACGAGCTGTGCGCCTGCAACTGGAAGAAGGGTGATCCCACGATCAAGCCGGCCGAGCTGCTGGCAGAGGCGGTGTAACCATGAGCATCGACAGCATCAAGGAAGCGCTTCCGGAGTACGCCAAGGACCTGAAGCTCAACTTCGGCAGCATCGTCAAGACGACCGAGCTGTCCGAGGAGCAGTTGTGGGGCGCCCTGGTGGCGACCGCCGCGGCGACCAAAAACGAGCGACTGATGCGTGAGATCGCCGAGGACGCTCTGGACATCCTGAGCCAGGAGGCCTACAACGCCGCCCTCGGGGCGGCCGCGATCATGGGGATGAACAACGTCTTCTACCGCACCAAGGGCCAGCTCGACGGCGCCTATGACGACCTGCGGGCCGGGCTGCGGATGAACATCATCGGCAATCCCGGTGTCGCCAAGGAGGATTTCGAGCTGTGGTCGCTGGCGGTGTCGGCGATGAACGGATGCGGCCATTGCGTCGCAGCGCACGAGAAGACCCTGCGCGACGCTGACGTGTCACGCACGGTCATCTTCGAGGCGATCCGGTTGGCCTCGATCGTCTCCGGCGTGGGCCAGGCGCTGCAGACCGCCGAGGTCCTGACCTCGGTCTGACCTGACACGAGAAAGCGGGGGCACCGGTAGGGTGCCCCCGCTTCGCTCGTTGCGCCTCAGCGGTGCCAGGTCGGCTGCTCCACCTCGATATGGTCGATCCGGTGGCCGTGCGTTCCCGACTGGACTCCAGGAGCGTGGACGTTCGGCGTGGCGACGATGCCCGGCCGCGGGGTGTTGTCGGGGGTGTAGGTACCCGCGCTGGCGGCTCCGGCGAAACCGAGTGCCCCGGCGAGGATTCCGGCCCCGAGGACCGGCAGCGCGACGACGCGGGCGAAGCGGCGAGTGGTGTTAGTGTTCATTTCGAATTCTCCTTTGGTTCTTGCTTTTTGGTCTGGCCGACCGGGTAATTCCGGCGATGACTCAAGAGTGCTGCAGCGCGGGCCCGTTGTATGTCCGGCGAACGGCGGTCGAACCGGATGAATCTCGTGTCCCCCAAATGGGGGAAGTGAACGCGCCGCTATGCCAAGCTGATCGCGTGGTGAGCAGCACGGCCGGTGACAAGATCCGGGTGGTGGTGGGTGACGACCATCCGATGTTTCGCGACGGGGTGGTCCGCGCGCTGGTCTCCAGCGGCCAGATCGAGGTGGTTGCCGAGGCCGACGACGGAGCGACCGCGCTCCAGGCCATCCGCGAGCATTCCCCGCAGGTGGCCCTGCTGGACTACCGGATGCCGGGCATCGACGGGTCCGAGGTGGCGGCCGCTGTCATACGGGACGAGCTGCCCACCCGGGTGCTGCTCGTCTCCGCGCACGACGAGTCCGCGATCGTGTATCAGGCACTGCAGAACGGCGCGGCGGGATTCCTGCCCAAGGAATCCACTAGGGCGGAGCTCGTCAACGCAGTACTCGATTGCGCCAAGGGACGAGATGTCGTCGCACCGAGCCTGGCCGCCGGCCTGGCCGGTGAGATCCGCAAGCGCTCCGAACCCAACGGCCCGACGCTGAGCCCGAGGGAACGCGAGGTGCTCCGGCTGATCGCGTCCGGGACCAGCATCCCGGCGATGGCCAAGCAGCTGTTCCTGGCGCCATCGACGGTGAAGACCCACGTGCAGCGGCTTTACGAGAAGCTCGGCGTCAACGACCGTGGCGCGGCCGTCGCCGAGGCGATGCGCCGCAAGCTGCTGGACTGACGCCGTCGTGGTGGACCGGATCGCGGGCTTCTTCGCTGCGGAGCCCGTGCGCGTTTCCGCGGTGCTGCGGCTGCCGCTGCTCGCGCTGATCGCTGTGCTGGTGCTGATCTGGGAGGTCGACCACTGGCTTCCCGGGCTGTACGCGGTGGTGCTCGGGATATGGGCGGTGGCGGCCGTGCTGTGGCTCGTCGCGGTGTTGCGCGGCCCGGTGCCCTGGTGGGGAGGCTGGGCGTCCACCGGCGTCGACGTCCTGATGATCCTGGTGCTGTGCCTGGTCTCCGGTGGCGCCACCGCCGCGCTGCTCCCCGTCTTCTTCCTGCTGCCCATCGCGGTCGCGTTCCAGGACCGACCCATGCTGACCGCGCTGCTCGGAATCGGCACGGCGACGGCCTATCTCGGGGCCTGGGTGGTGTACTCAAAACGCGACGACTCGGTCGGGTTGCCCGATGTCGTCTACACCCAGTTCGGCTTCCTGGTGTGGGGCGCGGTGGCGATGACCGCACTGTGCGTCGTGCTGGTCCGCCGCCAGGCCCGGGTGGCGAAGCTGCAGGCGGTGCGGCGCCAACTGGTCTCCGAGGCGATGCAGGCCGACGAGCGCCACAACCGGGAGGTCGCCGAGAATCTCCACGACGGACCGCTGCAGACACTGCTCGCGGCGCGCCTCGAACTCGACGAACTTCAGGAACACAACGACGATCCCGCGTTGGAAGCGGTTCGCGAGGCGTTGCAGCAGACCGCCGCGGCGCTGCGCTCGACGGTGACCCAATTGCACCCTCAAGTGCTGGCCCAGCTGGGTCTCACTCCAGCGCTACGAGAGTTGTTGCGACAGTTCGAATCCCGCGGTCACTACGAGATCGAGGCGGACCTCGACGATGTGGGCAAGCCCGACTCGCAGCAGTTGCTCTATCGGGCGGCCCGCGAACTGCTGGCCAACATCCACAAGCACGCCGACGCGACAACGGTGCGGGTGGGACTGACGCGGCGAGGGGACCGAGTCGTGCTGACGGTCTCCGACGACGGCAAGGGGTTCGACCCGGCGATCATCGAGCAGTACGTCGCCGACGGTCATATCGGCCTGGGCTCACTGCTGGTCCGGTTCGACGCCATGGGCGGGTCAATGCGGGTGAATTCGGAACAGGGCTACGGCACGCAGGTCACGGTTACCTCGCCGCCCGAACCGTCGCTCGGTGAACCGGCCGAGATCAGGACGTGAGGCCGCGGGCGATGACGAGGCGCTGAATCTGGTTGGTGCCCTCGAAGATCTGGGTGATCTTCGCTTCCCGCATGTACCGCTCGACGCGGTAGTCGCGGGTGTAACCGGCACCGCCGAACACCTGCACCGCGTCGGTGGTCACCTGCATAGCGGCGTCGGTGGCGATCAGCTTGGCGACGCTGGCTTGCTGTGAGTACGGCCGGCCCTGATCGCGTCGACGCGCCGCGTCCAGGTACGTAGCCCGCGCACTGGCGACCGCGGCGGCCATGTCGGCCACCAGGAAGCCGAGGCCCTGATGGTCGATGATCCTGCGCCCGAACGTCGTTCGCTCGTTGGCGTAGGCGACCGCCTCCTCGAGCGCGGCCTGGGCCAGCCCGGTGGCGACCGCGGCGATGCCCAGCCGCCCGGAATCTAGTGCGGAGAAGGCGATCTGCAGGCCTTGGCCCTCGGCGCCGATCAGCCGGTCCGCGTCGATGTGGGCGTCGGAGTAGAACGCTGAGGTGGTCGGGATCGCGTGCAGGCCCATCTTCTCCTCGGGCTTGCCGAAGCTCAGTCCGGGCAAGTCACCGGGCACCAGGAAACACGAAATGCCCTTCGAGCCCTCGCCCGTGCGCGCGAACAACGTGTAGAAATCGGCACGCCCGCCGTGGGTGATCCACGACTTGGAGCCGTTGATGACATAGCCGTCTTCGGCTTTGGCAGCCGCGCAGCGCAACGCCGCTGCGTCCGAACCAGCCTGCGGCTCCGACAGGCTGTAGGCCCCGATCTGCTCACCCGACAACATGCCGGGCAGCCAGCGCCGCTTCTGCTCTTCGGCGCCGAACATCAGCAGGGGATGCGACGACAGGCTGTGCACGCTGACCGCCACCGCGACGGCCGCCCACCGGGCCGCCAACTCCTCGAGCACCTGGAGGTAGATCTCGTAGGGAACCCCACCACCGCCCCACTCCTCGGGCTGGGGCAGGCTCAGCAGTCCGGCCGCACCCAGCTGCGCCATCACGCCTTCGGGATAGCGTTCAGCCTTCTCGTAATCGTCGACGATCGGGTCGAGCACCTTGTCGGCGATGTCGCGGGTCAGCGCGATCAGATCATCGGCGTCCGGGGTGGGCAGCAGCCGGTCGACAGCCATCCGATGGCCTCCCGTGGTTGTACTGGTCGAGACCACCATAGGCGGGCCCGGCCGGCGGCTACCGCGCCGTCAGTCGCTGCGTCGCCACCAGGCGGCGAAGTACAGCACCATCGCCCCGGTCAACGCGAGCAGCACCCACAGCACCAGGATCTGATCGATCCACGCGCCCGGCGGCGGCGCGCCGGGCATGAAGTTGCGGATAGGAATGATCGCGAAGAGCGACGCGGCGTACCACGTGCCGAAGGGCGGGAGGAAGTTGCGCCGCCCGCGCAGCATCTCGATCGACACGAAGAGAGCCAGCGCGGGCAGGGTTATCAACACCAGGCACAGGCCCACATCGAAGGCGAGCGGTCCCTTCGCGCGCTTCAACGTCACCGTCTCGTAGTCGCCGTCGTCAGCCGACTGGGTGGCCGGCCCGCTTCGCGTGCTGGTGATGTCCCACCCGTCGAGTCCGCCGGTCACCACCACCCGAGCGGGCTCGAACGTGCGGTCGTCACCGCTTCCGACGATGATGTCGGCTCCCAGAGCGCCGACCGTGTACGAGTCGAAAGGCCACTTGTCCGGGTCGCCCTTCGCGGACAGCGTGGCGCTGATCTGGGCAGGCAACTGGCCCCTCGGCGTCTGCAGGTCGTCGATGTCGATGTTGATCTCGTTGATGAACAGCCGCACCGCGATATCGGTGTTGACCACGTTGAGGTCGTCGTTCATGTGGTTGTCCGACGGGAAGACCACGACCTCGACGTCGATCTGGTTGGCGACCGTGTGCAGTTCCGACAGGGTGACCTGGACGATGTTGTCTCCGCTGTCTCCGAGGTCAGGAGGACCCAATGAGACGGGCTCGCCGGAGAGATAGTGATAACCGACCAGCGACGTGATGTAGACGACCAGGATGATCAGCACCGTGGCGATGTCGGCCAGCCGTGCGCGTCGGCGATTACGGGACTTCGGCAACGACGCTTCCGGCACCTTCGGGATGTTAATTCGCGCCGGCGCCGTTTCCGGTGCGCCGTGCCGGTGGAAATCCGCGACTGACCGTACCGATTTAGATGTGACCAGCGGTAGCGGTTAAGGTGTTCCGTCATGACAGAGCAGACGCATGCTGATGTCGCCGCCGGGGCGGCCCCGACGGTTGGGGTGGTACGCGAATCAGAAGCCGACGAGCGCCGCGTCGCGTTGGTGCCGAAGGCCGTCGCGTCGCTGGTGAAGAGCGGTGTCGCCGTCGTCGTGGAGTCCGGCGCGGGCGAGCGGGCCCTTCTGCCCGACGACCTCTACACCGCAGCGGGCGCGACGTTCGGTGACGCATGGAGGACCGACGTCGTGGTCAAAGTTGCGCCGCCGACCGCCGAAGAGGTCGCCAAGCTCACGAGCGGGCAGACGCTGATCGGTTTCCTCGCCCCACGCAACGACGACAACCAGATCGCCGCCCTGAAGGCCGCAGGTGTGCAGGCCTTCGCCGTCGAGGCGATCCCGCGCATCTCGCGCGCCCAGGTGATGGACGCGCTGTCGTCACAGGCCAACGTTGCGGGCTACAAGGCCGTGCTGCTGGCGGCTTCGGAGTCGACGCGGTTCTTCCCGATGCTCACCACGGCCGCAGGCACCGTGAAACCGGCGTCGGTGCTGGTGCTCGGCGTCGGCGTGGCGGGGCTGCAGGCGCTGGCCACCGCCAAGCGGCTCGGCGCGCGCACCACCGGCTACGACGTGCGCCCCGAGGTGGCCGATCAGGTCCGCTCGGTCGGCGCGCAGTGGCTCGAGCTGGGCATCGAGGCGGCCGGGGAGGGCGGCTATGCCCGCGAGCTGTCCGACGAGGAACGCGCACAACAGCAGAAGGAACTGGAGCAGGCGATCACCGGCTTCGACGTCGTGATCACCACCGCGCTGGTGCCCGGCAGGCCGGCGCCCCGACTGGTGACGGCCGCCGCGGTCGAGGGGATGAAGCCGGGCAGCGTGGTCGTCGACCTCGCCGGCGAGACGGGCGGCAACTGCGAGCTCACCGAGCCGGGGCAGACCGTGGTCCGCCACGGCGTCACGATCGCCTCACCGCTGAACCTTCCGGCCACCATGCCCGAACACGCCAGCGAGCTGTACTCGAAGAACCTGACCTCGCTGCTGGAGCTACTGATCAGCGACGGCAAGCTCATGCCCGATTTCGATGACGAGGTGGTGGCGGCCTCCTGCGTCACCCGGGGAGAAAACTGATGTACGACAACCTGCTGGCCAATCTCGCGATCCTGGTGCTCGCCGGGTTCGTCGGGTTCGCCGTGATCTCCAAGGTGCCCAACACCTTGCACACACCGCTGATGTCGGGCACCAACGCAATCCACGGCATCGTGGTGCTCGGTGCGCTGATCGTGCTGGGCGATCTGCCCGCAGACGCGCCATGGGGTGTGCGGACGATCGCCTTCGTGGCGCTGATCTTCGGCACGCTCAACGTGATCGGCGGCTTCCTGGTCACCGACCGGATGCTGGGGATGTTCAAAGGGCGAAGGCCCGCCCAGAACACCGAGCCCAAAGCTGTTGAGGCGGCTGACAAGTGAACTATCTGGTCACCGTCCTCTATATCGTCGCGTTCTCGCTGTTCATCCTCGGCCTGTCCGGGCTGACCGGACCCAAAACCGCGGTGCGGGGCAACTGGATCGCGGCCACCGGTATGGCCATCGCCGTGATCGCCACGCTGATCAAGGTGCGCGACACCGCGCCGATCAACTGGGTGCTGATCGCGGCCGGATTGGCGCTCGGCGTGATTCTCGGTGTGCCACCGGCCAAGAAGACCAAGATGACCGCGATGCCGCAGTTGGTGGCGCTGTTCAACGGCGTCGGCGGGGGCACGGTCGCGTTGATCGCGTGGGCGGAGTTCATCGAGACCGATGGCTTCGCGCATTTCACGCCCGACCAGCATCCGACGGTGGCGTTGGTGGCGGGGTCGCTGCTGGCCGCGATCATCGGGTCGGTGTCGTTCTGGGGTTCGCTGGTGGCGTTCCTCAAACTGCAGGAGTCGATCCCCAAGAACGTCGAGAAGCGACTTGTCGCTTCCGCGAAGGTGTTTCAGGCCGCCAACGTCGTGCTGCTGCTCGGTGCGACCGCCGCCGCGATCTACATCGGGCTCAACGCCGGAACCGGTAGCCCCGGGTGGGCGATCGCCCTGGTCCTGGTGTTCGCCGGCCTGATGGGCCTGTTCGTGGTGTTCCCTATCGGCGGCGCGGACATGCCGGTCGTCATCTCGTTGCTCAACGCGCTGACTGGATTGTCCGCGGCCGCAGCGGGTCTGGCGCTGGACAACACCGCGATGATCGTGGCGGGCATGATCGTCGGCGCATCGGGTTCGATCCTGACCAACCTGATGGCCGTGGCGATGAACCGGTCGATTCCGGCGATCGTGTTCGGCTCCTTCGGCGGCGGCGCCGAGGCGGTGGCCGGGCCGGGGGGCGACCAGGGCACGGTCAAGGCCACCTCCGCCGCGGACGCCGCGATCCAGATGGCCTACGCCAACCAGGTGATCGTCGTCCCCGGTTACGGGCTGGCCGTCGCGCAGGCCCAGCACACCGTCAAAGAGATGGCCGACTTGTTGGAAAGCAAAGGCGTCGAGGTGAAGTACGCCATCCATCCTGTCGCGGGCCGTATGCCCGGGCACATGAACGTGCTGCTGGCCGAGGCCGACGTCGAGTACGACTCGATGAAGGAGATGGACGACGTCAACGGCGAATTCGGCCGCACCGACGTCACTTTGGTCATCGGCGCCAACGACGTCACCAATCCGGCCGCGCGTAACGACCCGTCGAGCCCGATTCACGGCATGCCGATCCTCAACGTCGACGAGTCGCGTTCGGTGATCGTGCTCAAGCGGTCGATGAACGCGGGCTACGCGGGCATCGAGAACCCGTTGTTCTTCCTCGACCAGACCTCGATGCTGTTCGGCGACGCCAAGAAGTCGGTCACCTCGGTGATCGAGGAACTCAAGGCGCTCTAGCGCTACCTGCGAGCCGTAAGCTCAAGCGGGTGACGGAGCGACGTTCGCCGGTCGAGGTCCTGCTGGCCCGTGCGGGCGGCGTGCGCGGACTGGTCTACTCCGCGCTGCCGGTCGCGGTGTTCGCGGTATCGTCGCCGACGTTGGGCCTGCTGGTGGCCACAGGAGCCGCCGTGGGCGCCGCGGCCCTCGTGGCGATCGCGCAACTGCTGCAACGAGGTTCGATACGGCCCGCCCTGTTCGGCTTCGCCGGGGTGGCGGTCTGCGCGGTCGTGGCCTTGATCACCGGCCGCGCCAAGGACTTCTATCTGCCGGGGATCTGGATGTACCTCGGTCTGGCGATCGCGTTCACCACGTCGTTGGTGGTGCGGCGTCCGCTGGTCGGAGTCGTGTGGGCGTGGATCACCGGACGCGACAGTGCCTGGCGGCAGGTCCCACGGGTGCGCCTGGCTTTTGACATCGCCACCGCGGTGATGGCCACGTCGTCGTGGTCGCGCTTTCTGGTGCAGTACTACCTCTACGACACCGACCGGGAGGGACTGCTCGCGGTGGCCCGTGTCGCGATGGGGTGGCCGATCTTCGTGATCACCTCGTCGGTAATCTACCTCGCGATCCGCACGGCGCTGCGCACGCTGCCGCGCGCTGCCTAACAGCGGGCGATTCAGCCGGCGCCGGTCGGGTAACCGGACGGCATGGACATGCACGCGCTTCTTCAGATGCCCGAATCGGCCGACTCACTCGACGCGGTCGCGGACCGGACGGCCGATGCTGTCGACCGGATGCTCGGTGACGGCGCGTTGGCACGGGGACTGCGCGGCTCGTGGCTGGGGCACCCCACACATCCGCTGATGGTCACCCTGCCGATCGGCGCGTGGATGTCGTCGATGGTGCTGGATCTACTGTTCAAGGACCGCGACGCCGCGCGGCAGCTGATCGCGATCGGGCTGGCCGCGACACCGCCCGCAGTGCTGGCCGGGCTGGCGGAGTTTCCCACGCTGGGGACGCGGCAGAGGCGAGTCGGCCTCCTGCACGCGGCGGGCAACACGGTCGCGGCAGTGGCGTTCTGGGTGGCTTATCGGAAGTACAAGCGCGGCAAGGTGGGTGCGGCGCGCACGTTCAGCGTGCTCGGCTTGACCGCGGTCTCAGTGGGCGGCGCGCTCGGCGGACATCTGTCCTACGCCCAGGGCGCGGGTGTGCACCGCTGGCAGTTGACGGGTTAAACCGGCGGATAAGCAGGCGGCGGGTACACCCCGCGAAGAATCCACGCGAACCAGTTCACGCCGTACTCCAGCTCGTCGCTCGCGTCATAGTCCGGATTCGGATCCATGGGGTCACCTCTCGAGTGCGGCCGGTAATGACCGAAGTCTAGACCCGCCGTGCGGCCGGCGACACCCCCAACACCTACACTTCCAACCAGTTGATTGACACCCGGACGAGGTTCCGGCCTGCATATAGTGAGTCGCCATGCCCTCTGCGGACGCCGCCACCCCGAACGGGAGGACCCGTCGCGACGAGTTGTTGGCGGTCGCGACCAAGCTCTTCGCTGCGCGCGGCTACCACGGCACCCGGATGGACGACGTCGCCGACGCGGTCGGCCTGAACAAGGCGACCGTCTACCACTACTACGCCAGCAAGTCGCTGATCCTCTACGACATCTACAAGGGTGCCGCCGACTTCACCGTCGACGCGCTGCACGACGACCCGTCGGCGTCCGCGCGCGAAACGATCTACCACTTCACCCGCCGGCTGCTCGTCGGCATCGCCAGCGATATCGAACGCGCTGCCGTCTACTTCCAGGAGGGCCCCTACATCGGCGAGTGGTTCACCGAAGACCAGGTGGCCTATATCCGGGAGAAGGAGACGCAGGTCTACGAACACGTGCGCGACGTCATCGACCGTGGCATCGCCAGCGGCGAGTTCTACGACTGCGATTCGCACGTCCTCGCGCTCGGCTACATCGGCATGACATTGGGCGCCTACCGCTGGCTGCGGCCGCACGGCAGGCGTACCGCACAGGAGATCGCGGTCGAGTTCAGCACGGCGCTGCTGCGCGGTCTGATCCGTGACGAGACCGTGCGCACTGAGTCGCCGCTGGGCATCGAGGTCGACGCATTGCCCGGGGAACCCGACACCGCGACCGCACCGTGAAGTCACTGCTGCTGTCGCGCCGCGACCTCGACTTCCTGCTGTATGAGTGGTTGAAGGTCGAGGAGTTGACCGAGCGCGAGCGGTTCGGCGAACACTCGCGCGAGACTTTCGACGCGGTGCTGGAGCTCTGCGAGCAATTGGCGACGCGGTACTTCGCGCCGCACAACAAGAAGAGCGATGCCAACGAGCCGACCTTCGACGGCGAGAAGGTGACCGTCATCCCCGAGGTCAAGGAGGCCTGGGATGCGTTCGCCGAGGCCGACCTCATCGCGATGTCGATGGAACACCGTCTCGGCGGCGCGCAGCTGCCCGCAACCGTGGCGCAGGCCGCCTTCGCCTGGTTTTCGGCGGCCAACCTGAGCACGACGGGCTATCTGATGCTGACGATGGCCAACGCCAACCTGCTGGCCCGCTTCGGCACCGACGAGCAGGTCGAGGAGTTCGTCAAACCGATGCTGGCCGGGCGGTTCTCGGGCACCATGGCGTTGTCGGAGACCCAGGCGGGTTCGTCGCTGGCCGACATCGTCACCCGCGCCGAACCGGCCGACGATGGCACCTACCGGCTGTTTGGATCGAAGATGTGGATCTCGGGTGCCGAACACGAACTCACCGACAACATCGTCAACCTGGTGCTCGCCAAGATCCCCGGCGGCCCACCGGGAACCAAGGGCATCTCGCTGTTCATCGTGCCCAAGTACCTGACCGACGGCGACGGCGCGATCGGCGAGCGCAACGACGTCGTCCTGGCCGGGCTGAACCACAAGATGGGTCAACGTGGTATCACGAACACGGTGCTCAACCTCGGCGAGGGCGCGTACACACCCGGCGGGCAGCCGGGCGCGGTCGGATACCTCGTCGGTGAGCCGCACCGCGGGATCGCCTACATGTTCACGATGATGAACGAGGCGCGCCTCGGCGTCGGGATGGGTGCGGTGGCGCTCGGTTACACCGGCTATCTCAAGTCGGTTCAGTACGCCCGCGAGCGCCCACAGGGGCGACCGGTCAGCGACAAGGACCCGTCGACACCCCAGGTGCCGATCATCGAGCACGCCGATGTCAAGCGAATGCTGCTGGCCCAGAAGGCCTATGCCGAAGGGGGGTTGGCGTTGCTGCTGTACTGCGCCAAGCTCGTCGACCTCCAGCACAGCGCGGCCTCCGATGAGGAGCGCGACAGCACCACGTTGCTGCTCGAGATGCTGACACCGGTCGGCAAGAGTTGGCCCTCGCAATGGTGTCTGGAGGCCAACAGCCTGGCGATCCAGGTGCACGGTGGCTACGGCTACACCCGCGAATACGACGTCGAGCAGCACTACCGCGACAACCGGCTCAACCCGATCCACGAAGGGACACACGGTATCCAGAGCCTGGACCTGTTGGGCCGCAAGGTCCCTGCGCGCGGGGGTGCCGGGCTGGCGGCGCTGGGTGCGGCCATCGGAGCGACGGCTGCCGAGGCCGGCCCGCTCGGCGGCCGGATCACCGAACACGCAAGTCTGTTGGATGCCGCATTGCAGCGCCTCACCGCCGTCACCGCCGAGATGTTCGGCTCCGGCGACGTCGAGGCCGCGATGGCCAACAGCGTGATCTACCTCGAGGCGTTCGGCCACATCGTCGTCGCCTGGATGTGGCTGCAGCAGGAGATCGCCGCGCACGATCACAGCGGAGACTTCTATGACGGCAAGCGTCAAGCCGCCCGCTACTTCTTTCGCTACGAACTACCCAAGACCGCACCGCAACTCGACCTTCTCGCCAGCCTGGACCGCACCACGCTGGACATGCACGAGCGCTGGTTCTGACCTCTACCCGAAGCGGATGACCTGACGCACGGCGCGGCCACCGGCCAGTTCGTCCATGGCGGAGTTGATTTCGTCGAGCGTGATCGTCGACGACACCAGCGACTCGACCGGCAACCGTCCCGCACGCCACAATTCGACGAAGTGGGGGATCTCGCGGGAGGGGACCGCCGAACCGAGGTAGCTGCCGATCAGCGAGCGTCCCTCGGCGACAAAACCCAAGGGCGACAACGATACCCGCGCATCGGGTGGAGGCAGGCCGACCGTCACCGTGCGACCCCCCGCGGCGGTGAGCTCCACCGCGGTTTCCAGGGCGCTCGGATGACCGACCGCCTCGATCACGACGGCGGCTTTGAACCCGCTGTCACGAGCCGCCTCCGGGGTGTACGCCTCGTGCACCCCGAGGCCGCGGGCCCGCTCGAGTTTGTCGGGCAGCTGGTCGACGCCGACCACACGGACGTCGTCGGCAGCCAGTGCGGTGAGTACCGCGGCCATCCCGACGCCGCCGAGGCCGACGACGGCCACGGTGTCGCCCGCTCGCGGTCGGCCGGCGTTGATCACCGCACCGCCCCCGGTCAGCACCGCGCAGCCCAGCAGCGACGCCACCGCCGCGGGCACGTCGTCGGGCACCGGCACGACCGAACGGCGGTCGACGACTGCGTGGGTTGCGAAACCGGAGACGCCGAGATGGTGATGGACGGGTTCGCCGTCGCGCGACAACCGGCGCTCACCGGTCATCAGCGTGCCTGCCCCGTTGGCCGCCGAACCCGGCTCGCAGGGCGTGAGACCGTCCGTCGCACACGCCGGACACTCACCGCACCGAGGCAGGAACGTCATCACCACGCGGGCGCCGACCTCCAGGTCGGACCCGCCGGCGCCGATCTTTTCGACGATCCCGGCCGCCTCATGGCCGAGAAGCATGGGCACGGGCCGTACACGGTTGCCGTCGACCACCGACAGGTCGGAGTGACACAGACCCGCGGCCTCCACCTGCACCAGCAGTTCCCCGGGGCCGGGCGCGGCGAGGTCGAGTTCGCCGACCGTCAAGGGTTTCGACTCCGCGTACGGCCTCGGCAGGCCGATCTGTTCGAGCACGGCGCCGCGAATTCTCATCTCTACAGCTTGCCGTCACGTCTGCTGAGTCGACAATCCAGTGGCGTGGCTGATGCCGCCGTCGCGGAAGCCGCGCGACTCGGACTCCTTTGAGGTAGCCGAAAGGGGCCATCTGCAGAGGATGGCCGCATCGGGCGATGCGTGCGCCACATGCCCACTCCTACGTTTGCGACATGACTGAAGTCGCCGATATGAGGTCGAGCAGCGAACCTTGCGGAAAGCCGCAATCGGCTGCGTGGCTGCAACCGCGACACCGTCGGGCGCCTGCGCGCCAGCGGCTTCACGGTCTCGGCCCAGAACGTCGTTTGGCGCGGCATGCCGGCGATCGTCCACCCGCTCGCCATGGGACGGGCGACACGCACCTGACTGCCTTGACTGCGAGACTGCTGCCATGACCGGTAGCGAGCAGACACACCCCAGCGCGGACTTCCCGGTGCACTGGGCTGTGACCACCAGGTGGGCCGACAACGACATGTTCGGCCACCTCAACAACGCGGTGTACTACGCGCTGTTCGACTCGGCGATCAACGGCTGGATCAACACCAGCCTCGGGATCGACCCGCTGACCGTGCCCTGGCTCGGCGTCGTGGCCGAATCGGGGTGCCGGTACCTGGCCGAGCTTCGGTTCCCGGATCCGCTGACGGTCGGACTGGCGGTCACCCGGCTGGGCACCAGCAGCGTCACCTACCGGTTAGGGCTCTGGCAGCACGACGGCCCGACCGCGGCGGTCGGGCACTGGGTGCACGTCTATGTGGACCGGGGCGGTCGGCGGCCGGTGCCGATCCCGGCGTCGATCCGCGAGCTGCTGGAAACGGCGCGCGTGGAGTAGTCGATATGCTCGTCGGATGCCGCTCGTGAGTAAAACCGTCGAGGTGGCGGCCTCCGCCGAGGCGATCATGGGGATCGTCGCCGACTTCGAGGCCTACCCCCAGTGGAACGAAGAGATCAAAGGGTGCTGGGTGCTGGCCCGGTACGACGACGGCCGGCCCAGCCAGTTACGTCTCGACGTCGTCGTGCAGGGGCAGGCGGGCACGTTCATCACCGCGGTCTACTACCCGGGCGAGAACCAGATCTTCACGGTGCTGCAGCAGGGCGATCATTTCGACAAGCAGGAGCAGAAGTTCTCGGTGGTTCCGATGGGCCCCACCTCGCTGCTGACCGTCGACCTCGACGTCGAGACCAAGCTGCCCATCCCGAAGCAGATGGTGAAGAAGGCGATCGGGGACACGCTGGACTACTTGGCCGACAACCTCAAGGCCCGCGCCGAACAACTGGCCTCCAAGTAGCGCCGGTTCGTCAATCGGGCAGCGTATCCAGCCACTTCTCAAAGTCGCGGCCCGCGAGCATGTCGGCTTCGGCCCGCAGGTCGAGCACCCGCTTGCGAATCCGGTCTGCGGTCGAGCGCGGGGTGTCACCCGGGCCGTAGAGTCCGCGCCGCACCCGCCGCACGCGGCCGTGTGCCATCTCCCAGCGCAAGGCGTCGGAGACCCACTTGGGGGCCGGTCCGGGGAGTGCGAAGTTGTAGTAGTCGAGTGCGTCGATCAAGTCGGGAATCGTCGTGGGGCCGTGCTGGGACAGATGGAACGTCAGCACGTACCGCAGTTCGACGCCGTAGATGTTCCGCTTGCTGGCCATGGCCACGACTGTGCCGCGAGCGACCGACAGTTTCGGCCCGCCGCGGCGCATCATCCCCAGGCGGTCCGCAGGCGGCTCGCCACCGCCGGGCATATCGACTGCCGACCATTCGCCAAGGTGCCCACCTCGCAGCGAAAAATTCGCTGCCAGCGAAATTTTCGCTGATAGGCGGGCACTCGTCTAAATGGTGGGCAGCTGTCGTCCTGCGGACGGATGATCTGCGCAAGGCGCCGATCTGGGTCCTCCGGTCTGCAACGACCGGTCTCTGGCAGCCGGTCTGCGAAGGCGAGTCTCGTCCTGGAGCCTCAGCTCCACAACCCCGTCTCGTCGAGGCGCGCGATCAGCCGCTGGGCCCCGTCGGTGAACTCGCCGGCCGTCAGTGCGACCACGGTGTCGACGTCACGTCGGCGCAGCGCCGCGATGAGCTCGCGGTGCGTCGCCACCGCCGAAACCCCCCACTGCGGGTCGCCCGCGTAGATCTGCCCGGGCAGATAGCGCGCGACGTGCAGAAGGAACCAGGCCAGCTTGATCCGGCCGCTCGAGCGGTTGAACGCGCGGTGGAACACGAACTCCGCGGCAGCAATCTCCTCGACGTCGTGGCGTGAGACGGCGAGCTCCAAGTCGTCGTTGAGCCGGTCCAACTCGTCGATCTCGTCGGTGGTGATGCGTTGGGTGGACGTGGCCGCGAGCTCCCGCGCGATCGAAGCCTGCAGCCAGAAGATGTCCTCGACGTCGGCGCGTGACAGCGGCACCACCACGTGGCCGCGGTGCGGTTCGAGCTGCACCATGCCCTCACCGCGCAGCGTGCGCAGCGCCTCGCGCACCGGGGTGATGCTCACTCCGAGCGCCGCGGCGGTCTCGTCGAGCCTGATGAAGGTGCCCGGCCGCAACACGCCTGTCATGATGTCGGCGCGCAGACGCGCCGCGACCTCGTCGGACAGTTGTTCACGCCGCACTCCCCGCGGCGGCCTGGGAAGCCGTGCGGTGGGTGCGTTCACTGTGTTCTCCGGTGCGTTCTGGCCATCAACGACGAGGAAATGACGAGGGCTTGTACCCAAGCGGCCGAGGCCATAGTGTGACCGGGGCAACACCATGTTTGATCAAATGTCAAACGCGCGCAACCCCCGAGATTCGATGGAGCAGCAGCAGGTGAGTTCCCTTCCCCCGCCGGAACCCGACCCCACTACACAGCCGTACCTCGCCCGCAGGCAGAACTGGACGAACCAGCTAGCCCGCCATGCGCTGATGCAGCCCGACGCCACCGCCTTGCGCCACCTCGGCAAGACCACGACCTGGCGTGAGCTCGACGAGCGGGTGAACGGGCTGGCCGGCGCGTTGAGCCGCCGCGGGGTGAGCTTCGGCGACCGGGTGCTGATCCTGATGCTCAACCGCACCGAGTACGTCGAGGCGTTCCTCGCGGTCAACAAGCTCGGTGCGGTCGCGGTACCGGTCAACTTCCGCATGACCCCGCCCGAGATCGCGTACCTGGTCAGTGACTGCCAAGCCACGGTCGTCATCACCGAGGCGGTCCTGGCCACCGTCGCCACCGCGGTCCGCGACATCGACTCGACGCTGACCACCGTCATCGTGGCCGGCGGCGCCACCGAGAACGACGTGCTCGGCTACGACGACCTGATCACCGAGTCCGGTGAGCCGGCGACGGTCGTCGACATCCCCAACGACTCCCCTGCGCTGATCATGTACACCTCCGGCACTACGGGCCGGCCCAAAGGCGCGGTGCTCACCCACACCAACATCGCCGGCCAGGCGCTGACGTTCCTGTTCACCAACGGCGCCGACATCAACAACGACGTCGGGTTCATCGGCGTGCCCATGTTCCACATCGCCGGTATCGGCAACATGATCCCCGGCCTGCTGCTGGGCCGGCCGACGGTCATCTATCCGCTGGGCGCCTTCAATCCGGATGAGCTGCTCGACGTCCTCGAAGCCGAGCAGGTGACCGGGATCTTCCTCGTGCCCGCGCAGTGGCAGGCGGTGTGCGCCGCGCAGAAGGCACGGCCGCGTCAGCTGCGGCTGCGGGTGTTGTCCTGGGGCGCCGCGCCGGCGTCGGACACCCTGCTGCGCCAGATGGCCGAGACCTTCCCCGGCACCCAGATCCTGGCCGCCTTCGGCCAGACGGAGATGTCGCCGGTGACCTGCATGCTGTTGGGCGAGGACGCGATCCGCAAACTCGGATCGGTCGGCAAGGTGATCCCCACCGTCGCGGCGCGTGTGGTCGACGAGGACATGAACGATGTGCCGATCGGTCAGGTCGGCGAGATCGTCTACCGCGCACCGACTCTCATGGCCGGCTACTGGAACAATCCCCAGGCCACCGCCGAAGCGTTTGCTGGCGGGTGGTTTCACTCCGGCGATCTCGTCCGCCAGGACGAGGAGGGCTACGTCTGGGTGGTCGACCGCAAGAAGGACATGATCATCTCCGGCGGAGAGAACATCTACTGCGCCGAAGTCGAGAACGCGCTCGCCGCCCACC
Source organism: Mycolicibacterium flavescens (assembly GCA_900637135.1). NCBI lineage: Bacteria > Bacillati > Actinomycetota > Actinomycetes > Mycobacteriales > Mycobacteriaceae > Mycobacterium > Mycolicibacterium flavescens. The sequence continues at coordinate 88,733 of LR134353.1, forward strand.
CGGCGATCGCGGAGGTCGCCGTCATCGGGCGCCCGGACGAGAAATGGGGCGAGGTCCCCGTCGCGGTCGTCGCCCTCGGCGCGGCCGAGCAGACCGACCTTGACCTGCGCGAGCTCGACGCGTTCCTCGACGAACGGCTCGCCCGGTACAAGCATCCGAAGGCCGTCGAGGTCGTTGATGCGTTGCCGCGCAACCCCGCCGGCAAAGTCCTGAAAACCGAACTGCGCGCGCGGTTTGGGGCCGACAGGTGGGCTGACGCCGCTGAAAGTAGCTCTGAGGGAACGGTTTCTGCTGCGCCACAGCCGAATTAGAGAACGGAATCGGGTTTGCTAACGGTTACGGGCACAATCCGCCCGATGCCCTGCACGGCGGGAATCGCATCGGGTACATTCCTGTGGTCTGTCTTACTACCGACTGGTAGCGAGACGGGGATAACAACAATCAGGTCGGGGCAAGGAGGGGTCGTGCGACAGGGGCTGCCGGTGCACCGCGACAGTCGCCGTTGCGCCACGGGAGCACACTGGTGACGGCGTCGACCGGCGTTGTCGGTTACGTACGCGATCAGGTCAGACCCGGCCTGGAGGCGGTCGGCGGCTTCGTGCGCATGTGCGTTCTCGTCGGTAAGGCACTGCTCAAGCCGCCGTTCCAGTGGCGCGAGTTCATCCTGCAGAGCTGGTTTTTGATGCGGGTCGCGTTCCTGCCGACGCTGGCGGTCTCCATCCCGTTGACCGTGCTGCTGATCTTCACGCTCAACATCCTGTTGGCCGAGTTCGGCGCCGCCGACGTCTCCGGTGCGGGGGCGGCCATCGGCGCCGTCACGCAGCTCGGGCCACTGGTGACGGTGCTCGTGGTCGCCGGGGCGGGCTCGACCGCCATCTGCGCAGACCTGGGAGCGCGCACCATCCGCGAGGAGATCGACGCGCTCGAGGTGCTTGGGATCGACCCGATCCACCGGCTGGTGGTGCCCCGCGTCGTCGCCTCCACCTTCGTCGCCTTGTTGCTCAACGGCGCGGTGATCACGGTCGGCCTGGTCGGTGGCTTCATCTTCGGCGTCTACCTGCAAAACGTCTCGGCGGGCGCGTACGTCTCGACGCTGACCCTGATCACCGGACTGCCCGAGGTCCTCATCTCGATCATCAAGGCCATGACGTTCGGTCTGATCGCCGGCCTGGTTGGCTGTTATCGCGGCCTGACGGTCGCCGGTGGCGCGAAGGGCGTCGGCACCGCGGTCAACGAGACCCTGGTGCTCTGCGTCATCGCGCTGTTCGCGGTCAACGTGGTCCTGACCACGATCGGTGTTCGGTTCGGAACAGGGAGCTGACGTGTCGACGACAACGGTCCTGCGTTCTCGGTTTCCGCGGGGGTTCAGCCGTGCCCAAAGCGTCGCCGGCGCACCGGCGCGGTTCCTCGACAGCGTCGGGCACGTCGCGTGGTTCATCATCACCGCGGTCGGGTCGATCGGCCACGCACTGCGTTACTACCGCAAGGAGACGCTGCGCCTGATCGCCGAAATCGGCATGGGCACGGGCGCGATGGCCGTGATCGGCGGCACGGTCGCGATCGTCGGCTTCGTGACACTGTCGGGTTCGTCGCTGGTCGCGATCCAGGGCTTCGCCTCACTGGGCAACATCGGTGTCGAGGCGTTCACCGGCTTCTTCGCCGCATTGATCAACGTGCGCATCGCCGCTCCGGTCGTCGCGGGTCAGGCGCTGGCCGCCACGGTCGGCGCGGGCGCGACCGCCGAGCTGGGCGCGATGCGCATCAGCGAGGAGATCGACGCGCTCGAGGTGATGGGCATCAAGTCGATCTCGTATCTGGTGTCGACGCGGATCATGGCCGGCTTCATCGTGATCATCCCGCTGTACGCGATGGCGATCATCATGAGCTTCTTGTCCGCTCAGGTGACCACTACGATCTTCTACGGCCAGTCGATCGGCACCTACGAGCACTACTTCCGAACGTTCCTGCGTCCCGACGACGTCTTCTGGTCGTTCATCCAGGCAGTGATCATCTCGGTGATCGTGATGCTCAACCACTGCTACTACGGCTACTTCGCCAGCGGCGGCCCGGTGGGCGTCGGCGAGGCCGTCGGTCGCTCGATGCGCGCATCGCTGGTGGCGATCGTCTGTGTGGTCCTGTTCGCCTCGTTGGCGCTCTACGGCGTCGACCCGAACTTCAACCTGACGGTGTAGCGCCATGACCGCCCCCCTCAACAACCCCCGCACCCCGCCCTACAAGCTGGCCGGTCTGGTGCTGAGCCTGCTGGCAGTCGTCGGGCTGGTGCTGGTGTACATGCAGTTCCGCGGCGACTTCCTGCCGCGCGAACAGCTGACGATCATCTCCGCGCGGTCGGGCCTGTCCATGGATCCCGGCGCCAAGGTCACCTTCAACGGCGTCGAGATCGGCCGAGTGGCCGATGTCCAAGCCGTCAACGTCGGCGATGAGCCGAAGGCCAAGATCCTGCTCGACGTAGACCCGAAATACCTCGAGTTGATCCCGAAGAACGTCGACGCCAGCATCGATGCGACCACCGTGTTCGGCAACAAGTACATCAACTTCTCGTCGCCGGAAAACCCGACATCGCAACGCATCACGTCGTCGGACGTGATCGACGTGACCACCGTGACGACGGAGTTCAACACCTTGTTCGAAACGGTCGTGTCGCTCTCTGAGCAGGTCGACCCGATCAAGTTGAACCAGACTCTGAGCGCGACGGCGGAGGCGCTCGACGGGCTGGGCGATCGCTTCGGCCAGTCGATCATCAACGGCAACGAGATCCTCACCGACGTCAACGCCAGGATGCCCGAGCTCGCGCGGGACAACCGGCTGCTGGCCGACCTCGGCGAGGTGTACGCCGACGCGGCGCCCGACCTGTTCGACGGGTTGGAGAACGCGGTCACCACCGCTCGCACGCTCAACGAGCAGCAGGGCAACATCGACCAGGCATTGATGGCCGCCGTCGGGTTCGGCAATACTGGCGGCGACGTCTTCGAGCGCGGGGGCCCATACCTGCTGCGAGGCGCCGAGGACCTCGTCATCACCTCCGAGCTGCTCGACGAGTACAGCCCCGCGCTGTACTGCATGATCCGCAACTACCACGACGCCGAGCCCAAGGTCGCGGCGTCGCTCGGCGGCAATGGTTACTCGCTGAGGACGCTGTCGGAGTTGATGGGCGCCGGCAACCCGTGGGTGTACCCGGACAACCTGCCCCGCGTGAACGCCAAGGGCGGTCCGGAAGGCCGGCCCGGCTGCTGGCAGCCGATCACGCGTGATCTGTGGCCGGCGCCGTACCTGGTCATGGACACCGGTGCGTCGATCGCGCCGTACAACCACTTCGAGTTGGGCCAACCGCTCCTGATCGAGTACGTCTGGGGTCGCCAAATCGGGGAGAACACGATCAACCCATGAAAATCACCGGTACCGCCATCAAGCTCGGCGCCTTCTCACTGGTGCTGCTGCTGTTCACCGCGATCATCGTGGTGGTGTTCGGCCAGGTGCGCTTCGACCGCACCACCGGCTACACCGCGATCTTCTCGAGCGCCAGCGGCCTTCGCTCCGGACAGTTCGTCCGCGCTTCGGGTGTAGAGGTCGGCAAGGTGTCGAAGGTCGAGCTGACCAACGGCGGTACCCAGGCCAAGGTCGAGTTCGACGTCGACCGGTCGCTGCCCTTGTTCGAGGGCACCACCGCCTCGGTGCGCTATCTGAACCTGATCGGCGACCGGTACCTGGAACTCAAGCGCGGCGACAGTGACAAGCGGATGCCCGCCGGCGCCACCATCCCGATCGAGCGCACCCATCCCGCGCTGGATCTCGACGCGCTGATCGGCGGGTTCCGGCCGGTGTTCCGGGCGCTGGATCCCGAGAAGGTCAACGAGATCGCCCATTCGATCATCACCGTCTTCCAGGGTCAGGGCGGCACCATCAACGACATCCTCGACCAGACGGCCTCGCTGACCTCGGCGCTGGCCGACCGTGACCAGGCCATCGGCGAGGTCATCAGGAACCTCAACACCGTGCTGGACACCACCGTCAGGCACCAGTCGGAGTTGGACCAGACCGTGCAGGACTTCGAAAAGCTGATCACCGGCTTGAAGAACCGCGCGGATCCGGTCGCCAGCTCGGTGGCCGACATCAGCGACGCGGCGGGAACCGTCGCCGATCTGCTCGCCGACAACCGGCCGCTGCTGCAGAGCACCGTCGGTCACCTCGAGGCCGTGCAGCAGCCGCTGGTGGACCAGAGGGAGCAGTTGAACGACATCCTCACCAGGCTGCCGACGGCGTTCAAGATCATCGGGCGCGCCGGCGGCATCTACGGCGACTTCTTCAACTTCTACGCCTGCGACATCTCGCTTCGCCTCAACGGGCTCCAGCCGGGTGGCCCCGTCCGGACTGTCAAACTGTTCAGCCAGCCGTCGGGTAGGTGCACGCCGCAATGAGGACGCTCGAAGGGTCGAACCGGGTCCGTGGTGGCCTGATGGGCATCATCATCCTGATCATCGTGATCGGGGTGGGGCAGAGCTTCGCCAGCGTGCCCATGCTGTTCGCGACACCCACCTATTACGCGGAGTTCTCCGACACCGGCGGCATCACCAAGGGCGACAAGGTGCGCATCGCGGGCGTCGACGTCGGCCTCGTGCGCGACATGGAGATCGCGGGCGACAGGGTCAGGATCGGCTTCTCGCTCGACGGCACGCAGATCGGCACGGCCAGCCGCGCCGCGATCCGCACCGACACCATCCTCGGCCGCCGCAACATCGAGATCGAGCCGCGCGGATCCGATCCGCTGCGTGCCAACGGCGTGCTTCCGCTCGGCCAGACCACGACGCCGTATCAGATTTACGACGCGTTCTTCGACGTCACCAAGGCTGCTTCCGATTGGGACACCCAGACGGTGCGCGAATCGCTGAACGTGCTCTCGGAGACCATCGACCAGACCTATCCGCACCTGAGCGCCGCGCTCGACGGGGTGGCCCGCTTCTCCGACACCATCGGCAAGCGCGATGAGGACATCAAGAAGCTGCTGGCCAACGCCAACAAGATCGCAGGCATTCTCGGTAGCCGCAGCGAACAGATCAACCGTCTGCTGGTCAACGCCCAGACGCTGCTCGGCGCCATCAACGAGCGCCAGTACGCGGTCAGCATGCTGCTCGAGCGGGTCGGTGCGTTCTCCGAACAGGTCAAGGGCTTCATCGACGACAACCCGAACCTCAACAGGGTGCTCGAACAGTTGCGCGTCGTCAGCGACGTGTTGAAGGAGCGCCGATTCGACCTGATGGACACGCTCGTCACCACCGCCAGCTTCGTGGCGTCGCTGGGTGAAGCGGTCGCATCGGGTCCGTACTTCAAGGTGATGCTCGTCAACCTGCTCCCGGGCCAGATCCTGCAGCCGTTCGTGGACGCCGCCTTCAAGAAGCGCGGGATCGACCCGGAGAAGTTCTGGCGCGATGCGGGCCTGCCCGCGTGGCGGTTCCCGGACCCGAACGCGCAGGGCTTCGAGAACGGCGCCCCGCCGCCGGGACCCGCCGTGCTCGAGGGCACCCCGGAGAACCCGGGACCCGGTGTGCTGAAGGGATCGCCTTGTTCGTATACGCCACCGGCCGACGGTCTTCCGCGGCCCGGCGACCCACTGCCGTGTGCGGACCTTTCCGTGGGTCCGTTCGGTGGACCCGTATACGGTCCGCCCAACGTGGCGACCTCGGATCCGAACGTGCACGGTCCGCAGCCGTCGCCGGGTGTGCCCGCCGCGGCCATCCCGGGCCAGATCCCGCCGAACGTGCCCGGTGCGCACGGCCAGCTTCCGCCCGCACCGCCGGGTGCCCGCACCGTGCCCGTCGGCCCGATGCCCCCGCAACCGCCGGACTTCACCCCCGGTATCGCCCCGCTGCCACCGGCGCTGCCCGCGCCTGCGGTGCCGGGACCAGGACAACAGCTGGCACCCGCGGGCCAGCCGCCGCTTCCAGGGAATCCACCGTTCCTTCCGCCGGGATCGCAGCAGGGTTAGGGGGTTAGCAGATGTCGACGATCTTCAACGTCCGAAACCTGAAGCTGCCCGCGGTTTCCCGCGCGACCGTCATCATCGGCGCGTTGATCGTGGTGCTGGCGCTGGTGGCCGCCTTCGTCGGTTACAACCTGTACAAGAAGCTGACGACCAACGCCGTCACCGCCTACTTCAGCGACACCCTTGCGCTGTATCCCGGCGACAAGGTGACGATCATGGGTGTGCAGGTCGGGCAGATCGACTCGATCCAGCCCGCGGGCGACCGCATGAAGGTCACGTTCCATTACGAGAACAAGTTCAAGGTGCCCGCCAACGCGACCGCGTCGATCCTGAACCCGAGCCTGGTGGCGTCGCGCAACATCCAGTTGTCCCCGCCCTACACCGGCGGGCCGGTGCTGGAGGACGGGGCGACCATCCCGATCGACCGCACCCAGGTGCCGGTCGAGTACGACGAACTGCGCGACTCGATCAACCGCATCCTGACCGATCTGGGTCCGACACCGGAACAACCGAAGGGTCCGTTCGGCGACATCATCGAGTCGGCCGCCGACGGCTTCGCCGGGAAGGGCAAGCAACTCAACGCGACGCTGAACAACCTCTCGGAGGCGTTGTTCGCGCTGAACGAGGGCCGCGACGACTTCTTCGGCGTCGTCAAGAGCCTGGCGCTGTTCGTCAATGCGCTGCACCAGAGCGATCAGCAGTTCGTCGCCCTGAACAACGACCTCGCCGAGTTCACGAACGCGTTCACCAACACCGACCGGGAGGTCGCCAACGCGCTGCAGGACCTCGACCAGCTGTTGACCACCACGCGGGCGTTCCTCGACGAGAACGCCGAGGTGCTGACCCATGACATCAACAACCTGGCCGACGTGACCAACGCGATCCTTCAGCCCGAGCCGCGCAACGGCCTGGAGACCGCGCTGCACGTGTTCCCCAACCTCGGGGCGAACCTGATGAACATCGTCTCCCCGGTCACCGGTGGTGTCATGGGCATCCCCGTCATCAACAACTTCGCCAACCCGCTGCAGTTCGTCTGCAGCTCGATCCAAGCGGGTAGCCGACTGGGGTATCAGGAGTCGGCGGAGATGTGTGCGCAGTACCTGGCGCCGATCCTCGACGCGATCAAGTTCAACTTCCCGCCGTTCGGCGTGAACCAGTTCGCCTCGGCGATGACGCTGCCCAAGCACATCGCGTACTCCGAGCCGCGGCTGCAGCCGCATCCGGGATACAAGGACACCACTGTCCCGGGCATCTGGTCGCGCGACACCTTGTTCTCGCACGGCAACCACGAACCGGGCTGGGTCGCCGCGCCGGGCATGCAGGGCGTCGACGTGCAACCCTTCACGGCCAACATGATGACCCCGGAGTGCCTCGCGGAACTGCTGGGCGGGCCCGATTGCGCGGTCCCGGGGGCGCCGCCGGCATTCGGCACCACCCGCGACGGCAACCTGCCCGGCCCGCCGAATGCGTTCGACCAGAACAACCCGCTGCCCCCACCGTGGTACCCGCAGCCCGGTCCGCCACCGCCGCCGGCGCCCGGTGTGATCCCGGGCGATCCGGGTGGGTCGCCACTGGCAGGCCCCGCGCCTGCCCCCGCCGCCCCAGCGCCTGCGGGACCACCGCTACCAGCAGAGGCAGGTAGATGATGATCGCGCACAAGTGGAGAAGGTTCGCCCGTCGCGCCATCGCACTGAGCGCGATCGCGCTGGTGCTCAGTTCGTGCAGTTCCTGGAAGGGAATCGCGAACGTGCCGCTGCCGGGCGGCCCGGGCACGGGCCCGGACAGCACGACCATCTACGTGCAGATGCCGGACACCTTGGCGCTCAACGTCAACAGCCGCGTGCGCGTGGCCGACGTCTATGTCGGCCGCGTCCGTGCCATCGAACTGAAGAACTGGGTCGCGACGCTGACCCTGGATCTGCAGCCCGACATCGAGTTGCCCAAGAACGCACTGGCCCGCATCGGCCAAACCAGCCTCTTGGGTTCACAGCACGTCGAGTTGGAACCCCCGCCGAACCCGTCACCGGAACCGTTGCGCGACGGCGACACCATCCCACTCGCGAATGCGTCGGCCTACCCCTCCACCGAACGCGTGCTCGCCAGCATCGCGTCCATCCTGCAGGGCGGCGGAGTGCAGAACCTCGAGGTCATCCAGACCGAGATCTTCAACGTGCTCAACGGTCGGGCCGACCAGATCCGCGAGTTCCTGAACAAGCTGGACACGTTCACCGACGAACTGAACAAGCAGCGCCAGGACATCACCCGCGCGATCGATTCCACCGACCGGTTGCTGTCGGTCGTCGCGCAGCGCAACGACACCCTCGACCGCGTCCTGACCGAGTTCCCGCCGCTGATAAAGCATTTCGCGGACACCCGCGACCTGTTCGCCGACGCCGTCGAGGCGCTCGGGCGCATCAGCCGGGCGACCAACGACTACCTGGGACCGGCCAGCGACGACCTGAACAGAAACCTGGCCGCCCTGCAGCGACCGCTCAAGCAACTGGGCCGGGCTTCGCCGTACCTGATCGGAGCGCTGAAGTTGATGCTCACCGCGCCGTTCTCGATCGAGAACGTGCCGAAGGTCGTGCGTGGCGACTACCTCAACGTGTCGCTGATGGTCGACCTGACACTGTCCGCGGTCGACAACGGCATCCTGTCCGGCACCGGAGTCTCGGGCATGCTGCGTGCACTCGAGCAGGCCTGGGGTCGTGATCCGGCGACGATGATCCCGGATGTGAGGTTCACCCCGAACCCGCACAACGCTCCGAACGGTCCGTTGGTGGAACGTGGTGAATGACCCGTGCTGACCAGATTCATCAAGTTCCAATTGGTGCTGTTCGCCATCTTGACCGTGGTCGCGTTGGTGGTGCTGGGGTGGTACTACCTGCGCATCCCGTCGCTGATGGGGATCGGGCAGTACGAGCTGCGGGCTGAGCTGCCGCGTTCGGGTGGTCTGTATGCGACGGCCAACGTCACCTACCGCGGCACCCAGATCGGCAAGGTCACCTCGGTGGAGCCGACCGAAGACGGTGCGGTGGCCGTGATGAGGATCGAGGACCGCTACAAGATTCCCGCTGATGCGACGGCGAACGTGCATTCGGTGTCGGCGATCGGCGAGCAGTACCTGGACCTGGTCTCGACCGGCAATCCCGATCAGACGCTCGAACCCGGTTCGACGATCACCGAGAGCACGGTGCCCAGCGAGGTGGGCCCGGCCCTGGATGCGGCGAACCGGGGTCTTGCGGTGTTGCCGAAGGAGAAGATCGACAGGCTACTGACCGAAACCTCGGAGGCGGTCGGTGGTTTGGGTCCTGCGCTGCAGCGGTTGGTGGATTCGACGACCCATATCGCGGAGGGTTTTCAGCAGAACCTGCCGCAGGTCAACGACATCATCGAGAACGTCGGGCCGATCCTGGACAGCCAGGTGCAGTCCGGTGACAACATCGAGCAGTGGTCGCGCAATCTGAACGTGATCGCCGCGCAGGCCGCCGAGCAGGATCCGGCATTGCGCAGTGGGCTGCAGCAGGCCGCGCCGACGCTGGATCAGGTCAACGCGGTCTTCGGTGGGGTGCGTGAGTCGCTTCCGCAGACGCTGGCGAATCTGACGATCGTCATCGACATGCTCAAGCGCTACAACAAGGGCGTCGAGCAGGTCCTTGTCGTCTGGCCCCAGGGCGCGGCAATGAATCAGGCCGGCACGCTGTTCGAAGACCTCGGCCAGTTGCCGCTGGCGTTGTCGATCAACCAGCCCCCGCCGTGTTTGACCGGCTTTCTGCCGGCCTCCGAATGGCGTTCACCGGCCGACACCAGCCCGGCGCCGTTGCCCAAGGGCACGTACTGCAAGATCCCGAAGGACTACCAGGCCAACGTGGTTCGCGGTGCACGCAACTATCCGTGCGTCGACGTGCCGGGTAAGCGCGCGGCCACGCCGGAGGAGTGCCGCAGCGAGGAACCGTACGTGCCGCTGGGGACCAACCCGTGGTACGGCGACCCGAACCAGGTTCTGTCGTGCCCGGCGCCGGGAGCGCGCTGCGACCAGGGGGTGAACCCCGGGCGCGGGGTAATGCAGGCGCCGTCGGTCAACAGCGGTAGGAACCCGGCACCGGCCAGCGACCTGCCGCCGCCGAATTCGACTGCCCCGGTGAGTGATCCGCTCACTCCACCGGGACAGGGCAGCGTGACCTGCAGTGGGCAGCAGCCCAACCCGTGCGTCTACACCCCGGCGCCGGGTCCGCCCGGTTCCTCAGCGGTCTATAGTCCGACCAGCGGTCAAATCGTCGGCCCGGATGGCGTGAAGTACAACGTCAACAACACGGGCACACCCGGAGATGACGGGTGGAAGGAGATGCTGGCACCCGCCAGCTGAGATGGCCAGTCGTCCTAGCGCCAACACTGGTCGGCGTGACCGGGCGAGGACCGATGTCTTGGGGACGGTGCACGCATTCGGCGCTCACCGCTGCGACGGTTCAAGGGTGGGGTGATGAGTCATGCTGACCAGGTTCATCAAGATTCAGCTGGTGTTGTTCGTGATCTTGACCGTGGTCGCGTTGGTGGTGCTGGGGTGGTACTACCTGCGCATCCCGTCGCTGATGGGGATCGGGCAGTACGAGCTGCGGGCTGAGCTGCCGCGTTCGGGTGGTCTGTATGCGACGGCCAACGTCACCTACCGCGGCACCCAGATCGGCAAGGTCACCTCGGTGGAGCCGACCGAGCGCGGTGCGGTGGCCGTGATGATGATTGAGGATCGCTACAAGATTCCCGCTGATGCGACGGCGAACGTGCATTCGGTGTCGGCGATCGGCGAGCAGTACCTGGACCTGGTCTCCACGGGGAGCCCCGGCCAGTATTTGGCGCCGGGCTCGACGATCACCGAGAGCACGGTGCCCAGCGAGGTGGGCCCGGCCCTGGATGCGGCGAACCGGGGTCTTGCGGTGTTGCCGAAGGAGAAGATCGACAGGCTACTGACCGAAACCTCGGAGGCGGTCGGTGGTTTGGGTCCTGCGCTGCAGCGGTTGGTGGATTCGACGACCCATATCGCGGAGGGTTTTCAGCAGAACCTGCCGCAGGTCAACGACATCATCGAGAACGTCGGGCCGATCCTGGACAGCCAGGTGCAGTCCGGTGACAACATCGAGCAGTGGTCGCGCAATCTGAACGTGATCGCCGCGCAGGCCGCCGAGCAGGATCCGGCATTGCGCAGTGGGCTGCAGCAGGCCGCGCCGACGCTGGATCAGGTCAACGCGGTCTTCGGTGGGGTGCGTGAGTCGCTTCCGCAGACGCTGGCGAACCTGACGATCGTCATCGACATGCTCAAGCGGTACCACAAAGGGCTCGAACAGGTCCTGGTGATGTTGCCGCAGGGTTCATCGGTCGCCCAGGCGGGTCTGCTGTTCGAAGACGTCGGCCAGTTGCCGCTGGCGTTGTCGATCAACCAGCCCCCGCCGTGTCTGACCGGCTTTCTACCCGCCTCCGAATGGCGCGCACCGGCCGACGTCTCGATGGCGCCGCTGCCCAAGGGCACGTACTGCAAGATTCCGAAAGACTTTCAGGCCAACGTGGTTCGCGGAGCCCGCAACTATCCGTGCGTCGACGTGCCGGGTAAGCGAGCGGCCACCCCGCAGGAGTGCCGCAGCGACGAACCGTACGTGCCGCTGGGGACCAACCCGTGGTACGGCGACCCGAACCAGGTCCTGTCGTGCCCGGCGCCGGGAGCGCGCTGCGACCAGGGCGTGAACCCCGGGCGTGGTGTGATCCAAGCCCCCTCGATCAACAACGGCATGAACCCGGCACCGGCCGGCGACCTGCCGCCGCCCCGGGTCACAGCGCCGGTCAGCGACCCGTTGTCCCCGCCGGGACAGGGCAGCGTGACCTGCAGTGGACAGCAACCCAACCCGTGCATCTACACTCCGGCACCAGGGCCACCCGGTTCCTCAGCGGTCTACAGCCCAGCCGGCGGGCAGGTGGTCGGACCCGACGGCGTGAGATACAACGTCAGCAACTCGAGCAACCCAGGAGATGACGGATGGAAGGAGATGCTGGCACCCGCCGGCTGAACCCCACCGATGCTGATGAGACGCCAGAGGAGCCGTTAGCAGTATCTGCAGACAGCGCACCCGCGCAGGACCCGGACACCGTAGAACATGAGGCCGCACCTCGCCGCCCGTCCAGGATCGGGCGCGGGATGGCCACCGGCATCTGCGCAGCGCTGGTGCTGTTGGCCGGCGCAGGCGGCGTCGCGGGATACCTGTTGTTCCGCAACGATCAGAAGGTCGCGGCCGCCGACCGCGCCGAGGCCGCCGCTGTGCAGGCGGCGAAGGACTGCGTGTCGGCGACGCACGCTCCCGACACCGCCGCCATGACGGCCGCGCAGTCCAAGATCATCGAATGCTCGACGGGTGACTTCGCCGTGCAGTCCTCGCTGTACGCCGGCGTGCTGGCCGAGGCCTATCAGGCGGCTCAGGTCCAGGTGCAGGTATCGGATATGCGTGCCGCCGTGGAGAAGCACAACGACGACGGAACGTTCGACGTCCTGGTCGCGGTGCGGGTCAAGGTGACCAACTCCGACATCGCCGATCAGGAGCAGGGATATCGCCTGCGGGTGAAGATGGCGCCCGACGACGAAGGCTCCTACAAGATCGCCAAACTCGACCAGGTCACCTCGTGACGTCCCTGATCGAAGCGCCTCCGGACTCGACGGGCACCGACGTGGCCGTCGACGAGCCGACAGCGCCCTGGTCGGCGAGGGCCGGCGCATTCGCCGTCGACGTCCTCATCGGGCTCGCCGTGGTGACGACGCTGGCGCTGGTGTCGCTCACCGCACCGCAGCGCAGCCCGCTGTGGTGGGGATATCTGGTGGCGATGGGGATGGTCGTGCTGACGATGGCGGTCAATCGCCTCGTACTGCCGACCGTCCTGGGTTTCTCGCTGGGGCGTGCCGTCTTCGGTATCGCGGTTGAGAAGCGCGACGGTTCGCCGCCGGGAGTGTGGCGTCTGCTGCTGCGCGACGTCGCACACCTGCTCGATACCGCAGCATTGTTCATCGGGTGGCTGTGGCCGCTGTGGGATCGGCGCCGCCGCACCTTCGCCGACCTCCTGCTGCGCACCGAGGTGCGTCCGGTGCCGCCGCCGGAGCGCAACGTCCGCAAGCTCACCGCTGTCGTGCTGATTGCCGCCACGCTGGCCTGCGCGACGGCCGTCGCAGTGAACTACTTGGTGGTGTACCGACACGAGCGTGCGGTCGAGCAGACCAGACAGCAGATCGCCGAACAGGGCCCGCGGATTGTCGAGCAGATGCTGAGCTTCAAGAGCGACACCATGCAGCAGGACTTCAAGCGGGCCCAATCGCTGACCACCGACGGCTACCGGCAGCAGTTGATCGAGCAGCAGAAGGCCGGACAGAGCGCAGGTGTCACCTCCAACGAGTACTGGGCGGTCAGCAGCGCGGTGCTCGAAGCGACACCGGACACCGCAGAGATGCTGCTGGCGCTCCAGGGCCAGCGGGGCGATAACCCCAATGAGCTGAAGTTCATCACCGCCACCGTGCAGGCCGAGTTCGCCAAATCAGGTGACGGCCAGTGGCGCATCGCCAACCTCACCGTGCTCAAGCGGCCGCAGATGACTGCACAGGGCCGATGAGTCCGCGGCGCAGAGTCGACGCCGACGAGCGGGACTTCTTCGAGGTGGAACCGGAGCCACCGCACCGCTGGGGGCTGCCGATCATCGCCGCCGTGGCGTCACTTCTGATGGTTGGCGCGATCGCGGCGGGATCTCTGATGTTGGTCAGCCACGAGAAGAATCGCCGCACGGTCGCCAACGACCACGCCGCGCTGGTGTACGTCAGCGAGTTCATGACCGACTACACGTCGTTGGACCCCTTCAACGCCAACGCCTATGTGGAACGCATCCTGGCGCAGGGTACGGGCGACTTCGCCAAGACGTTCAAGGAGAAGCAGAACGAAATCCTGATCCAGGTCGCGCAGGCGGAGCCCACCAGCGGATCCGTACTGGCCGCGGGTGTGCAGCGGTGGAACGACAACGGCAGCGCCGACATTTTGGTCGCGACCAAGGTCTCCGCCAAAGGGCCGGACGGCAAGTCGACAGTCGAGAGCGGAAGTCGTTGGATAGCAACGGCTATCAAGGAAGGACAGCAGTGGAAGATCAGCCAGCTGATCCAGGTGATCTGACCACCGGACCCTCGGCGGAATCCACCCCGGCGCCGCGACGGCGGCGGTGGTCCCTCCTCCGCCGCAGGCATAAGGAATCGGCCGAAGCCGCAGCAGATTCCGGCGCGGCGCAGGAGGCGGCGACCGCAGCGGATACGCCCGCACCCCAGCCGGTCGGCAAAGCGAAACGCCGGGGACGGACGAGCGTCGAGACAACGGACGACAAGACCGTCGACACTTCCGCGGAGGAGGTAGCCGCCTCGGAACCCGAAGAGGCCGAAACGGAAACGGTCGCCTCGGAATTGGTCGCCACAGAACCCGAAGCTGCCGAGACCGAAGCCGTCGAGCCCGACCCAAGCGACGAGCCCGCTGTCGTGCCACAGGAGGTGCGCTTCGTCCCGCACCGGCCCGCGGGCAAGCGGCTCATCGCGGCGATGGTGGCGGCCGCCGTGTTGTTCGTCGGTGCGGCCGCGTTCGCCGCGTCGACCCTGCAGCCCTACTTGTCGGAGCGAGCCGAGATCAACACCAAACTCGACGTCGCTCGCACCGCCGCCAGTGCGATCTCCACGCTGTGGACCTACACGCCGGACAACATGGAGACGTTGCCGGAGCGGTCGGCGGCGTTCCTCGGTGGCGACTTCGCCTACGAATACCGCAAGTACATCGACGCGATCGTCGCGACGAACAAACAGGCGCAGGTCACCAACACCACGCAGGTAATGGGCGCGGCGGTGGAGACGCTGACCCCCGACGAGGCCACCGCGATCGTCTACACCAACTCGGTGGCGACCAGCCCGATGAGCAAGAACATCCCCTCGCTGCGCTACCTGTCCTACCGGTTGACGATGGAACGCCGCGATGCGAAGTGGCTGATCACGAACATGTCGACCATCACGTCGCTGGACCTGACACCGCAGCTGTAGTCGGGAAGTTGACGCGTGGTTGTCGAATCCCCTGTCTCAGAACGATTGACGATCACCTGTTTACTGCTGTTGACGTTCGCGACCGGTCTGGTCGATGCGGTCAGCGTCCTCAAGCTCGGCCACGTGTTCGTGGCGAACATGACCGGCAACGTGATCTTCCTGGGTTTCTGGCTGGTGCCGCACTCGGGGGTGGACGTGACCGCCGCGCTGGTCGCGTTCGCCGGCTTTGTCGCGGGCGCGGTGGCCAGTGGCCGGTTCACCCGACACCTCGGCACCGATGTCCGCCGTTGGCTGTCGATCACCATGACCTTCGAGGTCGTGCTGCTTGCGGCCCTGTCGGTGCTCGCCGGGACCGGCGTGCTCGACTATCAGGACAACACGAAACTGCTCCTCATCGCCGGGCTCGCCGTGGCGTTCGGCGTTCAGAATTCCAGCGCCCAGCAGTTCGGCATCCAGGAGTTGTCGACGACGGTGTTGACGACGACCATCGTGCGGATCGGCTTCGACAGCCGGTTGGCCGGCGGCACCGGTGAACGGGAGAAGTTGCGCTACAGCGTGGTTCTGACGATGTGCGGTGGGGCGGTCGTGGGAGCGACGATGACCCGCTTCACGGTCGCGCCGATCATCGGACTGGCCGCGGCAATGGTGGCGCTCAGCGGGATCTTGTTCTGGGTCGGGGACAGGCGCGGCCGCTAGGCTTGCCGCATGCCTTCGGTACTCGTCACCGGCGCGTCACGGGGAATCGGCAGGGCCATCGCCGAGCACCTGGCCGCCCGTGGTTGGCAGGTGATCGCCGGTGTCCGCACCGAGACGGACGTCGAGGCGGTCACCGCGCTGGATCCGCACCGGATCTCGGCGGTACTCCTCGACGTCACCGACGCCGGCCAGATCGCCGCGTTGGCCGACGTCTTGCCTGATCGATTGGACGCTGTCGTCAACAACGCCGGGGTGGTCGTCAGCGGCCCCATGGAGGCGGTGACGTCCGACGAATGGCGAAAGCAGTTGGAGGTCAACGTGATCGGCCAGCTCGCCGTCACTCGGGCGGTACTGCCACGGATGCGGGAAGCGCGCGGCCGGATCGTGTTCATCTCCAGCGTGAACGGCAGGGTGTCGATGCCGTTGCTCGGAGCCTACGCCGCGAGCAAGTTCGCGCTCGAGGCCGCGGCCGACGCGTTGCGGATGGAGTTGCAGCCGTGGCGGATACCGGTCGTCATCGTGGAGCCGGCGCAGACCGACACCGACATGTGGCGTACCGCCGACACCATGGTGGTCGAAGCCGAGGCCGCCCTTTCTCCGGAGCACCGCGCGCTGTACGCCGAACACATCGCGGGAATGAAGAAGATGGTGCCGGTCGCCCAACGGATGGCCGTTCCTCCCGAGAAGGTTTCCGTCGTGGTCGAGGAGGCGCTCACCGCGCGCCGCCCGCGACCTCGTTATGTGGTGGGGCTGGGGCCCAAGCTGCAGGTGGCCGTGGTTCCGAAGTTGCCGACGCGCGTGCGCGACGCAGTGCTGCGCCGGGTGTCCGGTCAGCCCTGACCGATGAGGGAGTTCGTCAAGCGCAACGCCTCTGCGCCTGTGAGCTTCTTCGCGTGTGAAGCCGCTGGGCTGCAATGGCTTTCGGCCGTCGAGGACGGTGTTCCGTGTGCAGCTGTGCTCGGTTACGGCGACACTAGCCTCACGTTGGAAGAACTGCAGAGCGTCGCACCGTCCCGATCCGCGGCGCGCGAGTTCGGATGCCGACTCGCGCGCACGCACGATGCCGGAGCCGCGGCGTTCGGGGCCGCGCCGGACGGATGGGAAGGGCCAGGGTTCTTCGGGCCGATGCACGATCCGCTGCCCATGTCGTTGACGGGGCATGAGCGCTGGGGCACCTTTTATGCACGCGAGAGGTTGGCGCCGATGGCACGCGCCGCGGCGGATCAACTGGACGTGGAGTGCCGCGCGGCGGTCAACACGGTGATGGCCAGGTGCGAAGACGGTGATTTCGACGACGACGATCCGCCCGCCCGCCTGCACGGCGATCTGTGGAGCGGCAACGTGATGTGGACACCGGACGGCGTGGTGCTGATTGACCCCGCCGCCCACGGCGGTCACCGTGAGACCGATCTGGCAATGCTCGCGCTGTTCGGCTGTCCCCACCTCGACGAGGTGATCGACGGCTACCAATCCGTGCGGGAGTTGCGGGCGGGATGGTGCGGCCGAGTCGGATTGCATCAGCTCTATCCGCTGTTAGCCCACGTCGTGTTGTTCGGCGGCGGTTACACACGGCAAACATCGGTGGCGGCGCGCAGCGCCCTCGCCGGGTTCTAGAGCGAATGCGCTGGCTGACGCATCTATTTCGATAAGGTAACTTATTTACCGAGCAAACAAATTTGCTCAAATTGTAGTCTCGTGAGAGCCTGCCTGTTACGGTCACGTAAATTGCTGTTTCGTTCGAAAGGACCGGATCAGTGGCTGGCAGACACGGCAGGCATGGCAAACGCAGCCGCCCCTCCACGAAAATCGCGGCGATCGGCGCGGCCACTGCGACGGCCACGGCGCTCACGGTCGGCGCCGCACCCCTGCCCGAGCCGAGCGACGACGCGAAGACTCTAGTAGATACCCACGTCAACCTGGCCGCGGCGGTGAATCAGTGGCCCGGGCCCGATGAGATCCCCGACCTCACGTTCGGCCTCGGTCCGGCGGTCTACGACCTCGGCCAGGTCGCCGCAGAGGTGCTGATCCGGCTGGTAGTCGAGAACTTCAACCTCGCCGTGCTGGCACAGGCGGCCGGCGCCGACCCGGAGTCGGTGCTGAACAACCTGCTCGGCGGGGTGCTGGGCGAGATACCGCCAGGTTTGCTCGCTGACGTTGTCGGCGCGATACCGATCGACGTACCGGGAGTCGTGGGCGCACTCATCGATCCCCTTGGGATACTCACCCCCGGCGTGGAACAGCAGCTCAGCAACCTGCTGGCAGGCTCGCTGCCGGAAACCATCGGCGGCCTGTTCGGCCTGCTCGGCCTCGACCTCAGCGATCCGTTCAACCTCTCCAACCTGCCCGGACCGGTCAACGTGATCACCGCGGGCCCGGTGTTCACCGTGCTCAAGCTGTTGGGAGTCGACCTCGGTTGGGTGCCCGGCCTGCCGCGCGCCATCGCCGAGGAGGTCAACAAGACCCCATACCTCGACGTGGAAGTCAGCCTCGAGTCAGTGCTGCGCGAGCTGGAGATCCTGAACCCGGTGTTGGACCTGCTCAACATCCCCATCCCCGACATCGACGCCGTCGAGGTCCGGGTGCCGGTGGTCCTGAGCATGGGGCTCGGCGCCTTCTCCGCCGGGGCGGCATACGAGCGGATCGTCGCCGACCTGGTGAATCAACCGGGCGGGGACAACGCCGCCGAGCATCCGCTCCTGGGCAGCATCACCATCCTCCCGATGATCCTGCTGCGCAATCCCGGGCGGGCCAACGGCGGAATGTTCGCTCGCTTCTATCCTCTGTTCGGCCTGGCGGGCATCAAGACGGTCACGCCGGAGACCGAAGCCTCCTACAGCGGGGGCATCCCGCTGCCCGGCACCGGCCTTTCCGTCGGCGGCGCGAACCTGATCCCGATCAAGCTCGACGCGACGGTCCAGTACGACATGCTGAGTGACTTCGCCGCGTGGCCGAACCCATTCTCGTTGGCCAACAACCTGTTTGCAGGCCTGCTTCCGACCTATATGCTTCGCGGCGTCACGCTCGACCCCCAGCAGCTACTGGAGCTCGACGATCTCGCGCAGCGCATCCGGGACGGCGATCCGCTCGCGGTCAACCTCTATCTCACGCTGCGCTCGGCGACCCTGCCGCTGCTCGAGCCGCTGTACCTTGCCGCCGACGTGCTCAACCTCGTCACTCTCGGAGGGGTCGCGCGCTACAACCCGTTCAGCATGGTGGCCAACGCGCTTGCACCGGCGTTGACCAGCCTGGTGAACCTCGGCTACACCGACGTCTACTACAACCCGCAGACCGGCGGTTACGAGCGGTCACTGGACGAGGCCGGCGACCCGACGCCGTTCATGTCGTTCCCGAATGTCGACTGGGCCCAGGTTCCGGGCGTCATCTTCAACCAGTTGGTCCAGGGCATATTCAAGGAGTTCTTCAGCGACAACCCGACGGTGGGCACGCCGAACGTCCTGACCAGTCTGCTCAGGTTCCTCACCGGCGGATCCCTCTGGGGCACAACGCCAACCAGTGTGCTGACCGACATCGTCGACGAGGCGCTCGAAGCGGCCACCGAGGATATCCTCCCGAACACCGCGCAGGAGGCAGGCGAACTACCTTCGCCGACCGACCTGCCCGATTCCGGCGCGCGGATGCTCACCCTCGTGACCGACGAACCGCAGGGCGAGGAAGCGCTCGACGAAGTCGTCGCAGGCCAGGCTGCAGACGAAGTGGTCGCAGACAAGCTTAAAGACGAAGTCGTCGTTCAGAAGCCGGCCGAGGAAGGGGGCGTCGCCGAAGAGACCGTGACCGAGGGGGTGAAACCCGCCGAGGACGACGGCGAAATCACGGTGAGCGAGACGGGCACCAAGACCGAGGCCTCCAAGACCGCCGAGACCCCTGCCGATAAGACCACCGCCGATGAGACGAAGACCGGCGAAACGAAGACCGGCGGTAAGGACGGTGACACGTCGAAGAAGGGTTACAAGCCGGGCAACAAGTTCAGCCCGAACACGGGCGCCAAGTCCGGCCCGAAGCACGCCAAGCCCGACAACGGTGAGCCGGTCAAGGCGGTACCGGGATCCTCACCGCGACATGCCAAGCCGGACAACGACTCTCCGAGCGTGACCAGCGGTGATGCCGGCAGCAGCACGTCCGGCACCACCTCCGGCGCATCCGGCGAGGGGTCCGGCAGCGCTGCGGCCTGATGCGAACGACCTAATTGAACGCGAGCCAGCTCGGTAGTCCGCGTTCGCGCGAATCGCACAGCACCTGCCGGGTGTCACAGGATCCGCGGGGCACGCCCGCGCCGGTCCACATACCGCCGGTGTCGCGGCGCAGCACGATCGATGACGAGCCGCCGCCGTCGAGCAGGATCGCGGTGTCACTGCCCAACCCGCGGAACAGGTCCTGAATCTGGTCGGGGGTGTAGCTCCCGCCCTGGAAGACGTACATCTCGTCCTTGTCCTTGGAGTACGCGAGCGCGGTGCGCGCCGCACTCGGTCCGCCGTCGTTGAGCTGACCGGTGTCACCCGGCGCGAGCAGACCGATACCGGCGACCGCGACGAACCGCGCGCCCTCGTCGACCAGCCGCTGCACCACCGGCGAGGCCGCGTCGTAGTCGTCAGGACTGGCAGGCGGCACCACATACGGCGCACCGCCCACGGGAAGGATCATGGTGGACAACGCTTTCCAGTGCTCGTTGCCGCCGGACAACCCCTGTTTACCCGCATAGGCGACGGTGCCGGTCACCGCTATGTTCGCCTTACCCTGGCCGCGGGTGTTGTCGACGTAGGCGCCCAACGGTGAACTGCATCCGGTGGACTTCCACGAGCCGCCTCGTTGGCCGCGCACGTCGAAGAAGTTGGCGTTGATCGCGATCGTCGGCTGTCCGAGCGCCTGCCAGGCCTGCAGCGGAGTGAAGATCTCGGACGCCTGCAACAGCCCCTCCCCGGTGCGGGCGCGGGGATCGCGCTCGCAACGGGCTTGATAACCCCGGTGCGAGTCGACCAGCAGTCGCGGCGCAAGCCGGGTGGAGGCCGCCTTGATGATCATCAGACGCCCGCCGCTGGTGGTCTCGTACCAGCCGCCGCCCGCGTTGAGCATCGGGGCGGGATGGCCACCGCCGAAGTTGTAGACGAGATAGGACCCTCGGGTGTTGGCGATCGCGGTGGCGAGCTTCTCGCGTGCGCCGGCGGCATTGGCGGCGGGGGCCATGGACAACACCGCAGACAGCACCGCGCACAGCAACAGTGCCGTGGCCGATGCCGCGAAGCGTCTGATGTTTGCTGGTCGCGCCGACACGCGAGGCCCCTTTGATGTTGGCGGAGGAACGAATACCACATTATTCACTACAGTCCCACTGTCAACATATGTCGCAGTTACATCACGGTTGCGTTGCTGGCGGGTCGCGATTCGATGCTCCGGCGCCATGGAAGGTCCCGCAGGAGTCAAATCATTGGTGTGCGGCCACGCACCCGGAGAAGAGCGGAGGGTCGAACCAAGGGGTTACGAACCGCTCAAGACGGGCACTGTGTGCTTAGCGGCACATAGTGCCGCCAACCGAAGGAGTCACATATGTGGACGATCATCGTTGCGCTTGTCGTCGGCGCAATCCTCGGCGCACTGGCGCGCCTGATTCTGCCCGGTAAGCAGAACATCGGTGTTCTCATCACCGTGCTGCTCGGTGCAGTGGGAGCCCTGCTCGGCTCGTGGATTTCGAATGAGATGTTCGGCACCGGGGACAAGATGTTCTCCCCGATCCCATTCGTCATCGGGCTGGTAGTGGCCATCATCCTTATTGGCATCTACGTGGCGATCACCGGACGGCGGGGCACGGGAGCGCCGAGAACGCGCTAACGCCCCGGCGGGGCCAACCGATAGACCGCGTCGGCGTAGTCGTCGGTGATGTAGACGGCGCCGTCGGGCCCGACCACCGCGGCGACCGGTCGGCCCCACCGCGAGCCGTCTTCGGACTGGAACCCGCCGACCAGCGTCTGCTTGTCGGCGAGTTCGCCGTTGCGCCAGCCGAAGAACGCCACCTCGGGGGCATACGGCGGCTCGCGGTTCCATGACCCGTGCACGCCGATGAGGGCGCCGCTGGAGTACGGGGCCGGTAACGCGCCGTCGGTGAAGCTCATCCCGAGCGGGGCGGCATGTGCGCCGAGGCTCTGTTCGATCGGCGGCAGGGCCGCACAGTCGAGGCGGCTGCCGTCGGCGTTCGTCTGTACGTCGCGGATCAACGGCAGCCGCGCCGGCCCACCGTCGGGATTGCAGAAGGGCCAGCCCAGTTCGCGGCCGGGTGTCAGTCGCGCCACCGATTCCGGCGGATGCAGGCTGACGTAATCCTGGCGGACCTGGCCGGTCTGCGGGTCGGCGACGTTGTCGCGGTTGTTGACCGCGGTCCACACCGCTCCGTCCGGCGCGATCGCCAGGCCGGTCCCGTTGCGGACCCCGGTCGCGAACGGCTCGGCGGGGCCACCTCCCGGCGCGACCCGCATGATCGTGGCGCGCGGCGGATCGGCGTCGCGATCGGCGGCCGTGATGTTGCCCGTCGAGCCAATCGAGAAGTAGACGCTGCCGTCGGGGCCGATCGCGACTGATTTGAGGGCGTGGGCATACGCGCCGCGCAGGTCCGGACTTCCCGCGTCGGGTAGATCCGCCGCCACGGTGCGCCGATCGGTGGCCGCGCCGTCGGCGTAGGTGTAGGCGTCGACCTGGTCGCTTTCGGCGACGTAGAGCGTGTCACCTGCGAACGCGAGCCCATGCGGCTGGTCGAGTCCTGAGAGCAGGGTCGACTGGCGAGGTTGCGCATCGGTGGGCTGCAGCCGCAACACCTCGCCCGTGCTGGGCTGCGACACCAGAAGCGCGCCGTCGGGTGCCCACGCGGCCAGCCTGGCCTTCGGAACGCGCGCCCACACCGCCATCGACCAACCGGCGGGAACGAGCGCCTGACGCGGCTCATTGAACGGCGCCTGCGCCAGGGCCGGGTCGACGGTGACGGTCACCTCGGACAGGTCCGAGGTCGCTTCCGCGGTGGCCGAGGGTTCACTCGGGGACGGGTCCGGCGCCGGTGCGCGCCCTGAATCCGACGAACAGCCCGTCGCCAGCATCACACCTGCGATGCAGGCGATCGCGTTAAGCCGCAGCCAAACTCGCATGCATCTCCCAGACTAGAATTTCGGCCGACGTCGCGGCGGTGACGCGCTGGCCACCCGTACCCGTGAAACGAACCGCGTCGCCCTCACCCAGGGGGCCCGCGCCCTCGAGCGTGACCTCGCCGCGAGGCACGAACAGGTGGAGATAGGGGGCGTGGGGCAACTCGACGCTGTCACCGGCCTGCATCCGCGCGCCGTGTAGGGCGGCGTACTTGTTGCGGATGAAGATTGCGGTCTGGTTCCGGTGTTCAGGCATGCCGCTGGCGATCGTGATCAGACCGCCGCGCAGCAGTTCGTCATCGATCTCGAGTTGCTGATAGCCGGGGTCGATTCCCGACTCGTCAGGGATCACCCACATCTGGACGAAATGCACCGGCTCACTGTGGGATTCGGTGCCCGTCAAGGTCCACGAGTCGTTCTTCTCGGAGTGCAGGATGCCGCGGCCGGCCGACATCCGTTGCGCCAGGCCGGGATAGATCACGCCGGAGTGGCCGGTGGAGTCCTGGTGCACCAGCGATCCGCGCAAGACCCAGGTGACGATCTCCATGTCCCGGTGCGGATGGGTATCAAATCCGGTACCCGGCGCTACCCGGTCGTCGTTGTTGACGAGCAGCAGGCCGTGATGGGTGTTGTCCGGCTCGTAGTGGCTGCCGAAGGAGAACGAGTGCTTGGAGTCCAGCCAGGAGATCGCGGTCTTCGCGCGGCTGTCTGCCCTGCGGATGTCGACGGTGGGGGCGGTCATGGCTTACCTCTCGCTCGGCGCCCAGCCTAAATGGGGCTACTGGACGCGACAACATAGATGATGTGTCATGTATTCCGTGTGGCTGACGAGGCGCGAACAAGAGGTCTGGCGGAAGTACCTGTCAGTCACGAGCCGTCTGCAGACGGCCATGCACCGGCAACTGCAACGTGACTGCGAGCTGTCGCTGGCGGACTACGAGGTCCTCGTCGCGCTGAACGAGCGCGGTCCGCAGCGCATCAACGACCTGGCCGAGACGCTCGGGTGGGAGCAGAGCAGGTTGTCACACCAGCTGCGGCGGATGCGCGGGCGCGCACTGCTCGAGCGGCACGGCAGCGACGACGACCGGCGGGGCGCCAGCGTGTCGATCACCGACGGTGGGCTCGGAGCGCTGCAGAGGGCTGCTCCGGGGCACGCAGAACTCGTGCGCAGCACGGTGTTCGAGGGATTGACACCACAACAGCTTCGGGCGTTCGACGAGGTTCTGAACGCGGTGCTGGACCGGTTGGTTACCAGTCCGCCTCGTCGTAGGTGACGACGCCGCGGATGTTCTTGCCGTCGAGCATGTCCGCATAGCCGGAGTTGATGTCCTCGAGGCGGTAGGTCCTGGTCACCATGTCGTCGATGTTCAGCAAGCCCGACTTGTACAGGCCGACCAGTTTCGGGGTCTCGATGTGCGAGCTGCCACCGCCGAAGATGTTGCCCTTCAACGTCTTCTGCAACATCGTGAACAGGAACAGGTTGAGCTTGACGTCGACGTCCATCATCGAGCCCATGCCCGTCACGACGCAGGTGCCCGTCTTGGTGGTCAGCGTCAGTGCCTCTTCGATGTACTCGCCCTTCATGTCCCCGACGGCGATGATCGTCTTGTCGGCCATCACGCCGTGGGTGAGGTCGATGACCGGTGCGATCGCCTCGGCCATCGACGGGTAGACATGGGTGGCGCCGAACTTGATCGCCTGTTCGCGCTTCCACTCGTTCGGGTCGATCGCGACCACGTGGCGGGCCCCGGCGATGACCGCGCCCTGCAGTGCGCTCATGCCGATGCCGCCGACGCCGACGATCACGACGGTCTCACCCGGGTTGACCTCGGCCACGTTGGTGGCCGACCCGAAGCCCGTCGGAACCGCGCAGCCCAGCAGGGCGGCCGACTCGAACGGAATGTCCTTGTCGATCTTGACGACGGAGTCCTTGTGCACCGTCATGTGCGGCGCGAAGGTGCCGAGCAGGTTCATCGGCGAGACCTCGGTGCTACCGGCATGCACCCGGGAGGTGCCGTCGGCGATCGCCTTGCCGCCGAGCAATACCGCGCCGCGGTCGCACAGCGAGCGGTAGCCCTTGAGGCACGGTGCGCATTGCCCGCACGCCGGGATGAACGCGAGGATGACGTGGTCGCCCTCCTCGAGGCCGGTGACGTTCTTGCCGACCTTGGTGATGACGCCGGCGCCCTCGTGTCCGCCGAGCGCAGGCAGCCCGATCGGGGTGGCGCCGGTGGTCAGGTGGTAGTCCGAATGGCACATGCCCGCGGCGTGCAGGCGGATCTGTACCTCGTCGGCGACGGGGTCACCGATCTCGATCTCGTCGATGCGGAACGGTGAGTTGAGCTCCCACAGCAGCGCGCCCTTGGTCTTCATGGCCGCTGACTATAGAACACGTTACAGAACGAGTGTCAACTCCGCTGTGAACTGCGCAGATGAGGGCTTCGGCCCATCGCAGACACCGCGGTAGGCCAGCCACCTGCGCGTCGAGCCGCTTTGGTGCGCACCTTCGTAATACGCTGCCCGCGATGAGCACACCTTCGCCGCGATGGCGCGCTGTGCGAGCGTTTACCGTCTTCGCTGTGGCGCTGGTGCTGCTGATGGCGGGCAACCTCGCGCTGTACGCGTCCAGCAGGCACTGGGCCGAGGACGGTCTGCAACTCGGCGACTTCGACAAGCCCGACCGGATCGATCTCACCGTGTGGGTGAACCGGGTCGACACCGAGACGACGACGGTGGCGGCGACGATCACCGACGTCGAGGCCAACGGGAAGTACGCCGATGAAGACGGCCATCTGAACCTGGACACCAAGCTGCTGAGCAATTCCTTCACCAACGCCTCGGTGAACCTGCCGAGCGGAGAGACCGTGCCTGTCATCGAGCAGAAGTTCGGCATGGTCGGAATCCCGACCGACTACCCCTTCGATCGCTACACCGCCTTCCTGGGGCTCAACATCGCGGCCGACGACGGCACCTCGCTGCCCACGACGCTCACCGTGTTCAACAACGACTCCTTCTTCCGGGTCGCGCTGGGCCCCGACCCGGACGTCGAAGGCGACAGCGTCGACGCGGATCTTTTCCTGCACCGCAGCGCACCGACGCTGGTGTTCGCCGTGTTCGTGATGCTGCTCATGCTCGGGTTGGCCGCGGCCGCCGTCACGGCGTCCTACTACGCGCTGCGGTGGCGCAGAGGTCTTGTCCTGCCAGCCTGCTCGATGATGGCGGCGATCCTGTTCGCACTGATCCCTCTGCGCAACGCCGTGCCCGGCGGCCCGCCGATCGGCTCGCTCATCGACTTCGTGGCGTTCTTCATCGCCGAGGGCGTCATCTCGATCGCGTTGATCACCAGCGTCGTGCTCGGCTACCGGCACGACATCGCCTATGAGCGCGCCGAAGCGGAAAAGGTGGGCCTGACCATCGACGAGTACGCGCTGGGCCGTAAGCCGTAGTTCAGACGGTGTCGGCGAGCCCGAAGGGGGCGAAGGTCGTGGCGTGGAACGCCACGACGTGCGCGATGCCGCGGGCCGTCACGTCGAGCACGTGCATCTGGAAGGCCTCGTGTGCCCCGGTCTGGCGGTTGAGCATGTAGAGCGCGGCGGCCGGCTGACCGTTGGCGGTGGTCCGAATGAACCGCATATCCCCGGGCCCTTCGGCAGGGCAGTGCGTTTTCGACAGAGCCACGATGTTCTCCGGGCCCTGGTACCAGCCGTCGAACGGCGGCATCTCCCACACGGCATCCGCGGTGAACAACTCGACGAGCTTGTCGACGTCGTAGCTCTCAAACGCTGCGATATAGCGCGTCAGCAGGTCTTGGGCCTCCGGCGACTGCGGCGCGCGCAGCTCGTCGTCCTCGCTCGGGCCGACGGCGTCCAGCTGCGCACGCGCCCGCTGTAGCAGGCTGTTCACCGCCGCCGTCGACGCGCCGACCGCGTCGGCGATTTCGGACGCTTTCCACTGCAGCACGTCGCGCATGACCAGAACGGCGCGCTGCCGCGGTGAGAGGTGCTGAAGTGCCGCGACGAATGCCAGCCGCACGGATTCGCGAGAGCCCACGATGACCGACGGGTCGGCCGGGTCGACCGCCTGATCGGGCAGCGGCTCGAGCCACGGCACCTCCTCACGGGCGACGATGTCGTCGAGCGGATCGGAACTCGGGGCGCCGAGGCCCGTCGGCAGCGGCCTGCGCTGCCTGCTCTCCAGCGCCGTCAGGCAGGTGTTGGTGGCGATCCGGTACAGCCACGTGCGAACCGACGATTTGCCTTCGAAGCCTCTGAACGACTTCCACGCCCGCAGATAGGTCTCCTGCACCAGATCCTCGGCGTCGTGCAGGGAACCGGTCATCCGGTAGCAGTGCGCGAGCAGTTCACGGCGATACCGCTGGGCATCGGCCAGGAAGGCATCCTCGGCGCTGCTGTCGTCGACATCGTGGGCCAGGACCGTCACGCCGCCGAGCTTAATCAGTGGGTCCGACAACGGATAGTCTCGCTGCGTGGCCACGACCCGCAGCGAACGCAGCTTCGACGGTATCGGCGGTGTGCGCATCGTCTACGACGTCTGGACTCCCGAGGGTGATCCGCGCGGTGTGGTCGTGCTGTGCCACGGATACGCCGAGCACGCCCGCCGGTATGACCACGTCGCGCAGCGGTTCGGCGAGGCCGGTCTGCTCACCTATGCGCTCGACCTGCGCGGCCACGGGCGCTCCGATGGCAAACGGGTTTACCTGCGCAACATCGGCGAATACACCGGCGACTTCGGAACCCTGGTGACGATCGCCGCCGAAGAGCACCCCCGCCTGCCGCTCATCGTCGTCGGCCACAGCATGGGCGGCGGCGTCGTCTTCGCCTACGGCGTCGAGCACCCCGACGATTACACCGCGATGGTGCTGTCGGGGCCCGCCGTCTACGCCCACGACGCGGTGTCACCGGTCATGATCACTGTGGCCAAGGTCCTCGGCGGCATCCTGCCGGGCCTGCCCGTCGAGCAACTGCCCACCGAAGCGGTGTCGCGGGACCCCGACGTGGTGGCCGCGTACATGGCCGACCCGATGGTGCACCACGGCAAGCTCCCCGCCGGGGTGGCCAAGGCGCTGATCAAGGTCGGCGAGACGATGCCGCAGCGGGCGTCCGCGCTCACCGCGCCGCTGCTGGTGGTGCACGGCGAACAGGACAAGCTCATCCCCGTCGCGGGCAGCCGCCACCTGTTGTCGTGTGTCGCATCGACCGATGCGCACCTGAAGGTCTATCCCGACCTCTACCACGAGGTGTTCAACGAGCCCGAGCGTGACCTCGTCCTCGACGACGTCACCTCGTGGATCGAGGCCAAGCTTTGAAAGCAGTTGTCGCGGGGGCGCTTTCACTGATCATCGTACTGTCGGGATGTTCGCCCTCGGGCGACGTGCAGTGGGTCGACGAGAACGTCGGCTTCACCGCCGACGAGCTGACCATCCACGGCACTTACCGGCACGAGACCGGCGACACGGTGGGGCCCGCCGCGCTGCTGATCTCCGAGAGCGGCGCCACGGACCGAAACGGCGACAACCAGGTCGCCGGGCCGGTCGGCAACATGCGCCAACTCGCCGAACTGTTGTCGGACCGCGACGTGGCCAGCCTGCGCTACGACAAGGTCGGCACCGGCCAGACCGGTCTCGGCCCGTACGCGCAGCGGCCCACCGAGGTGGTCAGTTCGGTCTACACCACGGGCGCGAAGGCCGCGGTGCGCTACCTGGCCGATCAGCCGCGGACCGACGACTCCCGCATCTCGGTCTACGCGGTGGGCGAAGGCACCATCCACGCGATGACGCTGGCCGGTGACACCGACGCCGGTGCTCCAAAGATCCACGCGCTCGGCCTCTTTCAGCCGCTGCCCGGCCGCTACCTCGACATGATCACCAACCGGGTGCGCGCCGGCGCCGCTGCAGGAACCCTGACCGCGTGGCTGGCGGCCGTCGAGCAGGTCCGGACCACGGGGACGGCGCCTGCGAACCTGCCCGAGGGACTCGGCGCGATGCTGAACCCGGGCAACGTCAATGCGGTCGTCGAAGCCGACAAGATCGACCCGCTGACGCTGGCGGCCAAGGTGCCCGCGGGCACACCGGTGCTGCTGACCTGTTCGGACTCCGACGCGCAGGCATCGTGCGACTCGATCCGACCCCTCGCGGACGCGCTTGGGCACACCGCGCTGACGGTCGTGGAACTCAAGGGCGTCAACCACGTGCTGCGCGACGACCCGAGCGACAACGTCGCCAACTACGCCTCCCAAGATCCGCTTTCTCCACAGGTTGTCGAAGCGCTGGACCGCTTTGTCGCCGAGCAGCCCTAATCTGGCGCCATGAGTGACGACAAGATGCTGGCCCGCATCGCCGCCCTGCTGCGGCAGGCCGAAGGCACCGACAACGCGCACGAGGCGGAGGCGTTCATGGCCGCGGCGCAGCGGTTGGCGACGGCCACCTCCATCGACCTGGCCGTGGCGCGGTCGCACTCCGATCAGCGCACGAAGGCGCAGATGCCGGTGCAGCGCACGATCACGATCGGCAACGCGGGCACCCGAGGATTGCGGACGTATGTGCAGTTGTTCACCGTGATCGCACACGCCAACGACGTGAAATGCGATGTCGCGTCGAACTCGACATTCGTCTACGCCTACGGATTTCCCGAGGACATCGACGCCAGCCATGCGCTGTACGCGGGCCTGGTCATGCAAATGGTCAGGGCCTCGCAGGCCTACATCGAGTCGGGCGCTCACCGCCCCACGCCCACCATCACCGCGCGGATCAACTTCCAGTTGGCGTTCGGCGCCCGCATCGGCCAGCGGCTGGTCGAGGCGCGGGAGGAAGCACGCCGGGAGGCCACGAACAGCCGCGACAGCCAGCCGGGCACCGCGATCGCGTTGCGGGACAAGGACCTCGAGTTGCGCGACTTCTACCGCGAAACCTCCGAGGCGCGCGGGACGTGGCGGGCGACCAGCGCGACGGCCGGCTACTCCTCGGCCGCCCGCCGTGCCGGTGACCGCGCGGGCCGCAAGGCCAGGCTCGGGCCCAGCCCGGAAATCGCCAATGCGCGTTCGGCGCTGCCCGCGAATGGGCGCCGCGCCTCCGGGGAGACGTGACGCCGCGCGACACCCAGAGGGCGAAGGTGTACGCCGCCGAGGAGTTCGTCCGGACGTTGTTCGACCGGGCCGCCGAGCACGGCAACCGCGCCATCGACTTCTTCGGGACCTCGTTGACCCTGCCGCCCGAGGCACGGTTCGCGTCGGTGGAGTCGGTGCAGCGTTATGTCGATGAGGTACTGGCGATGCCCGCAGTGCGTCGACGTTGGCCACGGGTGGCCCCGCTGCACGTGCGGCCCAGGCGGGGAGCCAGCGCCGCTCACTACGAACTCGACGACGATGGCGCCGTCATCGCGGTGCCCGAAGTCCGGACCCGTTGGGCGCTGCGCGAATTGGTGGTGCTGCACGAGATCGCACACCACCTGTGCGAGGCGGCGCCGCCGCACGGACCGCAGTTCGTGGCCACCTTCTGTGAACTCGCCGACACGGTGATGGGGCCGGAGGTGGCCCACGTGTTACGCGTGGTGTACGCGAAAGAGGGTGTGCGCTAGCGGTTCCCGTCGGTGATGTCGGCGACGGCGGCGTCGATCCGGTCCCGGTCGGCCTCCAGCGACGCGGTGGCCGCGGCCGTCGCGGAATCCAGCGCCTCGTTGAGCCGCTTCTGGACCTCCTCGAAGCCCAGGCTCAGCAGGCCGTCCTCGATGACCACGCCCGTCAGCTGGTGGTGACCGTCCAACGTCACCTGTACAGTCTCGGATTCGTCGGTGCCGGTGAAGGTTTGAGCATTCATTCGGTCCAGCTGCTCGTCCATGAGCGACTGCAACTGCTGGGCCTGCCGCAACACGGCGGCGACGTCGGGGTGCATGTCGTCGCTCACGTGTCGTCTCGGCTCTCGCCGTCGGAGACCGCCCTGCGCCTGCGAATGCCGACGACCGCCTCGGTCCACGGCCGGTCCTCGGTGTAGAGGTCCTCGTCGGGCGCGACTCGGGGATCGCGCCGCTTTTCCTTGCCCTGTTGGGCGCCCGCACCGTGCGCCATCGGGGCCATACCGCCGGCCATGGGCGTACCCGCGCGGCCGTCCGTCGATGATCCCGGTGCGCCGCCCGCCGCGGCAGGCACGGTCGGGGCGGGTGCGACCGTCTCCGCGGTCACCGGGGCCGACATCGGCGTCGCAGGCATGCCACCGCCGCCGCCGCTGCCGGCGGCGCCACCCCCTCTTCCGCCGCCCGCTCCGGCGCCGCCGACAGCAGCGGGGCGCACGTGCGGATCGGTCGACTTCGGGCCTGACGCCGCAGCCCCGGCCGGCGCACCACCGCCCGAGGGCGCACCACCGCTCGACGGCGCACCACCGCCGGCCGGAGCGCGACCTCCGGGCGAAGCGCCACCCGGGCGCGCCGCACCACCGGCCCGGTCCGCGGTCCCGGACGGCAGCGGGCCGGACGACGGCACACCCGCGCGACCGCCACCGGGTTGTGCGAGTGTGCCGCCCGGGCCACCGACGACGGAGGCGCTGTCGGCGTCCGGGCTGGACGGCATCGCGGGCCGCACGGGTGAGAAGGTGGCGCCGCTCGCATAGTCCTGGCGCACGTCGTCGGACCGCTGCTGCAGCTCCTGCAGCCGCCTTCCGATCTTGGCCATCTCGTTGGAAGTCGCGACAGAGTTGCCCACCGTCGTCTGCGCCGCGAGCTCACGCAGCTGGGTCTCCAACGCCACGTACTCGGTATGGATTCCTGCATGCTCGGCCTTCGCGACGTCATGTGCCGCAACGATTTTTGCTGCCGCTTCCGCGAGGTCGTGCCAGCCCTCGGCGAGTTGTTCCAGCCAGCCGCTGAACTCGGCCATCCTCGCGTACGCGGCGTCGGCGGCCCGGCCCTCCCAGTCGCCGCTGGGCGGCCGCGGCGCGGCGTCCCTGACTCGGGTACTGGCCAGACCCCACTGCAGCATAGCCATTTTCAGCGATGCACCGTCGTCCCCGGCGACCAGGTCAGCCTGCGTCTCGTGCACGTCGCTGTAGCCGGCCGCATCGAGTGGCTGCGGAGTGCCGACCGGATGGGGAAGCGCGGGCGGCGGCGTCGCCGAGGCGGGCACCGCGATCGCCTCGACCGCTGCCCGTCGGTCGGGGTTCTCGATCGCTCGTCCGCAGGTTTCGTCGACCTCGGTGTAGGCGTCGGCGGCGATCTGCAGCATCTCGGCGATGCGCTGGTTCTCCGTCTCGGCCCACCGCTGAAACTCCAGCAGCGACTGCGCGTTCGCGTTCAGGTTGGCGACCGCGGCCGCCGAGGACGGCAGCGCATCCGGCGGCACCACCGCTTCGGCGACGGGGGTGTGCCACTGCGTCCCGTGCATCTCTGCGGACTGCTTGGTGAGCTCCGCCGGTTCGACCCGCTGGATCTCGCCCATCGTTACCCCTGCGCCCGCATGTCGGCTCAGCCCTCGAGGACCATCTGGTAGCGACTTTCCTCGCGCGGATTGATCAGCCTTATCGGCAATTGGCGATGACGGGGCGTCTCGATGTAGTTGTTGCGCAACGTCACCCGGCCGAGGCCCGGGTGCGGGCTCAAGTACGTCGTCGCATGCGGCCACGCCACCTTGGCCTCGTCCCCGATCCTGGCGTTGACGTATCCGGCGAACTCGTTGAATTGCGGCGTCAGGGTGACCACGGCGCCTGCCGCCGCCGACCGCACGATGAACTGGGTGAACAGCCGCGAGTCGCCGAGGTTGATGCTCACGTCGATGTCGTCGAACGGTATGTAGACGGGGTAGCGGTCGGCGGTCTCACCGACCAGCACCCCCGCCGACCCGATCGGCAGCTCGTAGTGGCGGTCGCCGACCGGGCTGATGCCGTGCAGAGCCGCCCGCTGCCCGCCGAACAGACACGAAAAGCCGCGCGGTGTGGCCGGATTGGCCAAAGTGGTCAGCAGCACCGTCGAGCGCGGGGCCTCACCGGGCCGGATGCGGACCCGGGTGATCGTATGGTCGGCGCGCGCCGACCACCACACGTCCGGTCCGCCCGGCGCGGTGTAGGCCGCGGTGAACGTGCTGCGGCCCTTGATCGCCGACCATGTCTCACGCTCGAAACTGATCTCGGTGGCCCGGTCGAGATCGTCGAAACTGCGCGCGGGGCGAGCATCGATTCCGTTGCCGGCCAACTGATCCGCGATCCGGGTGGCCGAGGACACCAGGTACCGCGCAAGCCCGGCCACCCCGGACTCGCGGCGCTGCGACGACTTGCGCGTGGACTCGGGGTCGGCGCGCAGCACGATCCAGGTGCGCCGGCTCGCCGGAGCCGGGTACGGACCTACTACCTGCTCGTACAGCGAAATCAGCGTTGCGGGAGCGGTTTTGCCGACGCGATACCCCGACGACACCACGTCGGCCTCCACGTCCGGGCAGTGCGCGGCCACGAGTTGTTCGACGAGCCGGGTGTCGACGACGTCGTCGGTGAACGCCGCGCCGTTGACGATCACCGTCGGGGTGAACGGACGCGGCACCAGTTCGATCGCCGCGGTCAGGTGCTCGTCCTGCCATCGCACGGCGACGTGATCGCCCGGCATCACAGTCGCGCCCACCGCGGGTTCGGACGGACGCTGCGGAACGTCGCGGTGCCTGCGCCGCCACGCGAACACCGCCGCCACCCAACCGGTGATCCGCAGCCCGCGGATGGTCACCACCGAACCCAGCGCGATCAGCACCGCGAGAGTGATTCCGAGCCACAACAGGTCGAGCTCGGCGAACACCAGTACGGTCGCGGGGATCAGCGCCGCCGCCCAGATCGCGTGGCCCGTCGTGAAGCGCAGGCCGAACATGCCGAGGACCCTGTTCATCGGCGCCTCAAAGCGCGACGGGCCAGCGCGCCGAGTCCGAGCGCGGCCGCAAGCCCGGCTCCGGCGACGACCACCGCGGTGATCGGCCCGCGATCCGGCGGCGGGGTGAACACCGGCGGCGGAAGCTCCTTGACCCGGTACTGCACCTGCTCCGGGCCGGGAGGCACGTCCCACGTCAACGCGGCGACGGGGTCGACCGCCCCGGCGCCCACATAGTTGTCGACGCCGCCGCCCGGGTGACGCGCCGTCGCGGTGATCCGGTTCATGATCTGGGCCGGCGTGAGCGCGGGGAAGCGCTGTTTGAGCAGCGCCGCCAGCCCGGAGACGTAGGCCGCGGCGAACGACGTCCCGCTGATGGGGATCGGGCCGTCCTGGCCCTGCAGCGCGTTGACCGGATTGCCGTCGTAGCCGAGCGCGACGAGGTTCTCGGCAGGCGCCGCGGCGCCGAGCCACGGACCCGACATCGAGAACGTGCTCGGTTGTCCGTTCGGAGCGATCCCGCCGACCGTCAGCACCAGGGGTGAATACCAGGCCGGGCTGACGATCGTCTGTACCTGCTTCCAACCGCGCGGGTCGGTCGGAACGGCGGGATCGGCGGGCGGGTTCTGCGCGCAATCCTGGCCGGTGTTGCCCGCGGCGACGACGATGACCGCGCCCTTGACGTTGACCGCGTAGTTGATCGCGGCGCCAAGGCTGGTCTCGTTGATCGGGCGGGTGATCTTGTAGCAGGCCGCCTCGCTGATGTTGATGACCTGCGCGCCGAGATTGGCCGCGTGCACCACCGCGCGCGCGAGGCTGCGTAGCGATCCTGCGGTCTGGGTGGCGTTCGGGTCGTTGGGGTCCTGGCGCGTCCCCACCGTCTGGAACGCCTCGGAGGTCTGGCGCAGCGACAGGATGCGGGCGTCGGGCGCGACGCCGACGAAGCCGTCGTTCGGCGCGGGCCGGCCCGCGATGATCGACGCTGTCAACGTGCCGTGCGCATCGCAGTCCGACATGCCGTTCCCGGCCTGGTCGACGAAGTCTCCGCCCGGTTCGGCGGGCACCCGCGGTGAGCCGACGACGCCGGTGTCGATCACCGCGACCGTCACGCCCGCGCCCGTCGCGAACTTCTGCGCCTCGGACAACCGCAGGTAGTCGTTCGCCCAGGGCCGGTCGGCGAAGTTCGCGTTCGGAAACACCGTCGGCGCCGAGCAGACCCGGCGCTGCTCCATCGGCTGATCCGGCCCGGTCTCATCCGGGGGCACGGCCGCGGGATCGATTGTCGGCGGCTCGATCGCCGCCGCCGGAGGGGCGGCGATCAAGGTCAGCAACAGCACAGCCGTCAGCACGCCGACGCGTTCGAAGAGGCGCACGCGCTACGCACCTCCACGGCGGCCGGACTGGTCGGCGGTGTGCCACGACACCGGCAGCAAACTGAAATCTGCCCGTTGCGCAGGGCAAACGCTCACGTCACGCCGATGGGCCGATTGCACGCAGCCAATCTTAAGGGGCCGCTCGGGGGAGTCATTCCACTATCTGGTGGCGCACGCCCGTTACCAGGGCGACCCCGTCGGTTACCGCAGCGCCTGTGACCTAGGTGACCGCGATGTCCAGACCGTCGACGTCGAGGGTCAGTGCTCCCGCAGGGTCGGCGCGGAACTTCCCGTTGCCGGCCGCCTCGGCCAGCCCGCCGGTGCCCGATGCGATCCGCACCTCTCCACTGGCCACGCCGTCCCGGTAGGCGCCGTCGTGCAGCAACACCAAGCCGCCGGTCGCGCCCGCGATGGTGCCGGTGACGTGCTCGATGCCGACGAACAGCGCGCTCTTGTCCGGTCCGTAGGCCAACAGCCACTTGGTCGTCGACGTGCCCTCGATGTCGCCCTCGTAGCGTTTCGTCACCAGGGCCTCGGTGAGCTTGGTGGCTTCGTCGCCGTTCTCGAACGGCGTCTCATCCCAGCTGGCGATCTGGAAGGTCGCCTCGATGTGTCTGCTCATGACCGGCGGATACCCGGTCGCCGGACCGGGGAACCGAGAGGCCGACGGGCAGCACCCCCGGTCACTGTGATAGTCAAGGCATCACGGTCGCGTTGCGTCCGCTAGCACGTCAAACTATAGTCTGGACACATGTCCAGAAGGTTCGGAGTTGTTGCGTGACACGATTTGTCCAGCTCACCGGCCCTGGATTCAGCCGCTTCTGCGCATCGTCTTGAGTTGAACATGCGCATCGCACTTCTGTCGTACCGGAGCAAGACCCACTGTGGTGGGCAGGGCGTCTACGTCCGCTACCTGTCGCGCGGCCTCGCGGACCTGGGCCACGAGGTCGAGGTGTTCTCGGGCCAGCCCTACCCGGAGGAACTCGATCCCCGCGTTCGGCTGACCGAGGTGCCCAGCCTGGACCTGTACCGGGAACCCGATCCGTTCCGGATTCCGTGGCCCAACGAGATCAAGACGTCGATCGACCTGCTCGAGCTGCTGACCACGTGGACGGCGGGCTTCCCCGAACCGCGCACGTTCAGCCTGCGCGCCGCGCGGTTGCTGGCTGAACGTCGCCACGAGTTCGACGTCGTGCACGACAACCAGTGCCTGGGCACCGGGCTCCGCAAGATCGCCGGCCTCGGCCTTCCGGTGGTCGCCACCGTGCATCACCCGATCACCCGCGACAAGGTGGTTGACGTCGCGGCGGCCAAGTGGTGGCGCAAACCGCTGGTGCGACGGTGGTACGGCTTCGCCGAGATGCAGAAGCAGGTGGCCTGCGAGATCCCCGAACTGCTGACCGTGTCGTCGACGTCGGCGGCTGACATCGCCGAGGACTTCGGCGTCGCGCCCAGCCAGCTGCACGTTGTGCCGCTGGGCGTGGACACCGCGATGTTCAAGCCCGCCGAGCGACGGGTGCGCAACCGCATCATCGCGATCGCCAGCGCCGATGTTCCCCTCAAAGGCGTCAGGCACCTGCTGCACGCGGTGGCCCGGCTGCGCGTCGAACGCGATCTCGAACTGCAGCTGGTCGCCAAGCTCGAACCGAACGGTCCCACCGAGAAGCTGATCGCCGAGCTCGGCATTTCCGACATCGTGCACAGCTCCAGCGGGTTGTCCGACAGCGAGCTGGCCGACCTGCTGGCCTCGGCCGAAGTCGCTTGCATCCCATCGCTTTACGAGGGGTTCTCGTTGCCGGCGGTGGAGGCGATGGCCAGCGGCACGCCCATCGTGGCCAGCCGCGCCGGTGCGCTGCCCGAGGTGGTGGGTGCCGACGGCGATTGCGCCCGGCTGGTGAAGCCCGCCGACGTCGACGAATTGACCGCGGTGCTCGGCGAACTACTCGACTCACCGCGTGAGCTGGCCCGCCTCGGTGCGAACGGACGCAAACGCGCGGTGGAGGTGTTCAGCTGGCAATCGGTTGCCGCGCAGACGGTTGCGGTCTACGAGATGGCACGCGAACGGGTCGGCGCATGCTGACGGTCGACTTCGACCGGCTCGGCGTCGGCGAGGGCACGAAGGTGATCGACGTGGGTTGCGGCGCGGGCCGGCACAGCTTCGAGGCCTTCCGGCGCGGGGCGGACGTCGTCGCGTTCGACCAGAGCGCCGCCGATCTCAACGACGTCGACGAGATCCTGACAGCCATGCGCGAGCAGGGTGAGGCGCCGCCGACGGCCAAGGCCGAGGCGGTCAAGGGTGACGCGCTCGATCTGCCTTATGCCGACGGCACTTTCGATTGTGTGATCGCCTCGGAGATCCTCGAACACGTGCCCCAGGACGAGAAGGCGATCGCCGAGCTGGTCCGGGTGCTCAAGCCCGGCGGAACGCTTGCCGTCACCGTGCCGCGTTGGCTCCCCGAGAAGCTCTGCTGGGTGCTGTCCGATGAGTACCACGCCAACGAGGGCGGGCACGTGCGGATCTATCACGCCGACCGGCTGCGCGACAAAGTGCTCGCCCACGGCCTCCGGCTCGAGCACACCCATCATGCGCATGCCTTGCACTCCCCGTACTGGTGGCTCAAATGCGCGGTGGGAACCGAGAATTCGGATCACGTCGCGGTGAAGGCATACCACCGGATGTTGGTGTGGGACATGATGAGCCGCCCTTGGCTGACCAAGACGGCCGAGTCGCTGCTCAACCCGCTGATCGGCAAGAGCGTCGCGTTGTACTTCACGAAACCGGTGGGTGCCGGTGCTGACGCCTAAACTCGACGGCGTCCCGGGCGTTCCCGGGGTGCTGACACCCGAACAGTGCCGTCAGACCGCGAAATCGATTGCCGCTAACCAGGAGTCCTCGGGTGCGCTGCCGTGGTTCGACGGTGGCCACACCGATCCGTGGGATCACATCGAGAACGCGATGGCGCTGACGGTCGCCGGGTTGCTGGAGCCGGCACGCGCGGCGTTCGAGTGGTCGCGCACGCATCAGCGCCGCGACGGATCGTGGCCCATGCAGTTGCGCAACGGTGTCATCGAGGACGCCAACAGCGACAGCAACTTCTGCGCCTACATCGCCACCGGCGTCTGGCACCACGTGCTGGTCACCGGTGACCGCCGTTTCGCGGAGACGATGTGGCCGGTGGTCACCAAGGCGATCGACTTCGTGCTCGGCATGCAGCTCAGTGGCGGTGAGATCGCCTGGGCGAGAAGTCCTTCGGCCATCGAACCCGAGGCCCTGCTGACGGGGTGCGCGAGCATCTACCACAGCATCCGGTGCGCGCTGGCGCTCGCGGACTACTTCGACGACCCGCAGCCGGAATGGGAGGTCGCGGTCGGCAGGCTCGGCCATGCGATCGCCCACCATCCCGAGGCGTTCACGGTGAAGGACCGCTGGTCGATGGAGTGGTACTACCCGGTGCTCACCGGCGCGGTGCGCGGTCCCGCGGCGCGGATGCGGATCGACGAGCGGTGGCACGACTTCGTGGTTCCCGGACTGGGTATCCGGTGCGTCGACGACCGGCCGTGGGTGACCGGGGCCGAAACCTGTGAACTGGTACTGGCTTTGGATGCGATTGGTGACGCGGTGCGTGCCAGGGAGCAGTTCGCAGCGATGCACCATCTGCGTGAGGACGACGGCTCCTACTGGACGGGTCTGGTGTTCGCCGACGGCAAGCGTTGGCCGGAGGAACGTACGACGTGGACCGGCGCGGCGATGATCCTGGCCGCAGACGCGCTGTCGTCGACGTCGGCCGCCAGTGGAATCTTCCGGGGCGCAGACCTTCCGCGCGGGCTCGAAGGCGAGTACGACTGCGAGTGCGCGACCAGCGACCGCTAGTCCAGCGGCTCGCCGGCGACGCCGTCCGTGCGCTCGAGCACCCGCATGGATCCGGTTGCCGAGACCTCGCGAAAATGGTTGGTGTTCAACGCCCGCTGGTAGATGTGGAACGGCGCCTGCCCACCCTCGTCAGGGTTGGGGAACACGTCGTGGATGACGAGCGCCGCGCCCACCTCCACCCATCTGGCCCAGCCGTCGAAATCGCGCTGTGCGGCTTCCTCGGTGTGGCCGCCGTCGATGAACAGGAAGCGCAACGGAGTTCGCCATCCCCGCGCCACCACCGGTGACCGGCCGACGATCGCGACGACGTGGTCGTCGAGGCCCGCGGCGTCGAGCGTGTGCCGAGCCGTCGGCAACGTGTCGAACACGCCGGTGACGGGATCGACCATCGACTCGTCGTGGTACTCCCAGCCCGGCTGGTGTTCTTCTGAGCCGTGGTGGTGGTCGACGGTGTAGATCACGCCGCCGGTCTGCTGTGCGGCGGCGCCCAGCAGCACGGTGGACTTGCCGCAGTACGTGCCGATCTCGACGCCGATGCCGTCGCCGAGATACTTCACGGCCGCGTCGAACAGGGCCCGGCCCTCGTCGGCGGGCATGAATCCGATGACCTTCTCGGCAAGGGCGAAGAGTTCGTCTGTGGTGCGCATCGGTGACTCAATCTAGTCGCAGCGGATCATTGCTGGTGCAGGGGTGTTGTAGTAGCGTCCGGACATGTGTCCGACACGGCCTTGGAGTCGACTCGGCGCCGTCTGACCGCCAAACAAGCCGACACTGTCGACCGCCTCGGCCGCGCCGCGGTGGAACTCCTTAACCGCGAGGGGTTCGCCGGTCTCACCGTGCGCCGCGTGGCCGCCGATGCCGGCGTCGGGGCGGCCACCGCCTATACCTACTTCTCCTCCAAGGAACACCTTGTCGCCGAGGTGTTCTGGCGCAGGCTCGCGGCATCTCCACCGGCGGCACACGAGTCCGAGGACCCCGCCGCACGGGTCATCGAGGTGCTGCGCCACATCGCCTTGCTGGTCGCCGACGAGCCCACGTTCGCCGGTGCGGTGACGACGGCGCTGCTGGGTCGCGACCCCGACGTCGAGGTGCTGCGGCTGCGCATCGGCCGCGAGATCCGAGACCGGCTGGCCGCGGCCTTGGGCGCCGACACGGATCCCGACGTCATCGACACGCTGGAGATGCTGTACTCCGGTGCGCTGGTGCGCGCGGGCATGGGATATGCGTCGTACACCGAAATCGCGGAGCGACTGGAGAAATCGGCGCGGCTGATCCTGAACTGACCGTCAGCGCGAGCCGAGGATCGCCACCGACGCGGTGATCGCCGGCTCGATGATGCCGCCCAGGTCGTGGCCATCCTCGACGAAGAGGGCGGTCAGCTCGCGCAGGCCGCCAAGGATGATGAGCGCCAACGGACGCGATATCGGAGTCAGCGAAGCGCGTTCGAAGCCCGGCGTGCTGCTGATGTCGACCAGCATGTCGGTGAAATTCTCCATGGCCTCGCGATGCAGCGGATGTGCGACAGCGCCTAGTGCCGGCGCCTCGCGAATCCACGCCAGCGTGATGGCCGGTCGCGCCGCGATGTGGTCGACGTAGGCGGTCACCGCCGAGCGGATCTGGGCGCGCCAGTCGGCATCGGGGTCCGCCGCTGCGCGCACCCCGGCGATCATCGTCTCGTTGTTGCGCCGCAGCAGCTCGATCAAACATTCCTCTTTGCTCGCGAACTGTTCGTAGAACGTGCGCTTGGAGGTTCTCGCCTGCCGCACGATGTCGGCGACGGTGGTGTCGCGATAGCCGCGTTCGGTGATCGAGGCGGCCATACCGTCGAGCAGGCGGTCACGGAACGCGCCGTCGGCCGCGGTATGCGCGCCGTTGTCCAGCGCAGTGGTCATACCGCCTCCTCGACAGCCTTGCGCCTGCTGGTACCAAGCGGTACCGTACTACACGAACCTACGGTACATCGTAGTACCGGGGAACAGGCTGGGAGCGTCATGAGCGAAGCTTTGGTCGTCGATAAGCCCACACCCGCAGCGGCGTCGCCTGCCGCGGTCAAGCTGCCGCCGAAGGCGCGGATTCCCAAGCCGCTGCTGGGTCTCGCATTCGCGGTTTCCCGGCGCTGGACCGTCGCCCAGTTCGCCCGCCTCCACGGCCCGGTCTTCACGATGAACGTCCCGGTCTTCGGCCGCACGGTCGTCATCGGCGACCCGCAACTTGCCAAACAGATGTTCATGGCCAACACCGACGACGTCGGCAACATCCAACCCAATCTCTCGCGGGTGCTGGGCCCCGGTTCGGTGTTCGCGCTCGACGGGTCTGAACACCGGCGCCGGCGGCGCCTGCTGACACCGCCGTTCCACGGCAAGAGCGTCAAGAACTACGAGGCGATCTTCGAAGAGGAGACCCTGCGCGAATCGGCGAACTGGCCCGAGGGTCAAGCGTTTCCGACACTGGAGCCGATGATGCGCATCACGCTCAACGCGATCCTGCGTGCGGTGTTCGGCGCCGACGGTGAACAGCTGGACGACCTGCGGCGCATCATCCCGCCGTGGGTGACGCTCGGTTCGCGCCTGGCGTCGCTGCCCGCTCCGTCCCGCACGTACGGCCGGTTCAGTCCGTGGGGGCGGCTGGCCGAGTACCGCAGGCAGTACGACGAGGCCATCGACAAGCTGATCGACCGGGTCGCGGCCGATCCCGGGTTCGACGAGCGGACCGACGTTCTTGCGCTGTTGCTCGGCAGCACCTACGAGGACGGTAGCGCCATGTCCCGCAAGGACATCGGCGACGAACTGCTGACCCTCCTTGCGGCCGGACACGAGACCACGGCCTCGACCCTGGCCTGGGCGTTCGAGCGGATCACCCGCCACCCCGACGTCCTTGCCAAGCTGGTAATCGAGGCGGAGACCGACGGCAACGATTACCGGCAGGCCGTGCTCGCGGAGGTGCAGCGGTCGCGCACGGTGATCGACTTCGCGGGCAGACACGTCTACTCGCCCACCTTCGAGCTGGGTGAATGGGTTGTCCCACAGGGCTATACGATGCTGGCGAGCATCTCGCTGATGCACGACAGGGCCGCTGAGTTTCCCGACCCCGCGCGCTTCGACCCCCAGCGCTTCCTCGACGAGCGACCGCCGACCTTCGCCTTCATCCCGTTCGGCGGAGGCACCCGCCGCTGCGTCGGCGCCGTGTTCGCCAACGTCGAGATGGACGTGGTGCTGCGGACTGTATTGCGCCACTTCGTGATCGACACCACGGCGGCGCCTGCGGAGAAGACGCACTCGCGCGGCGTGGCTTACACCCCGAAGGACGGCGGCCGCATCGTGGTGCACCGCCGCAAGACACCGCTCGCGCAGGAGGAGTGAAGGAACCGATGACGAACGCCACCGCCGCCGACCAGCAAGCACCGGTCACGCCCGGCAAGTTGCCGCCGGCGGTACCGCTGCCCAAACCCGTTCAGATGGTGCTGATGGCGGGATTCCGCCGCTGGTTTCTGGGCAAAGCGCTTCAGCGATACGGTCCGGTGTTCGCGATCAACGTGCCGTTCTTCGGTCGCAGCGTGGTGATCGCCGATCCGGCGCTGATCCGCACCGTGTATCTGGCGAGCACCGACGACCTGATCAACGTGCAGCCGAACCTCAGCCGGATCTTCGGCCCCGGTTCGGTTTTCGCGCTTGACGGCGTCGAGCACCGCAAGCGCCGCAAGCTGCTCGCACCGCCGTTTCACGGCCAGAGCATCAAGAACTACGAGAAGATCATCGAGGAGGAGACGCTCCGCGAGACCGCGACCTGGCCAGAGGGCGTCGAGTTCGCGACGCTCGAACCGATGAACCGGATCACGCTGAATGTCATTCTGCGCACCGTGTTCGGGGCCGATGGGGCCGAACTGGACTATCTGCGCGAGATCATCCCGCCGTGGGCCAAGCTCGGTTCGCGCATGGCGACGTTGCCCGAGCCGCCGTTCAAGACCGGTCCCTACAGCCCGTGGGGCCGACTGGAGACGTTCCGGCGCAACTTCGATCGGACCGTGTTCGCGTTGATCGACAAAGCCGAGGCCGACCCCGCCCGCGAGGAGCGCACCGACATCCTGGCGCTGCTACTGGGCAGCACCTACGAGGACGGCACCCCGATGTCGCACCAGGACATCTCCGACGAGCTGCTCACCCTCCTGGGTGCCGGCCACGAAACGACCGCGTCGACGCTGGGTTGGGCATTCGAACGGTTGCGCCGCCATCCCGCGGTGCTGGCCAAACTGGTCGAGGAGAACGACGCCGGCGGCAACGAGTACCGCCAGGCCTTCATCAACGAGCTGCAGCGCAACCGGACCGTCATCGACTTCTCCGGACGCCATGTGCTCGCACCGCATTTCGACGCCGGCGAGTGGCGGATCCCCCACGGCTACACCGTGATGGTCGCGCTGGCGAACATGCACGCCAACCCAGACGTGTTCCCCGACCCCGAACGCTTCGATCCCGACCGGTTCCTGGGTAAGCGTCCGCCGACGGCGTGGGTGCCGTTCGGCGGCGGGACGCGCCGGTGCATCGGTGCCGCGTTCGCCAACGTCGAGATGGACGTCGTCCTGCGAACGATCTTGCGCCACTTCGTGATCGAGACCGATGACGCACCCGACGAGAAGGTGCACTTCCGCGGGATCGCGTTCACCCCGAAGGACGGCGGCCGCGTCGTGGTGCGCCACCGCAGCTAGCGCGCTACTGGTTGGCCGTTTCGCGCTTGGGCAGTTTCCAGCCCGGGCGCGGGAAGTGGCAGGTGTAGCCGCTCGGGTACCGCTCCAGGTAATCCTGGTGCTCGGGCTCGGCCTCCCAGAAGTCGGCGGCCGGGGTCACCTCGGTGACGACCTTGCCGGGCCACAGTCCTGACGCGTCGACATCGGCGATGGTGTCCAGCGCGACGCGCTTCTGCTCGTCGTCGAGGTAGAAGATCGCCGACCGGTAGCTGGTGCCGACGTCGTTGCCCTGACGGTTCTTCGTGGTCGGATCGTGGATCTGGAAGAAGAACTCCAGCAGCGCGCGGTAGTCGGTCCGCGCCGGGTCGTAGACGATCTCGATCGCCTCGGCGTGGCCGGGGTGGTTGCGGTATGTGGGGTTGGCGTTCTCGCCGCCGGTGTAGCCGACGCGCGTCGACACCACGCCCGGTTGCCTACGGATCAGATCCTGCATGCCCCAGAAGCAACCGCCCGCCAGGATGGCCGTCTTGTGGTCGCTCATGCTTGCGCCTCCTCATTTACGAACAGCTTCTTGTACTCGCCATACCCCTCGGCCTCGAGGTCGTCGAGGTGGATGAACCTCAGCGAAGCCGAGTTGATGCAGTAGCGCAACCCACCCTCTGCGCGGGGGCCGTCGGTGAAGACGTGACCGAGGTGGCTGTCGCCGTGCGCCGAGCGCACCTCGGTGCGGACCATCAGGTGCGAGAAGTCGCGCTTCTCGACGACGTTGGTCGCTTCGATCGGACGCGTGAAGCTGGGCCACCCGGTCCCGCTGTCGAACTTGTCGACCGAGGCGAACAACGGCTCGCCGGAGACCACGTCGACGTAGATGCCCGGCTCGTGGTTGTCCCAGTACTCGCCGGTGAAGGGCCGCTCGGTGCCGTTTTTCTGTGTGACCTGGTACTGCTCCGGCGACAACGCGTTCACCGCGGCCGGATTCTTGTTGTATTGCTTTGCCATAGTGCCTGTA
Source organism: Mycolicibacterium flavescens (assembly GCA_900637135.1). NCBI lineage: Bacteria > Bacillati > Actinomycetota > Actinomycetes > Mycobacteriales > Mycobacteriaceae > Mycobacterium > Mycolicibacterium flavescens. The sequence continues at coordinate 133,426 of LR134353.1, forward strand.
TAACCACCGAACCGACCGCCATGTTCCAGCCGGCGATTACGGTTGTGTGATGCGCTTGTTCCTCGCTGTGATCGCCGCTGCGTTGGCCCTGTGGGCGGCCCCGGCGGCATCGGCGGAGACGGCGGTGCTGCCCGAACGGCCTGGCTATCCGGGCCTGCTGTTCATCGACAATCCCGCGATCGTCGACCCGCACCCGATGCGCGCCGAGTCATACAACCGTGTCGCGGGCGACCGCGCCATCGGGGTGCATTTCACCACCGGCACACCGCAGTGTTACGGCGTGCACGCGACCGTGCAGGAGACACCCGAAACCGTCACCGTCGAACTCGTCGGCGGCGCGCTTCCCGAAGCCGCGGGCCGGCCCTGCATCATGATCGCGGTGTCGGGGATCCTCGACGTCCCGCTGCAGAATCCGCTGGGCAGCCGCCAGGTGCTGACCGCGTTCTGACCCTCGACAAGCTCGGTAGAACGTGTTCTAGTTCTGGTGTGACGGGCAGCACCTTCAGCCGCGACGAATTGGCCGCGGCATTCGAACAGTTCGAGGCGACGGTCGACCGCGCCGCACAGACCCGCGACTGGGATCCCTGGGTCGACCAGTACACCGACGACGTCATCTACGTCGAGCACGCGGCGGGCACCATGCGCGGCCGCGAACAGGTGCGCCCCTGGATCTGGAAGACGATGGAGTCGTTTCCCGGTAGCTACATGACGTCGTTCCCGTCGCGGTGGACCGTGATCGACGCGCCGACCGGCCGCATCATCTGCGAGCTGGACAACCCGATGCGCGACCCCGGCGACGGCACCGTCATCAGCGCCACCAACATCTCGATCGTCACCTACGCCGGCGACGGACTGTGGCGACGGCAAGAGGACATCTACAACCCGTTGCGGTTCGTCAAGGCGACGGTCAAATGGTGCCGTAAGGCCGCCGAACTCGGCACCTTGCCGCCTGAGGCCGAGGAGTGGATGAAGCAGTACGGAGGAGGCAAGTGAGCAAGCTGGTCATCGGGGCCAACGGTTTCCTGGGATCCCATGTCACCCGGCAGCTGGTGGCCGCCGGTCACGACGTCCGCGTCATGGTCCGCCCGAACGCGAACACCAAGAGCATTGACGATCTGCCCGTGCAGCGTTTCCTCGGAGACATCTGGTACAACGCCACGCTGCGCGCGGCGATGACCGGAGTCGACGACGTGTACTACTGCGTCGTGGACACGCGCGGCTGGCTCAAGGACCCCACGCCGCTGTTCTATACGAACGTCGAAGGCACCCGAAACGTGCTCGAGGTCGCCAAGGACATGCGTCTGCGGCGGTTCGTCTACACCAGCAGCTATGTGACGGTCGGCCGCAGGCGTGGGCACGTGGCGACCGAGGACGACGTGATCGTGGACAAAGGTCTGACGCCGTATGTGCGGTCGCGGGTGCAGGCCGAGACGCTGGTGCTGCAATATGCGCGCGAGCACGGCGTGCCCGCGGTGGCGATGTGCGTGTCGACCACCTACGGCGGCGGCGACTGGGGCCGCACCCCGCACGGCGCGATCATCGCCGGGGCGGCGTTCGGCAAGCTGCCGTTCGTGATGCGCGGCATCGAGTTAGAGGCCGTGGGTGTCGACGACGCGGCGCGCGCCATGATCCTTGCCGCCGAGCACGGTCGAGTCGGCGAGCGGTACCTGATCTCGGAGAAGATGATCAGCAATGCGGAGGTGGTGCGCATCGCGGCCGAAGCCGCGGGGATGCCTGCGCCGACGAAGTCGCTCCCGCTGCCGGTCTCCTACGCGATGGCCGCCCTAGGCACCGCCAAGGCGCGGGTGACCGGCAAGGACGAGAAGTTCTCGCTCGGCTCGCTGCGGCTGATGCGTGCGGAAGCGCCAGTGGATTGCAGCAAGGCCCGACGCGAATTGCGTTGGAGTCCAAGGCCCGTTGAGGAGTCGATCCGTGAGGCCGCCAGGTTCTGGGCGGGGTTGCGGGACGCGCGGCGTACGAGCAAGGCAGGCTAGCCCGCCGGTAGAGATGCCCGACAAGCTTTCCGTCGATTTGTCCGGTGCGCCGCAGAACATGCTTGCGACGTTCTACGCCAAGGCGCTCGACGCCGACCTGCCGAACCCGATCCTGGGTGACCCGTTCGCCAAGGACATCGTCGAGCGCATCGACTATGACTGGTCGAAAACGACGATCACACCGGCCAATTCGGCATCGGTGACCACCCGCAGCGCGCACTTCGACAGGTGGACGCGCCAGTTCCTGGCCGTGCACCCGCGGGCGGTCGTGCTGCACCTGGGATGCGGGCTGGACGCGCGGGCGTTTCGGGTGGACACCGGGCCCGGGGTCGACTGGTTCGACATCGACTATCCGGAGGTCGCGAGTCTGCGCACGCAGCTCTATCCGGAACGCGACCGTTACCGGGTGATCGGCGCCTCGGTCACGGATGCCTCGTGGTTGCCCGAAATCCCCTCGGACCGGCCGACTTTGATGATCGCCGAGGGCCTCACCATGTACCTGACGGAATCCGATGGTGCGGCGCTGCTGCGGCGGGTGGTCGACGGGTTTCCCTCCGGCGAACTGCAATTCGACGCGTTCAGCCGGCTCGGCATCCGGTCGCAGGTCCTGAACGCGGTGGTGCGGCGCTCGGGGGCGACGCTGCAGTGGGGGGTCGACGGTCCGGACGATATCGCCGAGGCGGTGCCCGGTGTGCGGTTGCTGGCGTGGGTGTCACCGTTCGATTCGCCGACATTCCGCGACGTCACCTGGTATTACCGGGCGATGGGGCGGGCGATGTCGGCGCTGCCGGCGTTGCGGTACATGGCGCAGTATCACCGCTGGGCGTTCTGAGGAGTTGCACTCGAAACTGAAGATATGCATGAAAAATGAGCCGTGTTTCGTGCAGATGTTCACTTCGGCGGCTAGCGCACCTTGAGTTCGGCGATCACTTCGGCGTACAAGCGTGCCTTGATCGTGCCGAACACCGCGCCGGCTTTGGCGGCCAGCGCATCGGCGCGGGCGACCGCTGCGTCGAGGACGTCACCCTCCCCGGCGGTGGCGGCGACGATTCCGGCCGCGCGGGCGTCCTCGCCGCCGTACCGCCGCGCCGTGGTCATCGCCTCGTGCGCGGTCGCGATCGGCAGGCGGGACCGGATGAGCGCGTTCATCCCGGCGGTGAACGGGATACCGAGGTCGACCTCGGGCAGGCAGAAGAAGCCGCGATCGGCGCGCATGACGATCTGGTCGTGGGCCAGCGCCAGCATCGCTCCGGCAGCGAAGGCGTGCCCTTGCACCGCGGCGATGATCGGCGCCGGGAACGCCAGCACGCGCGCCAACAGCGCGTGCACGTCGGCGAGGTTGGCCTCGGCCGCATCGGGATTGGCAGCCATGAAGTCCAGATCGAGCCCGTTGGAGTAGAACTTGCCGCTGCCTGTGGTGACGACGGCCTTCGGCCCGTCGGCGCCCTCCACCTCGTCGAGTGCCGAGTTCATCGCGGTCAGCCGGTCGGGGTGGAAGCGGTTCTCGTCCTCGCCGAGGGGCAACACGTACACCGCGCCGTGCCGTTCAAGTTGTGCCATCAGCCGATTACACCACCTACTTCGGAACGGACGGCGTACTACCTGAATAAGGCCGACCCGTCGTTGACACACATCGCGGTAGCGGCGCGGTTCGGCGACCGACCGCACTAGCCGGCGTCGGCTCTTAGAACGGTGCAGGATCGACATTACGCGCCCGCTCAGCTTTGATGCGTGCGGCGAATTCGGCCGCGCGAGTGCGTCTTCGCTTCGGCATCTTTGCTTCTCGATCAGGTGCGGGTGGTGGAATATCCGGTGGCGGTGGCAAGTTGGCCGTGGTCGTGTCCCATTCGAAGAACAGCTTGCTACCGGGGTAGGTCGTATAGGTGTGGCCGCTCGGTGCGGTCCAGATGACAGTCCCATCCGGAAGCTGTATGTCGCGCCATCCGTCAGGGCCGCCGCAGAATGTCTTCATCATGTGGTTCTTACGGCACAGGCATTTGAGGTTCGACGGATGCGTGGGTCCCAGGGGCCACGGGGTCGTGTGGTCGAGATCGCAGAGGTCGGCGGGCACGTCGCATCCCGGTGCGCGACAGTACATATCACGCATGCGCACGAATTCGGCCAGCGCCGCTGACGGCTGATACCGCGACTCGGCTTTCGACCCCGGCATTTTTATCGGGCGCACCTTCGCCCCGCGGCTGATCAGCCAGGGCAGTAGGAACGTGGGCAACGCCCCGTGGCCCAGCAGTACTGCAGTGCCACGCTTCTTGGGGCGTAACGCGTCCCCACGGGGTGAGGCGGTGCCGCCTGTGTCGCGGAAGGCAGTGCTGACCGCGTCGCATTCGGTAGCGGGAGCGGCCTCGCCTTCGGTTGTGGCAGCGGCCTCGCCTTTGGTTATGCGAGTGGCATCGTCGATCGCGGCTTGATCGGCGATCACGTGTATGAGGACATTCGACGCCTGCACACCGGCAGCGGCGCATGTCGGCGATCCGCACGCACAAGCCAATTGGTCATGGCCGGCCGCCAACGCACCGACAGCGTCGGCGCGCCGCTCGCCCATACTGCGCGGATCGTCGTCGCACAGCCCCTTCATCATCTCGGCGACGCGCCGTTTGAGGGCGGCCGCGTCCGTGGCCAACAACCGGCCCCACACCGAAGTGGTGCCGGCCGCGTCGTCTTCGTCCCCGAAGTGGAAGTCCCGGGTGCGGGCCGTAGTTTTTGATTTCCGCACGGCGAGCGGGTCGAACCGGTGGACGAGCGCGTCGACCGCATCGTCGAGTCGCCGCTCCGACAGCGGACTCAACCGCGACGCCCGTTGGGCGAGTGCGGTGTCGATGAGTGCCAACGCCTCAGGATCCTCGATCAGCGTGGTGCGCCAGGTGATCGTCGAGACGATCCGCGCACTGATACCGCCCTGCTCGAACAAAGCGGCAACCTGTGGCAGCCGCTCGCGCAGCGCCTGCGCGATGCGCATCTGCCCCGAAGCGCGCCGATGACCGACCGTCATCGCCGCGGCCACCTCGGCGGCGACGGCATCCCACGGATCGAACGCGGACCGCTGCCGCTCGTCGTCATCGCAGACCTTGCGCCGGACCAACTCTGCAATGGCCGCGAGCCGGCGTGCGGCGGCTTGCGCCTCCGCACGTGCACCCTCCGCGATGGCGGCGACCACAGCGGCGTCGTCGGCCTCTGCGAAGTCCGATCCGAACATGTGTTCGACTATGCCACCACCCACCGACACGTCCGGAATTCCGACCAGCACCTCGTGCGTTGGCCATGACATGAGCGATCGACCCATACTCGAGCCCACCGCGAAGCACCCGATCACCGTCGAGCCGACCGGCAGACACGTCACGGTCCGGGTGAACGGCGAGATCGTCGCCGACACGGATCGGGCGTTGACGCTGCAGGAGTCAACCTATCCGGCGGTGCAGTACATCCCGCTTGCCGACGTCGCCAAAGACAAGCTGCGGCAAAGCGATACCCAGACGTACTGCCCGTTCAAGGGCGACGCCGGCTACTACCACGTCGTGACCGAGACCGGCGCCGTCATCGAGGACGCCATCTGGACCTACCAGAAGCCCTACCCGGCCGTCGCCCCCATCGCCGGGCACGTCGCGTTCTATCCGGACAAGGCGCAGGTTGTCGTGGACCCGGCATAACCTTGGCCGGTGCACACCTCGGTCAGCGTCGTCTTCGACGGCCCGGTCAGCCCCGCGTTGACCCTGGCGCCGCTGCGGCGTGGCCGAAAAGACCCCTGCTACTTCGACGCGCCCGACGGCGCGATCTGGCGCACCAGCCTGATGCGCAGCGGCCCGGTCTCCGCGCGCCTCACCAAATCGGCACCAGACACAGTCGACTGCGAAGCGTGGGGTGAGGGTGCGACGGAATTCGCCGAGACCCTGCCCGCCCAACTCGGCGCGTACGACGACAGCGTCGGCTTTGCGCCCACGGAACCGACCATCGCCGCCGCGCATCGACGCGTGCGACATCTTCGGCTGGGCCGCACCGACCGCGTGCTCGAAGCCCTGATTCCCGCGGTGCTCGAACAGCGGGTCTACGGCAAGGACGCGCGCCGCGCGTGGCGGCTGCTGGTCACCAAGTACGGCGCCCCCGCACCCGGACCGGCGCCCGCGCACATGCGGGTGGCACCGCCCGGTGACGTCTGGCGCCGCATCCCGTCGTGGGAGTTCCACCGCGCCAACGTCGATCCGCGCCGCGCCCGCACCGTCGTCGTGTGCGCTCAGCGCGCCGACTCGCTGGAACGACTGGGCGCCCGGTCACCGACCAGGGCGCGTGCCGCGATGGCGTCGCTTCCGGGGGTCGGTGAGTGGACCGCCGCCGAGACGAGTCAGCGCGCGTTCGGTGACGCGGATGCGCTCTCGGTCGGCGACTACCACCTGGCGAAGATGGTCGGGTGGAGCCTGCTGGGTCATCCGATCGACGATCCCGCGATGGTCGAGTTGCTCGAACCGCTTCGCCCGCACCGTCACCGCGCTGTGCGCTTGTTGGAAGTGAGCGGTCTTGCGGTGCTTCCGCGGTTCGGCCCGCGCATGGCGATCCCGAATCTGATCGAGATGTGACGCCTGTGATGGGGTGATTACCTCGCCAACGCAGCGGGTAGTCGAACCCTCGACACCGTATGCGTGCAAAGGAGTTTTCCCATGCCTAAGTCCCCGTACACCGTTCCGGGAATGACCGACAAAGATGCGGCCAAGATGGCCGAGCTGCTGCAGAAGCAGCTGAGCCGGTACAACGATCTGCACCTGACGCTCAAGCACATTCACTGGAATGTGGTGGGCCCGAACTTCATCGGAGTCCACGAGATGATCGACCCGCAGGTCGAGTTGGTGCGCGGCTACGCCGACGAGGTCGCCGAGCGCATCGCGACTCTCGGCTTCTCCCCGAAGGGCACCCCGGGCGCGATCATCGGCGACCGATCCTGGGATGACTACTCGCTGGACCGCGACACCGTGCAGGCGCACCTGGCCGCACTCGATCTCGTCTACGACGGAGTCATCGAGGACACCCGCAAGAACATCGAGGACGCCGAGGATTCCGATCCGGTCACCGAGGACATGCTGATCGGCCACGCCGCGGAGTTGGAGAAGTTCCAGTGGTTCGTGCGTGCGCACCTGGAGAACTCGGGCGGCCAGTTGGGCAACAAGGGCGCGTCGACGGAGAAGGAGGCCGCCAGCCAGGCCAAGAAGAAGGCGCCGGTCAAGTAGCCGCTTCGGGCGGAGGTGGCCGGCGTCCGTCGGCGCCACGCGCGGCGTCGGCGGCTTCCCGGTCGAGGCGCTGCGCGCGGTAGATCGAGACGTCGGTGCGCGACATCAACATGTAGGCGATACCGACGGCGACCATCGCGCACGGGATCACCGAGAACGAACCGGTCATCTCCGCCACCATGATCATCACGGCCAGCGGCGCGTGCGCGACACTGCCGAAGCACGCCATCATGCCGACGACGACGAAGGTGGCGGGGCTGTCGGGGATTCCAGGGGCGTCGACCAGATCGCCGAGTCGCCACAGCGCGGCGCCGACGAAGGCGCCTATAACGACGCCGGGCCCGAAGATGCCGCCCGAACCGCCGGTGCCGATCGACAGCGACGTCGCCACGATCTTGGCGAGCGGCAGGAGCAGCACGATCCACAGCGGTATCGCCATCAGGGTGTCGGTGGCCGTGGCCTTCTGCGCCCATCCGTATCCGCTGGCCAGAACCTGCGGGATCGCCAGGCCCAGCAGTCCCACCGCCAGGCCGCCGACCGCGGGTTTGAGCACCTTGTGGCCGGGCAGGCGACCGGTCAGTGCGACGGTTCCGTAGAAGATGCGCGCGTAGAGGTAGCCGACGCCGGCCGCGACGACGCCGAGCACGACGAACCAGCCCAGATCGAGCGGGCTGTCGAAGCGGTAGTCGGCAGCGACGAATCCGAACAGCGGGTCGAAGCCGAGGATCGAACCCAGTACCGAGTAGGCGGTCGCCGAGGTGATGAATCCCGGAATCAACGCCCGGTAGTCGAAGTCTCGGCGGTACACGATCGAGGCCGCCAGCACCGCGCCGCCGAGCGGGGCGCCGAAGATCGCCCCGATACCCGACCCGATTCCGAGCGACACCGCAATCCGCCCGTCCTCGTCGGACAGGTTCAGCCAGCGGGTCAGCATGGATCCGAAGCCCGCGGAGATCTGCGCGGCGGGGCCTTCGCGGCCGCCGGAGCCGCCCGACCCGATGGTCAGGGCGCTGGCGATGGTCTTGATCACGATGGCTCGTCCCCGGATGGCGCGGGGGTCGGTGTGCACGGCTTCGATCGCGCTGTCGGTGCCGTGCCCTTCGGCCTCGGGTGCGAACTTTGCGACCAGCCACGCCGATACGAGCGCGCCGCCGCAGACCACCAGCGGGATGGCCCACGGCCGGTCGAAGCCCGCCGAGCCGGGATCGCCGCCGTCGCCGACCGGTTTGGGAATCCGGTAGCCGGCCAGGTCACCGAGCAGGAAGTCGCCCGCATAGTCGAGCGCCAGATAGAACACCACCGCGCCGAGGCCGGCGATGACGCCGATCGCGATCCCGAGAATCAGCCACTTACGGATGTAGCCGGAGCGTCGAACGAATCCCCCGAGGCCGCCGCCGGTTTCACGGGTCTCGGCCATGGTCTCCAGATGCTAGTGCGCGTATCAGCGGTATGCGGTCAGTCTGGCGAGGATCGCCACACCTCCACCGGGGCCGACGGCTTGCCCCTCGGCGACGCCCGTCCGGCGCCCGATGCGCAAAGCGGTTCCAACATAACGAGATTCGGGCCCACTGTGGAAGGGCCGCATGAAGTTGACCCGCAACGACGCGGTTCGCAGCGGCCGGTCTGAACCATCGGTGTCGAGTACGGCCGACGCCACCAGTTCCAGCGCCATGGCCGTCACCCCGCCGTGCACGATGCCGATCGCGTTGTTCAGCACGGGGTCCTCGTCCTGCAGCAGAACCCGCCCCGCGCCGCCGCTCTCGGCGACGCGAACCGCCATCCGGTCGGCGAGCGTGCCCGGCGGCAGCGGGCCGGACGGACCGTCGGGAAACGGTGCGATGTCGGCGGGTGAGTGGATGTAGAACGAACGCACGGTGGCCGTGGCGAGCACGGTGTCGCGGTGAGTCAGCTCGCACAGCGCCAACGCGACGTCGCTCTTGGCGCCGAACGGTCGGGCGGTCGCGACCACCGGTACATCCGGGGCGCCCGCGATGATTTCGGCGGCGTCGGGATCGGCTTCCAGGGACAGCTCGCTGGACACCGTCCACTCATCGTCGGCGCGGCGCCGGTGGTTGACGAGGCCGCACGCGTGGTCGACCAGCATCGCCATGGGCGCGATCGTCGGGGCGCCGGTCAGGGGGTTGACCATGCCGCCCACCGGGATCGAGGCCACGCACTTGCCGGGCGCGTCCGTGGACGTCACGATGCCGAACCGGCCCAGCGGAGTGTTCAGTGGATGCGACATCGAGGTACAGCGTGACCGAACAAGCCCTGGCCATATACCCCTAGGGGGTATACCATGGCCGCTATGACGCACGCCGGCCATGGCACACAGCACCCGGACACGGCCGCGGTCGGTCATTCGGGGCACGACCATCCGCAGGGCCACGACCATTCGGGCGGCCATGACCATTCTGGCCACGTCGCCGAGTTCCGGCGCCTGTTCTGGACCATGCTCCTGCTCGCCGTCCCCACCGTCGCGCTGTCGGGGATGTTCTCGATGATCCTCGGCTACTCGCTGCCCGACATCCCCGGGATCCGATGGGTGCCGCCGGTGCTCGGCACCGTGATGTACGTCTGGGGCGGGCGGCCCTTCCTGTCCGGGGCGGTCAGTGAAATCCGTTCCCGTGCACCGGGAATGATGCTGCTGATCGGGCTGGCGATCACGGTGGCGTTCCTGTCGTCCTGGGGCGCGAGCCTCGGTGTGCTGCACCACGAACTGGACTTCTGGTGGGAACTGGCACTGCTGATCGTGATCATGCTGCTCGGCCACTGGATCGAGATGCGCTCGCTCGCGCAGACCACATCGGCGCTCGACTCCCTGGCGGCGCTGCTACCTGACGAGGCCGAGCGGGTCGTCGACGGCGGCACGGAGACCGTCGCACCGGCCGAGTTGCGTGTGGGCGACGTCGTCCTGGTGCGCCCCGGAGGCAACATCCCTGCCGATGGCGAGATTATCGCCGGCACGGCGGACGTCGACGAGTCGATGGTCACCGGCGAATCGCGGCCGGTTCGCCGGGGGGCTGGCGACCACGTCGTTGCCGGCACGGTGGCCACCGACTCAGGGCTGCGGGTGCAGGTCAGCGCGGTCGGCGACGACACGACGCTGGCCGGTATCCAGCGGTTGGTGACCGAAGCGCAGAACTCGTCGTCGCGGGCGCAGCGCCTGGCCGACAAGGCGGCGGGTTGGCTGTTCTGGTTCGCGCTGTCGGCGGCGATCGTCACCGCGGTGGTGTGGTCGTTCGTGGGTTTGCCCGCCGCGGCCGTCATCAGGACCATCACCGTCCTGGTGATCGCCTGCCCGCACGCTTTGGGGCTGGCGATACCGCTGGTGGTCTCGATCGCCACCGAACGCGCCGCACGCGGAGGCGTTCTGATCAAGGACCGGCTGGCGCTGGAGAGCATGCGGACCGTCGAGTCCGTGCTGTTCGACAAGACGGGCACGCTGACCAAGGGGGAGCCGTCGGTCACCACGGTCGCGACTGCACCCGGCCATTCCGCCGAGGATGTCCTGACGTGGGCGGCGGCGGCCGAGGCGTACTCCGAGCATCCGCTGGCCAAGGCGATCGTCGCGGCCGCGCGCGACCGCTCGCTGAACCTGCCGCCGACCACCGACTTCAGCTCGTCCCCGGCGGTCGGCGTCAAGGCCACGGTCGGGGGCCGCACCGTCCAGGTCGGCGGGCCGCGGATGCTGGCCGAAGCGGGGCTCGCCGACCTGCCCGAAACGGGGCGGTGGCGCGACGAAGGGGCGATCATCCTGCACGTCGTGGTCGACGGTGAGGCCGCCGGTGCGATCAAGCTGGCCGACGAGGTGCGACCGGAGTCCCGCCAGGTGGTCGAGGCGCTGACCAAGCTGGGCATCGAAGTGGTGATGATCACCGGCGACGCGGAGGCCGTCGCGCAGTCGGTGGCCGCCGACCTGGGGATCGAGCGGGTGTTCGCCGGGGTACGTCCGGAGGACAAGGCGGCAAAGGTGGCCGAGTTGCAGCGGGACGGGCGCAAGGTGGCGATGGTCGGGGACGGGGTCAACGACGCCCCCGCGCTTGCCCAGGCCGATGTCGGCATCGCGATCGGCGCGGGAACCGATGTGGCGATCGCCTCGGCCGGGGTGATCCTGGCCGGGTCGGATCCGCGCTCGGTGCTGTCGGTACTGCAGCTGTCCCGGGCCGCATACCGCAAGATGAAGCAAAACCTCTGGTGGGCAGCGGGATACAACTTGGTGTCGGTGCCGCTGGCCGCGGGGGTGCTGGCGCCGGTCGGCTTCATCCTGCCGATGTCCGTCGGCGCGATCTTGATGTCGGCGTCGACGGTCGTGGTGGCGCTCAACGCGCAGCTGCTGCGCCGGCTGGACCTCACCCCCGAAGCCAGCCTGAAAGCGGTTTCCTAAGAATCTGGCTAGGCTTTTCGCAAACCCCTACGCAGCGGTCTAAGCTGGGAAAAGCGCCGAAATAGCGCACTTCAGCAAACGCCAGGCGGCGTCGGGAGGCAAGTGTGATGTGTACCGCGCCCCGCTGCAGAACAGGTGGACGCCTTGAAAACCCCAGGGCGGCAACGAAGTTCGGTGCAAAACCGAGTGGTGGCGAGCGAGACGGCCGCACCGCCCCGCCGATCTAGTTAGGGTCTACTAAGTTGGCATGTCACCCGGTGTTTGTCATATCGTTTTCTCCACTCGGGGCAAGTGGATACAGGCCGGCGTTCGATGCTGCACGAAGGCACTCCATGGCCGGACCGGCTAACCGCCGCTGTCTACGGCTGTCAGGCAGAAGCTTCATAAGACGTGCAGGAAAAGGGTAGGTGCGAATGGCGCCCAGGATGCAAGGGCTGTACAACCCCGCGTTCGAGCACGATGCGTGCGGCGTCGCGATGGTGGCCGATATGCACGGCCGCCGCAGTCGCGACATCGTCGACAAGGCGATCACCGCCCTGGTGAACCTGGAGCACCGCGGCGCGCAGGGTGCCGAGCCGAACACCGGCGATGGTGCGGGCATCATGTTGCAGGTTCCCGACGCATTCTTGCGCGAGGTGGTCGACTTCGAGCTGCCGGAGCCGGGGAGCTACGCCACGGGAATCGCGTTCCTGCCACAGTCGTCGAAGGATGCGGCGACCGCGTGTGAGGCCGTCGAGAAGATCGCGGAGGCCGAAGGACTCGAGGTCCTGGGTTGGCGTGAGGTACCGATCGACGACTCGCCGCTGGGCGCGCTGGCCCGCGACGCGATGCCGACATTCCGGCAGGTGTTCATGGGCGGTGCGTCGGGCATGGATTTGGAGCGTCGCGCGTACGTGGTGCGCAAGCGCGCCGAGCACGAGCTGGGCACCAAGGGGCCGGGCCAGGACGGGCCCGGGCGTGAAACCGTCTACTTCCCAAGCCTTTCCGGGCAGACCTTCGTCTACAAGGGCATGCTGACCACCCCGCAGCTCAAGGCCTTCTACCTCGACCTGCAGGACGACCGGCTCACCAGTGCGCTGGGCATCGTGCACTCACGCTTCTCGACCAACACGTTCCCGTCGTGGCCGCTGGCCCACCCGTTCCGGCGCATCGCCCACAACGGCGAGATCAACACCGTCACCGGCAACGAGAACTGGATGCGTGCGCGAGAGGCGCTCATCAAGACCGACGTGTTCGGCCCGAATCAGGATCTCGACAAGATCACCCCCGTGTGCACCCCCGGGGCGTCGGACACCGCCCGGTTCGACGAGGTGCTCGAACTCCTGCACCTGGGCGGGCGAAGCCTGCCGCACGCGATGCTGATGATGATCCCGGAGGCGTGGGAGCGACACGAGTCGATGGACCCGGCCCGCCGGGCCTTCTACGAATTCCACGACTCGCTGATGGAGCCGTGGGACGGCCCGGCATCGGTCTGCTTCACCGACGGCACGGTGATCGGCGCCGTGCTCGACCGCAACGGCCTGCGTCCGTCGCGGATCTGGGTCACCGCCGACGGCCTGGTGGTGATGGCGTCGGAGGCAGGCGTGCTCGAACTCGACCCGTCGACCGTCGTCAAGCGGATGCGTCTGCAGCCCGGCCGCATGTTCCTGGTCGACACCTCCAAGGGCCGCATCGTCTCCGATGAGGAGATCAAGGCCGAACTCGCCGCCGAGCACCCTTACCAGGAGTGGCTCAACGCCGGCCTGTTCGATCTCGATGAGCTGCCGCCGGGCGACTATGTGCGGATGCCGCACCACCGTGTGGTGCTGCGCCAGCAGATCTTCGGCTTCACCTACGAGGAGCTCAACCTGTTGGTCGCGCCGATGGCGCGCACCGGCGCCGAGGCGCTGGGCTCGATGGGCACCGACACGCCGATCGCGGTGCTATCGGCGCGTCCGAGGATGCTCTACGACTACTTCCAGCAGCTGTTCGCCCAGGTGACCAACCCACCTCTGGACGCCATTCGGGAAGAAGTCGTCACCAGCCTGCAGGGCGCAGTCGGACCGGAGGGCGACCTGCTCAACCCGGGTCCGGAATCCTGCAGGCAGATCGTGCTCTCGCAGCCGATCCTGCGCAACGCCGAACTGTCCAAGCTGATCTGCGTCGACCCCGACCACGAGATCCGCGGCCGTAAGCACGGCATCCGCGCAGCCGTCATCCGCTGCCTGTATCCGGTCAACCGCGGCGGGCAGGGTCTCAAGGAGGCGCTGGACAACGTGCGCGCCAAGGTGTCGACCGCGATCCGCGAGGGAGCACGCATCATCGTGCTCTCCGATCGCGAATCCAACGAGCAGATGGCGCCGATCCCGTCGCTGCTGTCGGTCTCGGCCGTGCACCACCACCTCGTCCGGGAACGCACCCGCACCAAGGTCGGGCTGGTCGTGGAGGCCGGCGACGCCCGCGAGGTGCACCACATGGCCATGCTGTGCGGCTTCGGCGCGGCGGCGATCAACCCGTACATGGCGTTCGAGTCGATCGAGGACATGGTCGACCGCGGCGTGATCACCGGTATCTCCAGTGACCAAGCCAAGGCCAACTACGTCAAGGCCGCGGGCAAGGGCGTGTTGAAGGTGATGTCGAAGATGGGCATCTCGACGCTGGCCTCCTACACCGGCGCCCAGCTGTTCCAGGCCATCGGCATCAACCAGCAGGTGCTCGACGAGTACTTCACCGGATTGACCTGTCCCGTCGGCGGAATCGACCTCGACGACATCGCCGACGACATCGCCGCCCGGCACGCGTTGGCTTATCTCGATCGGCCCGACGAGTGGGCGCACCGCGAACTCGAGGTCGGCGGCGAGTACCAGTGGCGCCGGGAGGGTGAGTACCACCTGTTCAATCCGGACACGGTGTTCAAGCTGCAACATTCAACTCGCACCGGCCAGTACGAGATCTTCAAGGAATACACCAAGCTCGTCGACGATCAGAGCGAGCGGATGGCCTCGCTGCGCGGGCTGCTCAAGTTCCGCGACGGGTTGCGCCCGCCGGTGCCGCTCGAGGAGGTGGAGCCGGCCAGCGAGATCGTCAAGCGGTTCTCGACCGGCGCGATGAGCTACGGCTCGATCTCCGCCGAGGCGCACGAGACATTGGCCATCGCGATGAACCGCCTTGGCGGACGATCGAATTCGGGTGAAGGCGGCGAGGCGGTGTCGCGCTTCGACCGCGACGAGAACGGCGACTGGCGCCGCAGTGCGATCAAGCAGGTGGCCTCGGGGCGGTTCGGCGTGACGAGCCATTACCTGAGCAACTGCACCGACATCCAGATCAAGATGGCCCAGGGTGCGAAACCCGGTGAGGGCGGCCAGCTTCCGGGCGGCAAGGTCTACCCGTGGGTCGCCGAGGTGCGGCACTCGACGCCCGGCGTCGGCCTGATCTCCCCGCCGCCTCACCACGACATCTACTCGATCGAGGATCTCGCGCAGCTGATCCACGACCTGAAGAACGCCAACCCGCAGGCGCGCGTGCACGTCAAGCTGGTATCCGAGAACGGCGTCGGAACGGTGGCCGCCGGTGTGTCCAAGGCGCACGCCGACGTCGTGCTGATCTCCGGCCACGACGGCGGTACCGGCGCGACCCCGCTGACGTCGATGAAGCACGCCGGCGCGCCGTGGGAACTCGGTCTGGCCGAAACCCAGCAGACGTTGCTGCTCAACGGTCTTCGCGACCGCATCGTCGTCCAGGTCGACGGCCAGCTCAAGACGGGCCGCGACGTCGTGGTCGCCGCACTGCTCGGCGCCGAGGAGTTCGGCTTCGCCACCGCGCCGCTGGTGGTCTCGGGTTGCATCATGATGCGCGTCTGCCACCTCGACACCTGTCCGGTGGGCGTGGCCACCCAGAACCCGGTGCTGCGCGAGCGGTTCACCGGAAAGCCCGAATTCGTCGAGAACTTCTTCATGTTCATCGCCGAAGAGGTGCGGGAGATGATGGCTCAGTTGGGCTTCCGCACGGTCAACGAGATGGTCGGGCAGGTCGGCGCGCTGGACACCACGAAGGCCGCCGAGCACTGGAAGGCCTACAAGCTCGACCTGACGCCGGTTCTGCACGAGCCCGAGTCGGCGTTCATGAACCAGGACCTGTATTGCAGTTCGCGTCAGGACCATGGCCTCGACAAGGCGCTCGACCAGCAACTGATCGTGATGTGCCGCGAAGCGCTGGATTCACAGACGCCGGTGCGCTTCTCGACGACGATCGCCAACGTCAACCGGACAGTCGGCACGATGCTCGGCCATGAGGTGACCAAAGCCTATGGCGGGCAGGGCCTTCCGGACGGCACCATCGACATCACCTTCGACGGTTCGGCGGGCAACAGCTTCGGGGCGTTCGTTCCTAAGGGCATCACGCTCCGGGTCTACGGCGACGCCAACGACTATGTCGGCAAGGGCCTCTCGGGTGGACGGATCGTGGTGCGGCCATCGGACAGCGCACCCGAGGACTACGTCGCCGAGGACAACATCATCGCGGGCAACGTGATCCTGTTCGGTGCGACGAGCGGCCAGGTGTTCATCCGCGGCCAGGTCGGCGAGCGGTTCGCGGTGCGCAACTCCGGTGCGCACGCGGTGGTCGAAGGCGTGGGCGACCACGGTTGTGAGTACATGACCGGCGGCAAAATCGCGATCCTCGGTCCGACGGGGCGCAACTTCGCCGCGGGCATGTCCGGTGGCATCGCCTACGTCTACGACCCCGACGGTGCACTGCCGGACAACCTCAACGCCGAGATGGTGGAACTGGAGGGCCTCGACGAGGAGGACAGTGAAGATGTGGCATGGCTGCACGACATCATCCAGGCCCACGTCGACGCCACCGATTCCGCTGTCGGAGCACGGATACTCAACGACTGGGACAACAACGTGAAGCACTTCACCAAGGTGATGCCCCGCGATTTCAAACGGGTGCTCGAGGCGATCGCCGAGGCAGAACGCACCGGCGCCAACGTCAACGAGGCGATCATGGCGGCCGCCAGTGGCTGATCCCCGCGGTTTCCTCAAGTACACCCAGCGCGAGACGCCGCAGCGGCGGCCCGTGCCGATTCGCCTGCGCGACTGGAAAGAGGTCTACGAGGAATTCTCCCACGACACCCTGCGCGAGCAGGCAACCCGCTGTATGGACTGCGGGATTCCGTTCTGCCACAACGGTTGTCCGCTCGGAAACCTGATCCCCGAGTGGAACGACCTGGTGCGCAACGACCGCTGGCGGGACGCCATCGAGCGGCTGCACGCGACGAACAACTTCCCGGAGTTCACCGGCCGGCTGTGCCCCGCGCCGTGCGAGGGTTCCTGCGTTCTGGGCATCAACCAGGATCCGGTCACGATCAAACAGGTCGAGGTCGAGATCATCGACAAGGCCTTCGACGAGGGTTGGGTGACGCCGCTGCCGCCGGAGGTCAAGACCGGTAAGAGGGTCGCCGTCGTCGGCTCGGGCCCGGCCGGGCTGGCCGCCGCCCAGCAGCTGACCCGCGCCGGGCACAGCGTCACGCTGTTCGAGCGCGACGACCGCATCGGCGGGCTGCTGCGCTACGGCATCCCCGAGTTCAAGATGGAAAAGCGCCACATCGACCGTCGTCTGGAGCAGATGGCGGACGAGGGCACCGAGTTCTGCACCGGGGTCAACGTCGGCGTCGACATCACCGCGCAGCAGCTTCGCAAGGAGTTCGACGCGGTGGTGCTCGCCGGCGGCGCGACGGAGCGGCGTGACCTGCCGATCCCGGGTCGCGAGCTCGACGGCATCCATCAGGCGATGGAGTACCTGCCGTGGGCCAACCGCGTGCAGTTCGGCGACCCCGTCACCGACGAGAACGGCCTGCCGCCGATCCACGCGAAGGACAAGAAGGTCATCATCATCGGCGGTGGTGACACCGGCGCCGACTGTCTGGGCACCGCTCACCGCCAGGGCGCGGCCAGCGTGCACCAGTTCGAGATCATGCCGCGGCCGCCGGAGACACGCGCCGACTCGACGCCGTGGCCGGTCTACCCGTTGATGTTCCGGGTGTCCTCGGCGCACGAGGAAGGCGGCGAGCGCGTCTACTCGGTCAACACCGAGGAGTTCATCGGCCGCGACGGGCATGTCACCGGCCTGCGTGGCCACGAGGTCAAGATGAACGCGGGCAAGTTCGAGAAGGTCGAGGGCACCGAGTTCGAGATGGAAGCCGATCTCGTGCTGCTCGCGATGGGCTTCACCGGTCCCGAGCGCAAAGGCCTGCTGACCGACCTCGGCGTCGAGATCAACGAGCGGGGCAATGTCAGCCGAGACGCCGACTTCGCCTCCTCGGTGCCCGGCGTCTTCGTCGCGGGCGACATGGGGCGCGGGCAGTCGCTGATCGTGTGGGCCATCGCGGAGGGGCGCGCGGCCGCGGCGGGTGTGGACCGCTACCTGATGGGCCGGTCGGCGCTTCCGACGCCGATCAAGCCGACCGCTGTGCCGCAGCGGTAGGTGCCGGTAGGTTCCGACGCGACACGCCGCGCAATGTGCGGCTTTTGCGCCTGAGCGCGCGACAGTAAGGGCGGTGATCCGCCGCTACCCAACCGCCGGCGCCGGGCTGAGACTCAACCGGCGCAACTTCATCGCGGGCCTGTCCGTCGCCACTCTCGGCGCAGTGGGGTTGAGCCGGTGCGCGACCGGGGAGCAGCCGCGAGTCGCGGGTGTGGCCGCGTCCCAGGTCCCGACCGCACCCTCGGTCGGCCTGTTGCCGCCGCCACCGGCGTCGGCGCGGATCGCTCTACCCGGCGGTGGCGTGCTGAGCAGCCTGCCCGGCGAGGAAGATCTGTTGGCGCTGACCGTCGACGACGGTGTCAGCACTGAGGTCGTGCGGGCCTACACGCAATTCGCCAAGGACACCGGAATACGCCTGACTTACTTCGTCAACGGGATTTACCGGTCGTGGACCGATCATGCCGACCTGCTGCGTCCGCTGGTCGATGACGGTCAGATTCAACTGGCCAATCACACGTGGTCGCACCCCGACCTCACCAAGCTGACACTGGTCGACGTGGCCGAGCAGTTCCGGCGTAACCACGACTTCCTGTGGAAGACCTACGGCGTCGACGCACGCCCGTACTTCCGGCCGCCCTACGGCGCGTCCAACCCCCACGTCGACAAGGTGTCGGCCGATCTCGGCTACACCGTCGACACGTTGTGGTCGGGCACGCTGGAGGACCACGTGTGGATCCCGGCCGCCGAGGTCGTCGCGATGGCCGACAAACACTTCACCGCGCAGACGATCGTGATCGGCCACCTCAACCATTCGCCCGTCACCGAGGTCTTCGGGGAATTGGTCGACATCATCCGGGCGCGCGGGCTGCGGACCGTGACGCTGGACGACGTGTTTCTCAGGCCATGACCGCGGCGGCCCGAATATGCTCCGCCAGCACGTCGGGCGTGCTGACCTGCGGGAAGTGTTTGCACATCAGCGTCGTGATCGAAATGCCGGCCCGAACGGCGAGCACAACGTTGTCCAGGAACGTGGCTGCCGGGCTGAGACCCCCGATCGTCCACGTGATCGGCTTGCCCACCAGCTCGTCAGGTGACGGCTCTCGGACTATCCCGGCGGCGACGTACCGCCGAACCCACGTCACATAGTTCGGCTCGAGTCGCTTGTGAAAATCTGCGCCGAGCGCCTCCCACGCGGCGGCATCGTCGTTCATCAGATTGGCGAAAAGATCCCGGCAGACCGCGATGACAGCCGAATCGTCAAGGTCCACAAGGCCGTTCAACAACGCCAGCGCGGAACTCATCGCCACCTCATGAACGACGGCGCGCCGTACGAGCTCGCCGTGACGGATGATGAGGTCGAGAACCGCTACACCCCCCGAACTGCAGCCGAAGTAGGTGGCAGCAGGCAAGCTCAGAGACGCCACGAGCTCGGCAATCTGATCAGCGAGCGCCGGCACGGAGATGAGGTCCGGGCGTGTTACACGGCTACGCGAGAAGCCCGGCATGTCGAACGTCAACACCGAGAACTCATTGGCCAGGGCGGCGGCCACGCGGTCGAAAGAACCGCAATCGCCTTCTCCAGAAGGCACCAGCACTATCGGCGGACCATCGCCGCGGCGCTCGCAGTACCAATCGACGTCGCCCACCCGGTGCTGGAATCGCTGCACCTCCATGAAGCCTCCCACGTAGTCCTCGGCGAACCACTGGAGTATGCGAAGCGGGAGTCAGAACCCGGGCCACTTTGACCAATGCCAAGTCACATCCGTCACTTCAGCAACTCTAAAAACATCAGACGATTTACCGGCGCGCCTACCACAGTTTGCCGACAGTCGGGTTCTAATGACTTCATGGGGGCACTGCGGTAAGGTTGGGCCCCGGTCAGCTATCGGTTTCGACACAGGAGTCAGTTCCGTGTATGTCAACCCGCTATCCCGGTCTCGGGTCAGCCGAATCGCCTGGTCACTCCTCCGTCATCCGCTGAAGAGCCGCGAGTTCCCGGCCAAGGCCGAGCGCCTCATCACTGCCGACGAGCTTCGTCTCTACGGCGTCTAGCGAACTGAAAAGCGCGAACTCCCTCGCGCTGAAGTCCTGCCACTGGGCGTTTGCCAAATCGTTATATTTTCGTGACCGTCAGAAACGGCGGCTAACCCCGTAGGCCCGACGCGGCGATCGCGTCGGCTAGCGGTTCGAGCACCGCCGGATCGTGCGGCGGCGGCAGATAGATGATCGCCAGATCCAGACCCTCCTGTCCCAGTGCCGCGGCCTCGGATAGCGCCTTGTCGTAGTTGAGGTCGGGGTCCAGCCGCACGTGGGCCGACAGCATGATCTCGGCCGGATCCCGTCCGATGTCGGCGCAGTGGCCGGCCAGCACGTCGCGCTTGCGGGCGAATACCTCCGGCGTTCCGCCGACGAAGTTCCAGTGCTGGGCGTATAGGGCGGTGATGCGCAGCGTGCGCTTCTCGCCGTTGCCGCCGATGCAGATCGGGGGATGCGGCCGCTGCGGGCCCTTCGGCTCGTTACGGGCGTCCTTCAGTTGATAGAACTTCCCGTCGAACGACGTGGTCTTTTGGCTGAGCAGGTTGGTGAGCACCTCGCACGCCTCCTCGAAGCGGTCGAACCGCTCACGGATGGAACCCAACTCGATCCCGTACGCCTCGGACTCTGCCTCGTTCCAGCCCGCGCCGATACCGAGCTCGAGCCGACCGTCGGACACGATGTCCAACGCGGAGGCCATGTTGGCCAGCACCGCGGGGTGGCGGTAGTGGATGCCGGTGACGAGCACACCGACGCGCAACCGCTCGGTCGCCTGCGCGAGCGCGGTGAGCGTCACCCAGCCCTCCAGGCACGGGCCGGTGGAGTCGGAGAAGATCGGGTAGAAGTGGTCGAACGTCCAGCCGGATTCGAACAGGTCGATCTGGTCGGCGGCCTTCCACACCGCGAGCATGTCGGCCCACGTGGTGTTTTGCGGCGATGTCTTGAAAGCGAACCTCACTGAACCGAGGTTAGTCCCGAGTGGGCGGTAGCGAGCTGTGCGCCGAGTCCGCTGCGCAGCTAGTCGGTTTCGCCGAATTCGTCGAACCAGTACGCGAGCTTGCCGCGGCGGCTCACCGCACGCAGGCGGCGTTCGGCCACGGCACGCGTCTTGGTGGTGGTGACGATCAGCAGCTCGTCACCGATCGCGATGCGGGTGTCGGGCTGCGGCACGAAGGTGCGGCCGTCGCGGATGATCAACGTGATCACGCTCGGATCGGGTAGCCGCAGTTCCAGCACCGTGACGTTGTGCAACCGCGACGGCGCCTGCACGGTCATCGTGAGAAGTTCCGCGTCCAGCACGTCGAGGGGCGCCGACTCCACCTGGATCTCCCGCGTCGCCTCCTTCGAGATCAGCCCCAGCCGATGCGCGACGAAGCGCAGGCTGGGGCCCTGCACCAGCGTGAACACCACCACCAGGATGAACACGATGTTGAGTAGGCGGACACTGTCGGGCACGCCGCCCACGATGGGGAACGTCGCCAGCACGATCGGGACGGCGCCGCGCAGACCCGCCCAGGAGACGAAAACCTGTTCACGCCAAGGGATTCGGAACCACACCAGGGAGACGAACACCGACAGCGGCCTGGCGACGAGGAGCAAGACCAGACCCGTCACGATGCCGGGGATCACCTCCACTGCCAGGTCGCTGGGGTCGACGAGAAGGCCGAGCAGGACGAACAGGCCGATCTGAGCGAGCCAGCCGAGACCCTCGGCGAACGAGCGCGTCGCCGACCGGTGAGGCAGGCCGGTATTGGCGAGCACGACCGCGGCCACATAGGCGGCGAGGAACCCGCTGGCGTGTGCGGTGCCGCCCGCCGCGAACGCGACCATACCGAGCCCGAATGTTGCCAACGGGTACAGTCCCGACGCCGGAAGCGCGATGCGGCGCAACGCCATCGAACCCAGATAGCCGACGCCGATCCCGATCGCAGCACCCACCACCAGCTCGTAGACCAGTTCGGTGAGCGCGTGCACGGGCGACAGCTCGAGCGGCGCCACGCTGAACATCAGCACGAGGATGACGGCGGGGGCGTCGTTGAAACCGGACTCGGCCTCCAGCAAGCCCGCCACCCGGCGGGGCAGGGGCACCACGCGCAGCACCGAGAACACCGCGGCGGCATCCGTGACGGAGACGACCGCGCCGAGCAGCAGCGACAGCTGCCAGTTGATACCCAGCAGCAGGTGCGCCCCGGCCGCGGTGATGAGCATGCTGACCGCGACGCCGAGTGTCGCAAGCACGCCCGCAGGCGCGAGCACCCGCCGGACGTCGGAGAACCGGGTCGTCAGGCCGCCTTCGACGAGGATGACGGCCAGCGCCACCGTGCCCAAGTGGTCGGCGAGCAGGTAGTTGTCGAAGTCCAGCCCCAGCCCGTCTTCGCCGACGATGACGCCGACGAAGAGGAAGAGCAGCAGGCTGGGCAGCCCGACCCGGCTGGCGGCCCTGGTGGCGACGATGCTCGCCAGCAGCACCAGCCCAGCGATCAGCAGCACAAGATAGAGCTGCTCGAGGGTCATTGCATCCCCGTTCGGGACCGGATGGGCGGTGTGAGAGGCAGTAAAACACCTACCACGGGCGGTGACCGGGCAGTCTGACCCGGTAGCTGCGCCCAAAACCGCCGCGATGGGTAAGTATGAGTGCGTGATACGGCTCCGCTGGCGGCAACTCGACGCATCGCGGCGCGTCGAGGAGCGGACGATGATGCGGGTCGGCATCGCCGGTGCCGGGGCAGTGGGCCGATCGGTGGCGCAGGAACTGATCGACTACGGCCACAAGGTGTTGTTGATCGAACACGACGTGCGGCACTACGAACCGCGGACGGTCCCCGACGCCGAATGGCTGCTCGCCGACGCGTGCGAGTTGTCCTCGCTCGAAGAGTCCGGGCTGCAGATGTGTGACGTGGTGATCGCGGCGACCGGCGACGACAAGGTGAACCTGGCCGCCGCGTTGTTGGCCAAGACGGAGTTCGGTGTCACCCGCGTGGTGGCTCGGGTCAACGACCTGCGCAACGAGTGGTTGTTCACCGGGGCGTGGGGTGTCGACGTCGCGGTCTCCGCACCGAGCGCCCTGGTGGCGGCGATCGAGGGCGCCATCGACATCGGCCACGTGGTGCGGCTGATGCAGCTACGGCACGGGCAGGTCAGCCTGGCGAAACTGACGCTGCCCGAGGGTGATCCGCTGGTCGGACAGCGGATGCGCGACCTGCCGTTGCTGGAGAACACCGCGCTCGCGGTCATCATCCGCGACAGCGGGATAGTCCTGCCCCGGCCCGACGACGTGCTGGCGGCCGGTGACGAGATGCTGTTCCTGGCCGGCGGCTCCACCCACGGCGAAGTCGCTGCGCTCGTGCACGGCGCGCTCCACCAAACGGCGGTCAAAGGACCCGAGCGCTGACGTGCGTTCGCGCGTGATCGATCGCATCGTCGAGCGAGTCCATCAAGTGGTTCTCGTGCCGGAGTGAGTCGAAAACGCCGACGTTAACGAGCAGGCTCATGTGTTCGGGCCGGACACCTTTGATGATCACCGTGATGCCGCGCGACTCCAACTCGGTTGCGATATGCGCCAACGTGTTCGCGCCGGTGGCGTCGAGCATGCCCAGCTGGCTGAGCCGAATGATCACCACCGAGGTGCGCGCCTCGCCCGTATCGGTGATCTCGTTCGAGATGCGCTCGGCCACTCCGAAGAACATCGCTCCATCGAGGCGCAGAAGCGCGATCTGCTCGTCGCCGGGGCGGCGGGGGCCCGGAAGCTCCTCCCGGGTGACGCTGCTCCGACGAGCGACGCCGCGCAGCGCGAAGAACGCCGCGACGACGACGCCGATCTGCACGGCCTCGATGAGGTCGAAGCACACCGTGATCGCCGCGGTGAGCGCGAACGTCACCGCGTCTGAGCGGGTGGACCGCAGAATCTTGCGAACGGTGGACAACGAGATCATCCGGAACGAGGTCACCATCAGTACGCCGGCCAAGGCCGACAAGGGTATTGCGGAAACGGGTCCGGTGGCCAGGTAGACGACTGCGAGGAGGACCAGCGAATGCACGATGGCCGCGACCCGGGTACGCGCGCCGGAACGAACGTTGACCGCGGTCCTGGCGATGGCCCCCGTCGCAGGCATCCCACCGAAGGCGCCCGATGCGACCGAAGCCAGGCCCTGGCCCACCAGTTCGCGGTCCGGATCGTACGGACCGGTCGCGGCCATCGTGGCGGCCACGCGCGCCGACAGCAGGGACTCGATCGCGGCCAGCGCGGCGATCGCCAAAGCGGCACCGACGAGGGTCCGCATTGCGGCGGGGTCCACCTGCGGTAGGACGGGTGCGGGA
Source organism: Mycolicibacterium flavescens (assembly GCA_900637135.1). Lineage (NCBI taxonomy): Bacteria > Bacillati > Actinomycetota > Actinomycetes > Mycobacteriales > Mycobacteriaceae > Mycobacterium > Mycolicibacterium flavescens. The sequence continues at coordinate 157,851 of LR134353.1, forward strand.
AGATGCGATGGGAGCCCGCCGATGCTGGCGGCCGGAATATCAAGGGCTACAACGGCTATTGTCACGACGATCACGGCCGTCAGCGACTCCGGAATGCTGCGGTGCAGACGCGGCAGCGTCACCATGAGGGCCGCGACAACGGCCACCACCGCCAACGTCCGCGCGGCTGAGGGCCAATCCGCCTGTCGGACAACGTTCCACGCGACGGACAGCGTGCGGCCGCCGGCGGGGCTCGCTTGGCCGAACGCGGCGGGTACCTGCTGAAGGAAGATGATGGCGGCGATGCCCAGGGTGAACCCCTCGATAACGGGCCAGGGGATGAACGTGACTGCCCGGCCCAGACCCGTGATTCCGGCGGCGAGCACGAGCAGCCCGGCCAGCACGGTCACGAGGGCGATGCTGCCCAGGCCATACTGGGCCACGATCGGCGCGAGCACGACGGCCATCGCGCCGGTGGGTCCGGACACCTGCACGTGCGACCCGCCGAAGACGGCGGCGACCAACCCGGCAACGACGGCGGTGATCAGGCCGGCCGCCGCGCCGACGCCGGAGCTGATGCCGAATGCCAAGGCCAGTGGTAAGGCAACCACGCCCACTGTGATTCCGGCGAGGATGTCGCGCCGCCACGACCGGGGCAGCTCGGCGTAGTCGCTCCGACTCGGGAGCAGGCGGGTGAGGTTCACTTGCCGTGCCCCAGCGGCGGCAGGGCCTCGAATGCCGCCAAGTGATCCCGGTGGGCACCGATGACGTCAGCGAGAAAAGCCCTCGCGATGACCAGCAGTTCGGAGATCTTGGGGTGAGCGAGATCGTAGATGACCGAATTGCCGATGCGTTGCGCCGAGACCACGTGATGACGCTTGAGCACGGCCAAATGCTGAGACAGCAGCGTGGGTTCGAGGTCGGTTTCGGCGAGTATCTCGCTGACCGACGTCGGCCCGTCGTTCGCCGACAAAATCTCGAGGACACGGATACGCGCAGGGTGGGCCAATGCCTTGAAGAGGTTGGCCTTGATCTCGTAGAGCGGTAGCTCGGGGCCACCGGGGAAGCGGTGTGGCATAGATCCCAGTACTTGATGGATTGAATATATTCGCAATCCACTATATCGAGCTTCGGTCCGAAAGAGCAAACCGGGCACACTGGAGTGATGGACCCCGTCATCGCCCTGCGGCAGATCGCCTATTACAAGGACCGTGCGCGCGAGGACCCTCGCCGGGTGATGGCCTACCGTAACGCCGCCGACGTCGTCGAAGCCCTCTCCGGCGCCGACCGCGACCGCCACGGCACTGCCAACAGCTGGCAGTCGCTGCCCGGCATCGGCCCCAAGACCGCGAAGGTCATCGCGCAGGCATGGGCCGGGCGCGAACCCGAAGTGCTGACCGAATTACGGTCAAACGCAGAGGATCTCGGAGGCGGTGACATCCGCGCCGCGCTGCGCGGCGATCTGCACGTGCATTCGAACTGGTCCGACGGGTCGGCCCCCATCGAGGAAATGATGGCGGCAGCAAGGGATCTGGGCCATGAGTACTGTGCGCTGACCGACCATTCGCCGCGGCTTCGGATCGCCAACGGCCTGTCGCCCGAGCGGCTGCGCCAACAACTCGACGTCATCGACGAGTTGCGCGACAAGGTCGCCCCGCTGCGGATTCTGACCGGCATCGAGGTCGACATCCTCGAGGACGGCTCCCTCGACCAGGAGGACGAACTGCTCGAACGGCTCGACATCGTGGTGGCCAGCGTGCATTCGAAGCTGGCGATGGACGCCCCGTCGATGACGCGTCGGATGCTCAAGGCGGTCACCAACCCGCACACCGATGTGCTGGGCCACTGCACCGGCCGCCTGGTCACCGGAGGACGTGGGATGCGGCCCGAGTCGAAATTCGACGCCGAGAAGGTGTTCACGGCATGTAGGGACCATGGAACGGCCGTCGAGATCAACTCTCGACCCGAGCGGCGTGACCCGCCGACCCGACTGCTCAAGCTCGCGCTGGAGATCGGGTGCCTGTTCTCGATCGACACCGATTCGCATGCCCCCGGGCAGCTGGAGTTCCTCGGTTACGGAGCGCAACGTGCGCTCGATGCCGAGGTGCCGGTTGACCGCATCGTCAACACCTGGCCCGCCGAGGAATTGCTGACGTGGGCGGGATCATGAGAATCGCTTGCGGTTAACTGCCCCGAACGGGGTACAGGGTCACTGTGAGAAAAATTATCGGTGAGACGGCCGCTGCGCTCGGCGCGCGTGCCGCAGAGCTCGCGACCGCTGCGGGCGAGACGGCCGGGCGCCTCGTGCGACGCGTCAGCGGCGAGCCCGAGGACCGGGCGGAGCAGATCGAACCGCCGTCGGCGCCACCGTCATCGGCTGCACCGAAGAAGGCAGTGGTCAAGAAGGCACCGGTCAAGAAGGCGCCGGTGAAGAAGGCGTCCGCGCCGAAGGCCGCCAAGGCGCCCGCCAAGAAGGTGACCAAGGTGCCCGCCAAGAAGGCGGCGACCAAGGCGCCGGTGAAGAAGGCTCCGGCAAAGAAGACTGCTGTGAAGAAGGCCGGCACCAAGACTCCCGCCAAGAAGACGGCGGCGAAAAAGGCTGTCCCGCCGATGAAGTCGGCGAAGACGGAAGCCGCCAACCCCCCGCCGAAGCCCGACAGGGCGGCAAAGAAGGCGACGGCCAAGAAGGCCCAACCGCGCAAGGGCAGGCCCGGGTCAGTCGGGTAGCTGGGGCATTTCGAGACCGGGATCGCGGCCCAGCAGTACACCGCGGGTCACCGCCGAATTTCCGTACCGCTGACGCACTTGGTCGACCGCTTCGTCGACCGCGGTCGTATCGTGGCTCTCCTCGAACGGCAGCTCGAGCTGTTGTGCACCGTCGCGATCGATGTTGGACACGGCGAATCCGACGAGGGTCAGACCGCGCTCGGCGATCAGCGGCGCCGCCGCGGCGACGAGGCCTCGGGCGGCGTACAGGATCACCTCGGTGGACGCGGTCGCCCGCGGCATCGTGTGCGACCGGGTGGCGCGGCCGAAGTCGTCGAAGCGCAGCCGCAGGACCACGGTGCGACCTGTCCGGCCGGCCTTGCGCATCCGCCGGGTGATGCGGTCGATCAGGTTGACGACGACGGCGTCGATCTCCTGCGCCGACATCGTGTTGCCACGCCGGCCCAACGCGCGCTGCGCGCCGACCGAGCGCCGGCGCACCCCGGTGACCACCCGACGGCGATCGATGTTGCGCGACAGCGCGAACAACCGGCTGCCCATCGCCGCCCCGACCAGGGACCCGAGAGTGGACTCGCTGAGCTCGGCGACGTCGGCCACGGTCTCGATGCCGTAGGTGTGCAACTTCTCGGCGGTCTTGGCGCCGACACCCCACAATCGCCGAACCGGCAACGGGTGCAGGAACGCCAGCTCACGATCGGGCGGGACGAGCAGCAGCCCGTCGGGTTTGGCCTCCTGGCTGGCGACCTTGGCCAGGAACTTGGTGCGCGCAATCCCCACCGTGATGGGTAGCCCGACCTCTTCGCGGACCCGGTCCCGCAGCCGCGCGGCGATCTCGACCGGGCTGCCCGACACCCGACGCAGCCCCGACACATCGAGGAACGCCTCGTCGACCGACAGCGGTTCGACCACCGGCGTCGTGTCGTGGAAGACCTCGAAGACGTCGTGGCTGGCCTGTGAATACGCCGACATGCGCGGAGGCACGACGATCGCGTGCGGACAGAGGCGGCGGGCTTCTCGTCCGCCCATCGCGGTTCGCACGCCGTATGCCTTGGCCTCGTAGCTGGCGGCGAGCACCACACCTGCCCCGACGATGACCGGCCGGCCGCGCAGCGACGGCTCGTCACGCTGCTCGACCGAGGCGTAGAACGAATCGAGGTCAGCATGCAGAATGCTTGCCGCCGCCCCGAAGCCAGTGGACACGAACATATGTTCGCATCGATGTCCGACTAGTGGCGAGTGGTGCCGTAGATGCTGGTGACCCAGATGTGGGCGAGGGTGTCGACGAGCTGGTCCGGGCTGACCGCGGGCTGCTCGGACGCGAAGGCCGCGAGCATCGTGCGCTCGTTCATCAGGTTCAGCGACGTCGCGAGGTCCTGCGCCGGGATCGTCTCGGGTGCCTCACCCCGCGCGCGTTCGCTCTCGATCGACGCGGTGGTGTGGTCGATCCACTTCTGCATGAAGCGTGACCACAGGGCGCGTACGTCGGGATTGGTGGGCCGGGCGGCGGCGCCCGCAAGGGTCACGGCGCGGTGCGAACCGAACGTCCTGAACAACGCATTGATGGCCTTCCAGACTCCGGCCGGATCCACCGCGGGATCCATGCCGCCCATCGCGTCGTCGGCGTTGCCGTCGGCCTCGGCGATGACCTGCTCGACGAGCGCACGAAGCACCGCGTCCTTCGAGGGGAAGTAGAAGTAGAACGTGGGGCGGGAGATGCCTGCGCCTTTGGCCAGGTCGTCCACCGAGATGTCAGCCAGCGAGCGGTCCTCGAGCAGCGTCTCGAGTGTCGAGAGAATCGCGTGTTCGCGGTCGTCGCCGGAGGGGCGGCCGGAGCGACGTCCCCGCGGTCCGCGGGACTGGCTGACGGTGGTCACGTCGATTGACTTTACACGGTGTTGAGTATCTCGACACCCCGTTGACTAACTCGACATACCGTTGATACGCTCCGGTACCATGAGCGAACACCTCGACGTCGTCATCGTGGGCGCCGGTATCTCCGGCATCAGCGCCGCCTGGCATCTGCAGGACCGCTGCCCGGGCAAGACCTACGCCATCCTGGAGCGCCGGGAGAATCTCGGCGGTACCTGGGACCTTTTCAAGTATCCGGGCATCCGCTCCGACTCGGACATGTTCACGCTCGGCTTCCGGTTCAAGCCGTGGACCTCGGAGAAGGCGATCGCCGACGGGCCGTCGATCATGGCCTACCTCAAGGAGACGGTGGCCGAGTACGGCATCGACAAGCACATCCGCTATCAGCATCGCGTGCTGTCCGCGGACTGGTCGGATGAGAAGAACCGCTGGACCGTGCGCGTCGAGCGCGACGGAGAGGAAGCCGAGATCACCGCGTCGTTCCTGTTCGCCGCAAGCGGCTACTACAACTACGACGAGGGTTACACCCCGGAGTTCGTCGGCCGTGACGACTTCGAGGGCACCGTCATCCATCCGCAGCACTGGCCCGAAGACCTCGACTATGAGGGCAAGAAGGTCGTCGTGATCGGCAGCGGCGCGACCGCGGTCACTCTGATTCCGGCGTTGGCCAACTCCGGTGCCGGGCACGTCACGATGCTGCAGCGCTCACCGACCTATGTCGGTTCGCTGCCCGACGTGGATCCGTTCGCGGTTCGGACGAAAAAGACGTTGCCGGAAAAGCCCGCGTATGTGCTCAACCGCTGGAAGAGCATCCTGTTCCAGTCCGCGCAGTACCAGATCAGCAGGCGCTTCCCGAACTTCATGCGCAAGCAGCTGATGACCATGGCGCAGCGCCGGCTGCCCGAGGGCTACGACGTGCAGAAGCACTTCGGGCCCCACTACAACCCGTGGGACGAGCGGCTGTGCCTGGCGCCCAACGGCGATCTGTTCCGGACGATCCGTCACGGCAAGGCCGATGTCGTCACCGACACCATCGAGCGGTTCACCAAGACGGGCATCAAGCTCGCCTCCGGCGAGGAGCTCGAGGCCGACATCATCATCACCGCAACGGGTTTGAACCTTCAGCTGTTCGGCGGCGCGGCGATCATGCGCAACGGCGAGCCGATCGAGCTGAACGAGACCATGGCCTACAAGGGCATGATGCTGACCCACATGCCGAACATGGCATTCACCATCGGTTACACGAACGCATCATGGACGCTCAAGGCCGACCTGGTCTCCGAGTTCTTCTGCCGGGTGCTCAACTACATGGACGCCGAGGGATTCGACCGCTTCGAACCGATGCATCCCGGCAACAGCGTCGACGAACGCCCGCTGATGGATTTCACTCCCGGTTACGTCCTGCGCGCGCTCGACTACCTGCCGAAGGCCGGACATGTCGCGCCGTGGCGGCTCAAGCAGAACTACCTGCTCGACCTGCAGCTGATTCGTCGCGGCAAGGTCGACGACGAGGCCCTGGAGTTCACCAAACACCGTGCGTCGGTGAAGGCTTCGGCCTAACTTCGCTCGCGAGATGTACACCAGGGCTGTGATTCCACAACATTGACGACCCTGGTGTACAGTTCGCGATCAGTCTTGAGCGACCACGACGATGCCGTCGTCGTCGCTGTAAGCGACATGGCCCGGCTGGAACACGACACCGCCGAACTCGACCGCGACATCGCGTTCTCCGGCACCGGTTTTCGTGCTCTTGCGCGGATTGGTCCCCAACGCTTTGATGCCGATGTCGAGGGTGCGCAACATCGCGGAGTCACGGACCGCGCCGTTGATGATCAGTCCGGCCCAGCCGTTTTCGACACCGAGCCCGGCGATGACGTCGCCGACCAACGCGGAGTGCAGCGACCCGTCGCCGTCGATCACGAGCACTGCGCCGTCACCCGGCTCGGACAGCACCGACTTCAGCAACGCGTTGTCCTGGAAGCACTTCGCCGTGACGATCGGCCCGGCGAACTCCGAACGCCCACCGAACTGGCGTAGTTGCAGATCACAGCTGCGCACGTCGGGGCCGATGTCGTCGACCAGGTCGGCGGTGGGGCGGGGTTCGATGCTCACCGGTCGATGTTAGCCACGATGATGTCGTGCGCGAATTGCGCCAGCCCCGGCTCGACGTCGTCGTAGTAGCGCGTGAACCGCTCGTCGGCCAGATACATCTCGGCCAGGCGCACGTGCATGTCGTGATCGCAGTCGTAAAAGCGCTCGATGTTTTCGCGATGCCAGGCGGCCAGCTCGTTCGCACGCTCTGTGCCGGGTACGACGTCGTCGCGGTGAGCCTCGGCCAGCGACGTCAACAGCGCATCGTTGTCGGCCTTGAACGCGATCCAGTCCTGCTTGGTCATCCGCGCCGTGCGCTGCTGCGACTGCTTCCACGCGTCGGTGCGACCCCACCGCTCCTCGGATTCGGCGGCGTACTCATCGAACACCGCGCTGCCGAAGATCTCGACCTGCTCGTCGGCGGTCAGTTGTATGCCACTGCGGTGTGAGCTCATCAGTTCCTCCACTGCCTTGATCGTGTGCTGTAGCCGGTCCGCCCGGTCCAGCAACAGCCGGTGCTGGCGCTCGAGGCGGTCGAGCACATCCCCGTCCCCATCCAGCAGGGCGCGGATCTCCTCGAGGGGCATGTCGACCGACCGGTACACCAGCACCACGTGCAGCCGTTCGATGTCGGCGTCGGTGTAGCCGCGGTAGCCGGCTTCGGTGCGCACACTCGGCACCACCAGACCGATGTGGTCGTAATGGTGCAAGGTGCGTACCGAGACACCCGTCAGGGTGGCCACCGCGCCGACGGTCATGGTGTCCATAGCGCCACTATCGACCCTGACGCAGCGTGAGGGTCAAGCGTTTTCGTCAGTCCTCGTCGTTTCCCCGGCGGATCAGCAGTACGACGATGATCGCCAGCACACCCGCAGCGATCGCCGCCGCAACCGGCAGCCGCGACGGTTCGGGCCCGATCAACGGCGTCGGCGGCGGCCCGGCAACCGGATTGCTGGCGGCGGCGACCGTCGACTTTGCCTGCGCAGCAGTCACTTTCGCCGCAGAATCAACATCATTGCCGGTAGCGGCAGGTTCAGTCGCGGGCGCTTTCTTCGCCGGCGCCTGTTGCACCGGACCCTTCTTGGCGGGTGCTTTCTTGGCGGGCGCCTTCTTCGCCGGTGCGGCCTTCTTCACCGCCTTCTTCGCGGGAGTCTTCTTGGCGGCCTTCTTGGCGGGAGTTTTCTTGGCGGGCGTCTTCTTCGCCGGCGGGGGAGGGATCAGCGGGTCGGGGGAGACGCTCGCCGACTCCGCGGCGGCGGGCTGCGGGGTCGACTGATCCGCCGGTGGTGTGCTGTGCGGCTGTTCGTCGGGTCGGCCCTGCTGGTCTGCCATCGGGCTGCTCCTTTGCAGTGTCTGGTCGCCAGGCCGGCCGAGCGTGCGGCCGGAAGTCGATCGGTCCATCATGCCAGGTCGGCTATGGCACTAACCCGTGACGGCCAGACCAGCGGCCAGGACCAGCGCGACGAGCATCACCGCGGTTTCGACATGCGCCCGGGTTCGGGAAACCACCGCCGTGGCGCGATGGGACCGTGCGGCGGGCAGCCACATCGTGCGGTTTCGCCAGCCGAGGACGACGAGCGCGACCGTCACCGCGATCTTGGCCGACACCAGCCGCCCGTAACCCGTCGCGTACAACTCGGCCGGTGCGCCCAACCGGAGAGCGGCGCCGGCGACCCCGCCGACCAGCAGCACCACCACACAGATCAGCGACAGTGCGGAGAAGCGCGGCAGCATCCGAGCCCACTGTCCGCGGTGGTCGACGGTCAGCACCAGCGCCGCCAGCGCCCCGACCCACAACGCGGCCGCAAGGGTGTGCACGGTGACCGCCACACCACCCAACGGGCTGTTCGCGAAGTGCCCGGTCAGCTGGCGCGCGACGACTCCGACCGCCGCGGCGCCGATCACCGCGACATTCCACGACGCCGTCCGCGGTGCGACGAGCGCCGCCACGGCTATGGCGGTCGCGGCGGCGACCGCGAGCATGCCCGCCCGCCCCGCCGCGGTGGTGGTGGCGAAGTCGGCGGTGGTCTGCACGCCGAGGCGGAACACCGGTAGCGAGGCGGTCTGTGCGGCCGCGACGATCAACCGGGTCAATTCGGCGAGCAGCCACAGCACCGAGGCGACTGCCAGCGGTCGCGTCGAGCGGGCCAACAACTCGCCGCGGTGCCGCTCACCGTCGAGTACCGGCACCACCGCCAAGCCCAGCGTGACGACACCCGCGCAGTCGGCGACCACCCGCACCGCGGTCGCACCCAGCGACCCCTGCGGGTAGGCCAGCCCCCAGGTCAGGCCTGTCGCGGCGGTCGCGAGCACCACCCCGACGACCACAGTGCGTCGACGGGTCACGCGCGGCGCCGCACCGCCCACACCGCGCCCGCGGCGATGATGACGGCCGCTCCCGCGAAGAACGGCCACACAGGGATGCCGTCATCGGCCGGGGCCTGGGCCGGTGCGGCCGCCGACGGGCCCGGTGTCCCGGTTCCCGGCACGCTCAGCTCGAACGACCAGGACCCGTTGACCACGTGTCCGTCCGCCGACGTGGCCCGGTAGTTCACGGTGTAACGCCCGGACGGTCCGAGTGGGCGCACACCGACGCTGAGGACGGCGCCCTGGACCTGCGGTTCGCCGGCCGACCACAGGTTGCCGTCGGGGCCGACGACTGTTATGGCCGCGAACTGCGGCTGCAGTGCCTCGCTGAACGTGGCGGACACCGTTTCAGGTGCCTCCGTCAGCCGGCTGTTCTCCGCAGGGTCCGACGCGATGCGGGTCGCATGCGCGGACGCGGTGCCCGCGGAGGCCAGCATTCCGATCGTCAGCCAGAGGAGCAGGGCCGCACCGGCGGCGACGGTGGTGAGGGGACGACGGGGCACCCTGGTGACGGTTCTCATCGAATGTGTCTTTCTCAAGCCGTTGGTATGTCGATCAGCGCGCGGGGCTGACCGGCGGTCCGCGATGAGAAATCGAAGCGGCAAGAAGCAGCGCAGAACGAAGCGGTTGTACGGCCTGCCGGACGATGGGACGACCCTGCGGTGCGACCGGCGGACACACCATGCGCACCGCGACGCGCACCGCGCGCGTCACGACGCGGCACAACCGGTCGCCGACCGCGATCAGCACCGCCCCCACGCCGACCGCCACCGCATGGGCGCCGACCATAGTCGCGGTCTGCGGCGCATGGATATGCCCGGAGACGCCCAGCACGATGTGGCCGGCGATCTGGCCCCACGCCAGAATCGCAAGCAGGACAGCCGTTTTCGAACAGGCGGAAAGGGTGGCGGTCAACGTGCCGACGGTCGCGGCGACGATGACCAGCGCCACGACCGCGGCACCGCCCGGCGGCTCTGCACCGCCGTAACCGTGTGCGGCCACGGCGAGCGTCGCCGTCAGCAGCCCCGCAGCCGCGCCACGAAGGCGGGCTGCGGAACCGGACGGCGACACTTTCAGCTCAGCTCACGCCGAGCCGAGCCATCAGGTCGGCGTCGATTCCGTCGAGTTGCCGTTCGATGGCGGCGTGCGCAGACCGGCGCCGCGACGGCGGCATGTGCTCGGCGGCGGCGATCGCTGCGGACAGGTCCCCGAGACGCTCGGTGATCGCCCCGACGAACTGCTTGGTCTCGGCGTCCTTCGGCTTCTTCTCGGAGACGAGCCGCAACGACTGTTCGGCACCGGAGATGCGCGCCGACAGCTGGGCGCCGTGGCCGTTGAACTGGCCGACCTGGCTGAGTGGAACACCGAGCCGGTCCGCCCGGCGTTGATCGGCATAGCCGCGCGCGGCGATGGCCGCGCGGTAGCCGACGGGCACGACGATCGGCGCGAGGAGGCGGATGACGGTGAGCACGCGACGGATCCGGCCGGGGGCGAACAGCTTGCCTTCGCGGGCGGCCTTCAGCTGCGTCTCGGCCACCTTCAGGGCTGCACGGTCACTGTCGCGCTGGGCCTTGAGCTGCGCCTTGAGCGCGCGGGCCTCGGCCCGGTGGGCAGACTTGATGCGACGGGCTTCGTTCTTGGCGGCCAGCTTGGCCTCCAATTTCGCCTTCGCCTTGATCGCGCGGGCCTCGGCCCTGCGGGTGGCGCGGGTTTTGCGTCGCTTGAACGGGCTCATCCCGGCTGCCTCCCGGCGGTTTTCTCGATTGCTGACGTCATGGCTGTGCGCGTTGTTGGTGCAGCACAACCCTATCGTTCACAGCGTTCGGCCTGCGGGCGGCTCGGCGCCGACGAGAGGGCGCCGAGTCCGTCTTGGCTGCATGGCGTATTGAGGGCATGCTTATACAGACCGCAAAGTTCGCGAACTGACTGAAGAAGCCGCCCATCAAGACGGCGGACAGCGCATAGTGAACTAGTCGGAAGGGGGATCCATGCCAGCTAACCGCCGTGTCACCCGCGCGGTCGGGGCTGTGCTCGAACTGGCGCCGCGACAGGGAGAGGTGTCGCTGACCCGGCTCGTCGAGGCCGTCAGCGAAGACCGCAAACGACCCATCGAGCTCAAGATGGCCGAGCTGCCGCCCGGTGTCTGCGGGCAGTGGCGCCAGTACAACGACCACGACGTGTTCCTGATCCAGAAGGGTCTGCCCGCGTGGGACCGCACCCTGGCCCACGAACTGGGACACCTGGTGCTGGGCCACGACGGTATTCCCGTCGCGCAGGCCGCCGAAGAGAGCACCGAGTTCGCCAGCTCCGATCTGATCAGCTACATGCTCAACCAGCGGACCGGTTGTATGGGTCCGGCCGGTGAGGAGGCCGAGCAGGAGGCGGAGGATTTCGCGGCCCTGCTGCTGTACCGGTTGGGCAGGCTTCCGTCGGACCGTTCGTCGATCGTCCAGGTGCGGCTCGGAGAGGCGTTTGGTTGATCGTCTGGGTGATCGCCGGTCTGCTCGGACTGGCCACCGGACTACGCATCGGATGGGCGCTGGTCAATAAGCAGAGCCTGGTGAGCACCGCGATGATCGTCGCGCTGGCAAGCCTGGCGTTGATCGCCGCGTTGAACTGGCAGCCCCTGACACTGCTCATCGACCGGTTGCTGCGCTGGCCCAACATCTCGCTGGGCCTGTCCCAGGTGGCGCTCGTCGCGTGCGCCGCGGGCAGCTGCGTGATGATCACGACCGTGTCGTCGGTGCGCAAACCGGCGACCATCCGCAAGATCGCGGTCGCGCAGTACGGCGTCGCGGCGGTGATCGCCGTGGTGACCGCGGTGGCCTTCTTCTCCGCGGGCCGTCAGCCCGAACTGTCGCCCCAGGAATACCTGCAGCGCAACCTCAGCGGTGGTGGGAACACGCTGCCGTGGCTGCTGCCGCTGCTCTACGTGCTGCTGGCATTGTCGCTGGTCTCGTGGGCGGGGCTGCGTTATTCGAACCGCAGCCGCCGGGGGCGCGCGCTGTTCGTGTTCACGATCGGCATCGTGCTGATCGTGGTGGCGTCGGCCTTCTTCTTCCTACGCGCCCTCGACAGTGACGGACCGGTCGGCGTCGGCGCCGCAGCGACGCTGCTGGGCTGCGCGATGCTGGTTGTCGCCGCGGGATCGCTGCTGCCCAGCATCGAGGACTGGTTCGGCGCCAGGCGCGAACTGCGGGCGATCCAGCCGATCCTGACCGAGCTGGGCCGCAGACACCCCGACATCGGTATCGGTGTCCGGCCGCGCGGACCGCTCGTCTTCCGGGTCGCAGAACGGATGTCGTTGATCTCCGACGCGCTCTACCTGGAAGCCACGGCCGCCGAACACCGGCGCAAACTCCGGGTCGACCCGCGCGGCGCGGTGTCCGGTGATGACGCCGAGCCGGACGAGACAGTCCTCGAATCCCCGCCGGTTCCGCCGCAGGAACAGGCCCGGGCGATCGCCGAGTGGATCTACTCCGGGACCGAGAGCGCTTCGGAGGACAGGCGCGTCGATTTTCCCGGACTGGGGTGGCTGAACCAGCCTAGCGAGTATTCAGACCGTGAATGGATCCTGGAGATCGCCGAGCAGTACAGAGCACTGATCCGTCGCGACGGCGCGACGGGTCAAGCGGCGTAGCTGGTAGCGCGACCCCACTTCGCCAGCTATGGGGCGGAGGGCCGCACCGGGCTAATCGTCGAGATGCTCGCGGCGGCGCAGCTCATCGACCTTTAGGGCGATGTCCTGCTGGGCCTCCGGCGACAAGCCGACGGTGCGTGCGGCAATACGGCGGACGCCCTCGTCGCGCATGCTTGCGAGCCAGGTCAGCTCCTTGTCGAGCTTCTCGTAGTACTCGTCGTCGGTGAAGTAGGCCGGCTTGATCCGGAAGAAGTTGGCAAGAGCGGCCATGGTGGTGGCAGAGGGGTTGGTGCGGTTGCCCGAGCGCAGCTGCGAGAGGTACGGAGCGGACATGGTGACGCCCTCGGCCTTCAGTGCCGCGATCACCTCGGCCGAGGTGTGCGGGCCGCGTCCCGGCGGGTAGACCGTGTCAAACAGCCGGTTCAGGCGAGCGGCGAACGTCGTGCTCATCGATATGACCTCCACATGCATTGGACGAGCGGTGTACGAGCGGCGTATTTGCTGATCATCGTAGCGAGTGTTGTGGCCACAACCAAGTGCAAACCCGGGAAAAGTTGATCCGCCCCCGCGCTTGACGCCCGCTACTGTGCCGGCTGCGACGCATTCCGCGTGCGCCGACGCCTCTACCATACGGTGCGACGAAGCAAACAACGGCGGCTTTGTCGAGCTAGTTTTGCTCAGAAATCGGACAGCGCGTCCACAGGGGACCCGACGACCGCCGCCGGCAACATCAGTTGCATGCATTCTGGCGCAACGCCGGGTTTGCCACATACCGCACGGATGGTCGCGGAGCGCCCAGTGTCGGACCGTCGAAGGCGCAGGTCGAGGTCAGGACCCCTGGGTGGAGGGCTGGGATGTCTCGTCAGGCACGGGTGCCCTGCGGCGGCGGATGAGCCGAACCATCAGCACCGAGACGGTGACGGAAGCGGTGACCGCCACGGCCACCCACCGCAAACCCAGCGCACTGTCGAACAGCAGCCACAGGCCGAAAAGAAGGAACAGGACGCTGGCCAGGCCGTGCAGGAACCGTTCCGGAAGCCTGCGGTGCATCAGCCTGCCCGCAGCGATCGCGGCGCCGTCGGCCAGAACCATGCCCGCGGTCGCACCGATCCACACCCCCGCCCAATTGTGTTCGCTGGCCAGGGCGACGGTGGCCAGCATCGTCTTGTCGCCGAGTTCGGCCAGCACGAACGACGACACGATCGCGGGGACGACGAATCGCGGCTCGGCGATCCGAATCTCGTCGTCGTGCCCGTTTTCGCGCCACGTCCACACCGCGAACAACAGGAATGCGATGGCGGCGACGAATGCGATCGGGCGTTCGGGCAGCGTCACCCCGAGAAAGTGTCCGACCGCGACGGACAGGCCGTGAACCAGCATCGCGGCGATCCCGACCCCGGAGAGCACGACCCACCATCGGTGCCGCAGCGAGTAGGTCATGGTGATCAGCTGCGACTTGTCGCCGAGTTCGGCGACGAACACCACGGCCAGACTGACCACGATGGCGGCGAGCATTCAGACGACCCTTTCGACGCGTCGCCGACATCGCAATGTTCATGCCCCGCCGGCTTCGGTCGAAGGTCTCGCCCACCACACCTTCGGATGTGTGGTTCGCCGGCCGGGCTTGCGCCAGTATGTCGACACGACGATTGGGGGCTACTCCCCTTCGCTTACTGAACCGACCATAGCTTCGGTAGCGCGGATGTGCCAGTGCCACGTAGGGTTTCGGGCACCCGAATCCACCGTTCAGGCACCCGAATCAAATGCTTCGAAAGCCCTTATGCCGCAAGCAGCATCGCGAGAATCGCAGTGTCCGGGTGGCTGATCGGGTCCAGGCCGACGCGGCTCACCATGGAGGTCACTGTTCCGTCGGATTCGGCTTCCACCCATGCTGCGCGGTGCTCGAGACCGAGATGGGGCAGGCCGGGCAGCAACACGCATCCGGACGCCGCCCCGCTGCACTCCGGCAGCGACGGTGTGGTTTCCGACGGGGGGTGCAGCATCAACAGGGCCGGCGGCTGGTGCTCGGCGAAATAACCTGGCGGTACCGCTGATTCGCCGACCACCGGGCCCTCGGCAAGGACGAGGCCGACCGTATTGGGCTCAGGCTCGTCGGGCAGCTCTTCACGGGCACCGAAAATCGTTGTCGTGGACAACAACCCGGGAAGCGATGCCACGCGCACGGCGACCATCAGCAACTGAGCCCACTCTTTGGTCGAATCCGGCCAGCGACCCGAGATGACGAATCCCTTGAGTGAACCGCGTGAATGAAAGGGGGCGATCTCGATCGCCTTGCCCGACTCCCTCTCCATATCGCCTCCGCGCCATCGGTGTTGGGACGCCGGCCTCTAGCCGACTGATGGCCCGACACGCCAGTGGGTCGATTTGCTCAGCATGCGGCAGAACTCGGCTGGCACGCAAGTCGACACGACTGCTAATCACCGGATTTGGCTCGGGCAGTCCACAGCACGCGATACGAACCGGCCGCCGGGACCCAACCGAATTCGTGGGAGTCGACGGCGCCGGGGGCGCCCGGATTGTCCGAGCGCGCTTCAAAGATCACGTCGCGACCGTCGGCGTAGACATCGCCGACCCGCTTGACGAGCCACCGTGTCGAGCGCCGCGGATCCTGGAACACCCGAAGCTGCCCGCGCTGAATGCTCCCGCCCCGCAGGGCCAATAGGCCATCCCCTGGGCCGACCGTCGGGCGCATCGAGTCGTCGACCACTCGGAACAACCGCAGAGGCCAGCGTCGCGGTGTCTGGTTGCGGCGCACCTCCAAAGGGTAAGTTAGGAACATGCTGCATCGATTGTTGAACCACGCGACCCCCGCCCATGCCCACTGCGATCTCTACTGCGGCGTCTATGACCCCGCGCAGGCCAAAATCGAGGCGCTCTCGTGCCTCAAGACGATCCAGAAGTACCACGACTCAGACGATGAGCACTTCCGCGCGCGCTGCATCATCATCAAGGAGCGGCAAGCCGAGGAGGTCAAACATCACCTGATGGTGCTGTGGGCCGACTTCTTCGCCAAGGATCACTTCGAGCAGTTCCCCAACCTGCATCAGCTGTTCTGGGACGGCGTGCACGGCGCGGGCGACGTCAAGAAGTCGCTCGATGTCGCCGTCGCCGAGAAGCTGCTCAAGACGATCGACGAGATCGCCGACATCTTCTGGCAGACCGACAAGGGCAAGCAGATGGGTGTCTATCCGCCCGCCTGAGAGCCTTATCGACAACAAGAAGCCGCCGAGTCATTGACCCGGCGGCTTTGTCGTATTTCGCGAGGAAGTCGTACTTCGCGACGAAGTCGGCGGCTCGTCGTCAGAACAGGACGATCAGGGCCAGCACGACCAGGAGCACCAGCGCGATCACGCCGGCGCGCAGTAACGCCATCAGCTGACTGCGGTTGTAGGCGGCGGGCGTCGAGGCCTGCCACTTCGTGGGGGGCATAGCCGAACCCGATCCCATCGAAGATGTCATGAACCCCTCCTGACCTGCATGTTTTACATTCCCCCGGGTGAGATCTATCACAACCGCTGGTTGTGACGCCGATCATAGCCCCTTGCGTCGAACCGGAAAAATCGGCTCGCGCGCAGCACGGATTGCGGGTGCGGCCGGCTCAAGTCGCGGTTAGCGGGACTAGGGATTTCGCTCGCCGCCCGACCGCCTGTTGATGGCAGCGCCCAAACGCGACCGCTTATCCACAGCGATCCTCAGAAAAAACACAGATTCAGCGGCTCAAGGTGGGTTCTGCGATGTCGCGGCCTGTGGATGAACCTGTGGAAATTGTGGATAGGTGGTCATTGCTGTCGCCGCGAGCCGGCCGGCGGCATGTCAGCATTGAGGCATGAACGAGGCTGAAATCGCGCAGGTCGACGTCGCGGACGTGCCGACGATGTTCGACTCCGGCGTGATCCTGCTCGACGTGCGCGAAGACGATGAGTGGGCACGCGGGCATGCCCCGGATGCGCGGCACATCCCGATGGGACAGGTCCCGGCGCGTCTGGCGGAGATCGACGTCGACGCGCAGGTGTTCGTGATCTGCGCAGCCGGTGGGCGGTCGCAGAGCGTGGCGCAGTACCTGGCCAGGAACGGCTATTCACCGGTCAACGTCAGCGGTGGCATGTTCGCCTGGGCTGGCGCCGGCCGACCGATCGTGACCGACGACGGCGGGCCGGGTGTGGTCTGACGCATCGTCGCTACGCTGGTCGGATGGTCGGGCGAGGAGTGAAGTGATTCCGCGCGCGCGAGGAGCGAAATGATTCAGGTGTGTTCGGCGTGCGGAACCCGGTGGAACGTGCGCGACCGGCGCCGGACGTGGTGTCCGCGGTGCCACGGATCGCTGATGCCGCCATCGGCGTCTGCGCCGGACACCGTGAGCGCCCAGTGGAGCGCACGGTCCGCGGCCGCAGCGCCAGGCCCGCGGCCGCAGCTGCCACCGGGATACCGCTGGATCGCCGTACGGCCGGGCGCACCGCCGCATCCGCGGCGCCCGAAGCGCGCGCTCGGCCCGACGCCCCGCTACGCGACCATCCCGCGATGGGGACTTGTCGAGCAGCCCGCGCCGGTCGACCAACAGCAGCAGGCGCCGCGCCGCGGCCCGTCGCCGGGCATGGTGACGGGCACGCTGCTGCTGACGATGGCGGTGCTGGGCGCTGCGGCACTGATCCACCTCGCGCGCTACGTGCTGCTCATCATCAACCGGTCGGTGTTGCTGCCCCCGTGGATCGCCGCGATCGCGACCTGGTTCGGTGTCGTACTCAGCGTCGTCGCCGCGTTCATGGTGGTGGCCAGCCTCATCGTGCTGACGAACTGGCTCATCGCCAGGCGGGCCGCCGCCTATACCCACCGGGGAACGACGGACCCTCGACCCTCCTGGCGACTCCAGGCCGGCTGCCTGCTCCCGTTCGTCAATCTGTTCTGGGCGCCGGTGTTCGTCCTCGAACTGGCGGGCGTCGAGGAGCGGCTCAGCTATCTGCGCAGGCCGATCGCGGTGTGGTGGCTTGCGTGGGTAGCCAGCTACGCGGTGTCGATCTGGTCGATCGCGACCAGCTTCACCCGCGATGCGCAGGGAATCGCCGACAACACGATGACCACGATGATCGCCTATCTGCTGGCGCTGACCACCCTGCTGCTCGCCATGAAGGTCGTTTCCGGTTTCGAACGGCAGCCGGTCGAGCGCCCGAGCAAGCGCTGGGTGATCGTCCCCGACGACAGCACGCCGGCGGAGGATCGACCCGGCCCCGAGGCTCCGGTTGAGTCGCACGGGCAGGACCCGGCAGCATAGGCCCTATGACAGGCGACTCCGAAGCCGCCGAGAACGCGACTTCCGGACCGACGCCCGGGGGCCATCCCTTCGTCGTGGCGCACCGCGGCGCGTCGGCCGATCGTCCCGAGCACACGCTCGCGGCATACGAGCTTGCACTGCAGCAGGGCGCCGACGGCGTCGAATGCGATGTGCGGCTCACCCGCGACGGCCACCTGGTGTGTGTGCACGACCGCAGGGTCGACCGCACTTCGAACGGAACGGGGCTCGTCAGCGACATGACGCTCGCCCAGCTGCGCGAGCTCGACTACGGCGGTTGGCATCCAAGCCGCAATGCCGTTGAGGCACAAGGTGATACGGGCTTGCTGACACTCGAAGCGCTGATCTCACTTGTGCTCGATTGGAACCGGCCGGTCAAGGTATTCATCGAGACCAAGCACCCTGTCCGGTTCGGTGGGCTGGTGGAGAGCAAGGTGCTGGCGCTGCTGCACCGGTTCGGGATCGCCTCTCCGGCATCGGCGGACCTGTCGCGCGCCGTGGTGATGTCGTTCTCGGCGGCCGCGGTGTGGCGAATCCGGCGCGCGGCCCCGATGTTGCCGACGGTGTTGCTCGGCGAGACGTCGCGCTACCTCGGTGGCAGCGCCGCCACGACCGTCGGCGCCACCGCGGTTGGGCCGTCGATCGCCACACTGAGGGAGCATCCGGAGTTGGTCGACCGAGCGGCCGCGCAAGGCCGCGCGCTGTACTGCTGGACCGTCGATCATTTCGAGGACGTGCAGTACTGCCGCGACCTCGGTGTGGCATGGGTTGCGACCAACCACCCCGGCCGCACCAAGGACTGGCTGCAGAACGGTCTGGCCGGCGCCGCCGGTCGCGATTAGCCGCGCTCAGATCCGCGCGATATCTAGAGGCTGCCGCCCGCGACCTTCGGTGCGCCGACGTCCTTCGACGTCGAACCCAGCTCGCGCGCTACGAAGTCCTCCAGGCGGAAGAGGTCGTCGCCGGCCCGGTCGGCGATGCGCACCAACGTCGTCATCTGCGCGACCTCCTCGACCTGCTCACCAAGGAACCACTGCATGAACTGCTCGCCGAGGTAGTCGCCCTCGTCGCGGGCCACGCCGGCCAGCCGGCCGATCTGCTCGGTGACAGTGCGCTCCAGATCGAGGGCCAGCACGAGGGCGTCGCGCGGAGCATCGAAGGTGTTGCGCACCGCGTCGACCCCGGGAATCTCGAATTCGACGTCGCGGTCGAGGAGGTACTGGACCAGCATCATGGCGTGATTGCGCTCTTCGACCGACTGCCGGTAGAAGTGCTTGGCCAGCTGCGGAAGGTCGGCTCCGTCGAAGTAAACGGCGATGGCGAGGTATTGCTGCGCGGCACCGAACTCGTTGCGCATCTGCTCTTGCAGCAGGGCATGGAATTTGGTGTCGCAAGCTTCAGCAGTGGTCATGAACGCCACGATATCCCAGCTCAGAGGCTGTTGTCAGCGAAGGTTGACCTAACAGAGGTCAGGTTCACCTTAATGAGTCGACCCTTTGTGATGGCGGTTACACGTTCGGATAAATGTTTGCTGAAGGGCGCGTCAGGGCTGCGCGTCGAGAACGTCCTGCGGTACCGGGGAGTCGGTCCGCAGCGCCGTGAACAGTTGGCTTGCCAGGGCGTCGTCCCAGACCACGACCGAGCCGGCGTCGCCGCTGGAGTACTCCCCGATGGGGACGGTGGTGGTGAGGACGTCTCCGTGCATCGCCCAGGCGAGCCGGGCCAGGTTCCACACGTGATCGTCCTCGTTGACGGTGAAGGTGCGGCCGGCGGCTTTGGCCAGCGGATACCAGCGCAGCGGGTTGAGCAGCACCGACGGGCTGGTGGCGCGGTGCAGCAGCGCGGACATGAACTCCTGCTGGTGAACCATGCGGTCTAGGTCCGCGCGCGGGGTGGCCCTGGTGCGGACGAACCCCAGCGCGCTGCGGCCGTCGAGCTTCTGGCACCCGGCCGGCAGGTCGATGCCGGCAAGGGGATCGCTGATGGGCTCGGACGGACACATCGTCACACCGCCGACCGCGTCGACCATGGTCGCGAATCCGTCGAAGCCGATCTCGGCGTAGCGGTCGATCCGCAGGCCCGTCGCCTCCTCGACCGTCTGGGCGAGCAACTGCGGGCCGCCCACCGAGTACGCGGCATTGATCTTGTCGCTGCCGTAGCCCGGGATCGACACGTAGGAGTCACGAGGTATCGACACCATCGTCGTGTCGGTGCTCGAGGCGATGCCGGGGATGTGCACCAGCAGGATCGTGTCGGTGCGGCCGTTGCCCATGTCCCCGCCGGTGGTCAGCTGCGCCTGTTGTTCAGGGGTCAGGTTCTGACGGCTGTCCGATCCGACGAGCAGCCACGTGGTGCCCGCGCCAGCGGCGGGCCGGCCGGCGTAATCGGCCAGCGCGGGGATGCGCTGCAGTGACGAGTCCATCCAGATGCCACCGGCCACGACCGCCGTCACGGCCAGCAACAGCACCACCAACAGCAATCGGCCCCAATGCCGTTTGGGCCGAGTGCGTTTCGGCTTCGTCGCGGCTGCAGGCGGCGGTGGCGGTTGGGGTCGTGGTGCCGGTCCGCGGGCGCCCGCCCGAGGTGGCGGCGGAGGCGGTGTGCGTCGGGGCGGGGCGGGTGGCGGCATGCGCGACGGAGGCATCCGCGGAGGTGGCATGCGGGGCGGAGGGGCGGGCGGCCGGCCCCCGGGGGGCATCGGTGGGTTCGGTGGAGGCGGCCGGTAGTTGGGATCGCTGCGGATCACCTGTGACGGCTCCGGGCGCGGCCGCGGCGGGGGCTCGAACCCGCGGGGCGGTTGCCGGTTGTCGGTCACCTAAAGAAATCTACGTCGCCGGCCCGCATGTTCATCGCAACCAGCCGAGGTGGCCGGCGAGCAGGGCATAGCCGACAAAGGCCACGGCGTCGATCAGCGCATGCGCGACGATCAGCGGCCACAGCCGGCCGGTCCGCAGGTAGACGTAGCCGAACACCAGGCCCATCGCCAGGTTCCCCAGCCCCGCGCCGAAGCCCTGGTAGAGGTGGTAGAGCCCGCGCAGGACGCTGGTGACGACAACGGCGGTCGCCGGGCTCACACGTAGCTGACGCAGCCTGGTGATCAGGT
The DNA here is from genome assembly GCA_900637135.1 of Mycolicibacterium flavescens. NCBI lineage: Bacteria > Bacillati > Actinomycetota > Actinomycetes > Mycobacteriales > Mycobacteriaceae > Mycobacterium > Mycolicibacterium flavescens. The sequence goes on from LR134353.1 coordinate 178,932, forward strand.
AGCCGACGACGATCACCTCTTCGGCCCAGCCGTTCGCCAGCGCCGTCAGTAGCAGCACCGGTATCCGCCACCAGGTGTCGTACAGTTCGGCCGGCTCGACGTCGGCGTTCATGCCGAGGAGCCGGGCGACCTGATACAGCGCGAGGCCGGGCAGCCCGATGAGAGCGGCAAGACCGAGTCCGCCGAGTAGGTCGGCGCGCCACCGGGGCCGCCCCAGCCCGATCGATTTAAGGGCGATTCCGCTGCGCCACAACAGGTATACGGCCAGCGCACCCCATGCAGACAGCTGGAACACCCAGACGAGATTGAGCCCGAGGTCGATGAATTCGAACGGGGAGCGGCGCGGATTGAGCGCGACGACCTGACCGGAGAGGCCGAGGAGCACCGACTCGATCAGGTTCAGAAGCGCGCTGTAGGCCGAAAGGCCGAACGTCACCGCGAGTACGACGACGATCTCGATGCGCAGGGCCCGGCGCGCAGGGTCGGTGAGCTCGTCGGGGGCGCCGGTCACCGGAGCTACGGTAGCGCCGTCACAACTTCCGTGCGCGCAGCCCGTTGAGGAACGGGCAGCCCATCAGTACCCGGATCGCCTGGCTCAACCCGGTGACGTCGTCGACCGGGCGGGTGAACGGCAGCCGCACATCGTGGTCGCCGTCGTCGGTCTCCACCCGCAGTTGGACGCCGTAGCGGTCCAGACCCAGGGGCCGGACCCGCCCGCGGCGCATCGACATCGGAAGCCGGCTGGCCAGCCTCTCGACGACGTCGCGGTGGGCCGACTCCATGTGCTGCAGCCAGCACGACTCCATCGCGCAGAACGGGTCCGGCCGCGCGGCCAGCAGCGTGCTCACGCTGACCGATTCGGCGCCGGTGGAATCGGCGACCACCACGGAGTCGATCTCCAGTCGCAGAAGCGTGTGGCCCTTGTCGCCGTCAGCGGGTGCCGAGTTCACGTGAAGTAGCGCGGGATTGGGGTCTTCCGAGGCGATCAGGTCGAGCAGGGCCGACACCTCACCGGCGGGCACGTCGTGCAGGCGCCCCTGAATCCACACCAGCGAGCGCACCGGCTCGCGTAGCGGCAGCGGCGCGTAATCCGTCATCTCCAGCACCGCCTGCACCCCGCCGGCACCCGCGCTGACGGCCTTGGCCGCCGCCGCGCTGTCCGCGGGAACGGTGATCGCGAACGAGCCGTCGTCGAGCAGGTGGTGGACCGGTGTCTCGGTGGGAGCCCCGTTCTCGCCGCCCTCGACCGCGAGCATCGCGCCGCCCGCTTTGGCGCACGCGGTGCGGATCCGCTCGGCCGTCGTCGGTGCCGTGACCGTTGTCGCCATGCAGCCTCCTCTGAGATAAGGTGAGCCTAACTTAACTAAGAGATGACGGATCCCGCAAGGCTTTCGTGCAGCGGAACGGCATTACCCGAGTGACCCGATAGTGTTGTGCCGTGCCGCGCATCGCTTATCTCGGCCCCGAGGGGACCTTCACCGAGGCGGCGCTGCGCAAAATGTCGGGTGATGGGATGCTGCCCGGCGGCCCGGGTGCTGACGCGGTGACGCCCGTCCCGTGCGACAGCACCACCGGCGCGCTCGCCGCCGTGCGCGACGGTGACGCCGACTACGCCTGTGTCCCGATCGAGAACTCGATCGAGGGTTCGGTGCTACCCACCCTCGACGGCCTGGCCGGCGGCACACCTCTGCAGATCTTCGCCGAGCTCACGCTCGATGTCTCGTTCACGATCGCGGTGCGCGACGGTATCGCGGCCGACCGCGTGAAGACCGTCGCCGCCTTCCCCGTCGCGGCCGCACAGGTGCGGCACTGGCTGGCCGAGCATCTACCGTCGGCACAGGTGGTGCCCGCCAACTCCAACGCCGCGGCGGCCGCTGACGTCGCCGAGGGGCGTGCCGACGCGGGGGTGAGCACCGCGCTGGCCACCAAGCGCTACGGGCTGGAGGCGCTGGCGTCCGACATCGTCGACGAGCCCAACGCGCGCACCCGGTTCGTGCTCGTCGGAGCGCCCGCCCCGCCGCCAGGGCGCACGGGCGCCGACCGTACGTCGGTGGTGCTGCGACTCGACAACGTACCCGGCGCGCTGGTATCGGCGCTGACCGAGCTGGCCGTCCGCGACATCGATCTGACCCGGATCGAATCACGGCCCACCCGAACGGGGTTGGGCACCTACATCTTCTTCCTCGACTGTGTCGGACACATCGACGACGATGCGGTGGCCGAGGCACTCAAGGCGCTGCACCGTCGTTGTTCGGATATGCGATTCCTCGGATCCTGGCCGACCGGAGCGGCCGCAGGCGCGGCCCCTCCCGGACTTGACGAAGCCTCCAGCTGGCTGGCGCGACTCAGGGAGGGACTGAGGTGAGCGGGCGTCTCATGCTGGTGCGTCACGGGCAGTCACTGGCCAACGTCCACCGTCGCCTCGACACCCGCCCGCCCGGCGCCGAACTCACCGACCTCGGCCGCGATCAGGCCCGCTCCTTCGCCAGGGGCATGCCTGCTGCGCCCGCGATCCTGGCCCATTCGGTGGCCCACCGGGCCCGTCAGACCGCCGAGGAGATCGCCGGTTCGGTGCGCTTGCCGCCTGTGGAGCTCGACGGGGTCCACGAGGTCCAGGTCGGCGATCTGGAGGACCGCAACGACGACGAGGCCATCGCGACGTTCGAATCGATCTATCAGAAGTGGCACGACGGAGATCTCGACGTGGCGATGCCCAACGGCGAGACCGGACACGACGTGCTGGACCGCTACGTGCCTACCATCACCCAGCTGCGGATGCGCCATCTCGACGACGACGACTGGCACGGCGACATCGTGGTGGTCAGCCACGGCGCGGCGATCCGGCTGGTGTCCTCGGTGCTGGCCGGTGTCGAGCGCAGTTTCGCTCTCGACCACCACTTGGGGAACACGGAGGCCGTCGTGCTGGCACCGATCACCGACGGCAGGTGGAGTTGTCTGCAGTGGGGGTCGCTGACGCCGCCGTTCTACCCCGAGCCCGACGTGCGGCCGGTCGAAGACGCTCTGCGCTCAGCCGACCCGATGGGCTGACACCGAGACGGTGCACGCGCAGCTGATCGCCTCACAGTCGATCACGAACGCGTGCGCCACTTCCGGGGTGACGCAATCCGGTTCGGTGCATTCCGCTCGACACGCGACGTGGTGAATGACGGTGCCATGGCAGTGCTCGAGGCCCGCTACGCATTCTCGGCACTCGGTCATGGCCCCTTGATAGCACTCGCGGGCGACAAAGCGCAGTTGCCGCGCGGTGTGTTTGCCCGCTATCCCCAGCCGAGTTCGTGGAGGCGCTCATCGTCGATGCCGAAGTGGTGGGCGACCTCGTGGATCACGGTGATCGCCACCTCGTCGACGACGTTCTGCTCACTGTCGCAGTGCTCCAGCAGCGCTTCGCGGTAGATCGTGATGGTGTCGGGCAGCGAACCGGCGTACCACGAATCGCGTTCGGTCAGTGCGACGCCCTGATAGAGCCCCAGCAGGTCGGGCTCCTCGTCGTTGCGGCCCTCGACAAGGACGACGACGTTGTCCAGCGCGTCGGCGAGCTTCGGCGGTATCAGATCGAGCGCCTCGGAGACCAGTTCTTCGAACCGTTCCGGGCTCATCTGTACGGCCACGCGGCTACGGTCCCGGCGGCGCGGGTGGGGGCGGCGCAGGCGCGGGGGGCGGCGGAAGCGGCGCAGGTGCTGGCGGCGGCGGGGGAAGCGGCGCACCGGGCGGCGGAGGCAGCGGGGCACCCGGCGGTGGTGGGGCACCGGGAGGCGGCGGTAGCCCACCGCCCAGGAAGGTGTTGCCGGGGGCGGGCTCGGGGTTGGCCGGTGGGTCGCCCTGGTGCACGTCCGACGATGCCGGTCCGTGCGTCGAGGGCTGTTGATCGCTGTCGTCGCTCGAGCTGCCACTGCTGCCGCTGCTGGAGCCGCTGCTGCTGCTTGAGGACTGACCGCTGGTGGACTGAGAGGTGTTGACCGGCTCGTTGTCGGTGATCGGGATCGGCGGGAAGTTCAGCCGCTCTTCGGGGATGTCCGGGGGCGGTACCGGCGGCTGACCGTTGATCAGCAGCGGGCCCTTGGCGCTGTTGAGCAACGTCGACCAGCCACCGTTGCCCAGCGTGGCTCCGATGCTGCAGGACACCTGACGACTGCCCGCCGCCCAGCTCGGCAGCGAGATCGTGCTGTAGATCAGCGTCAGCGTGGTGCTGCGTAGCTCGATGGGCGCCAGGTAGGCGTCCGTCATCCGGGTGCACGCGTCCTTGATGAAGCTGTCCTGCTCGGGCTCGGGCGGCAGTCCGCCGGGGAACCTCTCGGCGAGGTTCACCGCGCCGGTGACCTCCATCGCATGCGGCGCCGCGCAGTCGACCGGGATGTCGGTGGGCTGGTTGGTGGTGGGGTCGATGCCCAGGCAGGTGCCCGCAGGCCACACCTTGGACTGGTCGACCTCGGCGACCTTGCCGGAGAACGCCAGCTGCTGGTTGTTCGGGCCGGGCAACTGCAGCCCGCACAGCATGCGGCGCTCGCCGGACTGGCGCCAGGCCTTGTCGCCGGACCACAGCATGCTCACGGTGAAGCGGCTGTTCGGGTCGAAGCGCGGACCCAGGTAGTTCTTCACGGCCGTCGAGCACTGCTCCTGGCTGATCTGCTGGATACGCGCGCTCGACGGCGGCGCGGCGTCCGGACCGTATTCACTGCCCGGGAAGGTCCGCATATCCACCGACTCGGCGACCTCGAACCGGTGCTCCTGGCTGCAGTCGACTATCTCGGCGGCGTCGGGTGTCCGGTCGGGCCAGTTGAGGCAGTCGCCCGCCTTGGCATGTTCGAACGTCGCATTGCCCCGGGGCCCGAGGGAGATCGTGCTCGCGGTGAGCCCGCTGGCGCCGTCGTTCTGCGGCAGGGCGGTGATGAGGCCCGCGATCAGCAACCCGCCCAGCGCCGTCAACACGAGCGCTCGGCGCGTCGGCGTGGCGTGCAAACTGGTCCACCACGCCACCCGCTGCTGCGCCTGTGCGTCGCCTTGCTGCAGATCGGCGGGTTCATGCTCGCCGAACGGGCGACCGGGTGCCTCCAACATCTGCTCCATTGTGACAGGCGTGTCAGGTGCTGTGACAAGTGATGCAGTTGTAAAGTTATGCGGTTGTGCTGGCCTGGGTGCTCGACCAGTAGGGTTGCGCCCGTGATCGACCTCAAGTTGCTGCGCGAAAACCCGGATGTGGTCCGTGCCTCGCAACGCGCCCGCGGCGAAGATCCGACCCTCGTCGACGCGTTGCTCGAGTCCGACGCCGCGCGCCGGGCCGCGGTGTCGGCGGCCGACAATCTGCGCGCCGAGCAGAAGGCCGCGAGCAAGAAGGTGGGCAAAGCGTCGCCGGAGGAGCGGCCCGCACTCCTGGAGCAGGCCAAGGAGCTCGCCGAGAAGGTCAAGGCCGCCGAGACCGCGCAGGCCGACGCCGCGCGGACGTTCACCGAGGCGCACATGGCGCTCTCGAACGTGATCATCGACGGGGTGCCCGCGGGCGGCGAGGACGACTTCGTCGTACTCGACACGGTCGGTGAGCCGCCGCGCATCGACGACCCCAAAGATCACGTCGAACTCGGTGAGTCGTTGGGTCTCATCGACCTCGAGCGCGGCGCGAAGGTGTCCGGTTCACGCTTCTACTTCCTCACCGGGGCCGGCGCCCTGCTGCAGCTGGGCCTGCTCCAACTGGCCGTCAAACTCGCCACCGCGAACGGGTTCACGCTGATGATCCCGCCGGTGCTCGTGCGCCCGGAGATCATGGCGGGCACCGGTTTCCTCGGCGCGCACAGTGAGGAGGTCTACCGGATCGAGTCCGACGACCTGTATCTGGTCGGCACCTCCGAGGTGCCGCTGGCCGGATACCACGCCGACGAGATCCTCGACCTGTCCGACGGGCCGCTGCGCTATGCGGGTTGGTCGTCGTGCTTCCGGCGCGAAGCGGGCAGCCACGGCAAGGACACCCGCGGCATCATCCGCGTGCACCAGTTCGACAAGGTCGAGGGCTTCATCTACTGCAAGCCCGCAGACGCCGAGGCCGAACACGAACGCCTGCTGGGCTGGCAGCGCCAGATGCTGGCCGATATCGAGGTGCCGTACCGCGTGATCGACATCGCCGCCGGTGATCTCGGATCCTCGGCGGCGCGCAAATTCGACTGTGAGGCTTGGGTTCCCACGCAACAGACCTACCGGGAGCTGACCTCGACGTCGAACTGCACGACGTTTCAGGCCCGCCGGTTGGCGGTGCGCTACCGCGACGAGAACGGGCGTCCGCAGACCGCGGCAACGCTCAACGGGACCTTCGCGACGACGCGGTGGCTGGTGGCGATCCTGGAGAACCACCAGCAGCCCGACGGCAGCGTCCGGGTGCCACAAGCGCTGAGGCCGTATGTCGGAACCGACGTCCTGATGCCGGTCAAGTAGGACAAGCGCCTCGCGGGGCGAAGAGGTGGTTTCGCGCGCCCGGACACGGGTAGACGCGTTCGCATCCCGACTCTAGGAGGCGCCGTGAAGGCGATGGTTTACCGCGGCCCGTACAAGGTACGGGTCGAAGAAAAAGACATTCCGCCGATCGAGCATCCGAACGACGCGATCGTGCGGGTGACCCTCGCGGCGATCTGCGGTTCGGACCTGCACCTGTACCACGGCATGATGCCCGACACCCGGGTCGGCATGACCTTCGGCCACGAGTTCATCGGTGTGGTCGAGCAGGTCGGGCCCTCGGTGCGCAACCTCAAGGTCGGCGACCGGGTCATGGTGCCGTTCAACATCTTCTGCGGTTCGTGCTACTTCTGCGCTCGCGGGCTGTACTCCAACTGCCACAACGTGAACCCGAACGCGACGGCCGTCGGCGGGATCTACGGCTACTCGCACACGTGCGGTGGATATGACGGCGGGCAGGCGGAGTTCGTCCGGGTGCCGTTCGCCGATGTGGGCCCGGCGCTCATCCCCGACTGGATGGCCGACGAGGACGCGCTGATGTGCACCGACGCGCTGGCCACCGGCTACTTCGGCGCGCAACTCGGCGACATCGTCGAGGGTGACGTCGTCGCGGTCTTCGGTGCGGGTCCGGTCGGCCTGTACGCCGCGAAATCGGCATGGCTGATGGGCGCGGGCCGGGTGATCGTCATCGACCACCTCGAGTACCGGTTGGAGAAGGCTCGCACGTTCGCCCATGCCGAAACCCTCAACTTCGCCGAATACGACGACATCGTCGTGGAGATGAAGAAGACCACCGGTTATCTCGGCGCCGACGTGGCGATCGATGCCGTGGGCGCCGAGGCCGACGGCAACCTGCTGCAGCACGTCACGGGCGCCAAGCTCAAAATGCAGGGCGGTTCGCCCGTCGCGCTGAACTGGGCGATCGACGCGGTGCGCAAAGGCGGCACGATTTCGGTGATGGGCGCCTACGGACCGATCTTCTCCGCGGTCAAGTTCGGCGACGCGTTGAACAAGGGACTGACGCTGCGGATGAACCAGTGCCCCGTCAAACGCCAGTGGCCCAGGCTGTTCTCGCATATCCAGAACGGCTATCTCAAACCCAATGACATTGTCACCCACCGCATTCCGCTCGAGCACATCGCCGAGGGGTATCACATCTTCTCCGCCAAGCTCGACGACTGCATCAAACCGATCATCGTGGCGAACGCCGCCTGAGGGGAATCATCATGACCTACACCGCCGACCGTCCGCCCGTTCCGACGTCCGAAGACCTGCGTGCCCGCATCCCGGGGTGGGGCGCCGACCTCGACCCGGCCGACCGGCCCTCGGTGCCCAAGCTGAAGGCGGTCGAGACCGGTGCGCACTGGGACTTCCCCGACCGCCAACCCGAGAAGTGGCCTCGGGAGAGGTCCATCGAACACAAGTTCCTGACACCGGTTTTCGGTACGTCGACGCCACCGAGGGGGCTCTCGGGTGCGATCCGGCGCTACTCGTATCGCACGTACAGCGAGGGCCGTGCCGCGCACTGGCTGCTGCTGATCCTCGCCGACCGCGTCGACGCCGTAGAACACCACGTGCAGTCGCTGCTCAGCCTTCGCCCGGACAACCCCGTCACCCAGACCGGAGTCAAGACCGAGCTGACGCACAACGGCCTGGCCGCGCGCGCGAAAAGTAAACGTGCGGACGTCAATCACATGTGGCTCGACCCGCTGATCGTCGGTGGCCCATGGGTGGCGACCGCGGGGGTCGGGCTGCTCGCGGTGCGCCGGTTGCGCCGCAACCGGCGCTAAGGCTGCAGCAGCTCGTCGAGGACCTCGATGAGCTGGTCGGGGTGTTCGGGCGTGAACGCCGGACGCCACCGGTTGCCGTCGACGTCCAGGGTGACCAGCGTGGCCTTCAGCGGCCTGCGCACGTCCAGCGGCAGCCAGCGGCGCAGATCCGAGCTGCCCCAGAACCGGTAGCGGTGTATCCAGTCCAGCGGTGAGGCGGTGTACCCGCGGATGGTCGGCAGCGGAATGACTTTCGACGTGCCAGAGGGGAAGTGGTACCGGCGCAGCGTGACCGCCTCTCGGTCGACCTGTATCATGCCGTCGTCGTAGAGCTGTTGCGGCACACTCACTTTCGCTCGCTCCGCAACTCGTGGCCCTTGGTGGTCAGGCATCGGCCGTTCTGCAGATTCCACTGCCATCCGTGCAGATTGCAGGTCAGCGTCGAACCCTCCACCACGCCGAACTTCGACAGGTCGGCCTTCAGGTGCGGGCAGCGGCGCTGAATCTCCCAGCCGTCCAGCGTGATCGACGCGGAGTCGTCGTGTGCCTCGGCGAACCAGCCGTCGGCGTACGCGATCCGCTCGTCGGTCAGGCACTTGAAGAACGTGTACAGGTACTCGTTGTATCCGCCGACTCGCCAGGCCCGAAATCGAGTGGACAGGAAGATGGTGTTGACCCAGTCGGGTTCGTTGTCGCGCAGCACGGTGCGCACCAACTCCGGCGGGATCGCAAAGCCGTAACGGAACTTCTCTGCAGAGATCGGTTCACGAACAACGCGTTTCGGAAAGTCGACGACCACGGTCTCGGACCCGAGCCGCAACTCGACGGGGTAGCCGATACCGTCGCAGATCTGATCACTCTGGATCATGATCGGCTCGAAAGCGGTGCGTAGCGGCTCCAGTAGCGACTCGCCCGCCGCGTCGGCCCAGCTCGCCTTCTCCGCGGCCAGCACCGGCGCCATCCGCTCGGCGTAGTCGGCGATGTAGTCGGCCTTGCCGGTGGTGAAGATCGACTCCACCTCGTCGTCGGGCAGCGGGTGGTTCAGTGAATCCAGTTGCGAGCCGGTGAAAGTGGCCGTCGAACCCGGAATCAGCAACAGCCCGCCGTCATGGCCGTGTGTGCGCATCTGCTCCAGAAAAACCATCTGGTCGGGGAAGATGTTGGCCGGGTCGTCGTGGTCGTCGTTGAGGTCGCGCAGGTCCGGATCGAGGAAGCACGGCGGGCCTGCCGACGGGATGACCCAGGTGGCGCCGACCTGTGCGATGTACTGGCGGCAGCGGTCCATCTGGCGCTGGCGCTTCTGGATGCCGAACGCCTCCTTGGCGCGCACGGGCATGTCGTAGACCATCGGGTACCAGATGGCGCCGGAGTACTGGAGCATGTGCACGTCGACGTGGCCGAAGTCGGCGTGCACGACGTCGAGGTCGACCGGGCGTGCGTCGTTCATGTTGAACGCCACGGTTTGACCGTCGTCGACGACGAGTCCCGAGTCGCCGATCGGGCCGTCGGCGGGGGCTCGCAGCGCGATGATCATCACAGCGAGGTCGCCCTTGGGGCCGGACACGGTGTGGCGCACCGAGTCGACGGTCTCGAAGAACCGGTGAAAGCCGAGCTTCTCGAGTTCGCGCCGCAGGTCGGGCACCGGATAGTCCGGCAGCAGCACGACGGCGTCCTTGTTGACGTGCTCGCGCAGTAGTTTGGGGTCGAAGTGGTCGCGGTGCAGGTGCGAGACGTACAGGTAGTCGCAGTCGCCGAGCGCTTCCCAGTTCAGGTCGCTGTTGTCGGGGAACGGGAACCACGACGCGAAGTAGGCAGGGTTCACCCAGGGGTCACACAGGATGCTCCCGGCCGCTGTGTCGATGCGGAAACCCGCGTGGCCGATGCTGGTGACCTGCACAAATACCCTTCCTGCGAATGTGGATGTCTGCCGCGAGTCTAGCCCGCCGCAGGCTCGTCCCCATCCCACGCGCGGCGGTAGTAGGCGACACGGTCCACGTCGGCGGCAACGCCGTACGCGTCGAGAAGGAGCTCCTGGAAACCGCCCGGGCCTTCGGTCGGGAAGTTCCAGTCCAGCGACATGGTCGCGATGCCCAGATCGGCCCACCGGTCGGCGACGCCGAGATCGCCGAGGTCGACGTGCCCGCTGAACGCACCTTCGTCATCGAGCAGCGTATTCGGTGAGCAGGCGTCGCCGTGGCAGACCACCAGGCGGTCGGCCGGCGGGGCGCCGGCGGGCACCCAGGACGGGCGGGCGAACGGACAGTCGGCGACGGGCAGCGCGTCGTGCAGCCGGCGCAGCCCGGTACCGATCGCACGTGCCGCGATATCCGGACGGTCGGCCCAGCGCGGATCGACCGCCGAATACCCGGGCAGTCGCGCGGTGTGTAACCACCCCGGACCGGCCGCCAGAACCTCCGGAACCGGTGTGTAGCGCCGCGCCCAGCGCAGCCGCGGCACCTCGGCGGCCAACAGGTGCGCGGCACCCGGTGGGTACACCTTCACAAATTCACCACCGGTGACCTCGAACGTCACCCCACCCAGCTCGTTGCGCCACACGGCGCGCACCGGCCGTCCGGCCGCGATCCGGGTGACGACGCCCGGTGTCGGCACGGGTTCGGTCGGCAAGGTCACGCGACTAGGCTGCCTGATGTGGAACCCGTATACGGCACCGTCATTCAGCTGGCGCGGCTGATCTGGCGCGTGCAGGGACTCAAATTCACCGTCACCGGTGTGGAGAAACTGCCGAGAACCGGCGGCGCGGTCATCGCCATCAACCACACGAGCTACTTCGACTTCACCTTTGCGGGGCTGCCCGCCTACCGGCAGGGCATGGGGCGCAAGGTGCGGTTCATGGCGAAGAAAGAGGTCTTCGACCACAAGATCTCGGGCCCGGTCATGCGCAGTCTGCGCCATATCGAGGTGGACCGTGACAGCGGCGCCGAGTCGTTCGAGCAGGCCTGTCAGAGGCTCAAGGAGGGCGAGTTCGTCGGCGTCTATCCCGAGGCCACGATCAGCCGCAGCTTCGAGATCAAGCAGTTCAAGTCCGGCGCCGCGCGCATGGCGATCGCGGCGGGCGTGCCGATCGTTCCGCACATCGTGTGGGGTGCGCAGCGCATCTGGACCAAGGGCCACCCGAAGAAGATGTGGCGCCCCAAGGTGCCTATCACCGTGGCCGTCGGCGAACCGATCGAGCCGACGTTGCCCGCGGCGGACCTGACGGCCCTGCTGCACTCCCGGATGCAGCACCTGCTCGAGCAAGTCCAAGACGGCTACGGCCCGCACCCCGCCGGCGAGTTCTGGGTGCCGCACCGGTTGGGCGGGGGTGCGCCGACGCTCGCCGAGGCCGACCTGATGGACGCGGAGGAGGCCGCAGAGAAGGCCGCCAGGCGTGCCCAGCGTCCCGACCCCAGCGGAGCAACCGGGTAGCCGCCATGGAGCCGGTCTTCTACACGCTCGAGGTTCTGGTCAAGGCGGCGGTCAGGATCAATGGCTACAAGATCAGCTACCGGGGCTTGGAGAACATCCCCGCCAGCGGCGGTGCGGTGATCGCGATCAACCACACGAGCTACGTCGACTGGTTGCCCGCCGCGCTTGCGGTGCACTATCGCAAGCGGCGCCTGCGGTTCATGATCAAAGAAGAGATGCAGGACGTGAAGGTGGTCAACTTCCTGATCCGCCGCACCGGCACGATTCCGGTGGATCGCCGCGCCGGTGCGGGCGCCTACGCCGTCGCGGTGGAACGCCTGCGCGCCGGTGAGCTCGTCGGCGTCTACCCGGAGGCCACCATCAGCCGAAGCTTCGAGCTCAAGGACTTCAAGACCGGCGCGGCCCGCATGGCCCTCGACGCCGATGTGCCGATCGTTCCGCTCATCGTCTGGGGTTCGCAGCGGCTGTGGACCAAGGACCATCCCCGTCGTCTGCGGCGCAACAGGATTCCGATCACGGTGCAGGTGGGTAACCCCCTACGGGCCGGCGAGACGATGGAGCAGACATTGCAGGAATTGCGTTCGGCGATGACCGAAATGTTGCACGAGGCGCAGCGCGACTATCCGCACCCGGAAGGGGCGTACTGGGTGCCGCGCCGACTCGGCGGCTCCGCACCCACCCTGGACGAGGCGAAGGCTCTCGATGAGGCCGAACTGGCCGAGCGTGCCCGCAAGCGTGCCCTGCGCGAAGCCAAGAGTCATCGGTGAGCCCGGACACCGGCGAACGCGGATTCCCGCGGCGGTCCCGGCTATGAACCGGCCCTTGCTGATCGCCTCCGACGTCGACGGGACGCTGCTCGACGACGACGAAAAGGTCTCGACGCGCACCAGGGCAGCGGTCACCGCCGCGGTGGAGTCGGGCACCGAGTTCCTGATCGCCACGGGACGGCCGCCGCGGTGGGTGCAACCGGTCGTCGACGCGTTGGGTTTCGCCCCGATGGCGGTGTGCGCCAACGGTGCTGTGCTCTACGACCCGGCCACCGACCGCATCGTGTCCGCGCGCACGCTGACCACCGACGTGCTCGGTGAGCTCGCCGACATCGCGACCAAAGTGATCCCGCGGGCGGGCCTGGCCGTCGAGCGGGTGGGCAACAGCGCCCACGACGCCGCGACCCCGCAATTCGTCAGCTCACCCGGGTACGAACACGCATGGCTCAATCCGGACAACACCGAGGTGTCGTTCGAAGACCTGCTCAGCGCACCCGCGATCAAACTGCTCGTCAGGAAGGCGGGCGCGCGCAGCTCGGACATGGCGGCCGAGCTCGCCGATCACGTAGGGCACATTGCCGATATCACGTACTCGACCAACAACGGCCTGATCGAGATCATGCCGGCCGGCATCAGCAAGGCCACCGGGGTCGCCGAGGTGGCCGAACCGCTGGGCATCACCGCCGATGAGATCGTCACATTCGGCGACATGCCCAACGACGTGCCGATGCTGCAATGGGCCGGCCTGGGGGTCGCCATGGGGCACGCCCATCCGGCCGCGCTGGCCGCGGCCGACGAGGTCACCTCGACCAACAACGACGACGGCGTCGCGCGTGTGCTCGAGCGGTGGTGGGCGTAGGCCTCAGGTGCTGATCGGCGGGGTGAATCGCTCGAGTTGCACGGGCGGGGTGTCGAAGTCAGGCTTCGGCAGTTCCACGGGGATACCGTCGAAAACGCGTGTCACCGTGCCCTTCTCGCGGTCGAAGTTCAGTGTGCCGTGCTGGAAGTTCTGCACGATCCACAGCGGCTCCTGGATCTCGCCGCTGGTGGGCAGTCCGAGCGCACCGCGTTCGAAACCCAGTGTCCCCCAAGCTTTGTAGATCTCACCGGTGACCGGTTCGGCGCCGCTCACCGGTGACCAGTAGATCGCGCCGCGTTCGAACGTCACGTAACGGGCGCCATCCTGGCCCGAGGCCTCCAGCGACGTCGGCCTGCCCAGCGGGCTCTTCATCCCCCCCATCGCTTCCCACTTCGCGAATATCGCGCCTCCGCGCAGTGATTCGGCCAGGTCGTCGGGTCCCGGCGGTTGGTTGAAGCGCGCGGCGATGTCGCGGATGTGGTCCATCAGCGCGTATGCCGCGTTACCGGGGCACTCCGTTGCGCCGACGTCGCGGTGGGTGAAGATCGCGGGCAGCCGCGGTGTCGCCCCGGTCGGGAACTTCGAGAACGACCCGCCGCCTGAGGCCAGCACCACCGCGCCGCGGGGGTCGACGTGGTCGAGGCCGAGCCGCCATCCCAGTAGCCGGGCCGTGGTGCGCAGCTGAATCGGCGTCGGTGGCACCACTTCGAAGTTGCCCATCATCGCGACACCCCAGGTGTCGTGGTTGAACCCGCCGGTGTGGGCGCCCTCGACGGGTCTGGTGATACCGCCCGCGCGCCCCTCGAAGACCTGTCCGAACTTGTCGACCAGTGCGTTGTAGGCAATGTCGCACCAGCCCAGTGTGCGGGTGTGGTACTCGTAGATCGATCGGATGATGCCTGCCGAGTCCTGCGGGGCGTACTCGTTGCTGCCTGCGGTGTGGTGCACCACCCCCGCCCGAACTCCGGAGTCCAACCGGGGGTCTCCGCACCGCATGGATTCGTCGGCGCCCCACTGCGCGCGGTTGATGATGTTGGGCGGCACTCCGGGCGCGCTCACCGCCGACGGCGGAGGCAGCGTGTCGACCGGCGGCGCCTCCGGCGGGCTGATCAGCACCGCGTTGAGGTTCTGCCCGAAGGAATGTTCGGTGTTGGCCGGGACGTAGCCCAGTTCCTGGGCGGACTGGGGCGCCGCTTCCGGAATCTTGGGTGCGTCGGGCGGACGGGTCACTGCGATCTGCACCGTGGTGGTGCGGCCCACGAACACGGGTTCGGTGCCTGCCGGTCCCGCCGACGGAGTGTCCGGGCCGACACCTTCGAGGGGTTCCGCTTCGTACCAGGGCCCCCAGCTGCCGTCGGCCTTCCTGGCGCGCACCCGTGCGGTGGTGCCGGTGAAGTCCTCAGCGGTCAGCGCCACCAACGAGAATGGCGTGTCCTGGTGGATCTCGCGGATCGTCTCCCCGCCGCCCAGCCCCGTCAGCGGTCGCTGCGCCAGGTGCAGCGTCTCGGCGATTGCGTCGTCGTCACCGTCGCCGGGCAATCCGAACAACGCCATCGGCAACATCACGACCGTCGCCGCAAGCGCGGTGAACAGCAGTGACGGCGTGGGACGGCGAGTCGGCACGGACTGATGTTACGTATGTGCCAGGTGATGCTAGTGGTGCGACACGGTTCGGAGCAGAACTAATCGACGCCAGACCGGCACCGGCACCGCAGAGCCGAAGCGGCTTCTGCGGTGCCGTCTGGTGACAGGTCTCAGGCGCCGGGTGCGGGTGCCGGCACGGGGGCCGGGACCGGGGGCACCGCCGGCGCGCCGGGCGGCTTGGCCGCCGACATGATCGCCGGCATCACCATGCCCTTGAGCAGGTCGATCGCCTGCCCCGCACCGAGTTGATCGGCCATGCTGGACAACTCGCCGATGATGCCGCCGCTACCCGAGGTGCCGGTCGCCGCGGGCATCGTCGCCAGGGAGGGGTCTCCGAGGATCGGATAGGTGCCTGCGGCCGGGTCGAGCCCGATCGGTGCCGCGATCGGCACCTCGCTCGGAGCGGGCAGCCCGGTGGCCGACGAGATTGGCGTGGCGCCCAGGGCAGGGTCGGTCAGCGCCGGCGGCGTCGACAGTCCCGGCGTGGTCAGCCCCGGCGTGGTCAGGCCGGTGTCACCGGTCGGGCTGGTCAGCGCAGGGCTGGTCAGCGCGGGGTTGGTCAGAGCCGGATCGGTCAGTGAGGGAGCGGTCGCGGTCACGCCGGGAACCGTCGCGCTCGGGGCCGTCAGGCTGGGAGCCGTCAGGCCGGGTGTGGTGAGCCCGGGCGCGGTCAGGCTGGGCGACGTCAGCTCGGGCGTGGTGAGCGCCGGCGTGGTCAGGCCCGGAGAGGTCAGCGTGGTGGGCGAGCTCGCGCCCGTTCCGGTCAGGACGCCGGTCGGCATAGGCGGAAGGTTGATGCCGAACTGCGAGAGGCCCTGGGTCAGGGCGGACATCAGCTCGTTCGGAAGATCCGTGATCGTCGCCGCCTGGACGAATTCGCGGTGCTGGGGGGCCGGCTTGGTGGCCTCCGTCAGCTCGGTCACGGCGACTACTGCTGCGGGACTCGCGACTGCCAGGGCCAGGACTGCGCTCGTGGCTGTCGACAGCCTGCGTCGACGTCGGTTCGGCACGGAAGTCTCCTCAATACATGGGCTACGACTATTAGTGGTCGCTTGTGGTTCGGCTAGGCGATTCAGGTGAACAGCCCAGGTCGTGCACTGCCGGTAGTCGAAACCGACGTGATCGACGGTACTGATGTGACTTCTGAGGCGAAAGTGACGATATGTAATCGTGAGCCGATCGCAATATTCGGCTCCTGTCGGATTCGGGCGGTGCGCTCGCGGTCGGATACCCTTGCTGCCGATGACCACGCCTGTTTCTCCGGTCGCTCCGCTCTCCGGAGCCCGTTTTGACCTCTTTGTCGTCGGCTCCGGATTCTTCGGCCTGACGATTGCCGAGCGCGTGGCAACACAGCTGGACAAGCGGGTGCTGGTCATCGAGCGCCGCCCGCACATCGGCGGTAACGCCTACTCGGAGGCCGAGCCGCAGACCGGTATCGAGGTGCACAAGTACGGCGCGCACCTGTTCCACACCTCCAACAAGCGGGTCTGGGACTACGTGCGTCAGTTCACCGAGTTCACCGGATACCAGCACCGGGTGTACGCGATGCATGGCGGGCAGGCCTATCAGTTCCCGATGGGGCTGGGGCTGGTGTCGCAGTTCTTCGGCAAGTACTTCACCCCCGATGAGGCGCGACAACTGATCAGGGAGCAGGCCGCCGAGATCAAGACCGAGGACGCGCAGAACCTCGAAGAGAAGGCCATCTCGCTGATCGGGCGCCCGCTCTACGAGGCGTTCGTCAAGGGCTATACGGCCAAACAGTGGCAGACCGATCCCAAGGACCTGCCCGCGGCCAACATCACCCGGCTTCCGGTGCGCTACACGTTCGACAACCGCTACTTCAACGACACCTACGAGGGGCTGCCCGCCGACGGCTACACCAAGTGGTTGGAGAACATGGCCGCCGACGACCGCATCGAGGTCCGGTTGGACACCGACTGGTTCGATGTCCGCGACCAACTGCGCGCCGAGAACCCCGATGCGCCGGTCGTATACACCGGTCCGCTCGACCGGTACTTCGACTATGTCGAGGGGCGGCTGGGGTGGCGAACCCTCGACTTCGAGATGGAGGTGCTCGACACCGGGGACTTCCAGGGCACGCCGGTGATGAACTACAACGACCTCGATGTGCCCTACACCCGGATCCACGAGTTCCGGCACTTCCACCCCGAGCGCACGTATCCGACCGACAAGACGGTCATCATGCGCGAGTTCTCCCGGTTCGCCGACAACGACGACGAGCCCTACTATCCGATCAACACCGAAGCCGACCGCGCGTTGCTGGCCGCTTACCGGGCCCGAGCGAAGGCCGAAACCGCTTCTGCCAAGGTGTTGTTCGGGGGCAGGCTGGGGACCTACCAGTACCTGGACATGCACATGGCCATCGCCAGCGCGTTGAGCATGTACGACAACACACTCGCACCGCACCTGCGTGACGGTGCACCACTGACCGAACCAGGCCCAGAAAGCAGTAGCGCATGAGCGAGATTCCCTCCGGCGCACTGGAATCCGTGGAATCGAAGGCGGTCAGCCTGCTGGCCCGCGTCATTCTGCCGCGTCCAGGCGAACCGCATGACGTCCGCAAGCTCTACATCGAGGAAGCGGAAACCAACGCCAAGCGCGCACACGCGCCGTCGCGCACCGAACTCGAGATCGGCACCGAATCGCAGGTGTCGTTCGCGACCTACTTCAACGCGTTCCCGGCCAGCTACTGGCGGCGTTGGTCGATCCTGCAGTCGGTGGTGCTGCGGGTCGAGTTGACCGGCAGCGCGCGTGTCGACGTCTACCGGTCGAAGGCCACCGGCGCGCGGATCACCGTCGGTGGCGCCCCGATCGTCAGCGAGCGCGACGGTGAACCCGCCCACGTCGAGTTCGAGGTCGAGCTGGGCCCGTTCGAGGACGGTGGCTGGATCTGGTTCGACATCGCCACCGATGCAGCCTCGACGCTGCACCACGCCGGTTGGTACGCGCCGGTCCCGGCACCGAGCCGGGCCAACATCGCCATCGGCATCCCCACCTTCAACCGTCCCGCGGACTGCGTCAACGCGTTGGCGGCGCTGACGTCCGATCCGTTGGTGGACGAGGTGATCAGCGCCGTCATCGTCTCCGATCAGGGGACCAACAAGGCGAAGGACCATCCGAACTTCGGCGAGGCGGCGGCCGCCCTCGGGAACCGGTTGACCATTCACAACCAGCCGAACCTCGGGGGCTCCGGCGGGTACAGCAGGGTGATGTACGAGGCGCTGAAGAACACCGACTGCGAACAAATCCTGTTCATGGACGACGATATCCGCGTCGAGCCCGACTCGATCCTGCGGGCGTTGGCGATGAACCGGTTCGCGAAGACGCCGACACTGGTCGGCGGCCAGATGCTCAACCTCCAGGAGCCCTCGCACCTGCACGTCATGGGGGAGATGGTCGACTCCGAGAACTTCATGTGGACCAACGCGGTCAACACCGAGTACGACCACAATTTCGCCAAGCACGCTCTGGCGGACGAGGATTCAGCGCGTAGCAGGTTGCTGCACCGCCGCATCGACGTCGACTACAACGGCTGGTGGATGTGCATGATCCCGCGTCAGGTCGCCGAGGAGCTCGGCCAGCCGTTGCCGCTGTTCATCAAGTGGGACGACGCCGACTACGGCCTGCGCGCCGGTGAGCACGGTTATCCGACCGTCACGCTTCCCGGCGCCGCGATATGGCACATGGCGTGGAGCGACAAAGACGACGCGATCGACTGGCAGGCGTACTTCCACTTGCGCAACCGGTTGGTCGTCGCCGCGCTGCACTGGGACGGCAACGTCAGCGGTCTGATCGCCAGCCATCTGAAGGCGACACTCAAACACCTTCTGTGCCTTGAGTATTCGACGGTCGCGATTCAGAACAAGGCGATGGACGATTTCCTGGCCGGGCCCGAGCACCTGTTCTCGATCCTGGAGTCGGCGCTGCCCGAGGTGCGCAAGATGCGCCAGCAGTACCCGGACGCGGTGGTGCTTCCGAGCGCGGCCGAGCTGCCGACGCCGTCGGACAAGCGCTGGCGCAAGAAGGCGCGGATCCCCACCAACGCGGTGGCCATCTCGACGCGGTTGTCGCGCGGCGTGATTCACCAGCTGCGGCCGCATGACCCCGAACACCATCGGCGGCCCCAGATCAACGTCGCCACCCAGGACGCCCGGTGGTTCTCGCTGTGCCGGGTGGACGGCGTCACCGTGACAACGGCCGACGGCCGCGGTGTCGTGTACCGCCAGCGCGACCGCGAGAAGATGTTCGAGCTGCTGCGCGAATCGCTCAAGCGCCAGGCGCGCCTCGCACGCAAGTTCAACCGGATGCGCAAGGTCTACCGCGAGGCGTTGCCGACTCTGACGAGCAAGCAGAAGTGGGAGACGGTCCTTTTGGAGTCGTCTGCACATGGATGAGAGCTCCCTCCTGAGCCCTGCGGTCGGGGACGCAGCTCTTCGCCCGCGGGACCAGCGCGGCGAGGAGGCCGCTCTGGTCGCGGTGCAGTCCGCGCTCGGTGACCGCCCCGCGGTCCTTTCGGCGGCGCGCGCGTTGTCCCATTTCGGCGAGCACAGCCTCGGCTGGTTGGCAATCGCCCTGTTGGGGGCGCTCTTTCAGGCCGACCGTCGGCGGGACTGGTTGGCCGTGGGCGCAGGTGCGTTCGCCGCACACGCCGCAGCGGTGTTGATCAAGCGGGTGGTCCGCCGGGAACGGCCGCACCATCCCGCGATCTCGGTCAATGTCGGCACGCCGAGCCGGCTGAGCTTCCCGTCCGCGCACGCGACGTCGACCACGGCGGCGTCGGTGCTGATGGCCAGGGTCACCGGGTTGCCGCTGCCTGCGCTGCTGGTGCCGCCGATGGCGTTGTCGCGGTTGGTGCTCGGCGTGCATTACCCCAGCGACGTCCTCACCGGCGTCGCGGTCGGGGCAGTCGTCGCGAAGGCCGTCGGCACGGTGGCCGACCGCGCCGAAGGGAACGCATGAGCATCTCCAGTGACAGCAGCGCAGAGAGCGTACGGCCGATGAATGGACAACCGGCACCGCAGAAGGGCCCGCCGCGCAACGCCGCGACGGGTCTCATCAAGGCGATCCGACCGCGGCAATGGGTGAAGAACCTGCTCGTGCTGGCCGCGCCGATCGCCTCCCTCGGCGGCGATGTCCAATACGACTACGGCAGCGTCGCGATCAACATCCTGATCGCGTTCGTGACGTTCTCGCTGGCCGCCTCGTCGATCTATCTGGTCAACGACGCCCGCGACGTGGAAGCCGATCGTCAGCATCCCACGAAGCGGTTCCGGCCGATCGCTGCCGGTGTGGTCCCGGAATGGTTGGCCTACACCGCAGCTGTGGTGTTGGCGGCCGCGGCGCTGGCCATCTCGGTGCTCGCCTCGACCAACCTGACGGTGGTCATCGCGGTTTACATCGGCATGCAGTTGGCGTACTGCTTCGGCCTCAAACACCAAGCGGTGCTCGACATCTGCATCGTGTCGTCGGCGTACCTGATCCGCGCCATCGCCGGCGGCGCCGCGGCGGGCATCCCGCTGTCGCAATGGTTCCTGCTCGTGATGACGTTCGGTTCGCTGTTCATGGTGGCCGGCAAGCGGTATGCCGAACTACAGCTCGCCGAACGCACGGGTGCCAAGATCCGCAAGTCGCTGGAGAGCTATACCGCGTCGTATCTGCGCTTCGTGTGGACGTTGTCGGCCACGGCGATGGTGCTCTGCTACGGCCTGTGGGCCTTCGAACGTGACGGCACCACCGCATCGTGGTATGCGGTCACGATCATTCCGATCACCATCGCAATCCTTCGCTACGCGGTCGACGTCGACGGCGGATTGGCCGGGGAGCCCGAGGAGATCGCGCTAAAAGACCGGGTACTGCAGCTGTTGCTGCTGGCGTGGATCGGGACCATCGGTGCCGCCGTCTTCCTCAGCTGAGACCCTCCGCCGACCGGTGCCGGGCGGGTGGGTCGGTGAGATCGAACGCAGCCTCGCGCGCTGGCCCGCGTTCCGCTACGACAACACGGTCCGGATCAGCCTGTGGATCAGCGTGCTGGTGGTCGTGGCGCTGTTCGGCTGGGGCGCATGGCAGCGGCGCTGGATAGCCGACGACGGCCTGATCGTGCTGCGCACCGTGCGAAACCTGTTGGCAGGCAATGGGCCGGTGTTCAACGCCGGTGAGCGCGTCGAGGCCAACACCTCGACTGTGTGGACCTACCTGGTCCACCTCGGCGCGCTGGTGGGTGGTTCCGTGCGGCTGGAGTACGTCGTGCTCGTGCTGGCGCTGGTGCTCAGCCTGTTGGGTGTGGCGTTGGTGATGTTGGGCACCGGCCGGTTGTATGCGCCGAGCCTGCAGGGCCGGCGTGCGCTGATGCTGCCTGCGGGCGTACTGGTCTACATCGCCCTTCCGCCCGCGCGCGACTTCGCCACCTCCGGTCTCGAAAACGGTTTGGTGCTGGCGTATCTGGGCCTGCTGTGGTGGATGATGGTGTGCTGGTCCCAGCAGCTGCGCGGCCACCGGACGACTGCTGCCCCTGTCCTTCGCGGAGGCGCACCGACAATCCGCAGACAACCCCTCGGACCCCAGGCGCCACCCCCGGCAGGCGGAACCTTCGACATTGCACTGGCTTTCGTTGCGGGCCTGAGCGTGCTGGTTCGGCCCGAGCTCGCCCTGATCGGCGGGTTGGCTCTCGTCATGATGCTGATCGCGGCGCGCGACTGGCGCCGCCGCGCGGTGATCATCGTCGCCGGAGGCCTGCTTCCGGTGGCCTATCAGATCTTCCGGATGGGCTACTACGGCCTGGTGGTCCCCAATACCGCGGTGGCCAAGGACGCCAGCGGAGCGAAATGGTCGCAGGGCTTCGTCTATCTGGCGAACTTCAACCAGCCCTACCTGCTGTGGGCGCCGGCGATCCTGCTCGCCGGGCTCGCGGGGGTCGTGTGGGTGATCCGCGGACGTCCCCGGCCGAACCGCGCCGCGATGGCCTCGGGCTCCGGACGCCTGGCGCGGATGGTGCAGAGCCCCGCCGCCGTGGTGATCTTCTTCCTCGTCAGCGGTCTGCTGCAGGCGATCTACTGGATCCGCCAGGGTGGGGACTTCATGCACGGCAGGGTGCTTTTGACCCCGCTGTTCGTCATGCTGGCGCCGGTCGCGGTGATCCCCGTCGTCCTCCCCGACGAAGCCAGGATGGCGCGCGGCGCGGGCTATCTGTTCGTCGGCGCCACCACCGTGCTGTGGCTGGCGGTCGCCGGATGGGCGCTGTGGGCGGCCAATTCGCCGGGAATGGGCCGGGACGCCACCCGCGTCACGTACTCCGGCATCGTCGACGAGCGGCGGTTCTACTCCCAGGCCACGGGCCATGCGCACCCGCTGACCGCCGCTGACTACCTCGACTATCCGCGGATGCGCGCGGTGCTCGAGGCGTTGGAGAACACACCCGACGGTGCCCTGCTGCTGCCGTCGGGCAACTACGACCAGTGGGACGTGGTACCCGCGCTGCCGCCGCCACCGGACGCGCCGGAGGACTACCAAGGTCCGCACACGGTCTTCTTCACCAACCTCGGCATGCTGGGCATGAACGTCGGACTCGACGTTCGCGTCATCGACCAGATCGGGCTGGCCAATCCATTGGCCGCACACACCGAGCGCCTCGAGGACGGCCGAATCGGCCACGACAAGAACCTTTTCGCCGACTGGGCGATCGCGGAGGGGCCGTTCCTCAAAGAGCCGCCCTTCATTCCGGGTTACATCGACGAAGACTGGGTCAGACAGGCCGAGGCGGCGCTGAAGTGTCCGGAGACCGACGCGATGCTGAACTCGGTGCGCGGCCCGATGAGCCCGCGTCGGTTCCTGTCCAATCTCGTGCACGCCTACCAGTTCACGCAGTACCGGATCGACCGCGTGCCCCTCTATGAGATCGAACGCTGTGGGTTACCCGTTCCGGAACCGGAATCCGAGCCGTACACGGGCATGCCCGCCACGGGTCCGTAACGCCGCGACCCCTCCGGGCCGATAAACAGACGCGAACTGCTCTTTTCGCGGCGCCCGAGATACGAACGGATGGATCGACCTGTGCGAACTTGGCTTCGCCGCGTACTGGCGGCGACAGCCGCGGCCGTGGCGCTGCCGAGTGCGGCTGCCGTGGTCGGTGCGGCGCCGCCGGCGGGCGCGTTCTCCCGCGAGGGACTTCCCGTCGAGTACCTCGACGTCTACTCCCCGGCGATGAGCCGCATCGTGCGCGTCCAATTCCAGCCTGCCGGAACGGAATCGGGCGATCAGAGGGCGGTGTACCTCCTGGACGGCATGCGGGCCCGCGACGACTACAACGGCTGGGACATCGAAACCGCCGCATTCGAGTGGTTTTTCGAGTCGGGGGTGGCCACCGTGATGCCGGTGGGCGGGGAGGCCAGCTTCTACGCCGACTGGTACACGCCTTCGAGTTTCAACAGCCAGCCCTACACATACAAATGGGAGACCTTCCTGACCGACGAGCTGCCCGCCTGGCTGGCCGCCAACAAAGACGTCTCCACCACCGGCAATGCGGTCGTGGGCGTGTCGATGTCGGGCAGCGCGGCGCTGATCCTGTCGGCCCACCACCCGCATCAGTTCGCTTATGCTGCGTCGCTTTCGGGGCCCCTGAACACGTCGGCGCCGTCGATGCAGCAGGCGATTCGGGTGGCCATGCTCGACGCCGGCGGTTACAGCGTCGACAACATGTGGGGTGCGCCGTGGGACGGGGCGTGGAAGCGTCACGACCCGGTCCACCAGGCGGCCAGGTTGGCGGCCAACAACACTCGCCTCTGGATTCACTGTGCCCCAGGCGGATCCGCGCCGTCAGAAGCCGACACCGACCCGAACCAGACCTTCGACGCCCGCAGCCTGGAATCGATGGCGCTGAAGAGCAACAAAGACTTCCAGACGGCCTACCTGACGGCCGGAGGAAACAACGCCACGTTCGAATTCCCTCCCCAGGGAAATCACGCGTGGCCGGACTGGGGTGCGCAGTTGCAAACCCTGAAACCCGACCTGGTCACAACGCTTCGTGGTGGAGCGGCGTGACCAGCGTGGACATCGCTCGAATGGGTAGATCACGCCGACGTGTGGTTGACTGCACGGGTTACGCGGCTTGCCTGAGGGGCGGTTCCGCGTGCGGCATACAACAGATGGGATAGATGACGCATGAAGTTCGTTGGCAAGATCCGGGGTGCCTGGGTCCGCCGGCTGGCGGGAGCCGCCCTGGCGGCCGCCGTGCTGCCGGGCTTGGTGAGCGCCATCGGAGGCTCGGCCACCGCGGAGGCTTTCTCTCGTCCGGGTCTGCCGGTCGAGTACCTCATGGTTCCGTCCGCAGGGATGGGCCGTGACATCAAGGTTCAGTTCCAGAACGGCGGGCCGAACGCGCCGGGCGTGTATCTGCTCGACGGTCTTCGTGCCCGCGA
This sequence comes from Mycolicibacterium flavescens, assembly GCA_900637135.1. Classification (NCBI taxonomy): domain Bacteria; kingdom Bacillati; phylum Actinomycetota; class Actinomycetes; order Mycobacteriales; family Mycobacteriaceae; genus Mycobacterium; species Mycolicibacterium flavescens. The sequence continues at coordinate 203,284 of LR134353.1, forward strand.
TGACTTCAACGGCTGGGACATCGAAACCGCGGCGTTCGAGTGGTATCTGGACTCCGGCCTCGCGGTGATCATGCCGGTGGGTGGCCAGTCCAGCTTCTACAGCGACTGGTACAAGCCGGCCTGCGGCAAGGCAGGTTGCTCGACCTACAAGTGGGAGACGTTCCTGACTCAGGAACTGCCCGCGTACCTCGCGGCCAACAAGGGCGTGAACCCGAACCGCAATGCCGCAGTCGGCTTGTCCATGGCCGGATCGGCCGCGATGACGCTGGCGATCTACTACCCGCAGCAGTTCCAGTACGCCGCCTCGCTGTCCGGGTTCCTGAACCTGTCCGAGGGCTGGTGGCCGATGCTGGTCGGGCTCTCGATGGGTGACGCCGGCGGCTACGAATCCGAGGACATGTGGGGCCCGTCGAGCGATCCCGCGTGGAAGCGCAACGACCCGATGGTCAACATCGACAAGCTGGTCGCCAACGGCACCCGCGTCTGGGTGTTCTGCGGTAACGGCAAGCCGGCCGAGATCAACGGCCGCGTCGCCGGTGACAACTTCAACGCGAAGTTCCTGGAGAGCTTCACGCTGCGCACCAACGAGACGTTCCAGGAGCAGTACCTGGCCGCGGGCGGTAAGAACGGCGTGTTCAACTTCCCGCAGGGCGGCACGCACGACTGGCCGTACTGGGGTCAGCAGCTCCAGCAGATGAAGCCGGACATCCAGCGCGTGCTCGGCGCCACGCCGCAGCCGTCGACCCCGATCGCTACCGAGGCCTCGGTCACGACGACGGACGCCGGTAACTGACTGGTACGGCAATAGGTTCATAGTTGGCGGCGGCGATCCTTCGGGGTCGCCGCCGTCGGCCTTTTCCGACCACGTCCGCGCCGGTGTGTGATTGACTACCTCGCGCGGGGACAGCAGACCAATGTGAGGTGGGCGAGCCGATGCAGGGGATCTTCCGGGCGATCTTGACCGTGGCGCTGGCCGCCGGTCTGTGGACCGCGGGTACGGCCGTCGCGCCGACGGCCGAGGCGCAAGTCGAGATGCTGATGGTGCCGTCGGCGGCGATGGGACGCGACATCCCGGTCGCCTTCCAAGGTGGTGGCCCGCACGCGGTCGTGCTGCTGGACGCGTTCAACGCCGCACCCGACGTCAGCAACTGGGTCACCGCGGGCAACGCGATGAACACTCTGGCGGGTAAGGGCATCTCGGTGGCCGCGCCCGCGGGCGGCGCGTGGAGCATGTACACCAACTGGGAGGCCGACGGCAGCCGCCAGTGGGAGACGTTCCTGGCCGACGAGCTGCCCAACTGGCTGGCCGCCAACAAAGGCCTGGCACCGTCGGGGCACGGCATCGTGGGTGCCGCACAGGGCGGCTACGGCGCGATGGCGATGGCCACCTTCCATCCGGACCGCTACCGATTCGCCGGCTCCCTGTCGGGTTTTTTGACCCCCGAGCGCACCGGAGTCGACGGCGCCATCACCGCCGGGCTCGCGCAATTCGGCGGTGTGGAGACCCGCAACATGTGGGGACTGCCACAGCTGGGCCGGTGGAAGTGGCATTCGCCCAATGTCCATGTCCAGTTGCTGGCCGACAACAACACCCGGTTGTGGGTGTGGAGCGGTCCGGTCGGAGGGTGCACCGATCCGCCCGCGATGATCGGCTATTGCGACATCGCCGCGGGCACCAATCGCGAGTTCTACCAGCACTATCGCTCTGTGGGTGGAAAGAACGGACACTTCGACTTCCCGCCGAGCGGGAACCACGACTGGGGTTCCTGGAGCGGTCAGCTCGCGGCCATGAGCGGCGAATTGGCGACGACGATCGCTTAGCCCACGACCCGCTCTCTTCGAACCGGGTCCGCATGTCGGCAGCCGGTACCTTGGAGGAGTGCAACGCTCGGTACGGACGACTGCGGCAGGCTCGCTGCTGATCGCTTCGGCGACGGCGCTGCTGACCGGGTGTTCGGGACCTGACGTCATGGCGGCCATGGGTTTGCCGACGTCGGAGGCCGCGCCTGCGCCCAGCCGGCCCAGCGAGACAGCGGCCCCGCCGTCGGCGACTGGGCACTCCAACACGCTCGTGCTGACCGATCGCCAGCGTGGCTATCTCGACGCACTCACCGCGGCCGGGGTGAAGCCGTCCAGCGAGCTGCTGGCGCTGCGTGTCGGGTCGTACGTATGCCAGGCCCGTGCCGCCAGGCACGACGACCAGAAAGTCTGGGATTCGATCTATCCGCTGGTGCGCGGCGATGCGATGGACCATATCTCCGGTAGGGCGCCGACCGTCAACGTCGACGCGGCAACCGCCGATTACATTCGCATCGCAACCGAACGACTCTGCTAGCAGGAGCCCAACCGACACATGGCCACTACCAACCGGCGGAAACGCCACCGTATCCTCGCGCTTGTCGCGGCCGGCGCGATGGCGCTCGTGGTGGTGCTGCTCATCATCATCGTCGTCGTGATCCTGCGGAAGCCCGAGGGTCCGACCGGCGTTCCGCCGACGGCCGTGCCTCCAACCGGAATCAGCCCGACCAAGAAGCCGCGGCCGGAGTTCCAGGACGCGAGCTGCCCCGACGTGCAGATGATCTCGGTTCCGGGCACGTGGGAGTCCTCACCGAAAATGGACCCGTTCAACCCGACTCAGTTCCCGATCGCGCTGCTGCTCAACGTCACCAACCCAATCCGCGGACAGTTCGCAAACGACCGGCTCGAGGTGTTCACCGTCCCGTACACGGCGCAGTTCCACAATCCGTTCTCGCAGGACGGCCAGATGACCTACAACGACAGCCGCGCCGAGGGCTTCCACGCAACGGTCAAGGCCATGACGGAGATGAACGAGCGCTGCCCGCTGACCAGTTACGTGATCGCCGGGTTCTCCCAGGGCGCCGTCATCGCCGGTGACATCGCCAGCGATATCGGCAACGGACGCGGCGCCGTCGACGAGGATCTGGTGCTGGGTGTGACGTTGATCGCTGACGGGCGACGGCAGACCGGCGTCGGCGTGGACGTCGGACCCAACCCGCCGGGTCAGGGAGCGGAGATCACGCTGCGCGACGTGCCCATGCTCGACGGGATGGGCCTGGCCATGACGGGTCCCCGGCCCGGCGGGTTCGGCGCACTCAACGACCGCGTCAACGAGATCTGCGCTCCCGGTGACCTGATCTGCTCGGCGCCGCCAGAGGCGTTCAACATCATGAACCTGCCCAAGACCATCGACATCCTGCTCGGCGGTGCGGGACAACCGATTCACGCGTTGTACGCCACCACGCAGTTCTGGAGTTCCGACGGGCTGTCGGCCACGCAGTGGACGCAGCGCTGGGCACAGGAAAAGATCGATAACGCTCCGCAGCCAAAACATGGCTGACCTGTGACCAGACCTGATTTGGACGGCGACACCACGTCACCTAACATTAAGAAAAAACTAAGAGCAGTAAGCGAATAGCCGACCGGTACGCTTCTTTTCCGGGTGCGCGGCTCGCAGGGCGGCTCCGAAATCATGTGCAATCGGCATCGAGAAGCGTGTGCCGCTGACAGGAGAGTGCGATGGGGTTCCATAACCCGTTCATCAAGGACGGACTGATCAAGTTTCCCGACAACGGGAGCCTGGTCAAACACGTCGAACGATGGGCGAAGGTGCGTGGAGACAAGCTCGCCTACCGCTTCCTGGACTTCTCCACCGAGCGCGACGGAGTCGCCCGCGATCTGCGCTGGGCCGACTTCGGCGCCCGCAACCGCGCGGTCGGTGCGCGTCTGCAACAGGTCACCCAGCCCGGTGACCGCGTCGCGATCCTGTGCCCGCAGAACCTCGACTACCTCGTCGCGTTCTTCGGGACCCTGTACTCGGGCCGCATCGCGGTGCCGCTGTTCGACCCCAACGAACCCGGCCATGTGGGCCGCCTGCACGCCGTGCTCGACGACTGCCATCCGTCGGCGATCCTGACCACCACCGATGCGGCCGAGGGTGTGCGAAAGTTCTTCCGCACCCGTCCCGCCAACCAGCGTCCGCGCGTCATCGCCGTCGACGCGGTGCCCAACGAGGTCGGCGCCACCTGGGAGCAAGTCCCGGTCGACGAGCACACCATCGCCTACCTGCAGTACACCTCGGGCTCCACGCGGATTCCGACCGGCGTGCAGATCACCCACCTGAACCTCGCCACCAACGTGGTGCAGGTGATCGAGGCACTCGACGGGCAGGAAGGCGACCGGGGCGTGTCGTGGCTCCCGTTCTTCCACGACATGGGCCTGATCACCGTGCTGCTCTCGCCGATGCTCGGCCACTACATCACGTTCATGACCCCGGCCGCGTTCGTGCGCCGTCCCGGCCGTTGGATCCGCGAAATGGCCCGGAAGGAAGACGACACCGGCGGGACCATCTCGGTGGCCCCGAACTTCGCGTTCGACCACGCCGCCGCCCGTGGTGTGCCCAAGGACGGCGAACCGCCGCTCGACCTGTCCAACGTCAAGTGCATCCTCAACGGCAGCGAGCCGATCTCGGCGGCCACCGTGCGGAGGTTCAACGAAGCATTCGGCCCGTTCGGATTCCAGCCCAAGGCGATCAAGCCCTCCTACGGTCTGGCCGAGGCCACGCTGTTCGTGTCCACCACGCCGATGGAGGCCGAGCCGACGATCACCCTGGTCGACCGCGACGAGCTCAACAAGCACCGCTTCGTTCCGGTCCCGGAGGATTCACCCAAGGCCGTCCCGCAGGCCGGCGCGGGCAAGATCGGCGTCGCCGAATGGGCGGTCATCGTCGACAACGAGACCGCTACCGAGCTGCCCGACGGTCAGATCGGCGAGGTCTGGATCAGCGGCCAGAACATGGGCACCGGCTACTGGGGTAAGCCCGAGGAGACGATCGCGACGTTCCAGAACATCCTCAAGTCGCGGACCAACCCGTCGCACGCCGAAGGGGCCACCGACGACCAGACCTGGGTACGCACCGGCGACCTCGGCGCGTACTACGACGGTGAGCTCTACATCACCGGCCGCGTCAAGGATCTGGTGATCATCGACGGGCGCAATCACTACCCGCAGGACCTGGAGTACTCCGCGCAGGAGGCCACCAAGGCGCTGCGCACCGGATTCGTCGCGGCGTTCTCGGTGCCCGCCAACCAATTGCCCGACGAAGTGTTCGACAACGCCCACTCCGGACTCAAACGCGATCCTGACGACACCTCCGAGCAACTGGTGATCGTCGGTGAGCGAGCGCCCGGCGCCCACAAGCTCGACATGGGCCCCATCTCCGACGACATCCGCGCGGCGATCGCGGTGCGCCACGGCGTCACTGTCCGCGACGTGCTGCTGACCCCCGCCGGCGCGATCCCGCGCACCTCGAGCGGCAAGATCGGTCGCCGGGCGTGCCGCGCGGCCTACCTGGACGGCAGTCTGCGCAGCGGGAAGATCGCCAACGCGTTCCCCGACGAGACAGACTGAGATTTTTCCCGAATATGGCTGATACACAAGACGATTCGCAGCAACCTGAGATGCCGTCCGGCGACGAGATTCAGCTCGCCCCCGAAAAGCCGCTCACCGCACCGGGGTCTGATGTCGCCGCCGGGGCGGCTCCGGGGTCTGATGTCGCCGCCGGGGCGGCTCCGCGCACCGACATCACCGTCAACGAGATGCGCGCCTGGCTGCGCGACTGGATCGGCAACGCCACCGGGCAATCACCCGACTCGATCAGCGAGAGCGCGCCGATGGTCGAACTCGGGCTGTCGTCGCGCGATGCCGTCGCGATGGCCAGCGACATCGAGGACCTCACCGGCGTCACGTTGACCGCCACCGTGGCGTTCCGCCACCCCACCATCGAATCGCTGGCGACGGTGATCGTCGAGGGTGAGCCGGAGGTCGAGGACGCCGGCGATGACGACGAGGACTGGACGCGCACGCGCGACGTCGAGGACATCGCGATCGTCGGTCTGGCCACCCGCTTCCCCGGGGACATGAACACCCCCGACGAGACGTGGCAGGCGCTCCTGGAGGGCCGCGACGCGATCACCGATCTGCCGGAGGGCCGCTGGGAGGAGTTCCTCGGCGAGCCCCGCATCGCCGAGCGCGTCGCCAAGGCCCGCACCCGCGGCGGCTACCTGACCGACATCAAGGGGTTCGACGCCGAGTTCTTCGCACTGTCGAAGATGGAGGCCGACAACATCGATCCGCAGCAGCGGATGGCGCTCGAATTGACCTGGGAGGCACTGGAAAACGCCCGCATCCCCGCATCGAGCCTGCGCGGCGGCAACGTCGGTGTCTACATCGGCAGCTCGCTCAACGACTACAGCTTCCTGGCCATGTCGGACCCGTCGATCGCCCACCCGTACGCGATCACCGGCACGGCGAGTTCGATCATCGCCAACCGGGTTTCGTACTTCTACGACTTCCGCGGCCCCTCGGTGGCCGTCGACACCGCCTGCTCGAGTTCGCTGGTCGCCGCGCACCAGGGTGTGCAGGCGCTGCGCTCGGGTGAGGCCGACGTCGTTGTCGTCGGCGGCGTCAACGCGTTGATCACCCCGCTGGTGACGGTCGGCTTCGACGAGGTCGGCGGGGTGCTCGCGCCGGACGGCCGGATCAAGTCGTTCTCGCAGGACGCCGACGGCTACGCCCGCTCCGAAGGCGGCGGAATGCTCGTGCTCAAGCGAGTTTCCGACGCCCGCCGCGACGGTGACGACATCCTCGCGGTGATCGCGGGCAGCGCTGTCAACCACGACGGCCGGTCCAACGGCCTGCTCGCGCCGAATCCCGACGCGCAGGCCGAGGTGCTGCGCAAGGCGTACAAGGACGCCGGCATCAACCCACGCCTCGTCGACTACATCGAGGCGCACGGCACCGGCACCATCCTCGGCGACCCGATCGAGGCCGACGCGCTCGGCCGCGTCGTCGGCAGGGGCCGGGCGGCCGACAAGCCCGCACTGCTGGGCGCGATCAAATCCAATGTGGGACACCTGGAGTCGGCCGCAGGCGCGGCGAGCCTGGCGAAGATGGCGTTGGCCCTGCGCAACGACAAGATCCCGCCGTCGATCAACTACGCAGGCCCCAACCCCTACATCGACTTCGACGGTGTGCACCTCAAGGTCGCCGACACCGTCTCCGACTGGCCGCGCTACAGCGGCTATGCCATCACCGGCGTCTCGGGGTTCGGTTTCGGCGGCGCCAACGCCCACCTCGTGCTGCGCGAGGTGCTGCCGTCGGACCTCGTCGAGCCCGAACCGGAACCGGAAACCCAAGCCGAGCAAGGCAAGTCGTCCGACGCCAACGCCGTCTACATCGGCGGGGTGCGGATGGACGAGTACGGCGAATTCGTCGATGACGACGATGACGACGACGCCTTGGACCGCCCCGCGCACGCGCTGCAGGACGAGCCCGAGCTGCCCGGCCTGACCGACGAGGCCAAGCGCCTGCTCGAGGTTGCCCGCGAGGAGATGGAGGCCGAAGAACAGGCCGCTCCGGTTGTGCCGCTGGTGGTTTCGGGCTTCCTGACATCACGGAAGAAGGCCACGGCCGCCGAGCTCGCCGACTGGATCGACAGCCCCGAGGGGCGCGCGTCGTCGCTCGAGTCGATCGGCCGCGCGCTGTCGCGGCGCAACCACGGGCGTTCGCGCGCGGTGGTGCTGGCCCACGATCACGACGAGGCCATCAAGGGCCTGCGCGCGGTGGCCGAGGGCAAGCAGCACCCGAGCGTGTTCAGCGCCGACGGCCCGGTGACGAACGGGCCCGTGTGGGTGCTCGCGGGCTTCGGTGCCCAACACCGCAAGATGGGCAAGAACCTGTATCTGCGCAACGAGGTGTTCGCAGAGTGGATCAACAAGGTCGACGCCCTCATCCAGGATGAACGGGGTTATTCGATCCTCGAGCTGATCCTCGATGACGCGGTCGACTACACCAATGAGACCTGCGAGTACCCCATCGAAGTCGTCCAGACCGTGATCTTCGCCCTGCAGATCGCGCTCGGTGAGTTGCTCAAGCACCACGGCGCCAAACCCGCTGCGGTGGTAGGCCAGTCGCTCGGCGAGGCCGCCGCCGCGTACTTCGCGGGCGGCCTGTCTCTGGAGGACGCCACTCGGGCCATCTGTTCGCGTGCTCACCTCATGGGCGAGGGCGAGGCCATGCTGTTCGGCGAATGGATCCGGTTGATGGCGCTGGTCGAGTACTCGGCCGACGAGATCGACACTGTGTTCGCCGATTTCAAAGATCTCGAGGTGTGTGTCTACGCCGCGCCGACGCAGACCGTCATCGGCGGGCCGCCCGACCAGGTCGACGCGATCATCGAGCGCTGCGAGCAAGAGGGCAAGTTCGCCCGCAAGATGCAGACCAAGGGCGCCAGCCACACCTCCCAGATGGACCCGCTGCTGGGCGAGCTGGCCGCCGAACTCGTCGGCATCGAACCGCATCCGATCAAGATCGGTTACTTCTCGACGGTGCACGAGGGTCGTTACCTGCGCCCCGGTGAGACCATCCACGATGTCGACTACTGGAAGAAGGGGCTGCGTCACAGCGTCTACTTCACCCACGGCATTCGCAACGCCGTCGACAACGGCCATACGACCTTCCTGGAGTTGGCGCCGAACCCGGTGGCGCTCATGCAGGTCGGCCTGACGACGGCGGCGGCCGGTCTGCACAACGCCCAGCTGATCGCGACGCTGGCGCGCAAGCAGGACGAGGTCGACTCGATGACCGTGGCGATGGCCCAGCTGTTCGTACACGGCCACGATCTGGACTTCCGCACGCTGTTCCCCCGGCGGTCCAAGGGGCTGGCCGGCGCGCTGGATTTCGCGAACATCCCGCCGACCCGCTTCAAGCGCAAACCGCACTGGCTCGACGCGCGGTTCACCGGCGACAGCTCGGTGATGATGCCGGGCAACCACGTCGCCACCCCGGACGGCAGGCACGTCTGGGAGTACGCCCCCAAGGGTGAGCCGGATCTGGCCGGGTTGGTCAAAGCCGCTGCCGCACAGGTCATCCCCGATGCCAAGCTGGTCGCGTCCGAACAGCGCGCGGTGCCCGGCGAGGGCGCGCGGCTGGTGACGACACTGACCCGCCATCCCGGAGGGGCCAGCGTGCAGGTGCACGCACGCATCGACGAGTCGTTCACCCTGGTGTACGACGCCGTGGTGAGCCGCACCGGCGCCGCGGCAGCGCTGCCCGTCGCGGTGGCGACGGGAGCGGCTGTGGCTGACCAGGTTTCGGCGGCACCTGCGGACCAGCCCGAGGAAGATGCTCCCGAGATTCTGCAGGACAACCTGACTGCGGGTGCGGGCCTGGCCGCCGGCTTCGCGAAGTGGTCACCGGACTCCGGTGAGTCGATCCGCGACCGCCTCGGCGCGATCGTCGGCGGGGCAATGGGTTACGAGCCCGAGGACCTGCCGTGGGAGGTGCCGCTGATCGAGCTCGGCCTGGACTCGCTGATGGCTGTGCGGATCAAGAACCGCGTCGAGTACGACTTCGACCTGCCGCCGATCCAGCTGACCGCGGTGCGCGACGCCAACCTGTATGCGGTCGAGAAGCTGATCCAGTACGCGATCGAGCACCGCGACGAGGTCGACCAGCTCGCCGAGGCGCAGAAGGGCAAGACGGCCGAGGAGATCGCCGCCGAGCAGGCCGAGTTGATGGGCGGGGCGAGCACCGTCGCCGAACTCGAGGAGAAGCTCGCCGAGGCCGGGCACCCGCTGGGAACCCAGGAAGACGACAAGGGCCGGGCCGAGGTGCTCAGCGGCGCCAGCCCGGACACCGTCGGCGCCCCGGCTCCGGATCCGCAGGCCGAGCCGTCCACCCAGGCCACGGACATCCCGCCGCCGCCGACCGACCCGAGCGGCCCGGCGATTCCGCCGCCGCCGACGGATCCGAGCGGCCCCACGCCCCAAACCGCCGCAGGCGGCCCGTCGAAGTCGACGGTCGCGGCGGCCAGCAAGATCCTCACCCAGGAGGCGGTCACCGAGGCGCTGGGCTCCGACGTGCCGCCACGTGACGCCGCCGAACGCGTCACGTTCGCGACGTGGGCGATCGTCACCGGTAAGTCGCCGGGCGGCATCTTCAACGACCTGCCCGATGTCGATGACGCGACCGCGACCAAGATCGCCGAGCGGCTGACCGAGCGGGTCGACGAGGGCACCATCACCGCCGACGACGTCCGCTCCGCGAAGACCATCGAGGAGCTGTCCACCACCGTTCGCGACTACCTCGAGGGCGGCAAGGTCGACGGCTTCGTGCGGACGCTGCGCGCCCCATCCCAAGACTCGGACCGGATCCCGGTGTTCGTCTTCCACGCCGCAGGCGGTTCGACGGTGGTCTACGAGCCGCTGCTCAAGCGGTTGCCCGCGGACACGCCGATGTACGGCATCGAGCGCGTCGAGGGCTCCATCGAGGAGCGCGCCCGCGAGTACGTGCCGAAACTGTTGGAGCTCAACGGTTGGACGGGAGACAAGCAGGGTCGCCCGTTCGTCCTGGCCGGTTGGTCGCTGGGTGGTGTGCTTGCCTACGCGTGCGCGATCGGACTCAAGCAGGCGGGCGCCGACGTGCGGTTCGTCGGTTTGATCGACGCGGTACGTCCGAGTGAGGAGATCCCCCAGACGAAGGAGGAGACCCGCGCCCGGTGGGATCGCTACGCCCGCTTCGCCGAGCGCACATTCAACGTCGAGATTCCCGAGATCCCATACGAGGAACTCGAGGCACTCGACGACGAGGGCCAGGTGCGCTACGTCCTCGACGTGGTGAGCCAGAGCGGGGTGCAGATCCCCGGCGGCATCATCGAGCACCAGCGCACGTCATATCTGGATCAGCGGGCCATCGACACCGCCGAGATCAAGCCGTACGACGGCAAGGTCACGCTGTACATGGCTGACCGCTACCACGACGACGCGATCTACTTCGAGCCGCGCTACGCCACCCGCAAGCCGGACGGCGGCTGGGGTGAGTTCGTGTCTGACCTGGAGGTCGTCCCGATCGGGGGCGAGCACATCCAGGTGATCGACGAGCCGTACATTGCGAAGGTCGGGGCGCACATGAGCGAGTCGATCAGCCAGATCGAGGCCGACAACACCGATCAGGAGAAGCAGGGCAAGTGACGACGGAATCTCTCCCGCCCATCCGCACCAGGACCACCGCAGAACTGCTCGCCGAACTCCGCGAGAAGCTGGAGCAGGCCAAGGAGCCCGGTGGGGAGAAGGCGGTCGCCAAGCGGGAGAGAAAGGGCATTCCGAGTGCCCGCGCGCGAATCCACGCCCTGGTCGATCCGGGCAGCTTCCTGGAGATCGGCGCGTTGGCGAAGACGCCCGGCGATCCGAACGCGTTGTTCGGCGACGGCGTGGTGACGGGTCACGCCAGGATCAACGGCAGGCCGGTCGGCGTGTTCAGCCACGACCAGACGGTGTTCCAGGGCTCGGTCGGCGAGATCTTCGGCCGCAAGGTGGCCAAGCTGATGGAGTGGGTGGCGATGGTCGGCTGCCCGATCATCGGTATCAACGACTCGGCGGGCGCGCGGATCCAGGACGCCGTGACGTCGCTGGCGTGGTACGCCGAGCTGGGCCGCCGCCACGAACTGCTCCGCGGGCTGGTTCCCGAGATCTCGATCATCCTCGGCAAATGCGCTGGAGGCGCGGTGTATTCGCCGATCCAGACCGATCTCGTGGTGGCCGTCCGGGATCAGGGCTACATGTTCGTCACCGGACCCGACGTCATCAAGGACGTCACCGGTGAAGACGTCTCCCTCGATGAACTCGGCGGCGCCGATGCCCAGGCCCGCTACGGCAACATCCACCAGGTCGTGGAGAGCGAGGCCGCGGCGTTCCAGTATGTCCGCGACTACCTGGAGTTCCTGCCCGCCAACACGTTCGACGATCCGCCGATCGTCAACCCGGGCTTGGAGCCCGAGCTCACGCCGCACGACTACGAGCTGGACTCGATCGTGCCGGACAGCGACAACATGGCCTACGACATGCACGAGATCCTGCTGCGGATCTTCGACGACGGCGACGTCTTCGATGTGGCCGAGCAGCAGGGCCCGGCGATCATCACCGCGTTCGCGCGGGTCGACGGACACCCGGTCGGGGTGGTCGCCAACCAGCCGATGCACTTGTCCGGGTCGATCGACAACGAGGCCTCCGACAAGGCCGCGCGGTTCATCCGGTTCTGCGACTCCTACAACCTGCCTTTGGTTTTCGTCGTCGATACGCCGGGATTCATGCCGGGTGTGCAGCAGGAGAAGGGCGGCATCATCAAGCGCGGCGGCCGCTTCCTCAACGCCGTCGTCGAGGCCGACGTGCCGAAGGTGACCATCACCATCCGCAAGTCTTACGGCGGCGCGTATGCGGTGATGGGTTCCAAGCAGCTGTCGGCGGACCTGAACTTCGCGTGGCCGACCGCGCGCATCGCGGTCATCGGCGCCGAGGGTGCGGCCCAGCTGTTGGTGAAGCGGTTCCCGGATCCGACTGCGCCGGAGGTGCAGAAGATCCGCGCCGACTTCATCGAGGGTTACAACCTCAACATGGCCACGCCGTGGATTGCCGCCGAACGGGGCTTTATCGACGCGGTGATCCAGCCGCACGAGACCCGGCTGTTATTGCGCAAGTCGCTGAACCTGCTGCGCGACAAGCAGATCACCCGCGTCCAGCGCAAGCACGGCCTCACACCCATATAAGTTCTTCTTGTTCCGCGAGCGCCCGTGTTTGCACGCGACACGCCGCGAAAGTTCGACACTTTGCGGACCGTCGTCGCGGCGCCAGCGTCCAGTCAGCGCCGAATCCATCGGACGATGACGGTGCCGTCGTCGCCGAGCAGTACATCTCTGCGCCGCATACCAAGCTCGACATGCGCCGGTGTGACTGCGATCCGGCGCGCGGGACCCGCCACCATCATCGGGCTGGTGGTGAGGCACAACTCGTCGATGTCGTCGCCGGCGACCAGGTGAGAGAACAGCGTCGGGCCGCCCTCCACCAGCACCCGGTTCAGACCGAGATCGCCAAGCGCGCGACGTATTGCGGCAGAGGTGATTTGACCCTCGGGCATCTCGCACACCACCGCGCCGCCCGCTTCGAGCGCTCGCCGCGCTGAACTGGTGGCACTCGCAGATACCAACACGATCGGCGGAACCGTCGCCGTAAGCAGATGAGGCGGGATCACGCCTCGACTGGAAACGACCACCAACCGCAAGGCGGGGGACAAACCGTGCGAAAGCCGCCACCCCTGTGCATCCGCCTCCACACGAAGATCGGCATACGGCTTGGACCCTGCGGTGGTCGCGCCTACCAGGATCACGTCAGCCACTTCACGCAACCGAGTGAAGACTCGCCGGTCGGTCGGCGTACCCAGCTTGCGGCCCGCTCCGTCGAGCGTGACGGCGCCGTCGATGCTCGCGATGAAATTGGCGCGAAGCCTTGGTTCGGCGGGCGTTTCGGGGTACGCGAGCAGGTCGCGCAACGCCTCGTCGGTGAGTGTCTCCACCTCGTACAGCGTCGACGGTGGTCTTGCGGCAACAGCGGTCATGGCCCGGTGCTCACATTTCTCTCGGAATGGCTCACGGCTTGGACGGCTCGCGGGGAAGGGCCGGTGAAGAAGATCGCCGCGATCGCGCCGAGTCCCGCCACCGTCGCGGGTAACAGCATGGAGTGCGACATCGCTTCGAGGGCCGCGGTTCCCGACAACTCCGGGGCCAGCTCGGAAGCGTCGTGGGACTCGATGTCGGCCTGAGCTGTCAACAACGCGGCGATGCTCGCACTGCCGAGCGCGGCCCCGATCTGCCGAATCGTATTGAAGACGGCCGAGCCCGCGCCCGCCAGATCGTCGGGCAGCGTCCGGGATGCGGTGACGGCCAACGGTTCCCACGTGAGTGCACCCGCCGCCCCGATGAGCATGAGTGGCAGTGTCATTCGCCAGACGGGTGCCGACTGGTTCATCTCCAGCGCGAGCCACACCAACGCGACCGCCGTCAGCGTGAAGCCGGGGCACACGATGGACCGTGGCGCGACGCGGTCGACGAGCCTTCCGACGATCGGGGCGAGGACACCGGTCGCAACCGCCATCGGAGCCGTCACCAGGCCCGCATGTGTTGCGGTCATACCGCGCACGTCTTGCAGATAGAACATCAGCGGAACGGCGAACGCGACGATCGTGAAACTGATCAGTGCGATGCCCAGATTCGACAGTGCGAAGTCGCGGTGGCGGAACAGGTCCAGGGGCACCAACGGCTCCGAACGCTGAATCGACTGCCACAGAACGAATCCCGCCAGGAATGCGCATCCGCCGGCGATCGCGGCCCACGTCGTCGGCCCCCACGCGTGGTGACGCCCCTCCTGCAGGGCGAAGACGATCAGGCAGATGCCGGCTCCCGACAGCAGCACCCCCAGCATGTCCAAGCGGTGTGGACGCGTGGGCAGGGCAGGGATCAGTCGAAGCGCCAACACGAGGCCCACGGCGCCGATCGGGATGTTGACGAGGAAGATCGACCGCCAGCCCAACGCGTCCACCAGCAGCCCACCGGCCACCGGACCGACCAGCAGGCCGAGACCCGCTGTCGCGCCCCAGAGACTCACCGGAACGCCGCGCTGCTGGGGCGGGAAGATGCGGGTGACCGCGGACAGCGTTTGCGGCGTCATCAGCGCCGCGCCAACACCCTGGGCGACCCGCCCGGCAATCAGCATCCCTATCGATTCGGACACCCCGCACCACAGCGAGGCCAACGTGAACGCCGCAAGACCGGCGACATACAGGGTCTTCGGACCGAAGCGGTCGCCGAGGCGCCCACCAACCGGCAGCAGCGCCGCGAACGCCAGCAGGTAGGCGCTGGTCACCCAGATGACGGCATGGTAGGACGCCGCGAATTCCTCTTTGATGACCGGGTTGGCCACGGCGACGATCGTCGAGTCGACGACGATCAGGAAGAAGCCGGTCATCATCGCCCACACCGCGCGCAGTGACGGCCTAACGGTCGGCGCGTTCGGCGTGGGCACCGAGATCACCTCCGTAAGAGGAGATGCAGCGCCTCGGCCCGCGACGCCGGATCGGTTTGGAACTGCCCGCGCACCGCGGAGGTCGTCGTGACTGCGCCCGGCTTTCGCACCCCGCGCATTGCCATGCACAAGTGCTCAGCCTCGATGACGACAATTACGCCGCGAGGATGCAATTTGTTCATAACTGCCTCGGCTATTTGCCCCGTCAGCCGTTCCTGCACCTGTGGGCGCCTGGCATACAGGTCGACCAGACGCGCTATTTTCGACAGTCCAGTGACGCGGCCGTCCTCGCCGGGAAGGTAGCCGACATGGGCGACTCCATGGAAAGAAACCAGGTGATGTTCACACGTGGAGTACATCGGAATTTGCTTGATCAACACCAGTTCACCGTGGTGCTCGTCGAACATCGTCGTGAGAACGTCGTCGGGATCGCTGTACAGGCCTGCAAATGTCTCCTGGTAAGCCCGCGCGACCCGCGCGGGAGTGTCACGCAGTCCGTCGCGGTGAGGGTCTTCACCAATGGCGACGAGCAGATCGAAAATGGCGGCTTCGACGGCTGCCTGGTCGAATACACGGGCTGGCGGCCGTTGGCCGTTTCCCGTCTGCGGCGCTTCGGGAGTCTGCAACATGAATGCCTCCTCGCCGCTTGCAGAAAGCGCCACAAAGCAGTTTGCTGCTGAGTTCTAGTCAGCTGTTAATTATTTAGCAGACGCTTTACCCTGCCGTCAGTTGATTTCGGAAATTCCGATCGACCGGAATAGAAGCGAGTCGTCGAGCATGAACACCGCGGGCGACGGCGGTGCCGCCGCTAAAGCCTCAGCGTTACGGCTTGATCCGGATGTGGCCCGGGCTGTACAGACCGCTGTGCGTGGCCGTCCCGAAGTCCAGCGTCGCAGGCGTCGCCCCTTGCGCCTCAGGGGTCGGCTCGAACCGGCGCAGCGAGCCCCAGTCCCGGCCCCAGTCCTCCGATAGGTACGTCGCCATCACGTGCGCGCGCAGCAGCAGATCCGTGATCCCCAGCAGACCCCCGTTGAGGCCGTCCTGCCAGGTGTCGGTGTCCTTGCGCTTGGCGTTGTAGTCCGGAGTGATGCGGAACCTTGGAATCTCGGTGACGCCGTTGGCGTGCAGCATCGGCTGCTGGCACGGGAACGCCAGGCCGACGGCCCAGTCCATCAGCACCGGCTGCTCGGAGCCGACGTACTCCTGTACCGATCGCAGTTCGGGCACCCGGGGCGGGGTCACCGCGAGCCAGTCGCCGGGCGTCAGCGAAAGGTCTTCGGCGACAACGCGAACGGCGACCGCGTCGGCAGGAATGTCGGCGCGGGGGAAGCGCAGGTTGCGCCACGACGGAATCGGACCGAGGTCGTAGGGCACCATCCGGCCGGCGGGCACCAGGGCACCGTCCGGAGCCCGGCGCGCGTACTCCAACTCGACAGTCTCGCCCTCGGTGCGCCCGTTGAAGACGCTGTCGCCGGTGATGGTCCCGGCGGCGGTGACGACGACCAGCGGATGCGCATCGTCGGGGGCCGGCAGTTCGTACCACGCCGACGTCAACCTGCTCTGCTGCTGAGGCCCCTCGACGTAGGTGCCCGCCAACGGAACCCGGTTCGGGTCGAGCCCGTACGGTAGCGGAACCGTCGACCCGTTGACACCGGGCTCCTTCAGTTCGGTGGGATGGTCCCAGTCGTAGTCGGTGCCGGGCATCGGCAGGTTCATCCGAATCGCCTCGGCGACAATCTTTTCCGGCACACCATCGGCGGTGAACCCGACGGGCCCGTCTCCACCAAGCGGGCCCAACGGCCCGTACTGTCCGGGCAGCGCTGTCAGAAAGCCTTGGTTGGCGTCGGGTTCGACGAGTACGTCGTCGGCCAGGCCGCAACCGCCGGCGAAGGCGCGCAGGTTGGCCCACGCGTTCGAGTAGGTGGGGTACTGGCGAACCGCGCCGACGAGCATCGATCCGACGAACACCACCACCATGAAGCCCGCGACCACCGGGATCGGCGCTGCGGTCAGCGCCCTGGCGATGCGCCCTTCGCCGCGGGTCCGCGACGAGAAGTGCAGCCAGGCCGCCCATATCGCCACGATCGCGAACAGCGCGAAGAAGACCGTGCTGACGGTGACGCCGCCGATGGCGGGTTCGTCGTTGTTGAACGGGACGCCGTAACTCGACACGTACCACCAGCCGTTGGTGGTCGCGAAACACAGTGCGAGAACGAACAACAGGGCGGCCAAAAAAGCCATCCGATTGCGTGACCACTTCAGCACCGCAGGCGACACCAGTACGGTGGCCAGCGCCGCCATCGCCGCCCCGACCGCGGCGAACAGTCCGAAGTGGTGGACCCACTTGGTGGGGGTGAACATCAGGAAAAACACCGTGCCCAGGATGATTCCGATCAGCCGCCACGCGGGACCCCTGGCCACGCCGGGCACCCGCCCGCGCCGCAACATGATGAACATCGCGGCGAACAACGACAGCGCGGTGATCAGGAAGCCGAAGCGACGCGACAGCGATCCGTCCACTGTCGGCAGGATCAGGTAGTAGTAGCGCAGGTTCTCGGTGTACCACTCCTGGTTCGGGCCGACGGCGGTGCGAATTCTGGTCGCCTCCAACACCGTTGCGATGGTCTGGTCGAAGAAGACGACCGTCAGGATCACCGTTCCCGCGGCCAGCAGTGGCAACACCAGCGGCCAGACGCCCACCACCTGGCGGCGCCGCACCAGGATGCGCAACAGCGGTCGACCGCCTGCCAGCAGCGCGGCCACCGCGATCAGACCTGTCGGCTGGATCCCGAGCGTGAACGCCGCCGTGATGATCGCGAACGCCGCGGGAGTGAGTCGTCCGGAGGTGATCGCCCGCTCGATCAGCACGTAGGTGATCAGCGCGCCGGTGGCGATCTGGCCCTCGGGGCGCAGGCCGTTGTTGAACGGCATCCATGCCGCCAGCAGCACCAGCCCCGCCGCCCACAGCGCAGGCTTGCTCGCGGCAACAGCGGGACCGAGTCGCGGCAGCACCTCACGAGAAAGCAACAGCCAGCACACGATTCCGCACACCAGGTCCGGCAGTCGCATCCAGATGCTCGCGTCGCTGACGCTGGTCATCATCGCCAGCAGGTTGTAGTACCAGCCGAACGGGTCCTCGGGGCTGCCGAACCATCGGAAGTAGTTCGACATGTACCCCGCGTGACCGGCCACTCGGGCCATCCCGAGGATGTAGCCGTCGTCAGAGGAGTTGGCCCCGATCACGTGCCAGACCGCGAAGCCACCGACCACCACCACATCGGTGGGGGTGAACGTCCGCCACCGCTGCGGGATCAGCCGCCTCATTCGCCTGCCGTCCATACGATCCAGGCGCCACAGCGCGAGCAGTGCGATCGCCGTCGACACGATGGCCAGCACCATCGCCGTCAGCTTCAGCGGTGTCGGCTTGGTGGTGAACCGCGTGTCGATCTCTGCCGACAGGCTCAGCCCCGGCGGCGCAGGGCCGGTCAGGTCGGTGAACACGCCGACGATCGCGGGGCGCAGGTTCGGGTCCGGGAAACCGGTGTACTGCGGCGAACCGTCCGCCTTCGTCAGCCCGACGAAGTCGGCGAAGGTGCCCTCCTCCGAGGAGGTGATCTCGATGCGTGAGCATCCCGGGGTGTCCCCGGTGCCGACCACCCGGGCCCGGGGGACGCTGGCCACCACCACGTTTCGGTCGGTGATGTCGACACGCTGCGGGTTGACCGTGACGAACAGACTCTGCAGCGCGGCCTGCTTACCGTCCTTTGGCGCGGTGCCCAACACGACTCCGCCGCGCGGCGGCATCGAGCGGATCACCTCGCACGGCACGGTCACCGACATCCGCACCGGAGTCTGCGTGATCAACGGCGCGGTGACGCTGTTCAACTCGCCCTGCTGCGGCCAGTTCAGCGATGCGGTGGTCTGTTCCACCGGAAGCAGAGGAGTCGCCACCGACAGCACGAAGCCGATCAACCCGGCGATCGCCGCGACCCAGCGGGCGATCCGCACGTCGGAACTCGATGTCTGGCTCATGGCAGCGCCCTGATGGGTCCGTTACGGCTCCAACCGAACACGCGCACCGCCCCCTGCTCGACGATCGCGTCCGGCGCCTCGGATTCGGGCACCACCCGCAGGTACCGCTCGATCGAACCCCAGTCCCGGTACCAGTCGTCGCGCAGATAGGTGGGCACGGTCGAGGTGCGCAACAGTGCCTGGATGAACAGGAATGGACCGCCGTCCTCGGCGGACTGCCACTGGTTCGAGGACACGACCACCTGCTTGAGGTTCGGGAGGATGCGGTATTCCGGCAACTCGGCGATGCCGAGATGTTCGGAGAACGGGCGCTGGCAAGGGAAGTTCGCGGCCGTCGCGATGTCCATCAGCACGGGCGTCTGCGAGCCGAGGAACTGCTGCGCGGTGACGAGCACCGGCACCCGTGGCGGGGTGAACGCGAACCACTGGTCGGTGGACAGGTTCGGGTCGTCGGCGACGATGCGCGCGACATTCGCCTCGGGCGGCGCCGATGCGAACGGGAAACGCAGGTTGCGCCAGGCCTTTTGAGGACCGGGGCCGACGTCGATCGGCTGCACCTCGGCCAGCGGCTGATAGCTGCCGTCGGGGCGGTGTATACCCCACTGCAGCTTCAGCGACTGTCCGTAGTTGAACGAGCCGTCCTCTTCGTAGAACCAGATCGCCCCCGCGGCCGCGACGGTGACCAACGGCCGGTCCGGGGTGCGTGGCGGCAGCTGGTACCACGCCGAGGTCACCTTGGCCGCGACAGTGTTCTCGTCGTAGCTGCCCATCACCGGCGTGCGGTCGGGGTCGAGTCCGAACGGCAGGAACACATTCGAACCGTTCACGCCGACGGGTCCGTAGCCTCCGCCGGTGCCTGCGGCGAAGCCGATCCCGATGTTGGGTTCGTTCGGTGAGCCGTCGGAGTTGACGGTGCCCGGGTTGGCGGTGATCGGCTCGGGCGGTTCGAGGGTGTCGCTGACGCCGTTGGGGTTGAAGCCCACGGGGTCCTCCCCGCCGAGCGGTCCGTACTCGCCGAAGCGTTGGCCCGGAACCGGTTGCAGCATACCGGCGTTCGTGTCGGGCTCGACGAGCACATCGTCGGCCATCGCGCAGCTGGTGTCCGAGAGCCCGGACTTCAGCGCCGAGAAGTTCGCCTTGGCGGTGGTGTAGACGGGGTAGCGCTGCACGGCGCCCTTGGTCATGGAGCCGACCTCGAGCACCACCATGATCGTCGCCACCACCAGCAGCGGCGTGGAGGCGAGCACACGGTTGCGCTTGGTGTTGGCGACCTCCGTATGCCCCGCGTAGTCCATGCGGAAGTGCAGCCACCCCGCGAGCAGGCCGGTGATGATCGCCAGCGCGAGGAAGATGCCGGTGACCGGGATACCGGCGATCACCGGCTGCTTGTCGAACCACGGCACACCGTAGTTGCCGACATAGAACCAGCCGTTGATACCCGATGTCGCCCAAGCCAATACAAACAACAGCGCGGTGACATAGAGCGCGAGGTTGCGGCGGCTGTGCAGCCCGACGCGGCTGAACGCGAACGCCGTCACCGCACCGAGCGCACCCGCCAGACCGGCGAACGCGCCGAACTGCACCGCCCACTTGGTCGGCGTGAACGTCAGCAGCAGAAGGCCGATCGCCGTCGACCCGATCAGCCGCCACACCGGTCCGCGCGCCATGCCGGCGACACCGCCGCGCCGCAGCAGCACCGCGAGCATCCCGAACAGGCAGAGCAACAGCACCAGCACCGCGAAGCGCCGGGTCAGCGACGAGTCGATGCTGTCCTCGACCGTGAGGAAGTAGTAGCGCAGGAACTCCTGGTACCACGCGATCGTCGGGCCGACGACGTACTTGATGCGGGCCGACTCCGCCACCGTGGCCAGCGTCTGGTCGCGGAACACCACCACGAAGATCAGCGCGAGCGCGGACAGCAGCGCGGCCAACGGCGCCAGCACACCGTCCACCCGACGACGCACGCGGATGGTGCGGACGATCGCGCGGGCCCCAACAAGCAGGGGCGCGATCGCGATCAGTCCCTGCGGAGCCAACGTCACGCTGAACACCGCGACGACGATCGCCAGCGCGGCAGGCCACGTCCGCCGGGTGGCCACGGCGTTCTCCACCAGCACCCACACGGCGACGGTGCCGAACGCGATCAGCGGTTCAGGTCGCAGGCCGTTGTTGAACGGCAGCCACGCCGCCAGGAACACCGCCCCTGCCGTCCACACCGTCACCCGGTTGGCCGCAAGCCGACGGCCGAGGCGCGGCAGGATGCAGCGGCTGACGATCAACCAGGCGCCGATGGCCGCCAGCGTCGCGGGCACCCGCATCCACACGCTGGCGGTGCTGACCGAGGCGAACGCCGCGAGCACCGATTGATACCAGTCGAACGGGGCCTCCGTGGCGCCGAAGAAGCGGTAGTAGTTCGCGGTGTACCCGGCGTCGGCCGAGACGCGGGCGATGGTGAGGTTGTAGCCGTCGTCCGACGACAGGGCGCCGATGACGTGCCACAGCAGCAGGGTGCCCGCGACGGCCAGGTCGGCCGCCCAGTGCCAGAAGCCCACCCGCCAGAACCGCCGCCAGGCGCGCAGCACGCGGCGACCGCTGCGGAGCCCGATGTCGCCGCCGGAGCGGCTCCGCCGGTCCAGCACCGCCATCGCGACGATCGACGCGATCACGCACAAGACCCCCAGCACCATCACGGCGAGCTTGAGCGCGGTGGGGGAGGTAATGAATCGGGTGTCGACGTCGACGCGCGCCCCGAGCCCCTCCTGTGGTGCGACCTCCAGATCCGTGAAGACGCCGGCGACCTGCGGCTTCTCCTCGGCGGCCAGCGTTCCCACGGCCCCGGGCAGCCCGATGAAGTCGGCGCCGGCCTCGCCGGGGTTGGCCCAGATGTGCAGTGTGCTGCAGGCGCCGTCCTCCACGGCGGGCCGCGGCGCGACCGCGGCGACGGAGTCGCGGAACGCCACGACAACGAGGTCGGAGGTGGCGCGCACGAAGAGCCCGTTACGGCTGGCGTCGATGCCGCCCGGCGGGACGGTGGACAGCACCAGGCCGCCGTCGGCGGGCAGCGAGGCGACGGCCCGGCAGGGGATCGAGATGTCGAGGGCCTGCGGAGCGCCGGAGACCAGCGGGGCGGTGATGTCGCTGACGAACCCGTCGGGTCCGGTGCCCTGCGGCCACAGGATGGTCGCGGTGGTCTGTTTGACCGGCAGCAGCGGCACCAGCCCGCACAACAGCACGCCGGCGATGCCTGCGACGACGGCGATCAGTCGCGCGATCCGATGGGCAGGCACGAGCGTCGATGGTAGGCGACTCGATCATCGGAGTCGGTGACCCCGGGCCGATATGGGCAAACGCCTCCTGTGCTCTAACGGGTTGATCCCACGCACCACGTGCGTACGACCCACCTGTTAAGCGCAATAACCAACAAGGCCCGCAAGCTCAGGACAGGCGCAGCGGCGCCGGGCTCCACAACCCGCTGCGCGTCGCCGTGCCCAGGTCCAGGCGCGCCTCCGCGGCGTTCGGGTACCACGGCGTGAGCTGCTGCAGCGAGCCCCAGTCCCGGAACCAGTCGTCGTCCAGATACGTCGGCACCGTCGTGGCCCGCACCAGCAGTTCGGTGATGCCGAGCGGTCCACCGCCGAGGTAGTCCATCACCGGCGAGTTCGCCTCGGCCCCGAACCGGTCGGGCAGGATCCGCCACTTGGGCACCTCGACGACGCCGTTCTGGTGGCCGAACGGCCGCTGGCAGGGGAACGCCAACCCGACCAGCCAGTCCAGTAGCACCGGATCCGACGACCCGACGACGTCCTGCAGCGTGCGCAGCTCGGGGATCCGCGGCGGCGTCACCGCGATCCAGTGCTGCGGGTCGAGGTCCTCGTCGGAGGCCACCAGTCGGATCTGAGTGGCTTCGGGCGGTATCGCGGACAACGGTGCCCGCAGGTTGCGCCACGCGGGGGAGGCGCCGACGTCGGCGAACCCGATCCCACCCCCGGGCTCGTCGGCGGCGGCCTGCTCGTCGGTCGCCCACTGCACCGTGACCTCACCCGCGTCGAACCGGCCGGCCGCCGAGATGACCAGCAGCGGGTCGGCGGAGTCGCGGTCCGGCAGCCGGTACCACGCCGAGCGCAACTGCGCGGGCTGCTGCGTACCGGAGCGCCAGCTGCCCATCACCGGGGTCGTGGCCGGATCGAGTTTGTAGGGCAGCCGGGCCCGTGAACCGTTGACACCGGCGGCGGCCGTCGTGCCGCCCTCGGTCCCACCGTTTCCAGCCTGGTCGTCTTCGTTGTCGGTATCGGCGAAGTTGCTCGAGGTGCCCTGACCGCTCATCGTCTCGTCGGCGGAGACGTCACTGGGAATCCCGTTGGGGTTGAACCCCTGTGCGGTGCCTGCGCTGAGCGCCTCACCGACGGGCGTGCCGATCGGCCTCAGCATGCCGACGTTGGGGTCCTCCTCGACGAGCACATCCTCGGCCATCCCGCACGTCTTGCCGGCCAGGGCTTCGAGGTTGGACCGGCCGACGCTCCACGCCGGGTACTGGTCGATCATGGCCAGCGTCAGCGAGAGCACCTCGAACATCACCAGCAGCCATGTGGCGATGGCCAACGGCGCCTGCAGCATTCGTTGCCAGCGCCGCTGCGGCCCGGGTGGCGACGAGTCGCGCCCGGAGAAGTGGAACCACGCCGCGGCGATCAGGGTCAGCACGGCCAGCCCGAGCAGGATCGTCGAGAAGCCGAACTTCCACTCCGGCATGGCGTTCGACCACGGCACACCGAAGTTCGACACGTACCACCAGCCGTTGACGGTGGCGAACGACAGCGCCATCGCGAACAGGACCGCGGCGCCGAACACCGAGCGGTTGCGGCGCGAGCGCATCGCCGTGGCGGCGACGGCGACGGCGGCCAGTGCGCCCAACGAGCCGGCCAGCCCGGCGAACACCCCGAAGTGATGGGTCCACTTGGTCGGCGTGAACATCATGGCGAAAAATGAGATGACCGTGATGCCGATAATGCGGCGGCTGGGTCCCAACGCCGTGCCGGGAATCCTGAACTTGCGCAACGACATCGCGACCGCAACGGCCAGCGCCAGCAACAGTGTGAGCACCGCAAAGCGGCGCGCCACCGAACCGTCGGGACTCAGCGTGAACAACCGCTCGTAGCGGATGTGCTCGTCGAACCAGCTCAGGCTCGGCCCGACCGCCGACTTGAAGGTGCTGGCCTGCATCTCGGAGGCCAGCGTCTGGTCCCGGAAGATCAAGATGATCGTGACGGTGGCCGCGGCCAGGATCGGCGCCAGCAACGCCAGATAGCCGAAGCGTGAGACATGCGCGGCGACAATGGTTTTCAGTGGTCCGACGGCGACCAGCAGCGCGCCCACGGCGGCGATGCCCGTCGGCCCGGAGAACAGCGTGAACGCGCCGATGATGATCGCGATCGCCACGGGCAGCAGCCTGCTGGTGGCCACACCCCGCTCGACCGAGCACCAGGTGAGAAGGATGCCGAGCGCGATGATCGGTTCGGGGCGCAGCCCGTTGTTCAACGGCAGCCAGAACGCCAGGAACAGACCCGCCGCCGTCCACGCCGCCGCAGGTGTCTTCTTCACGGCGTGGCCCAGCCGCGGGATCACCTCACGGCTGATGACCCACCAGCACGCCAGCGCCATCACCAGCGTCGGCAGGCGCATCCACACGCTGTGCGTGCTGACCTGGGCCCACAACGCCAGCAGGTCGTAGTACCAGCCGAACGGCGCCTCCGGCGTGCCGAACCACCGGTAGTAGTTCGCCATGTAGCCGGCGTGCTCGGAGACCCGCGCCATCGTCAGGATGTAGCCGTCGTCGGCGGTGTTGGCGCCGACGAAGTGCCACCACACCAGCACCGCGGTGACGACGCCGTCGAGCGGTCGCAGCGTCCACCACCGCGGCGGCAGGAACCGTCTGACGCCGCGGCCGTCGGCGATGTCGAGAAGATGAAGCGCGACCAGGGCGATGACGGTCATCGCCACCCCGATGATCATCGCCAGGGTCTTGAGCAGCGTCGGCGACGTGCTGTAGCGGGTGTCGAGCGTCGCGGAGAACTCCAGACCCGGGGGCGCCGGACCGCTGAGGTCGGTGAAGACGCCGACGATCTGCGGGCGGAAGTCGTAGCCGCCGCGTTCACCGCGCAGCGGTTCACCGGGGTCGTCGTTCGGGATCCGTCCCGGACCTTGGACGAGACCGACGAACTCGCCGGCCACCTTGTCGGCGTGCGCGGTGAAGGTCAGCCGTTGGCACTGCGGGCTGAGCACCTGATCCAGCGGCGCGCTGACCACCGGGGTGTTTCGCACGATCACCAGCAGGTCGTCGTTGACCCGCTCGATGAGAAGGCCGCGGTCGATGGCCTTGGGTGCCTGTTTGGGCACGGTCGACAACAGCACGGTGCGGCCCTGGGCATCGGGACCGGCCAGCCCGGCCGCCGCGCGACACGGCACAGAGATCTCGAGGTCGGTCGCGACGTAGCCGATGAGCGGGGCGTCCACGCTGCGCAGCACGCCGTTCTGCGGCCAGTTCAGTTCGGCGGTGGTCTGCGTGACCGGCATCAACGGCGTCGCGATGGCCAGCAGTGCGCCGAGCAATCCTGCGACGATGGCGATGAGCCGCACCGTCCGATGGTTCGACCCGACACCGGCTTCACCGACCACGGGGTTCGATCTTAATTGGGCTTGCGGATCGCCAACACGAACGGGCCGATGCTGGAGACCTCGAAGCGGGGGTCGTCGAACAATGTCTCGTCCAGGGCGACGTGGTAGCGGCGCACATTGGGCTGGTTCGGATAGACGTCGGAGGCCAACCGCAACGTATAGGTGTCGTCGGCCCCGCGGCGCATCAGAAACACCGTCGGCGGCTCCCACGGCAGCGTGTCGAGCGCCTCGATGAACTGGTCGGCGTCGGCCAGCGTGGCCCAGCTCTCGATGGCCTCGGCGCGCTTCTCGAACTGCGCCAGTGGATTGGCGTAGTGCGAGGTCAGGCCCTGGAATCCGTAGTAGGGGTAGTAGGACAAAAAGCTGTAGTCGGCGGTCAGCACGACGGTCTCGTCACGGGGACGACCGGTGACCTCCGTGATCCTGGCGTCGATCTCGCGGTAGTAGCGCTCGGCGCCGGGCGGTCGCCGGTCCGCGCGCTGACCGTAGCCGTCGGTATCGGTATAGGCGACGACGATGTCGGACCGCAGCACGTCGGGGATGTCCTGGCTGTAGGTGACGGCGCCGATGGCGCCCAGCGTGGCCGCCGCCGCGACGACACGTCGCGCGTTCTCGGGCCGCACCCGCGCCGCGACTGCACGGGTGACCTCGATGAAGCCGAAGGCACCTGCCGCGGTGAGTAGCACGGTCAGCGTCGGATTCAGTCGGAAGGACAACAATGTGGTGCCCACCAGCGTGGTCAGCATCGACAGCAGCGACCAGGCGTAGACGGCGAGTACCGCGATCGCCAGAGCGCCGGCCCGGGTGGAGGACCGCGCACGCCAGACCAACCACAACGTGCCGAGCATGCACAGCGCTCCCAGCAGTGTGAAGTGCAGCATCGGGAATTCCAGCTGCGCGCCGTCGGTCGGCAGATAGTGCTGGGCGGTTCCGGAGTCGGCGGGCTCGCCGGAGAACGCCGCCAGAAGGTAGGGCGCCCAGCCGATCAGCGCGATGGCGCCCGAGATGACCGCGATGACCACCAGCCGCAGCAGCGGTTCGATGCGTCTGCGCGCGACGGCCAGAAGCACCCCCATGATCGTCAATGTGAATGCCGCGTAGGCGAACAGGAGCGTGTAGAACAGCGCGGCGCCGCCGAGGAAGAGGCCGGTGCCGATGACGGCGGGCCAGCCGGCTCGCGTCCTCCCGCCCGCCACCCCATCCGGGTCGCCCCCGCGCAGACCCGACCAGGCGAGCACGAACACCGGCGGCAGCAGAACGCAGATGATGGCGGCGTAGGGCTCGGCCGGAGAGTATGCGAGCGTGGCTGCGGCGGTGGCGGTGGTCACGATGAGCGCGTACTCGAAGCGAATCATGGCCGCCCACAACACGAACGCCACCGCGATCGCGGCGGTGATCGACATGATCGCCCACGGTTTGAACATCTCCCACGCCGGAGTTCCGGTCAGCGCGGCCAGGCGGCCCCCGATCCAGAACCAGCCCGGCGGATAGAACGGCGGCAGACCCATGTAGGTCATATCGCGCAGCGCGGCGCTGTCGGCGAGCCGGGTGAGGTACTCGGTGCGGAACTGCTGATCGACCGAGATGCCGTACAGATAGAGCCTCGTCGCACCGAGCGGCATCGCCAGCGTCACCACCGAGAACGCTGACAGGAACAGCGTCGCCGCCACCTTCGCAAGCAGCTGCCGGCCGCGCCGCCAGACCCACCCGCTCGCCAACAACCCCGCCAGACAGGCGAACTGGCCCACGGTGGTCAGCGCGTGCAGCTGATTGGACGAGTTGTAGGCGGGCCACTCCACGCGCGCGATCGCGGCCAGCGAGACCACCGCGACGGCCATCGCCACCGCGGCGGCCGCCATCATCTGGCCGGCGACCTTGATCGGCAGGGCCCGCGCGCCGCCGCGCATCAGATGGGTAGCTTGCGGAAGATCGGCCGGGGGATGTGGCGCAACACCATCATCACGTACCGGAACGCTCCCGGCGCCCATACCAGTTCCTTGCCTTTGGCTGCCGCCGTGACGGCCAGTTCGGCGACGTCTTCCTTGTCGACGGTGAACGGCGCTTCCTTCGCGCCGGTGGCCTTCCAGTGCTCGATGGTGGTCGTGGTGCGGACCTGACCGGGCCGGATCACCAGCACCCGAACTCCGTGCTCGCGCAACGCCTCTCCGAGGCCAAGGTAGAACCCGTCCAAGCCGGCCTTGGTTGACCCGTACACGAAGTTGGACCGCCGCACCCGCTCACCGGCCGCTGAACTCATCGCGATGATCTGCCCGAAGCCCTGGGCGCGCATCTTCTCGCCGATCAGCACGCCGACCGAAACCGCTGCGGTGTAGTTGATCTGGGCGACCTGCACGGCCTTGGACTGGTTCTGCCACAGCTCTTCAGCGTCGCCGAGCAGCCCGAAGGCCACGATCGCGACGTCGACATCACCGCCGCCCCAGGCCTTGTCGATCACGGCGCGATGTCCGGCGGTGTCGGTGCCGTCGAAGTCGATCCATTCGACGGACTTGGCCCCCGCGGCCGTCATCGCCGCGATCGCCTCGTCCTTGCGGGGGTTATTCGGCAGGTCCGCAAGGATGATGCGGGCATGCGCGTTGCGCAGGTAGCGCTCGCAGATCGCCAGCCCGATCTCCGATGTCCCGCCGAGCAGCAGGATGGACTGGGGGTTACCTACAGCGTCGAGAACCATCTACAGGAGCTCCAAGCGTCGTGCCATGTCGGATGCGAAGACGCCGTTCGGGTCGGCCTTGCGGCGCACGGCGATCCACTCGTCGATCCTCGGATACATCTTGTGGAACCGCTCCGCACTGACCCGGGAGTCTTTCGCGGTGTACACCCGGCCGCCGAACTCCATGACCCGCTCGTCGAGCTCGTTGAGGAATTCGTTGATACCGGGCTTGTTCGGGAAGTCCATCGCTACGTTCCATCCCGCTATCGGAAAGCTCAGCGGCGCGCGGTTACCGGGCCCGAACAGTTTGAACACGTTCAGCGCCGAATAATGCCCGCGGGTCTGGATCCAGCGGATGATGGTCTTGAACTCCTCGAGCGCATCGGGCGGAACCAGGAACTGGTGCTGCGCGAAACCCGCTGGGCCGTAAGCGTTGTTCCACCCGCTGACCAGATCCAGCATGTGGTAGAACTGCGACAAGTTCATGATCTTGCCGGTGTAGGTGCCGCCGAGCCGGTAGTACACCTCGCCGATCGCCATGAACGAGAGCTTGTTCATGGCGCTGACCGGGAAAACATCAGGCACCGAAAGCAGTTGCGGTGCATCGAACTTCAGCGGATTCTTAGCCAGCTTCGGGGGCAGCTGATCGAGCGTCGCGAGGCTGCCGCGGCTGATCGCGGCCCTCCCGAGCTTCGGCGGCGGACTGATCAGGTCGAACCACGCGCTGGAGTAGGTGTAGCGGTCCTCGCTGCCGTCGAGGTGCACGGCGACGGTCTCATCCAAATCGCTGGTGGACACACCGTCGGCGATGAAGTACGCGGTTTCTGTGCGCGTCATCGCGATTCGGGCGCGCACCACGATCCCGGTGAGGCCGTTACCGCCGACCGTCGCCCAGAACAGTTCGGCGTCCGGCCCGTCGGGGGTGAGGGTGCGAATCTCGCCGTCGGCCATCAGCAGGTCCATCGACAGCACGTGATTGCCGAAGCTGCCTGCACTGTGGTGGTTCTTGCCGTGGATGTCGGAGGCGATCGCCCCGCCGACGGTGACCTGCCGCGTGCCCGGCAGCACCGGTACCCACAGCCCGAACGGCAGCGCGGCCTTCATCAGCTGGTCGAGGCTGACGCCCGCATCGACGTCGGCCACGGCCGTCTCGGCGCTGATCGAGTGGACATTGTGCAGCGCGGTCATGTCCACGACCAGGCCACCGCCGTTGCATGCCTGATCGCCGTAGGAGCGACCCAGGCCGCGAGCGAGGACGCCCCGGTGCAGGAACGACGGGCTGGATGCGCTGCGGTCGGCGGCCTCGCGGACCGCAGCGGCGATCAAGTCGACGTCCGGCGTGCTCAGCACCTGAGCGACCGACGGTGCCGTGCGGCCGAAGCCGGTCAAGGCACGCGAGGTCGTCGGCAAGTTCTCGGACATCGTGACGAGGGTACCGTGCGGACAGCCGGCGCCATGACCGCTGGATATCGCGCGGCCGGCAGCGGTGTCGCGTCAGCGCAGCCGGAAGATGACCGCACGCTGGACGACGAAATTGATCACCGTCGCCGTGCCCTGGGCGATGACGAACGCGACCGGCACCCGCCACGGTTTGTCGTCCCACGCCACGTACAGCACGTAGTTGATGCCGACCTGCGCGGCGTAGGTCACCGCATAGAGCGCACACACCGCGATGAACCGCGCGGTGCTCGGCGGCGCCTGAAAGGTCCACCGGCGGTTGATCAGATACGCCGTGGTGGTGCCCGCGATGAAGCTGAGCGTCTTGGCCACGTTGACGTGCAGACCGGCGGCGAGCAGGGCGACGTACAGGCCGAAGTCGACGATCGCCGAGAAACCGCCGGTGACGATGAACCGCCAGATCTGGGTGCCCAGGCTCAGGGTCGGCTGCATCGGGGGCTCGGCCACCCGGGCAGCTTACGCGGGATGTGCAGCCGTCGCGTCGCTAGGTTTCAGGTGTGCAGACCCGGTCCGGTGCGGAGATCGTCGTCGACGGCGACGTCGTCTACAAGCTGCACCGGCCGGGTACCAACCCGCGGGCACTGACGGTCCGACTCGGCATCGCTGCGAGCTCGGATTGCCTGCTCTCGCCGCTATCAACGCTTCCCGAGCCGGTCGCAGCGCGGTGGCGCACTCGATGGCCGCGCGTGCAACCCCTTGCCCCGCAACCAGAGTCGGTGCCGTGGTCGGAAGCCGGACAGTTGTTGGCCAGGTTGCACCGGGAGCCATGGTCGTCTCGAGTGCCCCCGCACGGCTGGCCGCAACGGCTGCGGCGCGCGGTTGACGCGCTGCGCTCCGACGGCGATCCGACGGTGCGACGGGCCGCGGCCGCCCTGCCCGACGCGGTGTGGCGGCCCGGCTCACCGGACCGTCCGCACACGTTGGTGCACGGTGACTGGCATCTGGGCCAACTCGCGCGCCCGCACGCAGATTCGCCATGGGTCCTTCTCGACGTCGACGACCTGGGTGCCGGCGATCCGGCGTGGGACCTGGCTCGACCGGCCGGATTCTGGGCGGCGGGACTGATCCCGGACGCCGACTGGCAAAGCTTCGTCGACGCCTACCGCGCCGCCGGCGGCCCCGCGCTGCCCGACGCAGACCCGTGGCCGGTGCTCGACGCGTTCGCGCGCGCGGCCGTGGTGCAGGCGGCCGCCCACCACCCTGACGAACTGTTGGTGGCGGCCTGCGCGCGGATGGGCTGAAGCTGGGTGGCTAGCTGGAGAAGAACAGCCGGCCGAAACCCTGCTTGCGGTAGTACTTGTTGCCGCGATGGCCCCAGCCCGGACCGTATCCGTATCCCGGCTGGGCAGGCGGCGGAGGCGGTGCGGCCTGGACGAACCGGTTCTCCATCTGAGTCAGCGACTCGAGCTCGCCGAAGTCGAGGAAGATGCCGCGACAGGTGTCGCACTGCTCCAAGTGGATGCCGTTGCGTTCGTAGGTCCGCATCGAGCCTGCACACTTCGGGCAGGTCAGCGTGCCCGTCGGTGCGGACGGCGTGGACGACGGCGGCTGATATGGCGGGATGCTCATATCCGCATAACGGCCGCGGGCACCTCTCAGGTTCCGCCGACTGAACCCGTCAGATATCGCTGAACTGTCGGGCCAATCCACGCCACCAAGTCGTCGATCGACGTGGACGCGATCGGTTCGATGCGCAGTTGATACCGCGCGAAGGCCAAGCCCATGAGATGCACCGTGACCAATTCGACCCGCAGCACCGCGTCGTCCACACCGAACTCGCTGGCAACGCGCTCGGCGACGGGGCCGGCCAGGGTGTCGTGGAGCAGCTTGCGGGCCAGCGGCTGGATGTCTGCCGACCGCCAGACCGTCAACAGAGGCTCGAAGGTGTCACCGGCGTCCCATCGCACCAGGAACGCCCTAACCAGTCGGGCCCCGATCTGGTCGTGGCCCTCGTCGAGCAGCAGCGGAAGCTGGTGCAGCGGATGCTCGGGAATGTCGAGCACTGATGCGGTGAACAGCCCCTCCTTGTTACCGAAGAAGTAGTAGACCATGGCTACGTCGACGCCGGCGTCGGCGGCGATCTGGCGCACGGTTGCCTGCTCGTAGCCGCGCATGAAGTGCTCGCGAGCCGCCTCGATGACCCGCTTCCTGCTCTCCTGGCCGGTACGCCAGCGGCCGGTCCTGCCACGTTCCGCCATGCTGAGAAGCGTAGTTCAACAAGTGTTGATCTTTGTTGTGAGCCGGGCGTAGCATCATTCTTCAGCAAGTGTTGAACAAGGAGGTTCGGCGATGCGACGGCTCTGGTGGCGGCATCTACTTTCGGTACTTCTCGCACCGGCGATGATGACGGTGTTCATTCCCGTCACGATCGGCATCCTCGCCGACGTCGGGGTTCCCGACCTCGGCACGCCGCGCGGGCTCGTGTTGGCCCTCGTGGGGGGTGCGCTGATCGCGTTCGGTCTGTTCATGCTGGCGTGGACGGTTGTGCTGTTCGACCGCATCGGCGACGGCACGTTGGCCATCGGCTCGCCGGTGAAACTCGTTGTGACAGGGCCTTACCGGCACGTGCGCAACCCGATGATGACCGCGGTGTTCTGCATTCAGCTCGGCACGGCGGTCGTCTGGTCGTCACCCTGGTTGTTCGCGTGGTTCGTGTTCTTCTTCACTGCGGTGCTGATCGCGATCCGCACCGTGGAGGAACCTCACTTGCGCCGGCGGTTCGGCGGCGATTACGACCAGTACCGCCGCCACGTGCCGCGCTGGATCCCGCGGGTACGCGCATGGGAACCGCTTTCCGGTGGGCAGACGAACTCGGGAAAGCCGGTCAGCACTTAGCAACCCGCCAGGAAGCTACACCCAATAGGCGACACGGCCGCGGTACTGCCGCATGGCGAACGCCGCGAAGGTCCAGCCGACCACGGT
Organism: Mycolicibacterium flavescens; assembly: GCA_900637135.1. NCBI lineage: Bacteria > Bacillati > Actinomycetota > Actinomycetes > Mycobacteriales > Mycobacteriaceae > Mycobacterium > Mycolicibacterium flavescens. The sequence continues at coordinate 235,960 of LR134353.1, forward strand.
CAGCACGATCACCACTACCCAGTGGCGCAGTTCCTGGTCGGCGCCGAGCAGCGGGGCCCGCACGATGTCGAGATAGTGCAGCAGCGGATTGAGCTCGACGATCTTGGTGTACTGCTCGGCACCCTGCTGTCGCAGGGTGGACTCGTTCCAGATGATCGGGGTCATGAAGAACAGCAGCTGCACCAGGCTGACCAGCAGCGGGCTGATGTCGCGGTAGCGGGTGGCCAGGATGCCGAAGCACAACGCCACCCAGATGCAGTTGAGCACGATCAGACCCAGCGCGGGGATGACCGCCAGGTCCGTCCACTTCCACGGCTTGGGATAGATCATCGCGATGATCACGAAGATGATCATGTTGTGGGCGAACAGAATCATCTGTCGCCACACCAGCCGGTAGACGTGCACCGACAGCGGTGTCGGCAGCTGTTTGATCAACCCCTCGTTGGCGACGAACACGTCGGCGCCCTCCAGGATCGCCGCGTTGATCAGGTTCCATACGATCAGACCGAGGGTGACGTACGGAAGATGTTCGGAGAGCTCGAGTTTGAACAGTTTGGAGTAGAGCAGACCCATGGCGACCGCGGTGGCACCGGTGGCGATCGTGATCCAGAACGGGCCGAGAACCGAGCGGCGGTAGCGCTGTTTGATGTCCTGCCAGCCGAGATGCAACCACAGTTCGTGCTTCCCGAAGCCCTCAACCAGGTCGCCCCAGGCCCGGCGCATGGTCTTCGACTGCGCAGCGGCGTCGGTGAACGTCACGGCTGAAGCCTCCCGAACCTCTCCTTGCGGCCCATGCGCCGCAACCGGATCCACTCCATCAACCCGGCGGGGTCGCGGCGCGACACCAGAAAGAACCAACCGAAGCGCGCCCACTCCTGCAACTGCAGACGACGCAGCCCCGGCTGGGACAACAGATATCCGCGGTTGCGGTAGGTGAAGAAACGTTTGCGGGTGTCGTCAGGGAACTGCGTGTGCATTCTGCCGCCGAGGATCGGTTTGAACTCGTCACCGCCCTGCGGATGCAGGTACACCGCGTCGAGGCAGGTGCCGAACGGTAACCCGGAGCGCACCAGCCTGCGGTGTATTTCGGTCTCGTCGCCCCGGACGAACAGGCGCAGATCAGGCACGCCCGTCGCCTCCAGCGTCGTCGCGGCGAACAGCGCGCCGTTAAACAGTGATGCGATGCCCGGCAACAGATCTGAACCGGATCCGGTGCGTAACTCGTCGACACGGCGACGCCACACTAGTCCACGACGCAGGGGAAAGGCCAGCCGCCCGGGATCGTCCATATCGCAGACCATCGGCGACACCTCGGCAAGTCCGTGGCGGGCGGCGCATTCGATCAGCGTGCCCAGCACCTCCGAGTCGGCCGGGCGGCCGTCGTCGTCGGCCAACCACACCCAGTCCGCGCCGAGCGCCAGAGCATGCAGTATGCCCAACGCGAAACCGCCCGCGCCGCCGAGGTTCCGGCGTGATCCGAGGTAGGTGGTGGGGATGGGTTGTCCGGCAACCAGTTCGGCGACGCGGGAATCGTCGTCGTTGTCGACGACGATCAGGTGGTCGGGCGCGCGGGTCTGGGCCGACACCGACTCCAGTGACTTCGCCAGGTCGTCGGGACGACGATGGGTGACCACCACCGCGCAGATGACGGAGCTGGTTGGCTCCTCGGGCAAGCCCTCGTCGGCCGTCATCCCTGTCGCGTCTCTTCGAGCACTTCCCGGACATGCCGGGCGGCGTCCTCGCCTTCATAGGCACGCACGACGTCCTCGATGCCGCCGGTCATCTTGATCGTGCCGTGGTCGATCCACATCGCGGTGTTGCACAGCCGGGCCAGAAACTCGTTGGAGTGGCTGGCGAACACCAGGATCCCGGAGCGCGCGACGAGTTCGGCCAACCGGGTCTGCGCCTTCTTCAGGAACTCGGCGTCCACCGCGCCGATACCCTCGTCGAGCAGCAGGATCTCGGGGTCGATGCTGGTCACCACGCCCATCGCCAGACGCACGCGCATACCGGTCGAGTAGGTGCGCAACGGCATCGACAGGTAGTCCCCGAGCTCGGTGAACTCGGCGATCTCGTCGATCTTGGCCGTCATCTGCTTGCGCGTCTGTCCCAGGAACAGGCCGCGGATGATGATGTTCTCGAAGCCGGAGATCTCCGGGTCCATCCCGACGCCGAGGTCGAACACCGGCGCCACCCGGCCGCTCACGGTCGCCACCCCCCGGGTGGGCTCGTAGATACCCGACAGCAGGCGCAGCAGCGTCGACTTGCCCGCACCGTTGTGCCCCACCAGACCCACCCGGTCGCCGAGTTCCAGCGACATGGTGATGTCCCGCAGCGCCTCGATGACCACGACGTTGGAGTCGTTGCGGCCGATCGCGCCGCCGGCCTTACCGAGGAACGCCTTCTTCAGCGAGCGTGACTTCGCATCGAAGATCGGGAACTCCACCCACGCGTTGCGGGTCTCGATATGTGGGACCAACGCATGCCCCTACAGGTACTGCCCGGTCCCCGGATGCGACGGACCGCCGCCGCGCATCGCCACTCCCGGTGGCAGCGCGCCTTGGCCCCGCATCTGCTCCAGCTGCTGCCGTGCCGCCATCTGCTGGGCGAACAGCGCGGTCTGGATGCCGTGGAACAGGCCCTCCAGCCAGCCCACCAGCTGGGCCTGCGCGATACGCAGCTCGGCATCCGAGGGTACGGCCTCTTCGGTGAACGGCAGCGTGAGCCGCTCGAGCTCGTCGCGCAGCTCGGGGGCCAGGCCGTCTTCGAGTTCGGTGATGCTCGTGCGGTGGATCTCCCGGAGCCGGTTGCGGCTGGCCTCGTCGAGCGGAGCTGCGCGCACCTCCTCGAGGAGCTGCTTGATCATGGTGCCGATCCGCATCACCTTCGCCGGTTGCTCGACGAGGTCGGTCAGCGACCTGCCGTCCTTTTCCTCGTCGGTCTCGGCTCCGGTGTCGGCTCCGCTGATGATCTCGATGTTGTCGTCGTCGGTCATACTCCCTGCGTTCCCTCTAATCTCCACGGCATTCGTCGCGCAAGCCTCGCGATGCCCTCGACCGCGAACCAACTAGCGACACTAGTCGGGTCGTGCACGGGACGGTCCGCACGCTGCGCACAGGCGAACCCCGGTCGGTGACCGCAAACCGGTCGCTCAAACAACTTCGGCAATCCAGCAAACGGTTCATCGGCGGCCACCATGGCGAATAACCAGGCGGGTTAACTTGAGGCCGCGTTCTGGCGATGTGGCAGACGTGACCAGCAACGACAACGGGTTTAGCACTCCGAATGCCAAGGTCACTGGACTAGTATGGCTGCCCAGCAGACCCAGTCCGACATGGCGGGTCGGGCCGAGTATCGGCCAGAATCGTGTGGGTTCGCGAACTCACGGACGCTCGAAGGTGGGCTGGCATGGCATACGACGTCGCCCGGGTGCGTGGTTTGCACCCGTCTCTGGGCGACGGGTGGGTGCGTTTCGACGCCGGGCACGGCATGTTGTTGCCCGACACCGTCGGCCGAGCTGTGTCCACGGCGTTCCGCGGGTCGATGGCCACCCCGGTCGGTCCGCACCCCTCGGCGCAGCGCAGCGCCGCAGTGCTGGAGGCCGCGCGGCTGGCCGTGGCCGATCTGGTCAACGCCGATCCCCGCGGTGTGGTTCTGGGCGCCGACCGGGCGATCCTGCTGACCTCGCTGGCGGACGCGTCGTCGTCGCGTGTCGGCCTCGGCTACGAAGTGGTGGTCACCCGTCTGGATGACGAGGCGAACATCGCGCCATGGCTGCGCGCCGCGAATCGCTATGGCGCCAAGGTGAAGTGGGCCGAGGTCGACATCGAGACCGGCGAACTGCCCAGCTGGCAATGGGAGAGCCTGGTCACCAAGCCGACCCGCTTGGTCGCAATCACTTCTGCCTCTTCGACTTTGGGTACCGTGACCGACCTGCGCGCGGTGACGAAACTGGCACACGATCAGGGCGCACTGGTGGTCGTCGACCACTCCGCGGCCGCGCCCTACCAGTTGATCGACATCGACGAGATCGACGCGGACGTGGTGGCGGTCAACGCATTGGCGTGGGGCGGTCCGCCCATCGGAGCCCTGGTCTTTCGCGATCCGGCGCTCATCGGCTCCTTCGGTTCGGTATCGCTGGATCCGGACGCAAGCGGAGCGGCGCGGCTCGAAGTCGGCGCGCACCAGTTCGGTCTGCTTGCCGGAGTGGTGGCCAGCATCGAGTACCTTGCCTCCCTGGACGAGAACGCGCGCGGTACGCGCCGCGAACGCCTCGCGATCTCGATGCACTCCGCGAACGCCTATATGAGCAGGCTTTTCGACTATCTGCTGATCTCGCTGCGGTCGCTGTCGACGGTGATGGTCATCGGTGCGCCCGAATCGCGAATCCCCGTACTCAGTTTCGCGGTCAACGGCGTCCCCGCGGAGCGGGTGGTTCAGCGCCTGGCCGACAACGGCATCCTGGCGATATCGAATGCGAGTTCGCGCGTGCTGGACGTGATCGGCGTCAACGACATCGGCGGCGCGGTGACGGTGGGACTGGCGCACTACACCACCACCGCCGAGGTCGATCAGCTGGTGCGCGCGCTCGCTTCGCTGGGCTGACGGCAGCGCTAATCCGTTACGCGCAGAAGCACTTTCCCCGACACCTCGCCCGACTGCAGCAGCTCATGCGCCGCCCCGGCTTCCTGCACCGGGTACTCGGCACCGATGATCGGACCAACCTCACCGCGCTCGATCATCGGCCACACGTTGGCCACCACCTCGGCGACGACGTCGCTCTTGCTCCCCTTGCCGCTCACCGGGCGCGCGCGAAGAGCGGTGGCGATGACGCCCGCGCGCTTGCCGAGCAGCTTGCCGATGTTGAGTTCGGCCTTCACACCGCCCTGCATCCCGATGATCACCACTCGCCCGTCGTTGGCGAGCGCATCGATGTTGCGGTCGAGGTAGGCCGCGCCCATGATGTCGAGGATCACGTCGGCGCCGCCCTCGGCCCTGACGCGTTCGACGAAGTCCTCGTCGCGGTAGTTGATCGTCACCTCGGCCCCGAGTTCGGCGCACAGGTCCAGCTTGTGGGCCGACCCGGCGGTCACCGCCACGCGGCAGCCGAGCGCGCGGGCCACCTGGATCGCGTGGGTGCCGATGCCGCTGGCACCCCCGTGGATGAGGACGAGCTGGCCCGCCGTCAAGCCCACGGTCATCACCAGGTTCGACCACACGGTGCAGGCCACCTCGGGTAAACCGGCTGCTTCGTGCAGCGACACGGAGTCCGGAACCGCCATCACCTGCCCGGCCGGCACGGCCACATACTCGGCGTAGCCCCCGCCCGCCAGCAACGCGCAGACCTGTTGTCCGACCGCCCAATCGGAAGTCTTTTCGCCGACCGCCGCGACCGTTCCCGAGACTTCGAGGCCGAGGATTTCACTGGCGCCCGGCGGCGGCGGGTATTTGCCCACGGCCTGCAAAAGGTCGGCCCGATTGATGCCGGCAGAGGCGACCTTGATCAGAATTTCGCCCTCGTCCGGCGTGATGTCGGGAACCTCTTGCCAGGTCAATCGACCCTCCGGGCCGGCGACGATTGCATGCATCCGGATAACGCTACTAGCCTGCGTCGACAGTCTCACGAATTAGTCGCCAGCAATGTGATGGCCGTTTACTATGACCGCATGGAGGGGATTATTGCGGGTCGTACCGCGGGGGATATGCCGGGGCTGGACATCGCGGAGCAGCGGTCCTGGCAAAATTTTTTGGATGCCGCGCTCCGGCTGTATGCGACCTTGAATCGGTCGCTGGTGGATAAGCATCATCTGACGCTCAACGACGTCAGGTTGCTCGACATCCTGGATAAGTCACCGACGGGATCGGCCCGCATGGGCGATCTCGCCGAGGGCTTGATGTCGTTGCCGAGCCGGGTCACCCGGCAGATCCGTCGCCTGGAGATGCAGGGCCTGGTGCGCCGGGGGGCCAGCCCCGACGACGGCCGTGGTGTGCTCGCCAGCATCACCGACGACGGGCGGACTGCGGTACGCGACGCGATGGTCACCTACGGCGAGAGCGTGCGGGCGCACTTTCTCGACCGGCTGTCGCGGCCCCAGGTCGCGGCGATCGGTGAGAACTGCAGGCGGATCAGCGTCGGACTCAAGAACGGGTCGATGAACGCCAAGCTCGGCCGCGTCTGAGGGGATTCCCCGTCGCGACGGTGTGAGCCGCCCCGTACTCTTGTCGGCGGTGGCGTGGCAGAGCGGCCTAATGCACTCGCCTTGAAAGCGAGAGACGGCTAACACCGTCCGGGGGTTCAAATCCCTCCGCCACCGCTCATGACATGCGGTGCGCGATGCGCGCCAACACCCGCACGCCCGAATCGATCTGGGACTCAGTGAGGTTGGCGTAGCCGAGGAGCAGGCCCGGTGGCGCCGATGCCGGGTCGGCGTAGCACGGTGCGAGCGGTTCGACCCGCACGCGCCGTTCGGCGGCCAGCCGTACGAGGTCGTCGATCGGGAATCGGTCGGGGAAGCGCACCGTCAGGTGGACACCGGCCGCGGCGCCGAGGACGGTCGCTTGCGGTAGGTGTCGGCCCAGGGCCCCCAGCAGAGCATTGCGGCGGGTCAGGTATCGGCGACGCATCTGGCGCAGATGCCTGTCGTATCCGCCCGATCCCAGCAACTGCGCGAACGCCAACTGGTCCATCACCGAACTTCCGGTGTCCGCAAGACCTTTGGCCACTTTGACCGGGCCGACGAGATGTGCGGGCAGCACCATCCAGCCGATGCGAAGACCGGGCGCCAGGGTCTTGCTGGTCGAGCCGACGTAGACGACGCGGTCGGGTGCGATTCCCTGCAACGCGCCGACGGGTGCCCGGTCGTAGCGGTATTCGGCGTCGTAGTCGTCCTCGATCACCAGATGGCCGGCTCGGACCCAGTCCGTCAGCTCAGTGCGCCGCAGGGCCGAAAGGACGACCCCGGTCGGGGACTGGTGCGCGGGGGTGGCCAGCACTGCGTCGGCACCGCTGGCCGCCAGCGCGCCGACATCGAGCCCGTCTTCGTCGACCGGAACAGGAACCGGTTCGATACCGTTGTTACGCAGCACCATTCGGTGCAGCCAGAATCCGGGGTCCTCCATGGCCAGTGAGGATGTCGGCAATGACCGCGCGAGCAACGCGATGGCCTGTGTCGCTCCGGAGCACAGCACGATGTGTTGCGGTTCGGCGAGCACACCGCGGACGCGTCGCAGATAGTCGGCCACCGCAACCCGCGTGGTGAACAGCCCCTGAGGCGCCACGTAACCGAATGCATCCGCGCCGATCTCGGCCAGGCCCTGCTTCAGCGCCCGCAGCCAAGCGTCGCGAGGGAAGCTGTGCAGATCCGGCGACCCCGGCAGGAAGTCGATGTCGTAGCGAGCCGTCGGCCCGGCCTCACCGCGGGAAGGCCGGTCGACGGTGTCCACCGTGGCGACCACGGTGCCCGACCCGTGCCTGCTGTGCAGGAACCCTTCGGCGACGAGTTGACTGTAGGCATCGACCACGAGCCGACGGGACACTCCCAGGTCGGTGGCGAGCAGGCGACTGGACGGCAGGCGGGTGCCCGGCGTGAGGCGGCCCGTCCGGATGGCCGTCCGCAACCCGTCAGCCAGTTGGCGGTGCAGCGGACCGTTGGCGTCGCGGTCGAGTTCCAGCAGCAGCTCCGGACCCGAAGTGGTACCCGATCTCGCTGTCAAAGTGGTGCCTATCTTGAGGCCAGTGGCGAACTAGCGTGACCGTATGACATCGACACCGACGCGCACAAGGGCGGGGTTTGTCGAGGTGACGCTCATCGTCTTCGGGCTCTACGCCTTGTCCGTGGGGCTGTTCATGATGTTCGCCCCCGGCGCGTTCTTCGACACGCTCGGCAACTTCGGTACGCGCAACGACCACTTCATCTTCGACGTCGCCACGTTCGAAGTGCCGCAGGGGCTCATGCTGCTCGCCGCGGTACGGTGGACGCGGTGGCGCACTCCGGCCCTGGCATTCGCGACGCTGCACTGGGCGCTGCACTCGCTCAGCCACATCATCGACCCGCACCACGGTGCGGGTGACTGGATCGGGTGGCTGGAGGCCGGCGGTCTGGTGTTCACCACCGTGATCCTGGCGATCGCGTTGCGCGCCAGCGTCATCGCCGATAGGAGGCCGTGATGCGAGTACTTGTTGCCGGCGCGACGAGCGTGCCCGGTGTCCCGCTGCTGCGTGAACTCCGCGCCCGAGGCCACGAGGTCGTCGGGCTGACGCGGTCGCCGAACAGGACGGGCGCGATCACGGCTGCGGGGGCCAGGCCCGTGGTCGCCGACGTGTTCGACGGCGACGATATCGACAAAGCGGTCGCCGATATCGGTCCGGAGGTGGTGGTTTCGCTGTTGACCACGCTGCCGAAGCGGGGACCGATGCGGGTCAGCGACTTTGAGCCCGCAAGAAAACTGTGGGGGACCGGTGCGGCGAACCTGCTGGCCGCGGCGCAGCGGGCCGGCGTCCGACGCGTCGTCGCCGAATCCGTGATGTTTGCCTACGGCTATCCGACGACCGGTCCGGCGTTGCTGGACGAGAGCGATCCCTACCCCGGACCGGCCCCGCGTGGCGGAGAGGCGATGCTGGCCGCGCTGCGCGGGATGGAGCAGAAGGTCCTGGCTTCACGTAGACACAGTGACACCGAGGGAATCGTGTTGCGCTACGGCGCTTTCTACGGCCCGGGTGTGCCGCACGACGAGTTGTTCGCGCGGATGGCGCGATTCCGCCTGGCGCTGGACATGGGTGGTAACGGCATCGTGTCCTGGATCCACATCGACGACGTCGCGAGGGCCACTGCGGCCGCGCTCGACCACGGACGGGGCGGCGAGATCTACAACATCGTCGACGACCGGCCGCAGTCGTTCAACGGCTACATCCGGGAGCTGGGCGAGAAGCTCGGGCGGCCTCGACAGCTGCGAATCCCGCGTGCGGCGGTCAAACTCGCCGCGCCCTACGGCGTCACCGCGTTCGGGGATACCTGGCTTCCGCTGTCGAACGCCAAGGCCAGGACCGAACTCGGTTGGACCCCGGTTCCCCGCCGCTGACTCCTCGGCCCTGACTCACCCGTACCCGAGCGCGGCGTTCTCGGCCCGGATGCGGACGTTGAGCACCAGGGCGTTGGCGGCGGTGAAGACGACCGCGGTCAGCCACGCCGAGTGGACCAGCGGCAGGGCCGCGACCTCGACCACCACCGCGGTGTAGTTCGGGTGGTGCAGCCACCGATACGGGCCGCGGTGCACGAGCGGCGTTCCCGGGATCACGATGAGCCGGGGGTTCCACCGTCTGCCCAACACCGCGACGCACCACCACCGCAGCGCGGTGCTCGCGCATACGATGGCCACCATCGGCCATCCCAGCAGGGGGATGAACGGTCTGTGCAGGACCGCCACCTCGGTGACACACGACGCGAGCAGCAGCGTGTGCATGCCGACCATCACCGGATAGTGGCCCTGGCCGAATTCCTTGCCGCCGTTGGCAAGAGACCACCGCGTGTTGCGCCGTGACACCACCAACTCGACCAGTCGTTCCAGTCCGATCGCGAGGATGAACAGGTAGTACACCATGTCGGTTCCTCACCACTTCAGCAGGAGCAGCTCGAAGCTGAAGCCCGGACCCATCGCCAGCAACACACCGAACGATCCTGGGGCGGGTGGCGATGCGAGCGTGCGGTGCAGTACATCGAGCACCGACGCCGACGAGAAGTTCCCGTTCTCCCGCATCGAGTTTCGGCTGTGAATGTTGGCTTCCGGCGGCAGGCCGATCGCGTTGTCGATCGCATCCAGCACCTTCGGACCGCCGGGATGGCAGATCCACGCGGCGATGTCGCCCACCTCAAGGCCGTGGTCACCGAGGAACCCAGTGACCTCTTCCTCGAGGTAGTTCGCCGCCATGTGCGGGACTTCACGAGACATCACCAGCCCGAAGCCATTTGAGCTGACATTCCACCCCATGACGTCGACCGTGTCCGGAAACAGCCGGCTCCTGGTCGCAAGCAGCGCGGGCGCGTGCGCGATCGTCGGAGGAATGCGGTCTGCGCCCGAGACCACGACCGCCGCCGCGCCGTCGCCGAACAGGCAGGCACCTATCAGCGCGGGGATCGACGTGTCGTTGCGTTGCAACGTGAGCGAGCACAGTTCGACGGACAGCAGGACCGCGATGTCGGAGGGAAAGCCCCTCAGGTAGTCGTGCACGCGTGACATGCCGGCTGCGCCTGCGACACAACCCAATCCGAACAACGGAATCCGCTTGACGTCTGGTCGCAACCCGATCCGGGATGCCACCCGAGCGTCGACGGTGGGCACAGCGACGCCGGTGCTCGACACGAACACGATGGCGTCGACTTCATCCGGTGCGACGTGTGCCGCCTCGAGCGCGGACCGCACGGCCCGCTCCCCGAGGTCGACAGCCACCTCGATGTAGACGTTGTTCGCCTCGGTGAAGCCCGACAACTTCGGGTAGCGAGACAGCGAAAGCGAGAGACTGCGGCTCTGCACACCACTGCTCTGCGCGAACCGGAGGAACTCCGGGCCGCCGATGCCGGTGAGCATCGAAGCGACGTCACTTTGTTCGTAGCGATTCGAGGTGAACGCCACCGCGGTGCCCTCGATTCGGGGTGCACTGATTCGTTGGATCGCGCCGCGATCGAGCGACGCGAAATCTGTTGTATCTGTCATGTCGTGCAGAACGCCGCTGCAGCCAGAAATGGTGCCCATGGTGACGCATCGCACAGCAATGTCGCTGAAATCTATTGCGCTAGAAGGGATTCGGTACTACCGATTCCTGAAAGTGAGCCGGGAACGCGGTGGGAATGTGCTGGGAATCAACGCTATTCGCCGGTGAACTTCGGCGGGCGCTTCTCGAACATCGCGGTCACCGCCTCACCCAGATCCTTCGATGGCAGGAACGCCGAATTCCACGCGGCCACATAGCGCAAGCTCTCCGACACCCGGGCGATGCGCTGCTGATCGAGCACGTCCTTGATGCCGTGAACCGTCAGCGGCGGGTTGGCGGCGATCTCGGCGGCCGTGGCGTGCGCCGCTGCAAGCGAGGCATCGGCGTCGTCGTAGACGTCGTTGACCAAACCGATCTTTTCGGCGCGGGCGGCGTCGATGTCCTTGCCCGTCAGCGTCAGTTCGCGAAGGTGCCCGTCGGACAGGATCAGAGGCAGCCGCGCCAGCGAGCCCACGTCGGCGACGATCGCCAGCTTCACCTCGCGGACGGAGAACTTTGCGTCGGCGCTGGCGTAGCGGATGTCCACGGCGCTGATCAGGTCCACGCCGCCGCCGATGCACCAGCCGTGCACCGAGGCGATGGTGGGGGTGCGGCAGTCGGCGACCGCGTTGATCGCGCCCTGCATCTTCGTCAGCGTGGTGTGGAATCCAAGGCGGCCCTTGGCGCCGGCATCGCGGCCGGGCATGGTCGCTCCCATCGCGGCCAGGTCGAGCCCGTAGCTGAAGTTGCGGCCCGAGCCGGTCAGCACGATCGCGCGCACCTCCGGATCGGCGTCGAGCGTCCCGAACACCTCGGGCAACTCGGCCCAGAACGCCGGGCCCATGGCGTTGCCCTTGCCTGGCCCGATCAGCGTCACCCGCGCGACGTGATCGGAGATGTCAACGGTGACGGATTCGTAGGTCTCGCCCATGGGGCAACACGCTAGTTCGTCACGGCGCAGGTCACGGCGGCGGCTTGCCCAGGAGCACCTCGTTCACGGTGGCGCTGGGCAGGAACTGGCAGGCGGCGTCGACCAGCATCTGGCCTATGCCCTCCCCGTCGGGACCGAGCGGGTTGCCCTCCTGGTTGAGGATCTCGCGGATCACCGCGACCTGGGTCGCCTCGTCGAGCCCGTTGTACTCCGAGCACTGCATGGACAAGGCGTTCGGCGGCGCGGGGACGACCGGGACGTCGGTGTTGCGTGTGGGCAGGGGAATGTCGGGAAGCCCGATGTCGGGCAGCCCCGGAATCGACGGCGACGTCGGCCGCGCCGGGGAGGTCAACGGCGGCCCCGGCTCGGTGGTCATCGCGACGGAGCCCTCCGTGGTGCGCTGGCATCCCGTCGCGACCCCCACGAGAACCAGCGCCACTGCCGCCACTCGCACGTGCGTTTTCATCACGGCAACGATATGCCCATCGGCGACGTAGCGTGGCGTCATGCCCGACGACTTGCGTGCCGGACCCGAATCGCCGCCGACCGACGAACTGCGCAGCGCGGAGAAGTCGTTCGCCGTGTTGCAGCACGTGCTGCACGGCGTCGCCGACGGCGATCTGCACAAGCAGACGCCGTGCCGGGAGTTCGACGTCGCAGCGTTGACGGACCACCTGCTGAATTCCATCACCACGATCGGCGCCATGGCGGGTGCGGAGTTCACCGAACGCGACCGCGACGCGCCGATCGAGCAGCAGGTGGTGTTCGCGGCGCGCTCAGCGCTGGACGCCTGGCGACGGCGGGGGCTGGACGGCACCGTGGACTTCGGCGGGAACGACGTGCCGGCTCGGATGATGGTCGGCGTGCTGTCGATCGAGTTTCTGGTGCACGCGTGGGATTACGCGGCGGCGGTCGGGCGCGACGTCAACGCCCCCGAGTCGTTGTCAGATTACGTGCTGGGGCTGGCGCGCAGGATCATCACGCCGGAGGGCCGGGTCAACGCCGGTTTCGACGATCCGATCGACGTGCCCGCCGACGCCGGGGCGCTGACCCGGTTGCTTGCCTACACCGGTCGGCAGGCCTAGCCGTTTCGCGAGACGTACACCAGGGCTGTGGATCCGCTGCCCCTTACCCCCCTGCTGTTCATCTCGCGAGCGCTACAGCCGCTCGAGGTAGAAGTACAGGTGCCGGGGTGTACCGGAGCTGGTGTCGAGCGCGCCCTTGCCGTTCATGATGCCGACGACGGCGTTCTCGCCGACGACCTTGAAGTGATCGTGCACGGGCGCGCCGTCGTAGACCATCGAGGCCGTCACCTCGCCGCGGAACTCCTCCATCCACAGGCTGGCCTCACCCTTCATCGCATCGGTGTTGGAGAACTTGTTGCCGTCGGCGTCCAGGCACACCAGAGGTTTGGCGTCGGTGGCGGAGTGGAAGGTCTTGCCGAACCAGTTGAGCCGCTCCATGAACCCGTTGGCCTTGTGGCCGGTGTGGAATTCGCCGCCCTTCCACTCGCCGATCATGAAGTCGATGGTGGCGGGCGTAAGCGTCGCCCAGAACTCGTCGAGTTCGGCGTCGGAGATGGTGCCGGTGCGCTCCTTGAGCTCGGTGAAGATCTCGCGGGCGTCGCTCATGACTGTCCAATCCATTGTCGGGCGAAATCGAGGAACGCGTCGTTCTCGTGGGTCGCGGCGACGGTGACGCGTACTCCGTCGTCGCCGTAGGGCCGCACGATGATGCGGTTGTGCGCCGATGCCTCGGCGAACTGCTGGGCCTGCCCGGGCAAGGGGAGCCAGACGAAGTTGGCCTGCGAGTCGGGCACGGTGTAGCCGACTGCGCGCAGTTCCGCGGTGACCCGGGCGCGTTCGGCGACGACGGTGTCGGTGCGCTCGAGCAGTTCGTCGGCGGCGTCAAGGGATGCGATCGCGGCGGCCTGCGAGACGCTGGTCGCGGTGAACGGCACGTAGACCTTCCCGATCGCGGTGATCAGGTCCGGGTCGCCCACGGCGTAACCGACCCGCAGACCCGCCAGGCCGTAGGCCTTCGAAAACGTTCGTAACACAACGAGGTTGGGATGGGCACGAACCAGACCCAGGCTGTCGGGCACCATCGGCTCGCGGATGTACTCGACGTAGGCCTCGTCCAGCGCGATCGCGATGTGCGGCGGGACCGCGGCGACGAAGCGGGCGAGCGCGTCGGGCGCCACGACGGTGCCCGTCGGGTTGTTCGGATTGCACACGAAGATCAGCCGGGTGCGGTCGGTAATCGCGGCCAGCATGGCGTCGAGGTCGTGCGTGTGGTCGGTCAGCGGCACCGGCACGGGTGTGGCCCCCGCCGTTCGCACCTGCAGCGGGTAGATCTCGAAGCTGCGCCAACCGAACAGCACCTCGTCGCCGACGGTCGAGGTGATCTGGATCAACTGCTGACACAGGCTGACCGACCCGCAGCCCACCGAGATGTGCTCGGGGGCGAAGTTGACGTGTTTGGCGAGTCGCTCGCGGAGCTCGACGTAGCCGTTGTCCGGGTAGCGGTTGATGTTCCCGACGGCGTCCGAGATCGCGGCCCGCACGCTCGGAAGCGGCGGATACACGGTCTCGTTGCTGGCGATCTTGATTGCGCCGGGAACGGTCCTGCCGGGGGTGTAGGCGGGCAGATCAGCCAGTTCGGGACGCAGCCGGACGGTCACTGCACCAGTTTATGGGTCGGCCGAATGCGCTTTGCCTCGCGCGGTAGCCCATGTGTACGCTGTCGGATCGGCGGTAATCGTCGGGAGGCGTGCCAGAGCGGCCGAATGGGGCTCACTGCTAATGAGTTGTCGCCCTCAAAGGCGACCGGAGGTTCAAATCCTCTCGCCTCCGCCACGGCTGACCCGTCAGCCGCACAATTGAACACTGAAGAAAGACCATGCGCCCGTAGCTCAACGGATAGAGCATCTGACTACGGATCAGAAGGTTAGGGGTTCGAATCCCTTCGGGCGCGCTTTTTCTCTGCCGCCGACTCTGAAGCTGTGTTCGAGCTTCAGGCCGGATATCGCGCACAGCCTCAGTTCGGCGGCGTTGTCGGCGCCACTAGATTGGCAGCCATGCGGCTGTTGTTGATCGCCGATACTCACGTTCCCAAGCGCGCCAAGGACCTGCCCACGCGGGTGTGGGACGAAGTGACGAAGGCAGACGTCGTCGTACATGCAGGCGACTGGGTGGAGCCGTCGTTGCTCGATGCGCTCGAGGCTCGCGCCAAGCGGCTCGTCGCGTGCTGGGGCAACAACGACGGCGCCGAACTGCGCCGCCGACTGCCCGAACGAGCCGATGTCACACTCGGCGGCCTGCGCTTCACCGTCGTCCACGAGACCGGTGCGGCGACCGGCCGCGAGGCCCGCATGGCCAAGGCCTACCCGGACACCGACGTGCTGATATTCGGCCACAGTCACATCCCGTGGGATACGACGACGAAAACCGGTCTGCGACTGCTGAACCCGGGTTCGCCGACCGACCGGCGGCGCCAGCCCCATTGCACGTACATGACGGCCACCGTGCGCAACAGCTCGCTCACCAACGTCATCCTGCACGCCTTGGAACGCCGTGCGTGACCGGCCGGCGCGGGTCGCCGACGTCCATGCGATCGCTGCTTCGATGCCGCACGTCAAGCGCATCGAGGGCCCCAAGGGCAACCCGATCTACCAGGTTGGCGGCAAGTCGTTCGTGTTCTTCCGCACTCCTCAGCCTGACGCCGAGGATCCGGAGACCGGCGAACGCTACGCCGACGTGATCATGATCTGGGTGGAATCGGAGATGGACAAGCTGGCGCTCGTCCAAGATCCCGACTCGCCGTTCTTCACCACCGACCGCTTCGAGGGCCATCCCTCGGTTCTGGTGCGCGCCAGCAGGTTACGGGAGATCGGGAAGGTCGAACTGACCGAACTCGTCCAGGACGCGTGGCTCTCGCGCGCTTCGAAACGCCGGGCCGATCGGTGGTTGGCCGAGCACCAGGGCTGACGGGAAGCTACTTCGGCGGGACGTTCGCGTGCTCGGCGCCGCAGATGAACACGGCCATCCGGGCCGGTGTGTCGCCGGGGTTCTTCCAGCGGTGCCGCGTCCCGTTCTGCACGACGGTATCGCCCGCTTGCAGGGTCACTTCGGCACCGTCGTCGAGTTCGAGCACGACGGTGCCCTCGAGCACCACCTCGAAGTCGACGGTGTCCGTGGTGTGCATGCCCGGGTCCGTGTAGTCCATGTAGCCGAGCATTCCCGGCAGCTTGTCCTCCATCTCGGCCATCGCCTCGTCGATGTCGAGGGCCTCCGGAGCCTGGGCGCCGTGCGACGGCGGCAGCGTCAGCATCGCGAACCGAAAACCACCGACAGGCGGAAAGTAGTTGTGCCACTGGGGCATCGAACCGTCGTCGGGGAACCGGCACGTCTGGTCGCTACCCCACAGCAGATGGTTCTCGAAGCCCGGCATCAACTTCGTCTGAATCGGTGCGACGCTGTCGTCGCTGACGAAGACGGACTTTCCGGACGAATCGTGACCGGTCACCACTCGGCGTACTTGCATGGGGTCAGTGAACCAGCCCCGCGCCGACGTGGGGATGAATATCGTGTCGCCATGCAGCAGAAACCCCCCACCGGCGTCATCGAGTCCGCACACCGCGAGCACCTCACGGCCCTGCCGTTCGATGACACCGCGGACTTCGACAACGCCAACCGCGGGTTCATCGCGGCTTTGGATCCCTGTGTGATCAAGGCGGCCGACGGCCGGGTGGTCTGGGACAACGACACGTACTCGTTCCTTGATGCGGACGCGCCGCCGTCGGTGCATCCCAGCTTGTGGCGGCAGAGCCGGTTATGCGCCAAACAGGGCCTCTACGAAGTGGTCGAGGGCATCTACCAGGTGCGCGGATTCGACCTGTCCAACATCACCTTCGTCGAGGGCGACGCCGGTGTGATCGTCATCGACCCGTTGATCTCCACGGAGACCGCCGCGGCGGCGCTGGCGCTCTACCGCGAACACCGCGGGGATCGAGCCGTCCCAGCGGTTATCTATACCCACAGCCACGTCGACCATTTCGGCGGCGTCCTGGGCGTCACCTCACAGGCCGACGTGGACGCGGGCCGCGTCGCGATCATCGCGCCCGAGCACTTCACCGAGCACGCCGTGCAGGAGAACGTGTACGCGGGCACCGCGATGAGCCGTAGAGCCAGCTACATGTACGGCGCACTGCTGACGCGCGGACCGCAGGGGCAGGTGGGATGCGGGCTGGGACAGGTGACGTCGACGGGTGAAGTGGCGCTGATCGTTCCGACGGTCGACATCCGTCAGACCGGCGAGACCCACACCGTCGACGGCGTCGAGATCGAGTTCCAGATGGCGCCGGGCACCGAGGCGCCCGCCGAGATGCACTTCTACTTCCCGAAGTTCCGCGCGCTGTGCATGGCCGAGAACGCCACCCACAACCTGCACAACTTGCTGACACTGCGCGGCGCGCTGGTGCGTGACCCGCACGGATGGGCCGGCTACCTGACCGAGGCAATCGACACGTTCACCGACCGCACCGACGTCGTGTTCGCGTCACATCACTGGCCGACCTGGGGTCGGGACAACATCGTCGAATATCTGTCGCTGCAACGGGATCTGTACGCGTACTTGCACGACCAGACGCTGCGCCAACTCAACCAGGGGTTCACCGGCATCGAGATCGCCGAGGACTTCGCGCTGCCGCCTGCGTTGCAGAACGCGTGGCACGCACACGGCTACTACGGCTCGGTCAGCCACAACGTCAAGGCGGTCTATCAGCGCTACATGGGCTGGTTCGACGGCAACCCGGGACGGTTGTGGGCGCATCCGCCGGAAGCCGCAGGCCCTCGCTACGTCGAGGCGATGGGTGGCCTGGACAGCGTGGTCGACGTCGCGCGCAAGGCCTTCGAGCAGGGCGACTACCGTTGGGCAGCAACGCTCTTAGACCATGCAATGTTCGCCGACGAGCATCACGGCGCCGCTCGCGAACTCTACGCCGACACACTCGAACAGTTGGCCTACGGCGCGGAGAACGCGGTGTGGCGCAACTTCTTTCTCTCCGGAGCGACCGAACTTCGCGACGGCAACTTCGGCACCCCGACCCAGACGGCGTCGACGTCGTTGGTGATGCAACTGGCCCCCGAGCAGATTTTCGATGCGCTCGCGATCAGCGTGAACGGCCCGCGGGCATGGGATCTCGACATCGCCGTCGACGTCACCTTCCTCGACGCCGACGCCAATTACCGTTTGACGCTGCGCAACGGCGTGCTTGTGCACCGCAAGATGGCCGCCGACCAATCGGCTCAGGTGACTGTCAAAGTGGCCACCAAGCTGCGGCTGCTGGCGCTCGCGGCCGGTGACGACAGCTCACCGGGCTTGGACATCTCCGGCGACACCGGCGCCCTGCAGTCGCTGATCGGTGTGCTGGACCGGCCCGACCCGGCCTTCAACATCGTCACGCCCTAGCCGCATCCCCCGCCGAGTGTGGGGTCGATGCACGCTTGCCGGCGTCGGGGCGTGCGGGTAACCCACGTTCGGCGGAAGACGGTCAAGGCATGCCGCCATCGACGCGGATGATCGAACCCGATGTGTAGCTCGACGCGTCCGACATCAGATACAGTGCGGCACCGACGATCTCGGGTGGCTCACCCAGCCGCTGCAACGCGAAGTGCTGCGCGCCCTTCTGAGTAGCGGGGATATCCCAGGCCTTGCTGATGTCGGTGAGGAACGGGCCCGGCATCAGCGTGTTGACCCGCACCGTCGGGCCGTACGCCAGCGCCAGACCCTCGGTCAGCGCATTGAGCCCCGCCTTGGCCGCCGAGTAGGGGAGCTGCTCGGGGCGGGGCCGGCGCGAACCGCTCGAACTCACGTTGATGATCGAGCCGCCGCCATCGGCGACCATGCGCTCACCGACCAGCGTCGACAACCGGAACGGGCCCTTCAGGTTCAAATTGATCACCGAGTCGAACAGCTTCTCCGTAACCGAGGGAAGCGACTCGTAGAGCGGCGACATCCCCGCGTTGTTGACGAGCACATCGACCTTGCCGAACCGTGCGTAGGCCGCGTCGACCAATCCGTCGAGCTCATCCCAGCGCCCGACGTGCACCTGGTAGGGCAGCGCGGCGCGGCCGGTCGCCGAGGCGATCTCTTCGGCCGTCGCCACACACGAGTCGTACTTGCGGCTGGCGATCACCACGTCCGCGCCGCACCGCGCAGCGGCGAAAGCCATCTGCTTGCCAAGCCCCCGGCTTCCGCCGGTGACCAGCACGACGCGGTCGGAGAGGTCGAAGAGCTCGGTCGCGAAATCCTTGTCGGCACCCATGGCCATATGGTGGCACGGTGCAGTTGCTCATCATTCGACATGCGTTGCCGCTTCGCAGCGAGCCGGGGCAGGGCTCTGACCCCGACCTGTCCGAAGAAGGCATCGAACAGGCAAAACGCCTGCCCGACGCGTTGGCGCGCTTCCCCATCTCACGGTTGGTCAGCAGCCCGCAGAAGCGGGCGATCCAGACCGCCGAGCCGGTCGCCGAGGCGCTCGGCCTGTCGATCGACATCGACGACCGGCTCGCCGAGTACGACCGCGACCTCTCGCACTACACGCCGGTCGAGGAGATCTCCGAGGAGGACATGCGCCGCCTGGCCAACGGTGAGCTGCCCAGCGGCGTCGATCAGTCGGCGTTCATCGCCCGGGTCAAGGCCGGGGTCGACGACATCGTCAAGGCCGCCGACCGGGAGGACACTGTCGCGCTGTTCAGCCACGGCGGCGTCATCAACGCCCTGGTTCACGACGTCATGGGCACCGAGCGCCTGCTGTGCGTGCAGGTCGACTACGCCGGCATCACCCGGGTGTTGTGGTCGTCGTCGCGCGAGACGTTCTTCGTCGCGGGAATCAACTCCACTGAGCACGTATGGGACCTGCTGCCCAGAAATCAACAGTGGTAGACATTTTCCAATGACCGCTGAGCCGCACCCGTCCAAGCCCGCCCGACTCGAAGGGCTCGACCTCCACGCCCTCGACCGTCATCTGCGTTCGGAGGGCATCGCCCGCTCCGGTGACCTGCGCGCCGAGTTGATCTCCGGCGGCCGGTCCAACCTGACTTTCCTGGTGTTCGACGACCAGTCGAAGTGGGTGCTGCGCAGACCGCCGCTGCACGGTTTGACGCCGTCGGCACACGATATGGCCCGCGAGTACAAGGTGATCTCGGCGTTGCAGAACACCGCCGTGCCCGTCCCTCGCGCGGTGACCATGCGCAACGACGACTCGGTGCTCGGCGCACCGTTCCAGATGGTCGACTACGTTGAAGGGCGAGTCATCCGGCACACATCCGAACTCGAGACCCTCGGCGACAAGTCCGACATCGAGGCCTGTGTCGACGCGTTGATCAAGGTGCTCGCCGACCTGCACGCCCTGGACCCCGAGGAGGTCGGTCTCGGCGACTTCGGCAAGCCCACCGGATACCTCGAGCGCCAGGTGAAGCGCTGGGGTGGGCAGTGGGAGCTGGTGCGCCGAGAGGACGACGAACGCGACGACGACGTCAAGCGGCTGCACACCGCACTCGGAGAGACGATCCCGGCGCAGAGCCGCAGCGCGATCGTGCACGGCGACTACCGCATCGACAACACGATGCTCGACGCCACCGACGGCAGCAAGGTGCTCGCGGTGCTCGACTGGGAGATGTCGACCCTGGGCGATCCCATCAGCGATGCCGCCCTGATGTGCGTGTACCGCCACCCCATGTTCAACCTCGTGCACGCCGACGCCGCGTGGGCGTCACCGCTGATTCCGTCGGCAGACCAACTCGCGCAACGGTATTCGGTGGCATCTGGTCAGCCGCTGGACCATTGGGAGTTCTACATGGGCCTTGCGTACTTCAAGCTCGCGATCATCGCGGCCGGCATCGCCTACCGCGGCAGGGTGGGCGGCGCGCCGGCCGACTTCGTCACGATGGTCGACGACGCGGTCGCTCCGTTGATCGACGCCGGACTCGAGTCGTTGCGCTAACGGAGCGCGGCTTTGTAGTTCTTCTTGGCGGCGCGACGCAGTTGCACCATGCGTGCTGCCCCCGCCAACGCCGTGATCAGGCCGCCACACACCGCGGCGAACAGAATCGCCACACCCCTCGGCATGAACCAGTTCCAACCGAGGAAGGCGAACTCGGTCGATTCAGTGTTCTGCGCGATGAATATCAGCAGCAGGATGAGGATGAGGAAGCCTGCGATCACTGCCGACCAGAGCGCGGCCGCGCGGGTGAAATGGACCTTCTTGACCGACGGTGCGGTGCGATCGGCGATCTCGCCGTCCGTCGGCGGAACCGGCGGCCCGGGATTGGGTGGACCGTAGGGGTCCGGTTCGTTCTGCGCTGACGGACCGTACGGATCGGTGCTCATGGGTCCAAGTTTGCCCCTTCCCGGCCCCGACAAACGGCATTTGACGTCGACGGTCGAATCGTGGGCCGGACAAACCGCGCGTAGCTGCGGCGATGCCGATACTGTCGAGATCATGACCTCGATGCCGCGACGCCGGCGCCTGCCGTTCGCCGTGGCGGTGATGGTTCTCGCGCTCCTGATGAGCACGGCCTGTGGCAGCTCGAACCCGCTCGGCGGCGGCGAGATCTCCGGTGACCTCAAGACGATCGCGGTGGGGTCCGCGGACTTCACGGAGTCCAAGATCATCGCCGAGATCTACGCCCAGGCGCTGGAGGCCAACGGCTTCACCGTGCGACGGCAGTTCGGGATCGGCAGCCGCGAGACCTACATCCCCGCCGTGCAGGACCACTCGATCGACCTGATCGGTGAGTACACAGGCAACCTCCTGCAGTACTTCGACGAGGACACCACCGCCACCACCCCCGACGCCGTCCTGCTCGAACTGCTCAAGGTGCTGCCCGGTGACCTGTCGATCCTGTATCCGTCTCCGGCCGAGGACAAGGACACCCTGGCGGTGACCGAGGCGACCGCGCAGCGGTGGAACCTCAAGACCATCGGCGACCTCGCCGAGCACTCGCCGGAAGTGAAAGTCGGTGGGCCATCGGAGTTTCAGACGCGGGTCACCGGCCTGGTGGGACTCAAGGAACGGTATGGGCTCGACATCGCACCGGCGAACTTCGTCGCCATCAGCGACGGTGGCGGGCCGGCGACCGTGCAGGCGCTCATCAGCGGGGCGATCACCGCCGCCAACATCTTCAGCACGTCACCGGCGATCGAGAAGAACAATCTCGTCGTGCTCGAAGACCCCGAGAACGTGTTCCTCGCGGCCAATGTCGTGCCGCTGGTCGCGTCGCAGAAGATGTCCACCGACCTCAAGACGGTGCTCGACGCGGTCAGTGCGAAGCTGACCACCGAGGCTTTGATCGAGCTCAACACCTCGGTCGAGGGAAACCGCGGCATCGACCCCGACGAAGCGGCGCAGAAGTGGATCGCGGAGAACGGATTCGACAAACCGGTGCAGAAGTGATCGAGTTCTCCAACGTCACCAAGCGTTACCCGGACGGCACCGTCGCGGTCGACGACCTCACCCTCGAGGTGCCCGAGGGAACGTTGACGGTCTTCGTCGGCCCGTCGGGCTGCGGCAAGACCACGTCCATGCGGATGATCAACCGGATGATCGAGCCCACCTCGGGCACCCTGACCGTCGACGGACGCGACGTCACCAAGGCGGACCCGGTCAAGCTGAGGCTCGGTATCGGCTATGTGATTCAGAGCGCGGGCCTCATGCCCCACCTACGAGTGGTCGACAACGTCGCCACCGTCCCGGTGTTGCAGGGTGAATCACGGCGCAGCGCACGGCGATCCGCACTCGAGGTGATGGAACGGGTGGGTCTGGACGTCAAGCTCGCCGACCGCTATCCGGCGCAACTGTCCGGTGGTCAACAACAGCGTGTCGGGGTGGCGCGCGCGCTGGCCGGCGACCCGCCGATCATGCTGATGGACGAACCGTTCAGCGCCGTCGACCCCGTCGTGCGAGAGGAGCTGCAGGCCGAGATCGCCCGTCTGCAAAGCGAACTGCGCAAGACCATCGTCTTCGTCACCCACGACATCGACGAGGCGGTCAAGCTCGGCGATCGCGTCGCCGTGTTCGGCCGTGGCGGGGTGCTGCAGCAGTACGGTGAGCCGTCGTTCGTCCTGTCCAATCCGGCCAACGAGGAGGTGGCCGCGTTCGTCGGCGCCGACCGTGGATACCGCGGACTGCAGTTCTTCCACGCGTCGGGCCTGCCACTGCACGACATCGGCCACGTCGACGAAGGCGATGTCGAAGCGCTGGAGTTGAGGCCCGGTGATTGGCGGCTGGTCACCAAGGACGATCGGAAACCGTTCGCCTGGATCAACGCCGACGGTGTCGCCCTGCGCCGCACCGGAAAGTCGCTCTACGACAGCACGATCGCCGGTGGTTCACTGTTTCGGCCCGACGGGACGCTGCGCAACGCGCTCGACGCCGCGCTGTCCTCGCCGAGCGGGATGGGGGTCGCCGTCGACGACGACGGCCGGCTGATCGGCGGGGTGAAGGCCGACGACGTGCTGGCCGAACTCGACAAGCAACGCCGGGTCCCGGAGCTGGGCTAGCGGATGCGCTATCTGCTCACGCACCTCGACGACTTGTGGGCACTGACGGTGATCCATTTGCGCCTTTCGCTGATTCCGATCGTGCTCGGCCTGATCATCGCCGTACCGGTGGGTGCTGCGATCCAGCGCACCACCACGGCGCGGCGCCTGACCACGATCACCGCCAGCATCGTCTTCACCATCCCGTCGCTGGCGCTGTTCGTCGTCCTGCCCCTGATCATCCCCACACGCATCCTCGACGAGGCGAACGTGATCGTGGCGCTGACGCTCTACACCGTGGCCCTGCTGGTGCGGGCGGTGCCGGAGGCGCTGGACGCGGTGTCGCCGACGGTGCGCGACGCAGCGACGGCGGTCGGATACCGGCCCCTGACGCGGATGGTGAAAGTCGAACTGCCGCTGGCGGTTCCGGTCCTGATCGCCAGTTTGCGCGTGGTCGCGGTCACCAACATCTCGATGGTCGCGGTCGGATCGGTGATCGGCATCGGCGGGCTGGGCACCTGGTTCACCGAGGGCTACCAGGCGAATAAGAGCGATCAGATCATCGCCGGCATCATCGCGATCTTCGTGCTCGCGATCGTCATCGACACCCTGATCATGCTGGTCGGAAAGGCGCTCACACCGTGGACGCGCGCGACCCGCGGGGTGCCGGTGTGGCGCAGGCTCAAGGCGGCGTCGTGACGGGTCCGATGGGGTTTTTGCAGGAGGCGCTGTCCTACCTGTTCACCGCGGCCAACTGGAGTGGGCCCGCCGGGTTGCTCGCCCGCACCGTCGAGCACCTCGAGTACACGGTGCTCGCGCTGTTCTTCTCGGCGCTCATCGCCATTCCGGTCGGGATGCTGATCGGACACACCGGGCGGGGGACATTCATCGTCGTCACCGGTGTCAACGCACTGCGCGCGCTGCCGACGCTGGGTGTGCTGCTGCTCGGTGTGCTGCTGTGGGGACTCGGGCTGGTACCGCCGACCGTTGCGCTGATGCTGCTGGGCATTCCGCCGCTGCAGGCGGGCACGTATGCAGGCATCGCCAACGTGGACCCCACCGTCGTCGACGCCGCCCGCTCCATGGGCATGACCGAACGGCGCATCCTGCTGCGCGTGGAGACGCCGATCGCGATGCCGTTGATCCTGGGCGGGCTGCGGACCGCCACGCTGCAGATCGTGGCCACCGCGACCGTCGCCGCATACGCCAGTCTCGGCGGGCTGGGCCGCTACCTGATCGACGGCATCAAGGTGCGCGAGTTCCATCTGGCCTTGGTCGGCGCGCTGATGGTGACGGCGCTGGCGTTGTTGCTCGATGCCGCGCTCGCGTTCGCGGTGTGGGCGTCGGTGCCGGGAACCGGGCGCCTGCGAAGTGGGCGGCGCATGCCCCAGCCGTTTCTCGGCGACGAAGTCGTTCTCGAATCCCGTCCCCGCGCAACATCACAGCGCGGCCCAAAAAGCAAAGACCCAGCACGTTACGAACGAGGGACGGTTCGCATACGGTATAGGGGTGAGTGAAGCAGGCGGCTCCGAGAAGACATGGCCGGCGATCCTGACGTGGCGGGCGCACGACATCCCTCGAATGGAATCGGTCCGGGTGCATGTGTCGGGCAACCGCATCAAGGCCTACGGCAGGATCGTGGCCGCCGCTACACCCTTTCACCCGGCGTTCTCCGCTTCCTACGACTTGGTGACGGACGAGGCCGGCGGTACCAAACGGCTGTCCATGACCGTCACACTCGCCGAGCGCGAGCGGCAACTCTCGATCGCCCGCGACGAAGAGAACATGTGGCTGGTTCAGCAGCACACCGGGGAGACCCGTCGCGCCGCGTACGACGGCGCGCTGGACGTCGACGTCATCTTCAGCCCGTTCTTCAACGCCCTGCCGATCCGGCGTACCGGGCTGTATCAGCGGACCGATTCCATCAGCTGCCCGGTGGTGTACGTGCGACTGCCGGAACTGTCGGTGGAGACGGCGGTGATCAGCTACAGCAGCGCCGAAGACGGAATCAAGCTGCACTCGCCCGTCGCCGACACCACGATCAGCGTCGACTCGGACGGGTTCATCCTCGATTATCCAGGGTTGGCAGAGCGGATCTGATCACCCCGCCTGCGCGGCCCGCAGCGGCCAGTTCCTCGCGCCACTGCTCTTCGCCGACGACGATCGTGACGATCCCCGTCCTGTCGAAGTTGTCATAGCGAATCCGGGCGGCGTGCCCGGAGTCGACGAGTTCGGTCAGCGGTCTGCGCGCGGCGAGCGCGTCGCGGGCGTCGGTGAGCAGTTCCAGCGTGCGGTCCAACACCGGCAGCAGTTCGTCGGCGTTGGCCTCGCACATCGCCCGCACCATATCCGGCGCGGTGGCGGCGACGCGGGTGCCGTCGCGGAACGAACCGGCCGCCAGCGCGAACGCCAGCGGCACCTCACCGGCGGTGGCGGCGAGTGCCTCGGCCAGCAGGTGGGGCAGATGAGAGATCGTCGCGGCGGCCGCGTCGTGTTCATCGGAGCGGGCGGGGACGACGACCGCGCCGCAGTCCAGCGCCAGGTTCATCACCAGCGTCCAGATATGCGGGTCGACGTGATCGTCGACGCAGACGACCCACGGAGCGTCGACGAACAACCGGGCGTCGCCCGCCGCCCAACCCGAGTGCGCGGTGCCCGCCATCGGGTGCCCGCCGACGAATCGCTCGAGCAGGCCGTATGTCTGGACCTCTTGCAGCACAGCGGTTTTCACGCTTGTCACATCGGTCAGCGGACAGTCCGGGGCGGTGTCGCGAATGTGGCCCAGCATCTGGCCCAGGGCGGGCACCGGCACCGCCAACACGATCAGCGCGTTGTCGGCCGCCGCCCGCTTCAGCACGGCGTCAAGGTCCTCGCCTGCGTCGAACCCGTCGGCGGTCGCGGCCTGGACGCCTTCCAGAGACCGGTTGTAACCGAACACCTCGCGTCCGGCGGCCGCAGCTGCGCGCATGACCGAGCCACCGATCAGCCCGAGGCCGAGCACGCAAACCGGGGTGTTGGTCACCCGTCAAGGTTGGCATATCGAGCGCCGTCGACCACGTCGGGATCGGCGTCGATACTGGAAAAGGGGGGTGCGGACGCGTTAAGGACATGGAAAAGGGCATGGTCGACGACTACCGTAGGCCGACATGGGAGCACAGCGTGCACAGGCGCGGGAGCAGTCCACGGACACTCCCGACGGCTTCGGCGTTGCTGTCGTCCGTGAGGACGGCAAGTGGCGATGCGCGCCGATGCGCGAAGCGGCCCTGACTAGCCTCACCGACGCCGAGCGGGAACTACGCGAAATCCGCAGCGCGGGAGCGGTGTTCGGGCTGCTGGACATCGACGACGAGTTCTTCGTCATCGTGCGCCCCGCCCCCTCTGGCGCGCGGCTGTTCCTGTCGGATGCCACCGCCGCCCTGGACTACGACATCGCCGCCGAAGCCTTGGAGATGCTCGACGCCGACATCGAGCCCGAGGAGCTCGAGGAGGCCGAACCGTTCGAGGAGGGCGACCTGGGTCTGCTCTCGGACATCGGCCTGCCCGAGGCCGTGCTCGGCGTCATCCTCGACGAGTCCGACCTCTACGCCGACGAACAGCTGGGCCGGATCGCGCGCGAGATGGGCTTCGCCGACGAGTTGTCGGCAGTACTCGACCGTATGGGCCGGTGATCGCGCAGCCCGACGACGAGGCACTGATCCGCGCCGCCCTCGAAGCTGCACGTAGCGCCGGTCCGCGCGACGTGCCGATCGGGGCGGTCGTCGTCTCAGCCGACGGCACCGAGTTGGCGCGCGCCGCCAATGAGCGCGAAGCCCTCGGCGATCCCACCGCGCACGCCGAGATCCTCGCGATCCGGGCCGCCGCGGCGGTGCTCGGCGACAGCTGGCGGTTGGAGGGCACCACGCTGGCGGTCACCGTCGAACCCTGCACTATGTGCGCGGGCGCGCTGGTGATGGCGCGCGTGGCGCGGGTGGTGTTCGGCGCCTGGGAGCCCAAGACCGGGGCCGTCGGGTCGTTATGGGATGTGGTGCGCGACCGGCGGCTGACCCACCGACCGCAGGTGCGCGGCGGCGTGCTGGCCGACGAATGCGCGGCGCCGCTGGAGGCGTTCTTCTCCCGGCAGCGTTGACGCCTGTGTCTCGCGAGACGTACACCAGGGTCCCGGTCGGCCCGTGGTTCACGACCCTGGTGTAGCTCTCGCGAACAGAAACAACTGCCCGACAGCGATTGGAGTAGACCGGTGTGCGCCCGGTAAGCTGCCACACGGTGGCGTGTCCGAGCGGCCTAAGGAGCACGCCTCGAAAGCGTGTGACGGGTAACCCCCGTCCGAGGGTTCAAATCCCTCCGCCACCGCCACAACGATTCAGGCACTATTGTCAGAATCCGTCACTGAAGCAGAGGTCGAGGCGACCGCGGTGACCAACCCGAGAGAATTGGTATATGCGCGCGCTTCATGACCAGGACCCCTGGGCCTCGGCCGGGGGTGGTGCTGGGCTGCGCCCGTTCTCGGTGCTGCTCGTCGAGGACGACCGCGGCGACGCCATCCTGGTCGAGGAGTTGATCGCCGACGCCGACTCCAACATCAACGTCGTGTGGGCGCCGTCCATGGAGGATGCCGAACAGCATCTGGAGGTTTCCCGCCCGGACTGCGTGCTGCTGGATCTGAACCTTCCGGACGCCGACGGCATCAAGGCCCTCGACCGCGTCGCCAGGCGCGACATCACCATGCCGATCGTCGTGTTGACCGGTCTCAACGACGAGCACTTCGGCATCTCGGCCGTCGCTGCCGGCGCCCAGGACTACCTCGTCAAGGGTCGCGTCGAACCGGAGACGCTGCGCCGCGCCCTGCTCTACGCCGTGGAACGCAAACGCGCCGAGCTGACGTCGGTGGAACTGCACGCCAGCGAGCTGCGCGCGATGGAGAACGCCCGCCTCGAGCGTGGCCTGCTGCCGTCCCCGCTGCTCCTCGATCAACCCGGAATCGACATCGTCGCCGAGTACCGCCCCAGTCGTCAGCACGCACTGCTCGGCGGCGACTTCTACGACTTCGTGCAGACCCCCGACCGCACCCTGCACGTCATGGTCGGTGACGTGGCCGGCCACGGACCCGACGAGGCCGCGCTGGGCGTGGCGTTGAGGATCGGCTGGCGCGCACTGACGTTCGCCGGCTTGCGCGGCAACGAACGCATGCGCCAGTTGGAACGGATTTTGAGCACCGAACGCCCGGGGTCGAGCATCTTTGCGACGGTGCTCAGCGTTGCGATGTCCACCGACAACCTCAGCTTCAACGTCGTGTCCGCCGGTCATCCCGGCATGCTGCTGCACGGGGACAACACCGTGGAGTGGCTGGAACCGGAGGTCGGCCCGGCGCTCGGCCTGTACGGACTCGAGTGGCCGCTGAACCTTTTTGAACTGCCCCCAGGGTACGGCTTGGTGCTGTTGACCGATGGCTTGTTCGAGGGTCGCTCCGGTCGCGGAACCGAACGCCTCGGCGAGGCGGGCCTGCTCGAAGTCGCCAGGGGCTACGCGCACCTGCCCGGTCGCGAGTTCGTCACCGCGCTGATCGACGACGTGGAGCGCCGCGCGCAGTCGGTGGGCGGTATCAGCGACGACATCGCGGTGGTGCGGGTGGAGCGGACGATCACCGGATGAGGGGTCGCCTCACCGTCCAGGGGTGGCAGAACCTCGTGCTGTCCCTGATGGGCGTGGTGGTCATCGCCGGCGCGATCGTGGGTGCGCTGCTGTTGAACCGGACCGACGAGGTCTCGCGCGAGCTGAACCTCGGTATCCAACCCGCCCGGGTGGCGGCGTATCAGTTGCAGGCGGCCCTTCGCGACCAGGAGACCGCTGTGCGCGGTTACGCGATCGCCGCCGATCTCCAATTCCTCGACCCCTACTTCGAGGGTCAGCAGGTCGAAAATGAGGCGGCGCGGCAGATCCGCGACGGAATCGGCCACCGGGAGAAGCTCATCGGCGACCTGGAAGCGATCGAGAAGGCCGCGGCCGAGTGGCGCTCGACGTACGCGGACCCGCTGATTGCCTCGGTGACACCCGGGATGCCGAAGGTTCTGGACGCCGCCACCGCCGAGCGGGGCAAACAAGGGTTCGACGCCCTGCGCGTGCTCTTCAACACCCAGAACCGCGACCTGTCACAGGCCCGTCAGGATGCGGTCGACGAGCTCGCCGCCGTGCAGACCTGGCGAGACACCCTGTTGATCGCGATCCTCGTGGCGTTCTTCGTCGCCGGCATCGTGCTGGCGGTCCTGGTGCGCAAGGCCGTCACCCGCCCCCTCGAGCAGCTCGCCGCCTCGTGCCGCAGGATCACCGAGGGGAACTTCGACGAGAAGATCGCGGTGCGCGGCCCGCGTGACATTCAGGCGATCGCTGCGGATGTGGAGGACATGCGCCAACGCATCGTCGACGAGCTGGCCGCCTCGCGGTCGGCCAAAGAGCAACTCGGCGACCAAGCCCTGGAACTGCAACGGTCAAACGCCGAACTCGAACAGTTCGCCTATGTGGCTTCACACGACCTGCAGGAGCCGCTGCGCAAGGTGGCCTCGTTCTGCCAGCTGATCGAGAAGCGCTACGGCGACAAGCTCGACGAGCGCGGCGTCGAGTACATCCGCTTCGCCGTCGACGGCGCCAAACGCATGCAGGTGCTGATCAACGACCTGCTCACCTTCTCCCGCGTCGGCAGGCTCGGCTCGACCGAAGCCGACGTCGACCTCGATGCCGTGCTGGCCGACGCGATCGACAACGTGTCGGCCTCGATCGAGGAATCCGGTGCGGAGGTGGTGCGCACCGGAGAGCCGCTGCCTACCGTCAAGGGCGACCCGACGCTGTTGACGATGCTGTGGCAGAACCTGATCGGCAATGCGGTGAAGTTCCGCCGGCCCGACGCCGCGCCGCGGATCGTCATCGACTGCACCGTCGGCGAGGGCACCCGCGAGGGCGCGTGGCTTTTCACCGTCACCGACAACGGGATCGGCATTCCCGAGGAGTTCGCCGAGAAGGTCTTCGTGATCTTCCAGCGCCTGCACGGCCGTGAGGTCTACACCGGAACGGGTATCGGCCTGGCGCTGTGCAAGAAGATCGTCGAGCACCACGGCGGTAACATCTGGATCGACACCGGCCACACCGAGGGCACCAGGTTCCGCTTCACCATTCCCTGCGTCGTTGACGAGCCCGTCGCGGCCGAAATGGAAGGATCAACTGTATGACACTGGACGGCCGGGCGATCGACGTGCTGCTCGTCGAGGACGACCCGGGTGACGAGCTGATCACCCGAGAAGCATTCGAGCACAACAAGATCAAGAACACCTTGCACGTCGCGCACGACGGCGAGGAGGGACTCGACTTCCTCTACCGCCGAGGCAAGTACGCCGACGCGCCGCGGCCCGACCTGATCCTGCTCGACCTGAACCTGCCGAAATACGACGGCAGGCAGTTGCTCGAGCAGATCAAGTCCGACGCCGAGCTCAGCCATATCCCCGTGGTGGTGCTCACCACATCATCGGCGGAGGAAGACATCCTGCGCAGCTACAAACTGCACGCCAACGCGTATGTCACCAAGCCCGTCGATCTCGATCAGTTCATGAACGCCGTCCGCCAGATCGACGAGTTCTTCGTTCAGGTGGTTCGGCTGCCCAATTCCTGACCGCCGCGTTCGTCGTCGGTCACGTCGAAGTCGATGCGCACGGTCGTGCCCGACGTCGATTTCATGACCTCCACACCGTTGCCGACCGCGCGGATGATCGGAAGGCCGCGCCCGCGGGTCGTCGGCTCCGTGCTCGGGGTCCGCCACTGCCCGTGATCTGAAACACAGACCACGATCCGCGCGTCCTCGACAGTCGCCTCGACCACCATCTCTCCCTCGGGGGAGTCCTGGTAAGCATGCTCGACGCAGTTGGTGGCGGCCTCGTTGACCGCGAGCACGATGTCGGCGCTCACGTCGTCGGGCACGCCGATCGGTTCCATCCACCCGACCAAACTGCGGCGAATCTGTGCCAGTCGATCCGCGGTGGCCGGAACCTCGATCCTCAGAGGGTCTGCCGGCCGCAGACGCACATCGATCACCACGCCCGTGGTTGTACCCCGCTTGCCCCGATTCCTCACGTATGTCACGCATACGCTTGGGTCTCAAAACAATAGCGAGGCGCAGATCACACACGAGGACGACGAAAGGCGAGCGCGCCGCGCGTACCGGTGGTCGTCAGCCGTAGAAGATCACCTGATAGTCGGGTGTCCACGCACCCTGTTTGCAGCTCAGCGGGATGCCGTCGGGGGTCTGGGCCACTCCGGTCGCATCGCCGCACGGCAGACGGTTGGTGCGGACGCCGACCAGCGGCGGCGACGAGACCCAGGTGCTGCGCGAGTTGCACGCCAGCGTGTTGCCCGAGGCGTCGATCCCGAAGTTGTAGCGGGTGTTCTGCACGCAGTGCGTGCCCTCCACCGCGCTCCGGTCGACGTAGGGAACACAGTCGGCGCCGTCGCAGTAGCCGGGGGATGCCGGCGCATTCGCGGCGGTCATCAGCGGTGCGGCGACGAATCCGCACGCGAGCGCAGCTGCAGCCATGAGCCTCATAGGTGGCTAGCCTAAGTGCCCCGCATCGACGGTGGACACGGAATAGGCTCTTAAGCCATGAAGCCGGTGTTGGTTACCCTGGTCGCCGCGGCGGGCGCGGCTGCGTTGATCTCCGCTCCGACGGCCAACGCCGATGCGGTCGCGTATCTGGTCAACGTGCACGTGCGTCCGGGATACAACTTCCCCAACGCCGACGCCGCCATCGGCTACGGCAGGACGATCTGCGACCGGGTGGCGGGCAAGATGAGCTACGGCCAGCTGGTGGACCAGGTGACCGCCGACTTCCACACGACCGACAAGTATCAGGGCGCTTACCTGATCAACCAGGCGGTCAACGAGCTGTGCCCGGCGCAGATCTGGCAGTTGCGCCAATCGGCCGCCGGCTACACCGGATGAAAAGCGGCGGCGCCCCTTGTCGGGACGCCGCCTTCTCTCACGCTCGATGATTGCCCTACGGGCAGGTGACTTCGATCTCGAAGGGCTTGTTGACCGGCTGCAACGGGTTGGCCATGTCGACGCCCGTGGCGGTGCCGCTGATCTTGTACGTCTTGCCGTCCTTCTCGGCCTTGGCCTCGCCCTGGCCGGCTCCACTCTGGTAGCCCAGCGTCACGCCGTTGACGTTGCCCAGGCCGACCGACTGCACCGTCGGTTCGTCGCCGGAGCTGACGACGGCGCCGATGCCGGTGGTGGCGTCGCCGATCGCGATGTTGGTGTTCCCGCCCATGTCGCTGCACACGACGGTGCCCTGGACGGCCTGATCCTGACCGTCGATCGTGACGGTGGTCTTGCCCTCGGCCGAAGCGGCCGTCGATGTCTCACCCGAGGTTTCAGACTTCTTCTCACCCGAGGAACAGCCGGATAGACCTGCGATGACGATCGCCGCGCCGCCGACGGCGACCAGTAACCCACGCTTCACCCTGTTCTCCTTTGTGTGTGTGACCCGTCAAGATCGGATCATCCGAAAGCAGTATGGGTTCGCGGGAAACCGGCCCACAGCGTTTCTGGCAAAAATTGATCATCCGCTCCAGCGCCTGCTCAGCAGGACACCTGGACGCTGAAAGTGCCGTTGGCCCGGAAGCTGGGGTTGTCGGTGTCGAAGCCGTCGGCTTCACCGGAGATGTCGTAGGTCCGGCCCGTCATGGAAACCTCGGCCGGCTCGGACGTGGCGCCCACCCCGGCCGTGTAGCTGCCGGTGAATCCGCCGAGGTTGTTGATCCTGACCGACTCGACGGTCAGGGCTTCCTGGTTCGACACCATCGCGGTGAGTCCGGACGTCTCGTCGCCCGTGGTGATGGTGGTGAGGTATCCCGTCGTGTCGCACTGCACCGCGTCGGTCGTACCCTCGTCGTTGCCGTTGACCGAGACCTGCGCCGTGCCCGCGACCAGTTCGCCCTTCGGCGGTGTGTAATCGTCGGGACTGCTCGAACATGCGGTCGGCGTCAGCACGATCGCGGCGGCACAGCACGTCGGCACCCACCGATTTCTCACAGTGCAGAATCTACGGCGTGGCCGTGCCGAAATCTCCCGCTCCGAAAGAGTCGTCGGCCCCGTTTTTCAGCGTGACGGCGCAACTGCCCGGCCGGGCCGGCCGCACCGGCGTCATCCGCACCCCCCACGGTGAGATCCGCACCCCGGCGTTCATTCCCGTCGGCACACAGGCGACCGTCAAGGCGGTGCTGCCCGAAACCATGAAAGAACTTGGTGCGCAGGCTCTTCTGGCGAACGCCTATCACCTGTACCTGCAGCCCGGCCCGGACATCGTCGACGAGGCCGGGGGATTGTCGGCGTTCATGAACTGGCCGGGTCCGACGTTCACCGACAGCGGCGGCTTTCAGGTGTTGTCGCTGGGCGCGGGCTTTCGCAAAGTGCTGGCGATGGACGCCGAGCGCGTCCAGGCCGACGACATCATCGCCGAAGGCAAGGAGCGACTGGCCAACGTCGACGACGACGGGGTGACGTTTCGATCGCATCTGGACGGATCCACCCACCGGTTCACCCCCGAGGTGTCGATCCGGATCCAACATCAGCTAGGCGCGGACATCATCTTCGCTTTCGACGAGCTGACCACGCTGGTCAACACCCGCGGATACCAGGAGCGGTCGGTGCAGCGGACGCATGACTGGGCGGTGCGCTGTCTGACCGAGCACCGGCGGCAGCACGAGGCGCGTCCGGACAAGCCCGGGCAGGCGTTGTTCGGGGTCGTGCAGGGCGCCCAGTACGAGGACCTGCGCAGACAGGCCACCCGCGGTCTGGTCACGATCGGCGCACAGGCCGGGCCCGCCGAGGGCCTCGAATTCGACGGCTACGGCATCGGCGGCGCCCTGGAAAAACAGAACCTCGCCACGATTGTCGGATGGGTGGTCGACGAACTGCCCGCCGACAAGCCCCGCCACCTGCTGGGCATCAGCGAGCCCGACGATCTGTTCGACGCGATCGCCGCGGGCGCCGACACGTTCGACTGTGTGTCTCCGTCGCGGGTCGCCCGCAACGCCGCCGTGTACTCGACAACCGGCCGCTTCAACATCACCAACGCTCGGTTCCGCCGGGACTTCACCCCGATCGACGCCGACTGCGACTGCTATACCTGCGCCCACTACACCAAGGCCTACATCCACCACCTGTTCAAGGCCAAGGAGATCCTGTCGGCGACCCTGTGCACCATCCACAACGAGCGGTTCGTGGTGCGGCTGGTCGACCGCATCCGCGCGGCCATCGAAACGGGTGACTTCGACGAGCTGCGCGCCGACGTGCTGGGCCGGTACTACGCGACACGAACGCGCTGACACTTCTGGCGCGAACGTGGGTTACCCGCACGCTGTCGGGTGTCGGAGCGTGCATCAACGCCACACTCGGCGGGATAGCGTCTAGCGCATGCGCATTCTGCTGATCGGCGCCGGCGGTGTGGGCGCGGCGTTCTGCTCGATCGCGACGCGGCGCGACTTCTTCGACACGGTCGTGGTCGCCGACAACGACGAGGACCGGGCCCGGCGGGCCGCCGACGCGGCGGGCGATGCGAGGTTCGTCTCCGCGCGGGTCGACGCCACCTCCGCCGACGCCGTCGCCGACCTGGTCCGAACCCACCGGATCACCCATGTGATGAACGCGGTCGATCCGCGATTCGTGATGCCGATCTTCGACGGCGCGCTGGCCGGCGGCGCCGACTACCTCGACATGGCGATGAGCCTGTCGCGGCGCCACCCCGAACAGCCCTACGCGCTCACCGGGGTCGAGCTGGGCGACGAGCAGTTCGCCGCCGAGGAGCGCTGGCGCGACGCCGGTCGGCTGGCATTGGTGGGCATCGGTGTCGAGCCCGGGCTGTCGGACGTGTTCGCGCGCT
Organism: Mycolicibacterium flavescens; assembly: GCA_900637135.1. NCBI lineage: Bacteria > Bacillati > Actinomycetota > Actinomycetes > Mycobacteriales > Mycobacteriaceae > Mycobacterium > Mycolicibacterium flavescens. The sequence continues at coordinate 271,097 of LR134353.1, forward strand.
ACGCCGCTGATCACCTGTTCGCCGAGATCGACGAACTCGGTACCCGCGACGGCTCGAACCTGACCGTCGACGGTTACGACTTGGCCCCGTCGTTCTCGATCTGGACCACCATCGAGGAGTGCCTCAACCCGCCGGTGATCTGGGAGGCCGACCGGGGCTGGTTCACCACCGAACCCTTCAGCGAGCCAGAGGTTTTCGACTTTCCCGACGGTATCGGCCCGGTCGAGTGCGTGAACGTCGAGCACGAGGAGGTGTTGTTGATGCCGCGCTGGGTCAAATGCAAACGCGCGACGTTCAAGTACGGGCTCGGAAACGAATTCATCGACGTCCTCAAAACGCTGCACAAGCTCGGGCTCGACCGCACCGAGAAGGTGACGGTCGGCGGCGTCGAGGTGAGCCCCCGCGACGTGGTGGCCGCATGCCTGCCCAATCCCGCCACCCTCGGGCCGAAGATGCGCGGAAAGACCTGCGCCGGGCTGTGGGTGACGGGAACCGGCAAGGATGGCAACCCCCGCTCCACCTACCTGTACCACGTCGTCGACAACGAATGGTCGATGGCCGAATACGGGCATCAGTGCGTGGTCTGGCAGACGGCGATCAATCCGGTTGTCGCGCTTGAGCTTCTGGCCAACGGCACCTGGAGCGGCAGCGGTGTTCTCGGCCCCGAGGCCTTCGATGCGGTGCCGTTCCTGGATCTGTTGACGGCCTACGGCTCAGCGTGGGGCCAGCACGAGCTGTAGCGCGAACGTGGGTTACCCGCACGCGTCGAGGCCGGTAGGCGTGTGTCGATCCCACACTCGGCGCGGTAGGTTCTCGCCATGCCGATCGAGCTCACCGCCGAGCAGGCCGCCGCGCGACTTGCGACCGACGACACCCTGGGCATACCGCTCGGCCCGGGCCAACCGCCAGCGTTCCTGCGCGCGCTGGGTGCACGCGACGACTGGACGAACCTTCGTGTCTACGGGGCGCTGCTGGCGGTCGGCACCGAACTGTTCGCCCGTCCCGGCGTGCGCTATCTGTCGGGTTTCTACGGTCCGCTCGAACGCGCACTGCGGGACTCGGGCGCCGATGTCGAGTTCGCGCCGGCCGACTTTCGCCGCTTCGGCCCGCTGCTCGAACGCCAGTCTCCGCGTGTGATGACGACCGTCGCCACACCGCCGGACGCCGACGGCTGGTGCTCGCTGGCCCTGCACGCCGGTGGCACGGTCAACGAATTACACCGCGCCGGGGCCGATCCCGATCGCATACTGATCGTCGAGGCATCCGAGGCCTACCCGCGCACGTTCGGGCTCGGCGACGAGCAGCGCAATGCGCTGCACGTCGACGAGATCGACATCCTCGTGCACTCGGCCGACGCGCCGCTCACACTTCCGGGCGCGGCCCCCACCGAGGCCGATGTCGCGATCGCGCAGCACGCCGTCGCCTTCATCCGGCCCGGCGCGACGTTGCAGACCGGAATCGGTTCGATCCCCAGCCGGATCGCGGCGTTGCTGGCCGAGGGCGACGGCGGCGAATACGGTTTGCACAGCGAGATGTTCACCGACGGCTGTATGCAACTGCATCGTGCGGGAAAGGTCGCCAACACCGGCAAGGGCATCTACGACGGTGTGAGCGTGACGACGTTCGCGTTCGGCTCGGCGGAGCTGTACACCTGGCTCGACGGCAATCACGACGTCGCGTTCCTGCCGGTGGAGATCGTCAACGCACCCGAGGTGATCGCCGCCAACCACGAGATGGTGTCCATCAACGGCGCGCTCGCGATCGACATCGGCGGCCAGGTCGTCGCCGACACCATCGACGGTAACCAGTTCAGCGGCGTCGGCGGTGCAGAGGATTTCGTCGCAGGCACCGGTCTCGAGTTGTCCGACCGCTCGCTGATCTGTCTGCCCTCGACGTATGAGAAGAACGGGAAACTGCATTCGCGGATCGTGCCGTGGTTCGGGCCTGGCGCGGTGATCACCACGCCGCGACACCATGTCGACGTGATCGTCACCGAGTACGGCGCCGCGGAACTGGAGGGCGCGACCGTCCGCGAACGCGGTGAGGCGCTCGCCGCGATCGCGCATCCGCAGTTTCGCGACGACCTTCTCGCGGCGGCCGAACGGGCGTCCAAGGGGCGCTCGCCTGTCGTCTGACGCCCTTCCCCCCTCCCGCGAGCGACCGTGTCTGTCCCCGACACGCCGCACGGCGGCGTACCAAAAGCGGTCGCTCGCACAGGATCTAGTCGGGCCGATAGATCCACGGTGTGCGCGGAAGCGCGGCCGGATCGAACTCGGCGAGCATGCCCTCGACGTCGCGAGCCTGCCACCCGAGCGACTCGCTGATCTGGGCGAGCGCGCGCGGTACGCCGATCTCGGCCAGCGTCACCGCCCCGTCGCGTTTGGCCAACCGGGCGCCGTCCTCGTTGAGCACCAGTGCAACGTGGGCGTACACCGGCTCGGCGTAACCGAGCATCCGCGCCAGATACGCCTGCCGAGGCGACGAGGGCAGCAGGTCGTCCCCCCGCACCACCTGGTCGACACCCTGGGCCGCGTCGTCGACCACGACCGCGAGGTTGTAGGCCGGCACCCCGTCACCGCGGCGCACCACGAAGTCGTCGACGATGCCGGTGTAGGCGCCGTGCAGCACATCGTGGACGGTGTGCACGATCGCGTCGGTGCGCAACCGGAGCGCGGGCGGGCGCCCTGTCTCGGCGCGTCGCGTCGCGCGCTGGGCGTCGGTGAGGTCGCGGCATGTGCCCGGGTAGGCCCCCTGCGGCGCGTGCGGCGCGCGCGGAGCTTGCGCGATATCCTTTCGGCTGCAATAGCATTCGTAGAGCAGGCCACCGCCTTCCAATCCTGCGATCGCGTCGTCGTAACGCGAGCGGTGTTCGGACTGCCACTCCAGGACGTCCCACGTCAACCCGATCGCCGCCAAATCGGAAAGTTGGCGCCGCCCTACGTCGTCGAACGTGCGGTCGTCGAGGTCGTCGACGCGCATGACGAAGCGACGGCCGGTCGAGCGGGCGAACAACCACGCCAGGATCGCGGTGCGCAGGTTTCCGATGTGCAGGTCCGCCGAGGGGCTCGGGGCGAACCTGCCGGCGTTCATGATCGCAATCTAACCGGCGGGCGTCCGCCGCTGGGGTGTGTCACCCTCGGACTCCCTTCACACCGGTCATCTTTCGTGCAAAGCGGGTATCCCCCGCTGTGCGCTGGTAGTTTGCCTGTGCACCGAGAAACACGGCCCATCGCCGGCGCTCGCCGTGCAGGCGTCCCAGGGTCGTGCCCGACGGACGCTAGGAGGCCGCACGTGGACCCCGATGGTTCCACCAGCCCGCAGGACGAAACCGACAAGGACGCACCCTCCTCGGGTGAAGTGAAGAAAGCGATCGCGGCCTCGGCCGTCGGCAACTACACCGAATGGTTCGACTACGGGCTCTACGCCTATGGGGTCTCCTACATCTCGACGGCCATCTTCCCGGGTGACGGGGCGACCGCGACGCTGTTGGCACTGATGACGTTCGCCGTGTCCTTCCTGGTCCGCCCGCTCGGCGGTTTCGTCTGGGGACCACTGGGCGACCGCCTCGGGCGGCGTCGCATCCTGGCCATCACGATCCTGGTGATGGCCGGCGCGACGCTGTGCGTGGGTCTTGTGCCGACCTACGCCACGATCGGGATCTGGGCGCCGGTGCTGATGGTGATCCTGCGGATGATCCAGGGTTTCTCGACGGGCGGAGAGTACGGCGGCGCCGCCACGTTCATGGCCGAATACGCTCCGGCCCGCCGTCGCGGCGTGATGGGCAGCTTCCTCGAGTTCGGCACCCTGGCCGGCTTCTCGACGGGCGCGCTGCTGATGCTCGGGTTCTCGCTGATCCTGTCCGACGACCAGATGAATGTGTGGGGGTGGCGGCTGCCGTTCCTGATCGCCGCTCCCCTCGGTCTGATCGGGTTGTACCTGCGCACCCGGCTCGACGAGACGCCGGTGTTCAAGGAACTGGAGCAAACTGGCAGACAGGAACAAAACATCGGCGCCGAATTCAAGGACCTCCTCGCCCAGTACGGGGGACCGATCCTGCGCCTCGGCGGTCTGGTAGTGGCGCTCAATGTCGTCAACTACACGCTGCTCACCTACATGCCCACCTATCTCGAGCAGTCGATCGGCCTGTCCACCGACATGTCGTTGGTCGTGCCGATCATCGGGATGCTGTCGATGATGATCTTCCTGCCTTTCGCGGGCCTGGCGTCGGACCGGTTCGGGCGCAAGCCCGTCTGGTGGATCTCCTTGATCGGGTTGTTCATCGCGGGCATTCCGATGTTCATGCTGATGTCGACCGGGGTGATCGGCGCCGTCATTGGCTTTGCCGTGTTGGGGTTGCTCTACGTCCCGCAGTTGGCGACCATCTCGGCGACGTTCCCGGCGATGTTCCCGACACAGGTGCGCTACGCCGGTTTCGCGATCGCCTACAACGTCTCGACGGCGCTCTTCGGCGGCACGGCCCCGGCGGTCAACGACTGGTTGATCGGTGTGACGGGCGACAACCTCGTGCCTGCGTACTACATGATGGGTGCCTGCATTGTCGGCGCGATCGCCCTGGCAAAGCTCCCCGAGACGGCGCGATGCCCGATCAACGGCACCGAGATACCCGGCACGCCGGAAGCGCCGCCGCAACTGGATTACGAGCTCGAGCCCAGTCGCTGAGTCAGAGGACGGCGTTGACCGCGTCGGACCAGACGCCCGCCGCCTCGTCGATCTGCCCGGCGGTCACGACGAGCGCGGGGATGAACCTGACGACCTGTCCCCAGGCGCCGCAGGTCAACAGCAGCAGGCCGCGCCTAGCGGCCTCCTGCTGCACGGCCAGTGCCGTCGCACCGTCGGGTCTTCCTGCGGCGTCCCGGAATTCGGCACCGAGCATCAGCCCGAGACCGCGCACGTCGGTGATCGCGTCGAACTTGTCGCCAACCGTTTGCAAGGCCTCACGCAACTGCGCTCCGCGTTCGGCGGCGTTGTCGACCAGTCGCTCGTCGGCGATCACGTCGAGCGTGGCCACGGCCGCCGCGCACGCCACCGCGTTGGCGCCGTAGGTACCGCCTTGGGAACCCGGCCACGCCCGCTCCATCAACGCGGCCGGCGCCGCGATGCCCGACAGCGGGAAGCCCGACGCGAGGCCCTTCGCGGTGATCAGGATGTCCGCGCGCACTTGAGAATCGCCGAAGAAGTGCTGACTGCCCCAGAACCGGCCGGTGCGCCCGAAGCCGGTCTGCACCTCGTCGACGACCAGCAGGATGCCGTGAGCGTCGGCGCGCTCGCGCAACCCGGCGAAGAAGCGCTCATTGGCGGGCACGTAGCCGCCCTCGCCGAGCACGGGTTCGACGAAGAACGCGGCGGTATCGGCGGGTGCGCTGATCGTCTGCAGCAGGTAATCCAGTTGTGCCAGAGCGAAATCGGTGGCCTGCTCGACCGGCCAGCCGAAGTGGCCGGGGTCCGGAAACGGCGCGACATGAACTCCGGCCATCAACGGCGCGAAGCCGGAGCGGAACTTGGTGCCGGAGGTGGTCATCGAGGCCGCCGCGACGGTGCGACCGTGGAACCCGCCGTGGAAGACGATGACGTTCGGCCGGCCGGTGGCCTGACGGGACAGTCGCAGCGCGGCTTCCACCGCCTCGCTTCCGGAGTTGGCGAAGAACAACCGATCGAGCCCGGTCGGCAGCACCTCTCCCAGCCGTTCCACCAAGGTGAGCAGCGGGCGGTGCATGACCGTCGTGTACTGCCCGTGGATCAGCGTGGCGACCTGGCGCTGGGCGGCCTCCACCACCCGCGGATGACAATGTCCGGTGCTGGTCACCCCGATGCCGGCGGTGAAGTCGAGATAGGAGCGGTCGTGTTCGTCGTAGAGCAGCACCCCTTCGCCGCGGGCGGCGACGACGCCGGTCGCCTGTCGAAGGATTGAGGAGAGCTGCGGGGCTTCGGAGGCCGAGTTCATGCCATGATCGTCAGCGGTGCACTGTAGATTGTCAACAATCCGACGCAGGGAGGCGTGGTGGATCGCGAACGGCACGTGATCGAGACGGTGGACAAGCGACTGTTCGTCGACGGCAAGTGGATCGATGCGAGCGGAGGGCGCACCTTCGACGTCGTGGACCCGGCGACGGGGCACACGCTGTGCGCGGTCGCCGACGCCACGCCCGCCGATGCGCGTGCGGCACTTGATGCGGCGGTCGCGGCCCAGCGCGAGTTCGCGGCGACCCCGCCGCGGGCCCGCGCCGACATGTTGATGGCCGCCTTCGAGTTACTGCACGCCCGCGTCGACGACCTGGCGTTGTTGATGACGCTGGAGATGGGCAAACCCCTCGCCGAGGCTCGAGGTGAAATCGCCTACGCCGCCGAGTTTTTCCGCCACTTCGCCGAAGAGGCCACCCGGATCGACGGCGGCTATCAGACCGCGCCATCGGGTGGTGCGCGTTTCCTGATCGCCCGTCAGCCCGTCGGGCCCTGTCTGCTGATCACCCCGTGGAACTTCCCGATGGCGATGGGTACCCGCAAGCTGGGACCGGCGATCGCCGCCGGTTGCACCAGTGTGATCAAACCGGCACACCAGACCCCGCTCACGATGTTGGCGCTGATGGGCATCCTCGACGAAGCGGGTGTGCCTGCCGGCGCCGTCAACTGCATCACCGCGATGGACGCGAACGCGGTGACCGAACCGCTGATCCGCTCGGGGCTGGCGCGCAAGCTGTCGTTCACCGGGTCGACGAGGGTGGGCCGGATTCTGCTCGAGCAGTGCGCAGAGAAGGTGTTGCGGACTTCGATGGAACTCGGTGGCAACGCACCGTTCATCGTGTTCGCCGACGCCGATCTCGACGAGGCGGTCGACGGGGCGATGGCGGCCAAGATGCGCAACATGGGAGAAGCGTGCACGGCGGCGAACCGAATCTTCGTGCACGCGTCGGTGATCGACGAGTTCGGGCGTCGGTTGGCCGAGCGGATGGCGGCGCTGCGCGTGGGCCGGGGCACCGAGGAGGGGGTCAACGTCGGCCCGCTGGTCGACGACGCCGCACTGCACAAGGTGCAGGACCTGGTCGACGACGCGGTGGGCCGCGGTGCCCGTGTGTTGACCGGCGGCACAGCGGTTTCGGGTGACGGCTACTTCTACTCGCCGACCGTGCTGACCGGCGTCCCGCGCGACGCGAGGATGTCAGGCGAGGAGATCTTCGGCCCGGTCGCGCCGCTGACGCCGTTCGAAACCGAGGACGACGTCGTTGCCGCCGCCAACGACACCGAATACGGCTTGGTGGCTTACGTTTTCACCAATGATCTGCGCCGGGCGCTGCGGGTCGCCGAGGCGTTGGAGACCGGCATGGTCGGCCTGAATCAGGGCGTGGTGTCCAACCCCGCCGCTCCGTTCGGCGGCGTCAAGCAGTCCGGCCTGGGCCGCGAAGGCGGTTCGGTGGGCGTCGACGAGTTCCTGGAGACCAAGTACGTCGGCATCGCCCTGGCGTGAGGCTCAGGCGCCGCGCGAGACCCGCACGACCAGCCGGTCGACCGCATCCTCCATGTGCGCGATCAGCAGCTTGTCGGACAGCTGCACGTCGCCGGCCCGGATAGCGCTGGCCAGCGCATGGTGCTCGGCAATCCGATCGTTGGGGTTGTCGTAGGTGTCCGCCAGCGCGTGCACACACATTCGCGTCTCCACGAGATACGTCTGGTGCATCCGCGACAGCCGCTCGCTACCCGCGAGTTCGACAAGGCGCTCGTGGAACCGGATGTCGGCCTCGCTGCCCTCCTCGACGTCGGCGGCCGCGGCCATCTCCTCGACGATCGCCAGCAGCTCGTCGCCGGCAGACGCGTAGTCGCCCTGCAGGATTCGGCGGGTCGCGGCGCGTTCGATCGCCTCGCGCGCGAGGTACATGTCGGAGGCCACCTCGGGCGTCATGTCGATCACGAATACCCCGCGGTTGCGGATGGCGATCAGCAGACCCTCCTGCGTCAACCGCTGCATCCCCTCGCGCAGCGGTCCGCGGCTGACGCCGAGCTTGCGGGCCAGGTCGGCTTCGATCAGCTGGGTGCCCGGGGCGAGCTGACCGTGCGCGATGGCCTGCCGCAGCTTGTCGGCGACGATGCTCGGCGTCGATTCCTGCTCCACCGGCGCCAGGAACTCGGTCACAGCCGCTCCTCGAACAGCCGGCCCAGGCCCGCGATCGCAGGCACTGCACCGGCGAGTTGCAGGCCCTTCCACACCGTCACCTGATTGGCGGTCAGCACTGGTTTGCCGACCGCGGCCTCGAGGCGGTCGATGATCGCCAGCGTGTGCATCGCGGTGTCGGGAACCAACACCGCTTGCGCGTCCGGGTGATCGGCAGCGGTGACCATCTGCGCCACCCGCTGCGGCTCCAACGTGCCGACTTCGGCGGCGGTGATGATGCCGTGGCTGCCCATCGCCACCACCTCGATGCCGTCGGCGGCCAGGAACCGCACGAAGTGCTCGGCGACGTCGTGCGGGTACGACGCTGCGATCGCGACGCGCTCGATGCCGAGGTGGCGCAGCGCGTCGACGAACGCGATCGAGGTGGACGACGCCGGAACACCCGCAGCCGCAGCGACTTTCGCGGCTTGTTGGCGGGCCCCCTCGGGGCCGAACACGAAGCTGCCCGACGTGCACGCCCACATCACCGCCTGCGGGCGTGCGCCGGCGAGCTGGCGCACACCATCGGCCAGGCGCTCGTCGCCTCCGAGATCCAGCAACGCGTCGACGCGGTGGGCGTCCTCACCGACGGAGGTGATGGCCACGGGCAGGCGCAGCGCACCGTCGACCCTGCCCTCGAGCGCGGGGAAGTCGTCCTCGGCGCTGTGCCCCGGATAGAGCAGTCCTACGGTCGCCATGACGCCCTTTCGATCGGCAGATTGTCGACAATGTTAGCAACCGGCACCTCGGCAACTACGCCTCGAACAGGCGCTGACCCGCTCCCACGCCCTTGCGCCCGGCCACGCGCAGCGCCGCCCACATCGTCACCTGGTTGGCCGTGACCACCGGTTTCTGCAATTCGGCCTCGAGATCGGCGATCAGGTCGTAGGTCGGCAGGTTCGTGCAACTGATGACGATGGCCTCGGCGTCCGCGACGTCGGTGGCGCGGACCAAGTCGGCGGTCCGCGCATACGGCACCGACCAGATCTGCGAGGTCAGACCCAGTCCCGAGGTGGCCACGACCTCGATACCGGCCTCCATCAGATAGCTCGTCAACCCGATCGTCAGGTCCGAGGTGTACGGGGTGACGGTCGCGACACGCCCGACGCCGAGGTGTCGCAGCGCCTCGAGCATCGAGCCGCTGGTGGTCACCGCGGCTGGGGCGCCGGCTGCCCGCATCGCCGCGACCAGCGCGGCTTCTCCGGCCATCCCCTTGACAAAGCTGCCCGCGGTGCACGCGTACGCGGTGACGATCGGAGAGACCGCCAGCACGTTCGCCGCGCCCGCGATCACGTGTTCGGGGTCGGAGATGTGCACCGCCATGTCGACGGTCACCGGCAGGGGGGCGTATCTGAGCCGGGTCACGTACAGGCTGACGTCGTCGGGCACCCAACGCCAGAGTTCCCGGTCGAGCGCGAAGTCATATGGTGTTACGACGCCTATGCCTACCTGCTGCAATGGTGGGGGCGGCACCAATTCCCCGATCCTCATTTGCACAGTGTGAGGCCAGATGACCAAACCAGCAACAGATTGTTGACAATCCTACGGCGTGTCCCTAGCCTCGGGTCGTGTCAGGCCCCCGCGAGATCGTGCAAAATATGCCGTCGTCGCAGGTCAGAGGTGATTCCACCCGACCAGTCGTCGCCGTCCTGTGCAAGAAGCCCACTGACCGCCCACCGGGCCTCGACGAACTCGATGTCCACTTGCGCTACTGCACCGCCGACGACCTCGCCGACGCGGTTCGCGGCGCCCGCGCGCTGCTGCTCTGGGACTTCTTCTCGACCGCGGTGCGCGACGCGTGGCACGACGCCGGCGAGCTGGAGTGGATCCACGTCACCGCGGCGGGCGTCGACACGCTGCTGTTCGACGAACTGCGCGCCTCCGACGTGGTGGTGACCAACGCCCGCGGCGTGTTCGACCGCCCGATCGCCGAGTACGTCCTCGGCGCGGTGCTCGCCCACGCCAAGGACAGCCGCACCAGCTTCGCCCTGCAGCGCGAGCACCGATGGCAACACCGCGAGACCCGTGCCATCGCGCGGGCCCGCGCGCTCGTCGTCGGCACCGGAAGCATCGGGCGTGAGATCGCGCGGCTCCTGCGCGCGGTGGGCATGCAGGTGCGCGGGGCGGGGCGCGTCGCAACGACGGACGACCCCGACTTCGGTGTCGTGGTGGCCAGTGCGAGCTTGACCGACGAGGTCGGCTGGTGCGATCACCTGGTGCTCGCCGCGCCGCTGACGAACGCGACGCGCGGCATGGTGGACGCCTCGGTGTTGTCGGCGATGAAGCCCGACGCGCATCTGGTCAACATCGGCCGCGGTCCGTTGGTGGAGGAGTCGGCGTTGCTTTCGGCGTTGCGCGACAACCGGATTGGCGGTGCGACGCTGGACGTGTTCGACACCGAACCGCTGCCGCCCGACCATCCGCTGTGGGACGCTCCTAACGTGACGATCACCGCACACATGGCCGGGGACGTGGTGGGTTGGCGCGAAGCCCTGGCCGAGCAATTCGTGGACAACGCGCAGCACTGGCTGGCCGGCGAGTCATTGGTGAACGTGGTGAACAAAAAACTCGGCTACGTACCGGGCGGAGCAGCTAGCGCGGCGACGCGGGGCCCGCGATGATCCCGACCGCCGCCGAACTGGTCCAGGGCTACCGCGCCAAGACCGTCTCTCCGGTCGAGGCCACGCAGGAGGCGCTGGCCGCGATCGACGCGTACGACGGCGCGGTCAACGCCTTCGTGCTCGTCGACCCCGAGAGGGCGTTGGCCGCGGCACGGGCCTCGGAGGCACGCTGGCACGCCGGGCAGCCGCTCGGGCCCGGGGACGGCGTGCCGACGTCGATCAAGGACGCGCTGTGGACCAGGGGATGGCCGACGCTTCGGGGTAGCTGGCTCATCGACGAGCCGGGACCGTGGAACGAGGACGCGCCCTGCACGGCGCGACTTCGGGAGACCGGAGCCGTCCTGCTCGGCAAGACCACGACACCGGAGTACTCGTGGAAAGGCGTCACCGACTCGCCCCGATACGGTGTGACCGGCAACCCGTGGGATCCCACCAAGACGGCGGGCGGTTCGAGCGGCGGCAGCGCCGCGGCGGTCGGCCTCGGCATGGGGGTGTGGTCGGTCGGCACCGATGCGGGGGGATCGGTGCGGATTCCGGCGGCGTTCACCGGAACCGTCGCGCTCAAGCCGACCTACGGCCTGATACCCCACTATCCGCCGAGCCCGTTCGGCACGCTGGCGCACCCGGGCCCGATGACGCGGACGGTCGTCGACACCGCCGCGCTGATGGATGTGATCACCGGATTCGATGCCCGGGACTGGTCGGCGATGCCGACGCCACGTGAGTCGTTCCTGACCGGGCTCGACGACGGCGTCGCGGGCCTGCGGGTGGCGTTCTCGCCGCGGCTCGGCTACGTGCGCAACGATCCGGAGGTCGAAGCCGCCGTGCGGGCCGCGGCGGCGGTGCTGGCCGATGCGGGTGCCCGGGTCGAGGAGGTCGACCCCGGGTTCCGCGACCCGATCGAGGCCTTCCACGTGCTGTGGTTCGCCGGCGCGGCAAAGGTGTTGGAGGCGTACGGCGAAGCGGTCGACGACCGGGTGGATGCGGGGTTGCGCCGGATAGCTGCGGTGGGTGCGTCGTTCTCGGCGTCGGACTACCTCGACGCGACGGCCGTGCGCATGCAACTGGGACAGACGATGGGCCGGTTCCACGAAACCTACGACGTGCTGGTCACGCCGACGCTTCCGCTGCCTGCGTTCAGCGTCGGTCGCGACGTGCCCGATGGCTGGCGGTCTCACTACTGGGCGAGTTGGACGCCATACACCTACCCGTTCAACATGACTCAGCAACCGGCGTTGAGCGTGCCGTGCGGATTCACCGCGGCGGGCCTGCCGATCGGGTTGCAGATCGTCGGCCCCCGGCACGCGGATGCGTTGGTGCTGCGGGTTGGCCGCGCCCACGAGATGGCCACCGACTGGCACCGGCGCACGCCGGCGTTGACGACACAAGGAGTTCGATGAGCAGGCTGATCACCGTGTCCCTCGACAAGCGCGGCGTCAGCTGCGTTGCCCGCATGCTCGACGACGCGGCGCCACGCACCTGCGCGGCGGTGTGGGACGCCTTATCTGACGGGCGCGTGCTTTCGTCACAGGTGTTCCACGGCAAGTATGCCCGCAACGAGATCTACACGCTGCTACCGGGATTCGCGGCCAAGGACCCGGGCAGGGAGAACACCACAGTCACGCCGATCCCCGGTGACCTGTGCTGGTTCTCCTTCGACTCCGATCAACTGGGCAACCCCGCCTACGGCTACGAGAACACCACCGGCACCGGCACCACCGGCGCGATCGTCGACCTGGCGCTGTTCTACGGCCGCAACAACCTGCTGATCAACGGCGACCAGGGCTGGGTCCCGGGCAACGTGTTCGGGGCGGTCATCGAAGGGCTCGACGAGATGGCCGAGGCCTGCCAGGACCTGTGGATGGGTGGCGTGCGCGGCGAAACCCTCAGTTTCCAACGCGCGGCGCAGGATTGACGCGCCGACTGGCTAGATCGGTTGAAGGCTGATCGGTTGTTCGCTCTGACCGGGATTGGGGTCGTTGCACGTCCCGGATTTCCAGCTGTAGCGAAGGTTGCCCGCCAAGGTCGCCGGATCGAACTCATAGGTCACATCGGCCGGGCCGGTGCTGCCGTCGGCGCACGGACGTGCGTTGAAGACGTCGTGGCGTTCGACGGTCCACGGGCCGTCGCCCTGCCTGCTGATCTGCGCGATCAGCCCGGTCGAGCTCGAAATCGTTCCACCGCAGTAACCTTCGGAGTTGCACTGCGTGGTGATCGACCACGTATTCGAGGTCGCCCCGTTGACCAGCCGGTACTCACCTTCGAGCCGCCCGTCCGCCCATGCCGGTCCCGCCGATCCGATCGCGACACCGATGAGCATCGCCGCCGCCGCCGTCGCGCGTGTGATCGCCATCCAGGCAGCATCACACGTCAGGCGCACGGGCATCGCCGAGATGGCGAAAGTTTCCGGTCAGTGGAGGCCGGGGACGATGTCGCCCAGCTTGAAGGTGACCGGCTGCTCGAGTTGGTCGTACGTGCACGACCGTGGATCGCGGTCGGGGCGCCAGCGGTTGAACTGCGCGGTGTGGCGGAACCGTTCACCTTCCATGTGGTCGTAGCGCACCTCGACCACCCGCTCGGGCCGCAGCGGTACGAACGAGAGGTCCTTGCCGGCATTCCAGCGTGATCCCTCGTTGCGGCGTGGGGTCCGCTCACCGACCATGTGCGCCGCCCAATTCCACGGATGGTTGTCGAACGTGGTTACCAGCGGCTGCAATTCGGTGAAGAGTTCGCGACGGCGGGCCATCGGGAACGCGCCGATCACGCCGACGGACGCCAACATGCCGTCGTCCTTGTACAGCCCGAGAAGCAGCGACCCGATGGCATCGTCACCGGACTTGTGGAGGCGGTAGCCGGCGACGACGCAGTCCGCGGTCCGTTGATGCTTGATCTTGAACATCACGCGCTTGTCCGGTTGATAGGTCAGCGACAACGGCTTCGCGATGACGCCGTCGAGGCCGGCACCCTCGAACTCGTCGAACCAGCGTTGCGCCGTCGCGAGGTCCGTCGTCACCGGAGTGACGTGGAATTTCGGGCCGGCGTCGGCGAGAGCGTCCACGAGCGCGGCGCGGCGTTCGCCGAAAGGCCGCTGCGTGTAATCGATGTCGTCGAGTGCGAGCAGGTCGAAGGCGATGAAGGACGCAGGCGTCTTCTCGGCCAGCATCCGGACCCGTGAGTCGGCGGGGTGGATGCGCTGCTGCAGCGCTTCGAAGTCGAGCCCACCGTCGGAGGCGACGATGATCTCGCCGTCGATGACGCACCGTTCGGGTAGCTCAGCTGTGGCGGCCTTCACCAGTTCGGGAAAGTAGCGGGTCATCGGCCGCTCGTTGCGGCTGCCGAGTTCCACCTCGTCGCCGTCGCGGAAGCAGATCGACCGGAAGCCGTCCCATTTCGGTTCGTACGACGCGTCCGGCGGGATCGACACCACCGATTTCGCCAGCATCGGCGAGACCGGCGGTATCACGGGCAACTGCATGAGGCCATTGTCGCAGGCCATGACCTTGCGATGACATTGCCGAGTACGGGCGGTCTACATGGGTATGGACCCCGATATGGCGAAGCAGGAAGGCCCGGCTATCCCGGCACCATCGATGGAGCAGTCCGATATCGCGGTGCCCGACATCGTCTCGCACGACGAATGGCAGGCGGCCCGTCAAGGTCTGCTGGCCGAAGAGAAGGCGTTGATGAAGGAGCGGGACCGGCTCGCCGCACAGCGCCGGCGGATGCCCATGACTGAGGTGCGCGCGGACTACCGCTTCGCGGGAACCGACGGCGAAGTCGACCTCTTGGGCTTGTTCGCCGGACGGCGGCAGCTGATCGTATACCGCTTCTTCTACGCCCCCGATGTCGAGAACTGGCCCGATGGCGCATGCTCGGGCTGCTCGCTGTTCGCAGACACCGTGGTGCACCCGGCGCACCTCGCCGCACGTGACACCACCCTGGTGTTTGTCACGGCCGCTCCGCTGGAGCGCATCGCCGAGCTCAAAGCGCGGATGGGCTGGCAACGGCTCTCGTTCTTCACTCTCGTCGGAGACGAATTCTCTCGGGACTTCGGCGTCGAGGAGATGTTCGGCCTCAACGTCTTCATCCGCGACGGCGACCGTGCCTACCGCACGTACTTCGTCAACGGACGCGGCATCGAGGAGATAGGGCCGGTCTGGTCATTCCTGGACATCACGCCTCTTGGACGACTAGAACACTGGCAGGATGTCCCGCCCGGGCGACCGCAGGGTCCCCCGTACGACTGGTGGCGCCTCCACGATGCCTACGGTCGGATAGCAGCGCGGCGGCCCGCCAATTAATCCGCCAACACCCGTGGATCTCGCCGTGGACGCAATAATGGGCCAGGTGGACCTCCCCGTGCTGCCGCCGCTGGAGCCGATGCTTGCCAAGGCCCAGGCGAAGGTCCCGCCCGAAGCCGGGATGTGGTCGTACGAGCCGAAGTGGGACGGTTTCCGTGCCCTGGTCTTCCGCGACGGTGACAAGGTCCTATTGCTCTCCCGTAGCGGTAAGGACCTTGGCCGGTATTTCCCCGACGTCGTCGAGGCCGTCCGTGACGAGCTGGCACCGCGGTGTGTGCTGGACGGCGAGATCGTCGTCCCCCGCGAGTTCGGTGGCCGCACCCGCCTCGATTGGGAGTCGCTGAGCCAGCGCATCCACCCCGCCGCCAGCCGCATCAAAATGCTGTCGGAGCAGACGCCCGCCCACTTCATCGGCTTCGACGCGCTGGCCGCCGGTGATGAGTCGCAGATGAAGCAACCCTTCCGGGTTCGCCGCGAAGCACTGCGCGACGCGGTGAACGAGAAGCAGTGGTGTCACGTCACCCGCACCACCGAAGACCCCGAACTCGGCGCGCAGTGGCTCGAGGAGTTCGAGGGGGCCGGCCTCGATGGCGTGATCGCCAAACGGCTCGACGGGCCGTATCTACCGGGCAAGCGGGAGATGGTGAAGGTCAAACACGCCCGCGACGCCGATTGTGTGGCGATGGGTTATCGCATCCACAAAAGCGGCGAGGGTATCGGCTCCATCCTGCTCGGCCTGTACCGCGACGACGGAGAACTGCAGATGGTCGGTGGCGCAGCGGCTTTCACGGCCAAGGACCGGATCAAGCTGTTGGCCGAGCTGGAGCCACTTCGTGAGAGCGACGAGATGCGCGAAGGCGACCCAAGCCGCTGGAACTCGGCCGCCGACAAGCGCTGGGTCCCCATCCGGCCGGAGAAGGTCTGTGAGGTCGCCTACGACCAGATGGAAGGAAACGGCGGGGCCGCCCAACGCTTCCGGCACGCGGTGAAGTTCCGGCGCTGGCGGCCCGACCGCGACCCGAAGAGCTGCACCTTCGACCAGCTCGACGTTCCGCTCACCTTCGATCTCTACGACGTACTGGAGTCCTGAGATGCCCAAAGCCGCAGAGGAAGTCGACGTCGACGGCACGAAGGTGCGGCTGACCAACCGCGACAAGGTGTACTTCCCGAAGCTGGGCAAGGACGGCACCAAGGGCAAGCTCTTCGACTACTACCTGTCTGTCGCCGAACCGATGGTCGCGCTGCTGCGCGACCGGCCAGTGCACCTGCAACGCTTTCCCGACGGCATCGACGGCGAGGAGATCTACCAGAAGCGGGTACCGCAAAAGCATCCCGACTACCTCGAAACCTGCACCGTCACCTTTCCATCCGGGCGCACCGCCGACGCGTTGAAGGTCACCCACGCGTCGGCGATCGCATGGGCGGCCCAGATGGGCTCGATCACCCTGCACCCGTGGCAGGTGAGGTGCCCCGACACCGAGCATCCCGACGAACTGCGCATCGACTTGGACCCGCAGCCGGGAACGGGGTTCGCCGACGCCAGCTCCGTCGCGGTCGATGTGCTCAAACCGCTGCTCGACGAGTTGGGTTTGATCGGTTATCCGAAGACGTCGGGCGGGCGCGGTGTGCATGTCTTCCTCCGGATCAAGACCGATTGGGACTTCATCGACGTCCGTCGTGCGGGAATCGCGCTGGCCCGCGAGGTCGAACGCCGGGCGCCCGACGCGGTGACCACCTCGTGGTGGAAGGAAGAGCGAGGTAAGCGCATCTTCATCGACTACAACCAGAATGCGAGGGACCGAACGTTCGCTTCGCCGTACTCGGCGCGCAAGACCCCCATCGCCACCGTGTCCACTCCATTGACCTGGGACGAGCTTCGCGACGCCGACCCCGACGACTACACGATCTCATCCGTGCCCGATTTCGTTGCGGGACGGCCGGATCCGTGGGCCGATATCGATCGCAAGCCGCAGTCGATCAAGAAGCTGCTGGACATGGTCAAGGCCGACGAGGAGCGCGGGCTGGGCGATCTGCCGTACCCGCCGAGTTACCCGAAGATGCCGGGGGAACCGCCGCGCGTGCAGCCCAGCAAGATGGTCGCCGCCAACTGGGACGACGACGGAAATCCGGTCAATAGCTGAGTGCGCGGTTTGTGTGGCGCGTCACCCGGGTACGGGGTGTTCATGATCAAACAAGTCAGTGTTGCCTTGGGTGTCCTCGCGGTTGCGGTCGGCTGTGCCAATCAAGCGTCCGACGATTCAGCCACCACCACGACCACCACCACGACGACGGACTCGGCCGGCGCCCAGGGATTGACCACCCAGATCAACACGGTTGACGGCAGGCATGTCGCCGATGCCACCATCGACTTCTCCGGCGGGTACGCCACGGTGACCGTCGAAACCGTCGAGGATGGCATCCTGTCGCCGGGCTTCCACAGCATGCACATCCACCAGATCGGTGTCTGCGAGGCCGGCGACGGCTTCGCATCCGCGGGCGAGCACTTCCAGGCGCCCGGCCACACAGGAATGCCCGCCAGTGGCGATCTGCCGCCCCTGCTGGTGCGGTCCAACGGCGCGGGCAAGCTGGTCGCGACGAGTGACGCGTTCACCGAGGAGCAGCTCACGACCCCGCAAGGGTCCTCGATCGTGCTGCACGAGAGCGCAGTCATGGAGGACCCGGCCGCCGCCGAGCGGCGGATTGCGTGCGGTGTCCTCAGCCCGGGAACCGCGGGCACCACCTCCGTCGAGACGCAGACGACCGTCGTCACCACGACCGCGGTTGCGCCTCCACCACCGACCACCACGGTCACGGAAACACCGGCCACGACGACGCCGCCGGCCGAGTCTCCGGCCACCACGACCCTGCCGACCGAGACGGACACCGTCACCGTGACCGAGAGCCCTTCACCGACAACCACCACGGTGGCTCCACCGCCCGGGGGCTGACACGACTCGCTCGGCACGCCGAAATACCGCCGATCGGGAGGTGAACCGGGTCTGCTGTTCGCATGCGCGTTTCGACGACCGTTCGTAGATGGCTGGCGGGCCTGGCGCTGTTCGCCCTCGTGGGCAGTGGTGTCGGAGTGGCAGCCGTGATGGTCCTCGGGTCGGTCAAGGAGGCCAAGCAGACACAAGCTGCCTCAGCGCAGCGTGCGACACAGGCTCCACCGCCGAAGGTCCCGACGCCGTTTGAGTTCACGATCAACGTCGTCATCACCGACCAGCACTGTGCACCCGGCGCTCCCGGATGCTTCTACAAGTATTCGATCGAGCCGAAATACATTGGCATGCATCCGCTCCCGAAGACCCCGTTCACCGTCTTCTATGAGGTGGTCGGCGGCGACGCACCGCAGAAGGGTGAGTTCACCGTGGAGAACGGCCAGGCCCAGATTCTGCAGGACGTCGTCCTGGAAGGTCCGCCGTCGGCCCAGCTGAAGGCGAACGTCCTGCAGGTGGACGGCTGAGCCGTTACCGCCGTGGCCCGACGCCGCGCGCCTGCGGCAGCGGCAGGTCGTTGTAGGTGGCGATACCGGGAGGCGCCGCCACCACCGCGGGGATCGCATGGATCGGGGGCATGGCGGTCATGATGTGGCCGAGGACGAAGAAGTCCTCGATCGACTTGGCGTTCTCGATCATGTCCTGTGGGGGCAGGAAACCGACCTGCATGGTGACCGTCGGCCGGCCGTCGATCGTGATCTTCCAGCCCTCGGCGTCCATCTGCCAGTCCGGGTCGAGCGTGGTGCCCTTCTTCCACCGGACGTTGATGTCGACCACCGGCTTGCCGTCGACGATCCCCTGCCAACTGGCGTACACGCCCGCCACATGCCCGGCCGGGATGGTCCATGACGCCATCACGAGATCCTCTGTGGTCTGGGCATATTCGGGCACGCACTTGATCTCGTCGAGCTCCACACCGATCGAGTCGGCGACCAGGCGGACCGCCTCGGCGAACACCGCGGTGCCCTTCGAGGCCATCGGCTGCAGGTTCGGATCGTCGATCGCGGTGCCGAACCCGACGGGCCGTTCGGTGTCGGGGGAGTCGTAGAGCGTGGTGTCGGCGGACTCGGCGATGGTGATCTTGTCGACCCGGTCGCAGCCCGTTGCGGCCACGATGGCGAGCAGTTCCGCGAAGCCGGGGCTGATCCCGGACCCGAAGAGTGTCGAACCGCCGCGCTTGCATGCCTCTTCGAGCCTGTCGCGTTCGTCACCGAGGTTATGTCCGGTGATGAAGGATGCCGACGACACGACGTTGACGCCGGCTTCGAGGATGCGGACCAGTTCGTCGACGTCGATCCACATCGGGTTGTAGACCACGACGTCGGGCTTCAAGGCGAGCAGGGCGTCGACGTCGTTGGTGGCCTTCACGCCAAGGGGCGCGATGCCGGCGAGTTCTCCGGCATCCTGGCCGGCCTTGTCCTGCGACCACGCATAGAGGCCGACGAGTTCGTAGTTCGGGTTCGTGGCGATCGCCTGGACCGAGCTCTTGCCGACGTTGCCGGTGGTCCACTGCACGACGCGATAGGGAGTGTTTGGCACCCGCACAGCATAGGAAAGCCCGGCGCTTCGCGCGGGTGTTTTTACCGAGCGGCGAAAAATTGCCTCGTGAAGCCCTAGTCTGATCGTGATGAGCGGCCGGACGAGGGGTCGCCCACCCCGGATCAGCCGCGACCAGATCGTCGCGGCGGCCAGGGACGCGGCGAGTGCGGACTTGACGATGCAGGCGGTCGCTGATGCTCTCGGAGTCAGCCGCAAGGCCCTGCACTACTACGTCGGCGATCGGGAGGGCCTGCTGACGCTGGTGGTGACCGACCTGTTCGAACGCGAACTCACCAGCGTCGAGTTGCCGGACGGCGATGACTGGCGGGCGATTCTGCGCGCCTACACCGTCGCGTTTCGCAACGGGCTGACGCAGGTCGGCGCGGCCACGGACTTCACCCGGTTACGGGGTATCGGCGCCGTCGCGGCGTTGGCGCTCGCCGACCGAGTGCTCGACGCCCTGCTCACCGCCGGCTTCACGCCCGACACCGCCCGGTACGGGTTGACCGCGGCGTCGAACATCGCGCAGTCGGCGGCCCACAGCAGCGCGGCGCAGACGCCCTCGGGGATGCACCGGCACCGTGCCGAGACGTCGGCGGCCCTGGAGTGGGAACCGGAAGACACCTATCCGGCGCTGCGCGCCGTGCTCGCCTCGGCCGAATCCCAGCGCCACGACGCCGAGCACCAGTTCGACTTCGAACTCGAGGTGCTCATCGCCGGCCTGGAACGACTCCTCGATTAGAGGGGCGTCAGGGTGGCCTTGGCGGTCCGTTCCAGCCCGCCGCGATCGACCCAGGTCAGGTCGACCACGTCGCCGGGATAGTGGCTGTCCAGCACGTAGGTCAGTGTCGTCGCCGAATCCAACGGGACGCCGTCGAGCACGACGAGCACGTCGCCGGGGGCGAGACCCGCCCGGTCGGCGGGCCCACCGCGCAGCACGTCGGCGATCTGCACGCCCGGGCCACGTTGCGCCGAACGCACCCCGACCCCGAGCAGCACCGGCGGGCCGATGTGCACGTCGGCAGATGGTGCGCGGGACCGGATCTGGTTGGCGATCGGCAACGCGTCGTTGATCGGAATCGCGAAGCCCTCGCCGCCCGGGCCGAACCGGAAGTTCACCGAAGCCGCGGTGGTGATGCCCACGACCTGACCCGCGCCGTTGACCACCGGACCGCCCGAGTCGCCCGCGACGACCGGTGCGGCGAACTCGAAGAGACCCGCGAGTTCGTCCTTGCTGCCGGTCAGTGAGTCCTCGGCGTTCACGGTCCGGCCGAATGCGGTGATCGTGCCGACCTCGCGGGTCAGCGGTCCGTTCGTCCCGTTGGCGTTGCCGAGCGCGACGACGGGCTCACCGGCCGCCAGGAGCGCGGAATCACCGATCGGGGCGACCGGCAGGCCGATCCCGCCGATCAGCTGCAACACCGCGATGTCACGCTTGCGGTTGTAGCCGAGCAGCTCAGCCGGGTAGGACCGGCCTCCGACGCTCGCGGTGATCCGGTCCGCGCCCGACACGACGTGGAAGTTGGTCAGGACCAGGCCGTTGGGATCGATCACGAATCCGGCGCCGTTTCCGTATGCGCCCTGATAGTCGATCTCGGTGTCGATCCGGACCACGGACGGTTCGACCTGAGCGGCGGCCGCGACAGGGTCACCGGGGGCGGCCGCAGCCGGAAACACCGGCGCCACCACGGCTAACGCCATGGCCAATGCGATCAGCAGCGTCGTGAATGGACGCCGAAAGGGGATTTTGCCCATAGGCCCATATTGCCCGATGCCGAGACGACTAATCGTCTAGCGCGACGCCCCCGCGCAAGCGCCGACGGCGACGACGTGCGGGTTCGGGTCTGCGATTGCGCAGTTTGCCGTCGTCGGATTCGGCTTCTTCGGCGGTCTCGGCCCCGGATTCCTCGGCGTCCGCCTCGACCTCGGCGTCTTCGGCGGCCTCGACCTCCTCAGCGTCGTCCTTCTCGGGGGACTCGTCAGCCACCTCGGCCTTGTCTCCCGCGTCGTCGACTTCCTCGGGCCGGTCTTCGGCCTGGTCCTCTGGCTCGTCCTTCGCGCCCTTGCGGCGAGAGCGGCGCTGCTTCGGCTCCTTGACCTTCAGGGGTTTCGGCGGAGGCGGCGGCATCTCGGCGACTGAAGCGAGGTAGAAGGCGAACACGCCGAGCAGCCCTATTGCCGAGGCGGCGCCGTAGATGCCGAACAGCCACCTACCTGCGCTGTCGAGTGACAGCCAGATCTCGCTGACGGCCGCGCCGATGATCAACACGCCGGCCAGCACATGCAGCGCGATCGACACGGTCCGCAGCCTCAGCGCCATCTGGGGTGTGCCGAATTCCGGCCGCCGAGTCCGCAGCAGGGTGAACACCACCGGCAGCGCGGCGAGCCCGATCAACGCGCCGCACACGATGCGCATCACGGTGCCGAAAGTGTGCGGAATCTCACCGGAGAGCTCATACCAGCGCGGCAGGACGAAGAAGAAGTACAGAACACCGGCTACGACGCTGAACAACGCGTGCCAGGTCACCGCGAGAGTGCGGCTCATTCTCCTCCTAGACGATTGTTTGGCCCCGGGGTGCGACCGGGCCTGACCGTCGAAACCGCCGACACGCCGCACCCCGGGCCGAGTGCGGAGGATGCGGGATTTGAACCCGCGAGGGCTATTAACCCAACCCGCGTTCCAGGCGAGCGCCATAGGCCACTAGGCGAATCCTCCGCGGGCCATGGTAGCCGACCTCAGACCAGAGCCGATCCGGATGCGACCGGCTCGGGTATTAGACTCGCCGTGGACCCCGCGCGGCGTCCATCCTGTGAACTCCCCCAGGGCCGGAAGGCAGCAAGGGTCAATGGGCTCTGGCGGGTGCGCGGGGTCCCCTTCTTTTCCCGCACTTCAGTCGAAAGGCGTTCGGTGTCATTTCTGTCGCTCGGCCGGGACGAACTCGCCGCAGAACACGAGCAGCAGAAGCGCAACTACGCCGAACTGCAGGCCAAGGGGCTCAAACTCGACCTGACCCGGGGTAAGCCTTCCGCGGCACAGCTGGACCTGTCCAACAAACTGCTCGAGCTGCCTGGTTCCGACGACTTCCGCGACGGCGACGGCACCGACGTCCGCAACTACGGCGGTGTGCACGGGCTGCCCGAACTGCGCGCGATCTTCGGCGAACTGCTCGGCATCCCGGTGCAGAACCTGATCGCCGGCAACAACGCCAGCCTCGAGCTGATGCACGACGTCGTCGTGTTCTCGATGCTGCACGGCGGCCCGGACTCGGCGCGGCCGTGGTCCCAGGAGCCCGTCCTGAAGTTTCTGTGCCCGGCGCCCGGCTACGACCGGCACTTCGCGATCACGGAAAGCCTTGGCATCGAGATGATCACCGTGCCGATGCTCGAGGACGGACCCGACGTCGACCTCATCGAGGAACTCGTCGCAGCCGATCCCGCCATCAAGGGAATGTGGTGCGTGCCGGTGTACTCGAACCCCACCGGGGTGTCCTTCTCCTGGGAGACGGTGCGTCGGTTGGTCCAGATGCGAACGGCGGCAAACGATTTCCGCTTGATGTGGGACAACGCCTACGCGGTGCACACCTTGACCCACGACTTCGTCCGCAACGTCGACGTGCTCGGGTTGGCCGAGGCCGCGGGCAACGGGAATCGCCCGCTGGTGTTCGCGTCGACGTCGAAGATCACCTTCGCGGGCGCCGGGGTCAGCTTCCTGGGCGCCTCGCTGGGCAACATCACCTGGTACCTGCAGCACGCAGGCAAGAAGTCGATCGGGCCGGACAAGGTCAACCAGCTGCGCCATCTGCGATTCTTCCGCGACGCCGACGGAGTGCGCCTGCAGATGCAGCGCCACCGGGAGCTGCTGGCCCCGAAGTTCGCCGCGGTGTTGGAGATTCTGTCCGAGCGTTTCGGCGATTCGAAGATCGCGTCGTGGACCGAACCCAAGGGCGGGTACTTCATCAGCCTCGACGTCCTGCCGGGGACGGCCAAGCGCACCGTGGCGCTCGCCAAGGATGCGGGCATCGCGGTGACGGAGGCGGGCGCCACGTTCCCGTATCGAAAAGACCCGGAAGACAAGAACATCCGCATCGCGCCGACCATGCCGCCCGAGCCCGAGCTGCGGGCGGCGATCGACGGGCTGGCCACCTGCGCACTGCTCTCGGCGACCGAGTCGTTGCTGAACGGCTCCTAGTCGGCCTCCGGGGCCCGTTTGGTGCATCTGACGACGGAATTCGCCGAAAAGCGTCGTCAGATTCACAACCGACACCCACGCGAGCGCAACACGCTTTCGACTCTGGCCACGTAGGTGGTGCGCCGGTAGCGCAGCAGGTCTCGGCTGACCCGGATGATCGACCAGCCGAGCTCGGTCAGGGCGAACTGTTTGTCGATGTCGCGCTGCCTCACCCTCGGATCGGTCCAGTGTTGCGGGCCGTCGTATCCGATACCGACCTGGAAGTCCTCATACGCCATGTCGAGCCGGGCGAGGAACTGCCTGTACCCGTCGAATACGCGAACCTGCGTCTGCGGCGGCGGAAGCCCCGCGTCGATCAGCGCCAGCCGGGCCACCGTCTCCTGTGGGGATTCCGCACCGGCGTCCATCAGCGGGAGCACGCGCCTCAGCCGAGGAAGGCCTCGGGCGCCCGCATGCGCGGCAATCACCGCCTCCACGTCGACGTGTTTGAGGCCGGTGGTGTTGGCGAGAGCGTCGAGACGCTGCACCGCGACGGTCCGGTCTTCGAGATGGCGACCGAGGTCGAACGCCGTGCGAGCCGCAGTTGTCACACGCATCGCAGACATGGTCAGGAGTTCGTTCGGCAGTACGCGTTCTGTCCGGACGACGAGTTTGGTTGGCGCCCTGCGGTTGTCGTGGATGAGTTCAGCGGGCTCCGACCCGTCGATGTACTTGGTGCCCAGTACCGCCGCTGCCGACAGGCCCGCGACGATTCCGCGCCGCTTCGACCACAGCCAGGCCGCTTGCGCCCGATCGCGCGCCGACACCGTGGCGTCGCGTGGGACGTAGACACCCGGATACATCGGGACGTACAGGCGGCGCATCGCGCGCTCGGAGATGGCGCCGGTCGCCAGCGCTTCGCTCCCGACGAAGGGCCACGGCAGCTCGGTCATGCTCGTACGGTGCATGCGGGGACCGACGGATCACGGCTGCGGTCGCGAGTCATCCACAGGGCCGCCACCGTTTGTGAACCTGACGACGCTTTGAGCGTCCAAACCGTCGCCAGATGCACAATCCAGCGACACCGTGGTGGCCCGTCGAGCCGTCACACCACGCCGGTAGCCTGCTGATCGTGGCGCTCTACCGCAAGTACCGGCCCGCGACCTTCGCCGAAGTCGTCGGCCAGGAACATGTCACCGAGCCGCTGTCGACGGCACTGACGTCGGGCCGGATCAACCACGCGTATCTGTTCTCCGGTCCGCGCGGGTGCGGCAAGACCTCGTCGGCGCGCATCCTGGCGCGGTCGCTGAACTGCGAGCAGGGCCCGACGGCCACCCCGTGCGGAGTGTGCGATTCGTGCGTGGCACTCGCACCGAACGGGCCCGGCAGCGTCGACGTCGTCGAACTCGACGCGGCCAGCCACGGCGGCGTGGACGACACCCGCGAGTTGCGTGACCGCGCGTTCTACGCCCCCGCGCAGTCGCGGTACCGGATCTTCATCGTCGACGAAGCGCACATGGTCACCACGGCGGGCTTCAACGCGCTGCTGAAGATCGTCGAGGAACCGCCCGAACATCTGATCTTCGTGTTCGCGACCACCGAGCCGGAGAAGGTGCTGCCGACCATCCGCTCGCGAACCCACCACTACCCGTTCCGGCTGCTGGCCCCGCGCACCATGCGCACGCTGCTGGAAGGCATCTGCGAGCAGGAGAACGTCACCGTCGACGACGCGGTGTACCCGCTGGTGATCCGCGCCGGCGGCGGGTCACCCCGCGACACCCTGTCGGTACTCGACCAATTGCTCGCCGGCGCCGAGGGCAACCACGTCAACTACACGCGGGCGTTAGCACTGCTGGGTGCGACGGACGTCGCGCTCATCGACGACGCGATCGACGCGCTCGCCGCCGGCGACGGCGCGGCGCTCTTCGGGGTCGTCGAGGCGGTGATCGACGCCGGTCACGACCCGCGCCGGTTCGCGACCGACCTGTTGGAGCGGTTACGCGACCTGATCATCCTGCAGTCGGTACCCGACGCCGCGGCGCGTGGAGTCGTCGACGGACCGGAGGATGTGCTCGACCGGATGCGCGAGCAGGCCACCCGCATCGGCATCGCGACGCTGACCCGCTACGCCGAAGTGGTACACGCCGGCCTCGGTGAGATGCGCGGCGCCACCGCACCCAGGCTGCTGCTCGAGGTGGTGTGCGCGCGGCTGCTGCTCCCGTCCGCTAGTGACACGGAATCGGCGCTGCTGCAACGGATCGAGCGCATCGAGACCAGGCTGGACATGTCGATACCGGCCGGGGAGGGCCAGTCGGTTCAGGCGGGTGGGCCGCCGCGGCAGTACGCCCGCAGGAGTAAGGCCGAGGCGCAGCCCGCCGATTCGTCGCCGCCGCCCCGTAGCGAGCCGTCGCCGCCCCGCAGCGAGCCGCGGCCCGAACCGAAACCCGAACCCAAGCCAGTACCCAAGGCCGAACCCAAGCCTGAATCCCCGCCGACAGCGCCGGCTGCCGAGAGCAAACCGCCGTCGCCGCCGCCGGTGCGGCCGCCGTCCGATCCGGTCGTGGCCGCGCCGCCGCCTGCCGCGGTGACCGGTGAGCCGAACGCCGCCGCCGTGCGCAGCATGTGGTCGACGGTGCGGGACAAGGTGCGCGAGCGCAGCCGCACCACCGAGGTGATGTTGTCGGGTGCGATCGTCCGCGCGCTCGAGGGTGACACGCTGGTGCTCAGCCACGACTCGGCGCCGCTGGCCAAGCGGTTGACCGAACAGCGCAACGCCGACGTCATCCGCGAAGCGCTGAAGGACGCCCTCGGGGTGAACTGGAAGATCCGCTGCGAGGCGGGTTCGGCCGCCGCGCCACCGCCGACGGAACCGGTCCCGGCCGGCCCGCCGCCCCGCAGCGACGACGACGAGGAAGCCATGCTGGCCGAGGCCGGCAGCGACACCTCGGACACACCGCGCCGCGATCCGGAGGAAGCCGCGCTCGAGCTACTGCAGAACGAGTTGGGCGCCCGGCGTATCGACGGCTGAAGCTACGGCCTCGACTATGGCGTCCACCACGGACGCAGCGGCAGCCCGCCGTCATAGCCGTCGCGATCCAGCTTGACCGCCAGGACCTGGTGCAGCTGAACGACATTCGTCTCGAAGCCCAGGCGCGAGCCGGCCATGTACAGACCCCACACCTTGGCCGTCGCCAGCCCGACCTCGGCCACGGCCTCGTCCCAGTGCTCCACCAGGTTGCGGCACCAGTCGCGCAGCGTCAGCGCGTAGTGGTGACGCAGGTTCTCCTCGTGGACCACTTCCAGGCCGACGTCCTGCGCCTCGGTGATGATGCGTCCGGAACCGGTGAGCTCCCCGTCCGGAAAGACGTAGCGGTCGATGAAACCGCCTGCGGTGGAGCCGGTTCGGTTGTCCGGTCGGGTGATGCAGTGGTTGAGCAGCAGCGCGCCGTGACGCATCTTCGACTGGAGGAATTCGAAGTAGGCGGGATAGTTGTGCACGCCGATGTGCTCGGTCAACCCGATCGAGGACACCGCGTCGAAATCGGATTCACGCACATCGCGGTAGTCGGCGTGACGGATTTCGGCCAGATCCTCGAGCCCGTCGCGAGCGATCGCCTCTCGTGCCCAGGACGCCTGCTCCTTCGACAGCGTGACCCCGAGCGCCTTGACCCCGTGCCGTGCGGCGTAGCGCACCATGCCACCCCACCCGCAGCCCACGTCGAGTAGGCGGTCGCCCGGCTTGAGGCGCAGTTTCTCGAACACCAGTCGGTACTTGTTCTCCTGGGCCTCTTCCAGCGTCGACCCGCTGTGCGGATAGCACGCGCACGTGTAGGTCATCGACGGGCCGAGCACCCACTCGTAGAACATGTTGGAGACGTCGTAGTGGTGATGGATCGCCTCGGCATCACGAGTCTTGCTGTGGCGCAGACCTTCTGCGATTCGACGCCACCGCGGCAGCGCCTCCTGCGGCGGCGGCGCGATCGGCTTGAGATGCTCGATGCCGATGGAGCGCACGATCTGGGCGAGCACCCGTGCCGGCGGACGTCTGAAGTCCATCTTGTGGGCGAGCGCCCTGAGCAACTCGTAGGGATCGCCGGGATGCACACCGTGTGTGGCCAGATCGCCCGATACGTAAGCCCGGGCCAGTCCCAGATCCCCAGACGCAGTAGCCAGATACGTCGTACCGCGCGGCGTCAACAGCTCCAAGCCGAGCGGGGCGTCCTCGGGTCCGGCCGTGCTTCCGTCGTAGGCGCTGAAGCGCAGCGGCAGGTTTCCACCGGCGAAGATTTCCAGAATCTCGGCCAGCGTGAGCTTTCCGGCCGGCGCCTGTGCCGCGTGTTCTTTGAAAGTCGTCATCGTCTCTGCACCGCCTTCGCATAAAGATCGAGCAGCCGTGAATCTGGATCGTATGCCTTCTTCACGATTTTGTAGGTTTCACCGCCGTACAGATCGTCGAACTCTTCGCGGCTGTAATACGAATCCGAGTACAACGATTTGTGACCGTCGAGTTGGCCGACCTTGTGTTCGATCAACCTGTTGGTATGGCCTTCGCCGGGGCCTTCCGGCACCGACGACCAGAACCCGACGTTGACGTAGGTGTGGTTCGGCCGAAGTGGGTACAGCGGCCACGCACCGTCTGACCCGGCGTCATCGCGAAGCCGCAACGGGCACAGCCAGATCGGTTCGATCGGAACATTGTCGAGGAACCAGTGCAGGAACGCCGCGACCCGTCCGACCGGCACCTCGACGTCTTGTACGACGCGTTCGCGCGGCGGTCGCCCGTTGCGCTGCTCGATCCGGTCGGCGATGTCGAACCGCTGGTCGAGCGCGATCAGCTTCCAGTAGAAGCTGCTGCGCCGGTACCGACGTGGCCACCACCGGCGGATCCGCGGATCCTGGACGCCGAACGCCCGTGAGCACCAGAACCAGTCGGTGTCCCAGCGCCACAGGTAGTCGTGGACCGTCAACCGGTCGTGCTTCTCGGCGCCGTCGTGCTGTATCGAGCGGTAGTAGATCTGCTGACCGGTGTAGTCGCTGACGGGCCCGGGTGTGGTGGTCTTGAATCCGAGTGTCAGGTAGGCCTCGTCGGCGGAGAACACCACACCGTCGAGGTAGTCGACTGGAATACCGTCGTAGCCGCGCGTCTCGACGATGCGATCCATCGCGGCGACGAGGTCCTCGATGGTTTTGAACCGCAGGTGGCGCAGCGCGACGAACGGTTGCACGGATTCCAGCTCGATCTTCAATCGAACCGAATAGCCCAACGTGCCATAAGAATTCGGAAACGCCCGGTACAGGTCGGTGTTCTGCTCCGGCGACGCGGTGACGACATCGCCGGTGCCGGTGAGGATGTCCATCTCCAGCACCGACTCATGTGGCAAGCCGTTGCGGAACGACGTGGACTCGATGCCGAGCCCGGTGACGGCTCCGCCGAGCGTGATCGTCTTCAGCTGCGGTACCACCAGCGGCGACAAGCCGTATGGCAGCGTCGCGGCGACCAGATCTTCGTAGGTGCACATACCGGCCACGTCGGCGGTGCACGCGTCAGGGTCCACAGCGATGACACCGGTCAACCCCGAGACGTCCAAGCCCTTCGCGGTGGTCTTGGCCCGCGCGCGGAACAGGTTCGACGTGGGTTTGGCCAGGCGAACGGTGGCATCGGGCGGAATTGCACGGTAGCTGTTCAGCAGCCGCTGCACGCCCGCGGCATGAACAGCCCGTGCGTCGGTTCGGGCAACAGACACGGATATACGCTAGTCCGCGGTCGCAGGCGATGCGACCGCATGGAACTTCTACCAAGGAGCGTGCACCCGATGGGACAGGTCAGCGCATCGAGCACCGTCTTGATCGACGCGGCACCGGAGGCGGTGCTCTCGGCCGTCGCGGACTACGCGAACGTGCGTCCGAAGATCCTGTCGCCGCAGTACAGCGACTACAAGGTGGTCGAGGGCGGACAGGGCGCGGGCACGGTGGCCAGCTGGAAGCTGCAGGCGACCAAGTCGCGGGTGCGCGACGTCAACGCCGAGGTCGACGTGGCCGGTCACACGGTCATCGAGAAGGACGCCAACTCCTCGATGATCACCAACTGGACCGTCGCGCCCGCCGGTAACGGGTCCTCGGTGACGGTCAAGACGTCCTGGCAGGGCGCGGGCGGGATCGGCGGCTTCTTCGAGAAGACGTTCGCGCCGCTGGGGCTGCGCAAGATCCAGTCCGAGGTGTTGGAGAACCTGAAGAAGCACCTCGAGGGATGACGCCTTAGCGGGTGGATTCCACGCACCTGGTGCGTGCGATCAACCCGTTAGAGGCCGCCGGAGGCTTAGGTCGACCCCAGGAACCCCGCGATGCCGCGCACGACGGCGTCGGCGTACTTCTGCCGCCCTTCCGGCGTCTTCATCAGCGCCGAGTCGACCGGGTTCTTCATATTGCCCAGCTCGACCAGGATCGACGGGTACTGGGCCAGGTTCAGTCCCGCGATGTCCGACCGCGGGTTGAGCCCGTTGGAGCCGATGTAGGTCGACGGCACGAAGCCGGACGCCTGCAACTGGTCGCGCATGATGCCCGCGAACCGGGGAGACGGCCCCGCCTGCGCGTCGTTGAGCGGCGGGGACGAGTACAGGACATGGAATCCGCGTCCGGTCGGCGGTCCGCCGTCGGCGTGGATGCTCACGATCGCGTTCGGCTTGATCGAGTTCGCCAGCGCGGCGCGTTCGTCGACGCACGGACCCAGCCTGGTGTCGTCGCCGCGCGACATGGCGGTGCGCACACCCAGCGCGTGCAGGGCCTGTCGGACCCGCAGCGTGGTCTCCCACGCGAACGTGTGCTCGGCGTAGCCGTCCTCGGTGGACGTGCCGCTGGCCTGGCAGTCCTTGGTGCCGCCGCGGCCGGTCGGCACCTGCTTGCTGATCGAGGCGTCGTTGGCGCCGTTGTGACCAGGGTCGAGGAACACGATCTTGCCCGCGATGTTGGCGGGCGCGGCCCCGGCCTCGAAGGCGGGGCTGACGAGCGTCGATGCGGCGACGAGTAATCCGGTCGCCACCGCGGCGCAGCCGCGCAATGCTCCGGTGGCGCCGACACGCAGGCGGGCAGGCACGGCCGTCACCGTAACCGCACCGACGACTACGCTGAAAGCTCAAACGGCCGCGAGCCGAGGACAGAAACCAAGTCGAGACCGGACCGCAACTAAGACGCAAGGGGACCACTCATGCAACCGCAAGGCCAACCCGATATGTCCGCGCTGCTCGCGCAGGCCCAGCAGGTCCAGCAGCAGCTGATGGAGGCGCAGGAGGCGCTGGCCAACGCCGAGGTGCACGGTCAGGCCGGCGGCGGCCTGGTGCAGGTCACGATGAGGGGCAGCGGCGAGGTGATCGCCGTGTCGATCGATCCGAAGGTCGTGGATCCCGAAGACATCGAGACGCTGCAGGATCTCGTGGTCGGCGCCATCTCCGATGCCTCCAAGCAGGTCACCATCCTCGCCCACGACCGGCTCGGGCCGCTCGCGGGCGGGATGGGCAACCTCGGTATCCCGGGAATGTAATTGTTCGAGGGACCCGTCCAGGATCTGATCGACGAGCTCGGCAAGTTGCCCGGCATCGGGCCGAAGAGCGCTCAGCGGATCGCCTTTCACCTGCTGTCGGTGGAGCCGCCCGACATCGACCGGTTGACCGCCGTGCTGAACAAGGTGCGCGACGGGGTGAAATTCTGCGCGGTGTGCGGCAACGTCTCCGACGACGACCGCTGCCGCATCTGCAGCGATTCCCGGCGCGATGCATCCTTGGTCTGCGTGGTCGAGGAACCGAAAGACGTGCAGGCCGTCGAGCGCACCCGCGAGTTCCGCGGGCGCTACCACGTGCTGGGCGGCGCCCTGGATCCGCTCTCCGGGGTGGGGCCCGAACAGCTGCGAATCCGGGAGCTGCTCAACAGGATCGGTGAGCGCGTCGACGGAGTGGACGTCACCGAGGTGATCATCGCGACTGACCCCAACACCGAGGGTGAGGCGACGGCGACGTATCTCGTGCGCATGCTGCGCGACATCCCGGGGCTGACGGTCACGCGGATCGCGTCCGGCCTGCCGATGGGCGGTGACCTGGAGTTCGCCGATGAGCTGACGCTCGGCCGCGCGCTGGCCGGCCGACGCGCGATGGCATAGCCGAGGAAGGAAGTTCATGCCGGACGACGAATTCAAGGTCGAGGTGGAGCTCGGCGCCGAGCACCAGCTCTCGTTCTGGGACAAGTTGCGAACCCTGGATCTGGACGACGATGCGCGCGAGCGGCTCGGATCGCGAGTCACCGTCACCCGCGACGGTGATCGCATCCAGCTGTACACCACGACCTTGGCCGACGCGCAGGAGGCCGAGCGCACGGTGCGCGCGTTGGTGGCCGACGACGGCGTGGACGCGCAGTACGCCCTGAGCCGGTGGGACGCCGCGAGCCAGGAATGGGTGGACCCGGTCAGCGGGCAGGAGGTGCCCGACGACGCGCCGGAGGTGCCGCCCCCGGATCCGGGCTACGTGATCCTCGAGGCGTACAAGCCCGAGTTCCTGCGCGACCTCGGGCTGTAACTTTCCGAGCCGCGAAATTGCATTCCAGCAGGCCTCTTCTCGCACTTTCGCTGCTGGAATACCATTTCGCGAAACGTTGTCGGTGGTCGCGGGCTTGACGGGCTCAGACTCGCCGGGGTGCGGCGAGTCGTTCGCGTCGAAGCTGTTCCACTTCGTCGATCTTCAGGGGTGCCAGCTCACCGACCACCCGGCTCAGCAGGTGGTCGGCCAGCTCCGGATTGCGGGCCAGGCACGGACCATGCATGTACGTCGCGACGACGCTGCCCTGCACCGCACCGTCGTAACCGTCACCGTCGCGGTTGCCCGCACCCTTGACGACCTTGCCGAGCGGGTGTGCCTCAGCACCGAGAACGGTTCCGCCGCGGTGGTTTTCGAAGCCGGTCAGCCGCTGTGAGAGCCCGGCGAGCAGCGGTTCGGACACCACTTCGCCGATCGTGCGCGTGTCCTGCGGTGAGGTCGTGACATCGAGCAGGCCGACGCCGTCGACGCGTTCACCCGACGAAGTCTCGTACCAGTGCCCCAGCACCTGGATGGCCGCGCAGATCGCCAGCACCGGCGCACCCCGCGCGGCCGCCTGTTGCAATCCGGGATACCGCAGCAGGTGTTTGGTCGCCAGGCGCTGCGCGTAGTCCTCCGCTCCGCCGAGCGTGTACAGGTCCAGCTCCGAAGGCACCGCGTCATCCAGGGTGATCTCGACGATCTCGGCCTCAAACCCGCGCAGCCGCAGGCGTTGTCGCAACACGACGGAATTGCCGCCGTCACCGTAGGTTCCCATCACATCGGGCAGCACCAACCCGATGCGCACCGCCGACTCACCCACCGCGACGCTCCAACGCCCGGTTCAACTGCAGGAACGCGGTGTAGTTGGCGATCACCTCGACGTGTCCGGGAGGGCACGACGCGATCGCCGCGAGGGTGTCGTGCACCAGCGTGTGCTCGACACCCGCGTAACCCAACCGCACCGCGAGGTCGGTGCCCCGCTCGCCTGCGGCCACCACGTGGGTGTCCTCGAAGTGCTCGAAGCGGACGTCCCACAGCCATGACAGGTCCTCACCGTCGGGCACCTGGCCGTTGACCGAGATCACCACGCCCGCACCGTGTTTGTCGACCATCGACAGCGCTTCCTGCCAGCCCGCCGGGTTCTTCGCCAACAGCACCCGCGCGGTGTGCTCGCCGAGGCGCACGGTGCGGTAGCGTCCGGCGACCTCGTCGACCTCCGATACCGCGGCCACCGCAGCCGCCGGATCGGCGCCCATCGCGACCGCCGCCGCCACGGCCTGTGTGGCGTTGCCGCGGTTGACCGAGCCGGGCAACGACAGCGTCATCGGCAGCGAAAACCCGTCCGGCCCATAGATGTTGGTGTCATCGAACCACCAGTGCGGGCTTGGCCGCTTGAAATCGGTTCCGGTGGAACGCCAGTCGCGGCTCTTACCGCCGTCGCGCAGGATGATCTCGCCGGACCGCGGGCAGCTGACCGAGTCGTTGGCCCAGCTTCCGCCGGCGGCGACCCACACCACGTTGGGGCTGTCGTATGCGGCCGAGGTCATCAACACGTCGTCACAGTTGGCGACCACGACGGCCGACGGGTGACGGGCCAGTCCGGCGCGCAGGGTGCGTTCGATGTGGTTGATCTCGCCGACGCGGTCCAGCTGATCGCGGGACAGGTTCAGCAGCACGATCACCTTCGGGGCGACCGCCTCGGCCACATGCGGCACGTGCATCTCGTCGACCTCGAGGGCGGCAAGGGGTGCCTCCCGTGCAGCGGCCAGCGCGGCCACCAGCCCGGCGTCCATGTTCGCGCCGGTGTCGTTGGTGGCGACGTTCGAGTGTCCCCGGCCTCCCGGCTCAGCGGGGGCGATGGTGCGCAGCGCCGCGGCGATCATCCGGGTGGTCGTCGACTTGCCGTTGGTTCCGGTGACCACCACGGTGCGACGGCCCGCGCCGAGCTGGCGCAGCAGCGACTTGTCGAGCGCCAGCGCGACCAGCCCGCCGATCATCGCGCCGGCACCGCGCCCGGTGACCCGCGACGCCCAGCGGGCGCCCGCGCCGGCCCCGAGGGCGAGCCGTCCACGTGTCGTGACCACCCCGGCAGTTTAGGTAGCCGACACGCTGACGGGCGATTCGGCGAGGTCCCGGCTTTGTCACACCACCGTGCGATCCTGACGACGTGGGCCTAACGGACGCCGGAGGTCACCGGCCGAGCGGCTCTGACGCCGAGAATCGGCCGGGCTGGGGCCGGCCGGCTGAACACGCCGGACCAGGCTGGGCGGTCGTCGACGTGGAGACCTCCGGGTTCCGACCGGGGCAGGCCCGCATCGTCAGCATCGCCGCGCTCGCCCTCGGCGACGACGGCAACGTCGAACAGAGCCTGTACAGCCTGCTCAACCCGGGTGTGGATCCTGGTCCGACACACGTACACGGTCTGACGGCCGACATGTTGGAGGGCCAGCCGACGTTCGGCGACATCGTCGACCACCTCGTCGAACTGCTCGACGGCCGCACGCTGGTCGCGCACAACGTCGGCTTCGACTACTCGTTCCTGGCCGCCGAGGCCGAGTTGGTCAACCGCGAGCTGCCCACCGACACCGTGATGTGCACGGTCGAGCTGGCGCGCAGGTTGGACCTGGGCACCGAGAACCTGCGGCTCGAGACGCTGGCCGCGCACTGGGGGATCAGCCAGATCCGGCCGCACGACGCCCTCGACGACGCCCTGGTGCTCGCCCAGATCCTCAAGCCGGTGCTGCTACGGGCGCGGGAACGCAAGGTCTGGCTGCCGGTGCACCCGGTATCCCGCAGGCGCTGGCCCAACGGCGTCGTCACCCACGACGAGCTGCGCCCGCTCAAGGCGGTCGCGTCCCGCCTTCCGTGCCCCTACCTCAACCCCGGCCGGTACGTCGCCGGGCGACCGCTGGTGCAGGGCATGCGGATCGCGCTGTCGGCCGAGGTCGGACGCACCCACGAAGAGCTCATCGAACGGATCCTGCATGCCGGGCTCGCCTACACCGACACCGTCGACACCGAGACCTCGCTGGTGCTGTGCAACGAGGCCCAACCCGCTCAGGGCAAGGGCTACCACGCCAGGGAGTTGGGTGTCCCGCTGGCCTCCGACGCCGAATTCATGCGCGGGATCGACGGCGTCGTCGGCGGTACCGGGATCGACGACTTCTACGACACCACCCTCGCAGGCGCCCAGTTCGCGCTGTTCTGACCGATCCCGGTGATCAGCGTGCGGCCCTGTTAACCGCCGAGACCACCGCCCGCAGCGATGCGGTGGTGATCGACGTCGCGATGCCGACACCCCAGACCGTCGTTCCACCGATCGACGCCTCGACATAGGCCGCGGCTTGCGCTTCTTCGCCCGCCGACAGCGCGTGCTCGGAGTAGTCGAGCACCGACACGTCGAACCCGATGGCGCCCAACGCATCAACGAACGCGGCCAGCGGACCGTTGCCCGCGCCGACGATTTCCCGCTCGACGCCGTCGACCATCACCACCGCCTCGATGGTGTCGGTGCCGCCATCCACCTCCGCTGCCGTCACCTTCTGGCGGATGCGTTCGAGTGGACGGATCGGCGCCAGGTACTCCTCGGCGAAGACGTCCCACATTTCCTTCGGGGACACCTCGCCGCCCTCGCCGTCGGTGATCTTCTGGATCGCCTGGCTGAACTCGATCTGCAGCCGCCGCGGAAGGGCCAGACCGTGATCGGCCTTCATGATGTAGGCGACGCCGCCCTTGCCGGACTGCGAGTTCACCCGGATGACGGCTTCGTAGGTGCGACCGACGTCCTTCGGGTCGATCGGCAGATACGGCACCTGCCACAGGATGTCGTCGACGTCCTTGTCCGCGGCGTCGGCGTCGACCTTCATCTGGTCCAGGCCCTTGTTGATGGCGTCCTGGTGGCTGCCCGAGAACGCGGTGTAGACCAGATCGCCGCCGTACGGGTGGCGTTCGTGCACCGGCAGTTGGTTGCAGTACTCGACGGTGCGACGGATCTCGTCGATGTTCGAGAAGTCGATCTGCGGGTCGACGCCGCGCGAGAACATGTTGAGTCCCAGTGTCACCAGGCATACGTTTCCGGTGCGCTCGCCGTTGCCGAACAGGCACCCCTCGATCCGGTCGGCGCCGGCTTGATAGCCCAATTCGGCTGCTGCAACGGCGGTCCCGCGATCATTGTGCGGATGCAGGCTCAAGATGATGCTGTCGCGGGGGGCCAGGTGCCGGTGCATCCACTCGATCGAGTCGGCGTACACGTTCGGGGTCGCCATCTCTACCGTCGCGGGCAGGTTGACGATCAGCGGCGCGTCGGGCGTCGGCTCGATGATCTCGGCGACGGCGTTGCACACGTCGACCGCGTACTCCAATTCGGTGCCCGTGTAGGACTCCGGCGAGTACTCGAACCGCCACTGGGTGCCCGGATACTTGTTGGCTTCCTCGACGCACACCCGCGCGCCGTCGGTGGCGATCGCCTTGACCGCGTCGCGCTCGGCGCGAAACACCACGCGCCGCTGCAGGATCGACGTCGAGTTGTAGAAATGCACGATCGCGCGGGGCGCGCCTTCGCAGGCCTGGAACGTCCGCTCGATCAGTTCCGGGCGGCACTGCGTCAGCACCTGGATGGTGACATCGTCGGGGATGACGCCTTCGGTGATGATCTCGCGGACGAAGTCGAAGTCGGTCTGGCTGGCCGACGGGAAGCCGACCTCGATCTCCTTGTAGCCCATGCGCACCAGCAGGTCGAACATGCGGCGCTTGCGTTGCGGGCTCATCGGGTCGATCAGCGCCTGGTTGCCGTCGCGCAGGTCGACCGCACACCACATCGGCGCGGAGTCGATGACCTTGTCCGGCCAGGTGCGGTCGGCCAGCGTGACCGCCTCGACCTCTTCGGCGAAGCTGCGATACCGGTTGATCGGCATCGCCGAACCGCGCTGGGTGTTCCACGGCGGCTGGCCGGGATTGGGCGGGCCGGACGGCTTGGTGATCTGGCGGACCGACGAGAACGCGTCAGGTGAGTCCGGTGATGGTTTCGAGAACGTGGTCACGGTATTGCTCCGGGAGTTTGAAGGGGGACTCGACCGGCGCATCGCGAACACCCGCGACGGGAAGCCGGTCTGATCAGACCCCGTCGCGGCTGCCGAGAAGGAGCACCCGCTGCACGTCGAACACTGTACTCCGCACCCGCGAGCGCACCAAAATGCAAATCCGCTAGACCTGCGTGAGCTGTGTGACGAATCCGGCGCTGGCTAGAGTTGCGGCGGTGAGGACTCTTGATCGGCGGTGGTGGGTGGCGATCGCCGTCGTCGTGATCGCGATCGTGTCCCTGGTCTACAGCCAACTGCAGCAA
The DNA here is from genome assembly GCA_900637135.1 of Mycolicibacterium flavescens. Taxonomy (NCBI): domain Bacteria; kingdom Bacillati; phylum Actinomycetota; class Actinomycetes; order Mycobacteriales; family Mycobacteriaceae; genus Mycobacterium; species Mycolicibacterium flavescens. The sequence continues at coordinate 308,785 of LR134353.1, forward strand.
CCGCCCGAAGAATGCCGTCCGGTGCTCGATTTCCTCGAATACAACAAGCAGCAGAACGACCTGATCAGCTCTAAGAGCGAGGGCGCCGAGGGGCCGCCGACCGCGGCCGAGGAGCTGGCCTACCGGGAGTGGGCCAACGGGCTCTCCGAGCGCGCACGCAAGATCGACACCCCCGAGCTGCGGTTCACCGCGGTGGAAGTCGCCGATCTCGCAGGCCTGTTCGTCCAGAAGATGCCTCAGGCGCGCGCGGAGACGGAGTCTCCGGCGCCCGGTGCGCCCGCGCCGCAGATCTACTACGAGATGTCGGCGCTCGACAGCCAGTTGCGGCGCAAGCTCGCCGAGCTGTCCGAGGCCTGCACCAACTGAGCACCTCCTACGATGCGGGGCATGTGCACCCGCGTCGTCTACCTCGGAACCGATAACCGCAACGTCACCGGTCGCTCCATGGACTGGAAGTCGGAGATCCAGACCAATCTGTGGGCGCTGCCGAGCGGCGTCCGCCGGACCGGCCAGGCCGGCCCCGACTCCGCGGAGTGGACGTCGAAGTACGGCAGCGTGGTCGCGACCGGCTACGACATCAGCACGACCGACGGCGTGAACGAGGCCGGACTCGTGGTCAACCTCCTGTGGCTGGCCGAATCGGTCTATCCCGCCCAGACCGCTCCGGGTCCCGCGGTCTCGTTGGCGCTGTGGGGCCAGTACGTGCTCGACAACTTCGCGACGGTGGCCGAGGCCGTGCAGGCATTGAGCGCGACCCCGCTGCGGGTGGCCACCGCCGCAGTACCCGGCGAGGAACGGATGGCGACGCTGCACCTGGCAGTGTCGGATGCCGGCGGCGACAGCGCGATCGTCGAGTACATCGACGGCGAGCAGGTCATCCACCACGGCCGCCAGTACCGGGTGATGACGAATTCGCCGACCTTCGACAAGCAGCTCGCGATCAGCGAGTACTGGAAGCAGATCGGCGGCACCGTGATGCTGCCGGGGACCAACCGCGCCGCGGACCGGTTCGTGCGGGCGTCGTTCTACATCGACGCGGTGCCCAAGACCGACGACCCGCTGCTGGCCGCCGCGACGGTGCTCAGCGTCGTCCGCAACGCGTCGGTGCCGTACGGAATCTCCACACCCGACGAGCCGAACATCTCGACCACCCGCTGGCGCACGGTCGTCGACCACAAGGCGCTGCGGTACTTCTTCGAGTCCGCGCTCTCGCCGAACACGTTCTGGGTCGAGCTGGGCAACCTCGACTTCTCACCCGGCGCCCCGACGCTGCGGCTGTCGCTCGGCGAAGGTGAGAAGACGATCTATGCCGGCGATGCCAGCGCGAACTTCGAGGAAGCCGACCCGTTCCCGTTCCTCGGAGTGCCCTGATCGCCGACGGTTCCTGTCGGGCCCACCACGGGTGAAAGAAATCCGGTGCGCATAGCCCTTATCCTTGTTGGGATCCTTCCCAGCACTTGAAAGGCTTGATCAGTGGCGCTCGTCGTGCAGAAGTACGGCGGATCCTCGGTTGCCGACGCCGAGCGGATCCGACGCGTGGCCGAGCGGATCGTCGAGACGAGGAAGCAGGGCAACGACGTCGTCGTGGTGGTCTCGGCGATGGGCGACACCACCGACGAACTGCTCGACCTGGCCAACCAGGTGTGCCCCGCGCCGCCGCCGCGCGAGATGGACATGCTGCTGACGGCCGGTGAGCGCATCTCCAACGCGCTGGTCGCGATGGCCATCCACTCGCTTGGCGCGCAGGCGCGCTCGTTCACCGGTTCGCAGGCCGGCGTGATCACCACCGGCATCCACGGCAACGCGAAGATCATCGACGTCACCCCCGGCCGGCTACGTGACGCGCTGGACGAGGGTGTGATCGTCCTGGTCGCCGGCTTCCAGGGCGTGAGTCAGGACAGCAAGGACGTTACGACGCTGGGGCGCGGCGGCTCCGACACCACCGCCGTGGCGCTCGCCGCGGCGCTGAAGGCCGACGTCTGCGAGATCTATACCGACGTCGACGGCATCTTCACCGCGGACCCGCGAATCGTGCCCAACGCCCACCACCTCGACCAGGTCAGCTTCGAAGAGATGCTGGAGATGGCCGCCGGCGGCGCCAAGGTGCTGATGCTGCGCTGCGTGGAGTACGCCCGTCGGTACAACGTGCCGATACGCGTGCGCTCGTCATACTCGGACAACCCCGGCACCCTGGTGACCGGATCAATGGAGGACATTCCCGTGGAAGACGCCATTCTGACCGGAGTCGCACACGACCGCAGTGAGGCCAAGGTCACCGTGGTCGGTATCCCCGACGTGCCGGGTTATGCCGCCAAGGTGTTCCGCGCCGTCGCCGACGCCGATATCAACATCGACATGGTGTTGCAGAACATCTCGAAGGTCGAGGACGGCAAGACCGACATCACGTTCACCTGCCCGCGGGACAACGGCCCGGCCGCGGTGCAGAAGCTCAGCTCGCTGCAGGGCGAGATCGGTTTCACCGGCGTGCTCTACGACGACCTCATCGGCAAGGTGTCGCTGGTGGGCGCCGGTATGAGGAGCCATCCCGGGGTGACCGCCAAGTTCTGCGAGACGTTGGCCGAAGTCGGGGTGAACATCGACCTGATCTCCACCTCGGAGATCCGGATCTCGGTCCTGGTCAAGGACACCGACCTGGACAAGGCCGTCGCCGCGCTGCACGAGGCGTTCGGCCTGGGCGGCGACGAGCAGGCCATGGTGTACGCGGGGACGGGACGATAATGGTCAATCTAGGTGTTGTCGGCGCGACCGGTCAGGTCGGCCAGGTGATGCGAACGCTGTTGGAAGAGCGGGACTTTCCGGCGACCAGTGTGCGGTTCTTCGCCTCGGCGCGGTCGCAGGGCAAGAAGCTCTCCTTCCGCGGGCAGGAGATCGAGGTCGAGGACGCCGCAAATGCCGATCCTGCGGGACTGGACATCGCGTTGTTCTCCGCAGGGGCGACGATGTCGCGCGTGCAGGCGCCGCGGTTCGCCGGAGCCGGTGCGATCGTGGTCGACAACTCCTCGGCCTGGCGCAAGGATCCCGACGTTCCGCTGGTGGTCAGCGAGGTGAACTTCGCGCGCGACGTGCGGGGCGTCACCCTCAAGAAGGGCATCATCGCGAACCCGAACTGCACCACGATGGCCGCGATGCCGGTGCTCAAGCCGTTGCACGACGAGGCGGGTCTGGTGCGGATGATCGCCTCGACGTATCAGGCGGTGTCGGGCAGCGGCGTGGCCGGTGTGGAGGAGTTGTTCGATCAGGCCAGCGCGGTGGTGAACAGCAGCCGGGACCTGGTCGCCGACGGGTCCGCGGTGGATTTCCCCGCGCCGTCGAAGTACGTGGCACCGATCGCGTTCAACGTCGTCCCGCTGGCCGGGTCGTACGTCGATGACGACTCCGGTGAAACCGACGAGGACCAGAAGCTGCGCAACGAGACCCGCAAGATCCTGGACATCGCGGACCTGGCGGTCAGCGGTACGTGCGTGCGGGTCCCGGTGTACACGGGCCATTCGCTGTCGCTGAACGTCGAATTCTCGCAACCGCTTTCAGTGCGGCGGGCGACCGAGTTGTTGGGTGCGGCGCCCGGCGTGACGCTCGTCGACGTCCCGACGCCGCTGGCCGCGGCCGGTGCGGACGACTCGCTGGTCGGACGCATCCGGCAGGATCCCGGCGTGCCCGACGGGCGCGGGCTGGCACTGTTCGTGTCCGGGGACAACCTTCGCAAGGGCGCGGCACTCAACACGATTCAGATCGCCGAACTGCTGGCCGCCGAACTCTGACGCCGCGGCGAGATTGCAACCACGCAGACAAAGTGCGAGTAACCGTCTGCATGAGTGCAATCTCGGTGGTGCTGGGCGTCTTGTCCGCAACGCCGTCCGCCGCTCAGCCCGCCCCTGTGCCCGATCCAGTGCTGCCGCCGCTGGCGCCCGGCCAGGTGATCAGGATCGGTCCGACGGCCGGAACCGGCACCCCGACACGCGATTACGGTATCGGCGCCACCGACCTGTGCGAGTTCATGGAGTTTCCAAGCGGCATCCTGCAGGTGTGCGGCGACAGTTTCGCCGGACAGGGAGTCGGCTACGGAGGGTGGTTCTCACCGATCGCGTTGCACGTCGAGACGGAGTCGATCGACGACCCGGGTGGTGTGCGCTACGACGGCGTGACCGGCACCGACCGTCCGCTGCTGGCCGATCCGACCCCTGCGGGCATGTCCCAACTGCCTGCGGGTGTCGTCCAGATCAACCGGCAGAACTACCTGATGGTCACCACTGTGCGGGAACTAGACCCGGAGACGTCGCGGCTGGTGAAAGCCGACCCGGCACAGGGGAACTGGCCGACGCTGCCAAACTCCGAGCGCGCCGCGTCCTACGCCGAGGGCAGGCAGTCGCAGATCAGCGGCTACTACGACCCGATTCCGCGCACCGACTCCGAAACCGGGTGGGTGTACATCGTGGCCAACAACTTCGACCGCAGTGCGCCGCTGGTGCTGTACCGGGCCACGCCCCAGGACTTCGAGGACCGGTCGAGTTGGCAGGGCTGGTCGGCTGATTCCGGTTGGGGCAACCCGCCGACACCGCTGTGGCCAGACGCGGTCGGCGAGATGAGCATCCGCCAGATCGACGGCAAAACCGTGCTGTCGTACTTCAACGCCACCACCGGGAACATGGAGATGCGGGTGGCCAACGACCCCACCGGGCTGGGCGCCGCGCCGGTGACGACCGTCGTCGTGGCGTCCGAATGGCCGGATCCCGCTGACCATCTCGGTCCTCCGGAGAGCAACCGGCTGGCCCAGCCGTACGGCGGCTACATCTCACCGGGTTCGACGCTCGACGAGGTGCGGGTGTTCGTCAGTCAGTGGAACACCGGACCGCGCGGCGGGTCGCCGTACCGGGTGATCCAGTTCGCGGCCAACCCGTTCAAGCCTTAATTAACGAGATCCGTGGCAGGCTACAGCCTTCCATCACGGTACGACACGTAAGCATGCGGATGTGCCAGGCCCGCGGGATTGTTGTGTCCTAGGTGGCTCAGGCGACGGTGCTGACATGCTCGGCCGACTCGCCAATGGTGGCGCCGGCGTCGCCGACGATCGTCCGCATCAAGGCCTGGTGCTCGCGGTCGCCGCGAGCGATCGCCCTGGCGATGCCGCCGGGCAGCGTGACCGCGGCCGCACTGCGCGTCAGGTTCACGGGTAGCCGCAGCACCGGGTACCACGGCACATGGGGGCGCAGGCCCAGTGCGCGCATCGTGCGGGCGCCCAGGAAGCCGCTGGTGACCGAAAGATGTTGCGCGCGTGCGATACGACGCCGGATCGCGGGCATGGTGTCGTAATGCCAGATCATCGGGTCGTCGGCCATCGGAACCGCAAGCTGCCTCGACGACTCGTCGGGCTCGGCGAGTGCGCCCAGGGTGTGATAGAGCACCCGGATGCTGTCGCGGAACCCGCGCGGCAGCCACTCGTCCTCCACACCCATCAACCATCCGACATAGCGGGTCAAGTGGGCGACGGCCTCGTAATCTCTGGGCCGCAATACGATTCCCATCCCCACGACACCGACGGCAGGTGCGACGAGCGCACCGATCAGCGTCGCCGCCATATCGGTCTGGTTGATCGGGACACCCCAGTCGTCGGCGCACCAGTCGGGCATCGCAAACACATGCCTGCGCACCAGGCCGTGAATCAGCCGAACCCGCAGAGTAGACCGGTAGCCGACGCCCAGGTGTTCGAGCCCACCGTCGGAGATGACGTCCATCGCCCACTGCATCGTCTCGGCGAAGCGCTTGTTCGAACCCTTCTCCAGGGCGCCGGTGCGCAACAGTGTCTTGTTGAAACCCGAGAACTGGTAGCCGCCGAGAAGCGATACGTCACGTGCGACGTACATGCCGTCGGCACCGCCGCGACGCAGCGCTTCTGCACCGCGGCGCAGCTTTACCGGGTCCACCCAGTCGGGCAGCGTCTCCACGGGCGTGAAGAACTCGCGCAACGGTTCCGGGGCGTCGGGAACCGCATCGATGCCGTAGGTGAGCGCCCGGTCGAACAACGGCCGCGCCTGCTTCACGCCGACGCCTGACATCCACTCGACGAGGCGGTCCATCGGTTCGTCTCCGACGGTCAACCGCTCGCCGAGCCTGCGCCACTGCGCCGGCGTGGGTCGACCGATGGCCAGCGCCTTGGCGATGACGCGGATGCCGGCGGGCACGGCGCGAGGCCGCGCCGGGTGTCGCGTCGGGATCGGACGCTGCATGGTCTCGGTTCCCCTCCAGGCAAAGTGACAACGCGTGTAGTCGAAGCTATTCGGCGGGGTGACCGGTGTCAATCGTCGCATTCACAGCCCGCTCATAGGTGCCACATGCCGGGCTCATCGAAACAGCTCGCATGATGGCAGCCATGACCGAAACACCATCCGAACCCGCCACCACTCCGGTGGTGGCGGCACCTCACGACGACCACGTCGCCCCCCGACGCTCCAAGCTCGGCGCCGCTGCCGCCTGGGTGGGCATCGCCGCCGGCGCCGTGTTCATCGTCGCGGTGATCTTCTTCTCCGGTTTCATCCTCGGTTCGCACTCGGGCGGCCATCACCGCGGCGGCCATCACAGCGGCCACGACCGCGACGTCGCGATCTTCCATCGCGGGCCGCCGCCGGGCGCCCCGATGGGTCCCGGCGGGTCGTTCGGCCGCCCGCCGTTCGGCGGACCGGGAAACACGCAGGGGCCGCGCTTCGCGCCACCCGAGCCGCCGCAGTCACCCGAGGCTCCGACCACCACGGCGCCGTCGCGCCCGTAGCGACTGGCTCGACGGATACCGTCGTTTCGACCGATATGCGGCTTTTATCGATCTGAATGCACACCAGAGCCGAGTAGTGACGGGAGCGGGAGTGCTTGGCCCACAACGCTATCGGCCATGCCTCGCAACGGTGTCAGAGCCGTGGCGGGGACGGCAACTGGGACGGGTCTCTTGCCGAATACCAGCAGACTGGCATGATCGAGCCCATGAGCATTGAGGTCAAGTACACCGCAGAGTCCACCGCGTCCGGAGGCGGCCGTGACGGCCACGTCCGGTCCTCCGACGGCAAGATCGATCTCGACACCCGCCCGCCCAAGGAGCTCGGCGGCAGCGGCGAGGGCGTCAACCCCGAGTTGCTGTTCTCGTCGGGTTACGCGGCATGCTTCCTCGGCGCGCTGCGGCTGCAGGCCAAGAACAACAAGATCGACATCGACGAAGCCACTTCGATCACCGCGCAGGTCGGCTTCGGACCGGACTCCGATGGCGGCTTCGGGCTCACGGCTCACCTAATCGGCTACCTGCCGGGCCTCGAGCAGAGCGTGGCCGATGACCTGATGGCCAAGGCACACGACTTCTGCCCGTACTCGAAGGCCACTCGCGGCAACATCGAAGTCAAGTTGTCCGCGAAGGTCTGACCGGTGCGGGCGGTCGCCGCGGCGAGCGTCGGCGTGGCCATCGGGCTGTCGGTCATGGCACCCGCCGGCCCCGCCGCAGCGCGCCCTTCCGATCCGGGCGTCGTCAACTACGCTGTGCTGCCGAAGGGCTCGGTGGGCAATATCGTCGGCGCCACAATGCGATTCGAGTCGTTGTTCACCGAGCCGGTGCAGACCTTCTCGGTCGACCTACCCGCGTGTAACAACTGGGCGGACATCGGCCTGCCCGACGTCTACGCCGACCCGGATCTGGCGTCGTTCAACGGCGCGGTGACCCAGGAGTCGCCGACGGACGCCACGCATGTGGTCAAACAGGCGGTCGGCGTGTTCGCGACGGCCGACGCCGCCGACCGCGCCTTCCGTCGCGTGGTCGACCGCACCGGCGGCTGCAACGGGCAGACCACCGCGATGCACCTGGACAACTTCACCACCCAGGTGTGGACCTTCACCGGCGGGCCGACCACGGCGACGGACGCCGACTGGGTCAAACAGGAGGCGGGCACGGACCGGCGCTGTTTCACCACCACGCGCAAGCGCGAGAACGTCCTGCTGCAGGCCAAGGTCTGCCAGTCCGGTAACGGCGGCCCAGCGGTCAATGCGCTGGCCGGGGCCATGCAGAACACCCTCGGCCAGTAACTCGGGGCGGGGTGAAGGTCCTCGTAACGAAGGCGTCATCCAAAAAGCGCTGGATTTGTCGGTCCCGTCTGGAAGATGGTTGAAGGGGCCGAGCGGTCCACTCCCGGAAGGGGATGGTTGGAATGACCTTCACCATCACGTCCGAGGTAAAGGACGCGCACCCGCTGCCGAGTAATTGCACCGAGCTGACCAGCGCTGATGCCGCTGCTCGCCAGGTCGGCGCCGGTTGTCTGCGCGAGGGCCCGGTGGGCCGGGTCGGACTCGAGATCGAGGCGCACTGCTTCGATCTGACCGATCCCGCGCGCAGGCCCGGCTGGGACGAGCTCACCGCCACCATCGCCGGCCTGCCACCACTACCGGGGGGCAGCCGGGTCACCGTCGAACCAGGTGGCGCCGTGGAATTGTCTGGTCCGCCGCTCGCGGGCCCGCTCGCCGCGATCGACGCGATGGTCGCCGACCGCACCGTGCTGTGCGCTGCGTTCGCCGGCGCCGGGTTCGGATTGGTGTCGCTGGGCGCCGATCCGCTGCGGCCACCACAGCGCATCAACTCGGGGGCGCGCTACCGGGCGATGGAAGCGTTCTTCGCCGCCAGCGGCACCCCCGCCGCCGGTGCGGCGATGATGACCTCGACCGCTTCGGTGCAGGTCAACCTCGATGCGGGCCCCCGTGACGGCTGGGCGGACCGGGTGCGGCTCGCGCATGCGCTCGGGCCGACGATGATCGCGATCACCGCGAACTCGCCGCTGCTGAGCGGACAAGACCCCGGCTGGCAGTCAACGAGGCAGCGCGTGTGGAGCCAACTGGATTCGGCGCGCTGCGGCCCGGTGCTAGGCGAGAACGGCGAAGATCCGGCCAGCGACTGGGCCCGGTACGCGCTGAAAGCTCCGGTGATGCTCGTCAACCACGCCGACGCCGACGCCGAACCGGTACTCGACTGGGTGCCGTTCGCCGACTGGGCCGACGGGCGGGTCGCGCTCGGCGGCCGCCGTCCCACCGCCGCCGACCTCGACTATCACCTGACCACGTTGTTCCCTCCGGTCCGCCCGCGGCAGTGGCTGGAGATCCGCTATCTCGACAGCGTGCCGGACACCGTCTGGCCTGCGGTCGCGTTCACGCTGGTCACCCTGCTCGACGACCCGACGGCCGCCGAGCTGGCCGCCGAAGCCACCCATCCCGTCGCCACCGCATGGGATCAGGCCGCCCACATCGGCCTGGCCGACCCCCGGTTGCAGGCGGCCGCGCAGCGGTGCGTGCGGGCGGCCGCCGAACGCGCGCCTGCCGAGCTCGCGGAATCGATGCAACGGTTGGTGCGTTCGGTCGAACAGGGACGCTGTCCAGCCGACGACTTCCGCGACCGCGCCGCACGACACGGGATCGCGCCCGCGGTCACGCAACTGGCACGAGGGGAACTGTGACACCTCGCGAAACGATCGCGCGCGAACTCACCAGGGCACGTCAGCGCACCCTGCGCCTCGTCGACTTCGACGACGCGGAGCTGGGCCGTCAGTACAGCCCGCTGATGAGCCCGTTGGTGTGGGACCTCGCGCACATCGGGCAGCAGGAGGAGCTGTGGCTGCTGCGCGACGGAAACCCGGACCGGCCCGGCATGCTGCGCCCCGACGTCGAACGTCTCTACGACGCGTTCGTCAACTCCCGCGCCAGCCGGGTGGACCTGCCGCTGCTCCCGCCCTCGGATGCCAGAGCGTATTGCGCCACCGTGCGCGACAAGGTGCTCGACACGCTGGACGTCCTACCCGACGACGAGCCCGGTTTCGCCTTCGGCCTGGTGATCAGCCACGAGAACCAGCACGACGAAACCATGCTGCAGGCGCTGAACCTGCGAACCGGCCCACCGTTGCTCGACACCGGAGCTGCGCTTCCCGAAGGCCGTCAGGACGTCGCGGGCACATCGGTGTCGGTGCCCGGGGGCGAGTTCGTGCTCGGCGTCGACGCGACCACCGAGCCATACTCTCTGGACAACGAACGCCCGGCACACGTCGTCGACGTACCCGCCTTCCGCATCGGACGCGTCCCGGTCACCAACGGCGAATGGCGCCGGTTCATCGACGACGGCGGGTACGACGAACCCCGCTGGTGGTCGGAGCGCGGTTGGAAGCACCGGACCGAAGCCGGTCTGACCGCGCCGCAGTTCTGGAATCCGGACGGAACCCGCACCCGGTTCGGCCACGCCGAGGAGATCCCCGAAACCGAGCCGGTCCAGCACGTCACGTTCTTCGAAGCCGAGGCCTACGCAGCGTGGGCGGGCGCCCGGCTGCCCACCGAGGTGGAATGGGAGAAGGCATGCGCGTGGGATCCGGCTGTCGGCGGGCGACGCCGTTATCCGTGGGGCGCAACCGAACCCACCGCCGCCCTGGCCAACCTCGGCGGCGACGCGCTGCGTCCAGCGCCCGTCGGTGCCTACCCGGCCGGCGCGTCGGCCTACGGCGCCGAACAGATGCTGGGCGACGTGTGGGAGTGGACGACGTCGCCGCTGCGCCCATGGCCGGGATTCACGCCGATGATCTACGACCGCTACTCTCAGCCCTTCTTCGACGGTGACTACAAAGTGCTGCGCGGCGGATCGTGGGCGGTCGCGTCGGCGATCCTGCGGCCCAGTTTCCGCAACTGGGACCACCCGATCCGACGTCAGATCTTCTCGGGCGTCCGACTGGCTTGGGACGCGTGATGTGCAGGCATGTCGGGTGGCTCGGCGAACCGGCCTCGGTGGCGTCGCTGACCCTTGAGCCCGCCAACGGCCTTCTGGTGCAGTCGTATTCACCGCGCAGGCAGAAGCACGGGCTGATGAACGCCGACGGGTGGGGTGTGGGTTTCTTCGACGGCGCGACACCGCGGCGCTGGCGCAGCGCGACGCCGATGTGGGGGGACGCCTCGCTCGCCTCGGTCGCGCCCGCGCTACGCAGCGGTTGTATCGTCGCCGCGGTGCGATCTGCGAGCATCGGCATGCCGATCGAGGCGACCGCGGTCGCACCGTTCACCGACGGGCATTGGCTGCTCTCCCACAACGGACTCGTCGATCGCGAGGTGCTCCCGCTGTCGGCCGCCGCCGAGTCCACCAACGACAGCGCCCTGCTCGCCGCGCTCATCTTCGACCGCGGGCTGGACGCGCTGGGGGACACCATCGTCGAGGTCGCCGCGGCCGACCCGAACGCGAGGCTGAACATCCTGGCGGGCAACGGATCACGCCTGGTCGCCACGACATGGGGCGACACGCTGTCCGTACTGCGACGTCCCGACGGCGTGGTCCTGGCCAGTGAGCCGTACGACGACGACCCCGCCTGGGCGGAGATCCCGGACCGACACCTCGTCGAAGTCACACCGTCGGGTGTGCAACTCGTCGCACTGAAAGGAGCCTGATGGCGCGGGGAGCCGATCACGCGGGCACGCTGTCGTTGTCGAACCACCTGTCGGCGGACTCGGCAGCGAACACGCTGCGCCGCGACGTTCTCGACGGCTTGTCGTCGAGACCGAAGTCATTGCCGCCCAAGTGGTTCTACGATGCGATCGGCAGTGACCTGTTCGATCAGATCACGCGGTTGCCGGAGTACTACCCGACGCGTGCCGAGGCCGAGATCCTCAGAAACCGATCTGCCGACATCGCCGCGGCTTCCGGCGCCGACACACTGGTCGAACTGGGCAGCGGCACGTCGGAAAAGACCCGCATGCTGCTCGACGCGCTACGTCGCCGCGGATCGTTGCGCCGGTTCATCCCGTTTGACGTCGACGCGAGCGTGCTGGCCGCCGCGGGCACGGCGTTACAGGCCGAGTATCCCGGCCTCGAGATCGAAGCCGTCTGTGGGGATTTCGAGAAGCACCTGGACAAGATCCCCCACGTCGGACGCCGCCTGGTCGCATTCCTCGGCTCGACGATCGGCAACCTCACCGCAGGCCCGCGCGGCGACTTCCTCGCCGCTCTTTCCGACACCCTGCAACCCGGCGACAGCCTGCTGCTGGGCACCGATCTGGTGAAGGACGCCGATCGTCTGGTGCGCGCGTACGACGACAGCGCGGGTGTGACCGCGCGCTTCAACCGCAACGTGCTCGCCGTCGTCAACCGTGAGCTGGACGCCGACTTCGACCTCGAGAAGTTCGCACACGTCGCGGTGTGGAACGCCGGTGACGAGCGCATCGAAATGTGGCTGCGCGCCACCGAAGCGCAGCGGGTGTGCGTGCGCGATCTCGGGCTGACAGTCGAGTTCGACGCCGATGAGGCGATGCTGACCGAGGTGTCCTGCAAATTCCGGCGCGAGGGTGTGGAAGCCGAACTCGGCGCCGCCGGGCTTCGGATGACCCACTGGTGGACCGACCCCGCAGGCGACTTCGGCCTGTCGCTGTCGACGAAATGAGCCTCGCCGATCGGTGGCGGGCGGCCAGGCCGGCGGTGGCCGGAATCCACCTGGACAGTGCCGCCTGTTCGCGTCAGAGCGTCGCGGCGACCGACGCGGCCGTGCAGCACGCGCGCCGCGAAGCAGAAGTCGGCGGCTACGTCGCAGCCGAGGCCGCCGTCCCGGTGCTCGACGCCGGACGCGCCGCGCTCGCCGCGCTGACCGGCTTGGCGAGCACCGACTTCGTGTTCACCACCGGCGCGAACAACGCGTTGGACCTGCTGCTCGGCGCGTGGCCCGGACAGCGGACCCTGGCCTGCCTGCCCGGCGAGTACGGGCCGAACCTGGCGATCATGGCCGCCAACGGTTTCGCCGTCCGCGCGCTGCCCGCCGACGACCACGGGCGACTCGACGTCCCGGCGGCAACGCGTCAACTGGCCGCCGACCCGCCCGCGCTGGTGCACCTGACGGCGCTGGCCAGTCACCGCGGGCTGGCGCAGCCGGTTTCGGCGCTGGCCGCCACGTGCCGCGAACTCGGTGTGCCGCTGATCGTCGACGCCGCCCAGGCGCTGGGGCATCTGGACTGCGCGGTCACACCTGCGGCGATCTACGGTTCATCGCGTAAGTGGATCGCCGGGCCGCGCGGAGTGGGGTTCCTCGGCGTCCATCGCGAGCTCGCGGAGCGGCTGCGCCCACGCCTGCCGCCGCCGGAGTGGAACCTGCCCCTGTCCGTCCTGCAGCGCTTGGAGCACGGCGAGGCGAATATCGCTGCCCGCGTGGGCTTCTCGGTGGCACTCGGAGAACATCTGGCCGACGGACCGGCCGCGGTGCGGGCCCGGCTGGCAGAGGTGGGCCGCATGACCCGCGACGCCGTGGCTGCCCTCGACCGATGGCGGGTCGTCGAATCGCGCGAAGAACCGACCGCGATCACCACGCTTGTCCCCACCGACGGCGCCGATCCGCGGAAGGTCCGCGACTGGATGATCGCCGAACACCGCATCGTCATCACGTTCGCCGATGTGCAGCGAGCCCCATTCGAGATGACCACGCCGGTGCTGCGGGCGTCACCGCACGTGGACGTCAACGAAGAGGAGCTCGCGCGGTTCGCCGCGGCCCTGGCGGCCGCGGGGTGAGGCGTCAACCGGTCCGGCGCACCAGCAGCGTCGCCCGGTAATCCGACAGGGGCGGGACGTCCTCGGGGGTGCGGGGATACGGGTCGAGCGCCTGCAACGTGAGTGAGTAATCGCCGGTCTGCACGGTCTGCCGGTTCTGCCCTGGCGCGGGGTTGGTGTTGAACTCGAGGGTCTGCTCGCCGGATCGCCCGTCGTCGACCACGACGACGACTCGCGCCTGCCCGGTCCAGAAGCACTCGACCTCGGTCGGGCACCGCGAATCCTCCGGTACCTCGGTGAACCGCAGTCGCAGCGGCTCGGCGGCGATCTCGGCCTGCTGTCCGCCGGCGAGCACGAAGGGGCGATCCAGCGCGGCGTCGACGGTGTCCGCGCGCGCGTGCTGACCGCCGTGGCAGCCGGCCGCCAGCGCCACCAGCACCAGTGACGGCAACAAGAAACCGCGCACGGCCACTCTCACTCGTCGAATCCCTCGCCCCAGGTGTGGACGGGTTCGTTGCTGTGCATGCGCTCGCAGTAGCGGCGCAGCATCTCCGCGAGCGCGACGGGCCGCGCCATACCGCGCTCCTGCAGCGCGCGCACCGTCGCGACCTGCCAGGTTGCGCCGTTGCGGCCGGTCTTGGCGCGTCCCTCGACGACCCCAAGGTACCGGTCGCGCACCTCGGACGCGACCTCCCAGCGGCGCAAGCCCTCGTCGGCCATGGGCAGCAGTTCGCGCAGTATCAACTCGTCGGCGGTCACCTCGCCGTAGCCGGGCCAGTACAGCCGGGCATCCATACCGTGCTGGGCGGCGGTGACGAAATTGTGTTGTGCCGCAGCAAAGCTCATCTTCGTCCACAGCGGCCGCTCCTCCTCGGACAGCGCGCGCAGCGTGCCGTAGTAGAAGGCGGCGTTGGCCATCATGTCGACGACGGTCGGCCCTGCGGGCAGCACCCGGTTTTCCACGCGCAGATGCGGGCGGCCGTTCACGACGTCGTACACCGGCCGGTTCCACCGGTAGATGGTGCCGTTGTGCAGCCGCAGCTCGGAAAGCCTGGGCGTGCGGCCCTCGGCGAGCTCACGGACCGGGTCCTCATCGGACAGCTCGGGCAGCAGCGAGGGGAAGTAGCGCACGTTCTCCTCGAACAGGTCGAAGATCGACGTGATCCAGCGTTCCCCGAACCACACTCGCGGCCGGACGCCTTGGGCCTTGAGTTCGTCGGGCCGGGTGTCGGTGGCCTGGGCGAACAGCTCGATGCGGGTCTCGGCCCACAGTTCGTGGCCGAAGAAGTACGGGGAGTTGGCGCCCAGCGCCACCTGCGGACCGGCCAGCACCTGAGCGGCGTTCCAGTTCTGCGCGAAGTCGCCCGGCGACACCTGAAGGTGCAATTGCATGCTTGTGCACGCCGACTCGGGTGCGATGGTGGCGGTCTGCAGGCTCAGCCGCTCCGGCCCGACGATGTCGATCAGGATGTCCTCGCCGCGGGCGGTGAAGATCGAGTCGTTGAGCGCCTGGTACCGCGTCGACTCGCTCATCCACCGGCCCGCGAGGTGCTCGGGCAGCAACGTCGGCAGGATCCCGATCATCACGATGTGCGCGTCGTGCCGGTTGGCCTTCGTCTCGGCCGCATTGAGGCTCGCCCGGACCTCGGTCTCCAGGTCGAGCGCGGCGCGCCCGGGCAACCGCCGCGGCGGCACATTGAATTCGATGTTGTAAGCGCCCAATTCGGTCTGATACGCCGGATCGGCGATCGCGCGCAGGACCTCGGCGTTGCTCATCGCGGGCTGATAGGCCGAGTCGACGAGATTGCACTCGATCTCCATCCCGGTCAGCGGCCGCTCGAAGTCGAAGCTCGACTGGGCGAGCATCGTCTCGAAGACGTCGAGGCACTGCTGCACCTTGCGGCGGTACTCCCGGCGGTGCGCGCCGCTGTAGCCGGTGCCCTTCACTTCCTCGCCCACACCGCCATTGTTCGGCATAAACCCGGCCGTGGTGGGTAGGTGAGGCAGATGGACGTCACCGTCACCTTCATCGGCACCGCCACCACGCTGATCTCCGGCGGCGGCATCACCCTGCTGACCGACCCGAACTTCCTGCACCAGGGGCAGCACGCGTACCTCGGATACGGGCTGCTGTCCAAGCGGCTCAAAGGACCGGCGCTGGACATCGAACAGCTGCCGGCCCTCGACGCGGTGGTGCTGTCGCATATGCACGGCGACCACTGGGACCGGGTGACGCAGAGCCGCCTCGACCACGATCTTCCGATCCTGACCACTCCGCACGCCGCCAAACGGCTGACCCATCGCGGGTTCGGCCGGTCGTTGGCGCTCGACACCTGGCAGCAGCACACGATCACCAAGGGCACGGTGAGCGCCACCGTCACCTCGCTGCCGGGTCGGCACGCTCCCACGCCGGTCGACCGGTTCCTGCCGCCGGTGATGGGCAGCATGATCGAGTTCTCCGACGGCGCTGCCCGCCGCAGGCTCTACGTCTCCGGCGACACCCTGTTCGTCGACGAATTACGGGAAATACCAGAGCGATTCGAATCGATCGACGTCGGCGTGCTGCACCTGGGCGGTACCCGGCTGCCGTTCGGCAGGCACCTGCCGTTCGGGCTGACCGTGACGATGGACGGACAACAGGGCGCCGACGTGGTCGAACTGCTGAACCTTCCCAAGATGATCCCGGTGCATTTCGACGACTACGGGGTGTTCGCGTCCCCGCTGTCCGACTTCGTCGACGAGATGAAGCGCCGCGGCCTGTCCGACCGGATCATCGAATTGGAGCGCGGTTCCTCGGTCACGGTTTGATACTTACGCAGTGTCAGCACAATGGCCGGGCGAGCTGGACCAAGGCGGTCTGGAACAGGTCTCGAGGGTCGATCGCGTCGCATCGCTCACGGGTATCCGAGCCGTCGCCGCACTGCTGGTCATGGCCACCCACGCCGCGTACGGCACCGGCGCCTACAACCGCGGATACGTCGGGCTGATGTTCGCACGTATGGAGATCGGCGTCGCGATCTTCTTCGTGTTGTCGGGATTTCTACTGTTCAACGGATGGGTGCGCTCGGCGGCGACCGGCGCCGCGCCGCCACCGATACGCCGGTACGCCCGAAATCGGGTGCGGCGCATCATGCCGGCCTATGTGGTGACGGTGTTGCTGGCGTTCGCGCTGTACGAGTTCCGGCCCATCGAGCCCAATCCCGGCCACACCTGGCACGGCCTGGTCCGCAACCTCACGCTCACCCAGATCTACAGCCGCGAGTACATCACGGCCTACATGCATCAGGGGTTGACCCAGATGTGGAGTCTCGCGGTCGAAGTGGCGTTCTACGCGGCGCTGCCGGTGTTGGCCTACCTACTGCTGGTCATCCTGTGCCGGCGCCAGTGGCGCCCCGGTGTACTGCTGGCCGCGCTGGCGGTGCTGGGTGCGCTGAGCCCGCTGTGGCTCTTGGTCATCCACAGAACGGACTGGCTGCCCAACGGCGCGGGGTTGTGGCTTCCGCACTACCTCGTGTGGTTCGTGGGCGGTATGGCCCTCAGCGTGCTGGCGCGCACCGGTTTTCGCTGTTATACCGTGATCGCGCTGCCGCTGGCGGTGGCGGCGTACCTGGTGGTGTCGACACCGATCGCCGGGCGCATCGACGCTCCTGCGCTCGATCTCGGCCAAGACATCGTCAAGGTGATGTTCTACGCGGCGATCGCAACGCTGGTTGTCGCGCCGTTGGCCCTCGGCGACACAGGCTGGTACGCAGGGCTACTCAGCAGCAGGCCGATGGTGTGGCTGGGTGAGATCTCCTACGAGATCTTCCTGCTGCACGTGATCGTGATGGAGATCGCGATGGTGTCGGTGCTGCAGTGGCGCGTGTACACCGGTTCGGTGGTGGTGCTGTTCGTCGTGACGCTGATACTGACGATTCCGGTTGCGTGGCTTCTGCATCGGCTCACCCGTCCGCGAACCTGACCTGCAACGATCGACGTTTGACAAGTGAAAAGACGGGTATCACCCTCGGCGTGAGGATGATTGGGTCTCTGCTGGCGCGCCATCCGGGTCTGTACGACGTGCTCGATGCCTTCATCGAGTTCGGCTATCAGCGTTGGCCGTTCGGTCGCAACGGATCCGGGGCGCCGCGTTGAGCCACGACGACCTGAGGGCTCAACAATCCGCCGCGTAGCTCGACCGCGATCGCGGGGTCGGCATACGCGGCCAGTGCCCGCAGCGCCGACGGACTGTAGGACCGCAGCGAGCTGATCACGCCGTCGTGTACGAACGGCAGCAATGGAACGAACGGCAGCATGGTCGCCAGGCGCACCAGATGCAGCGGCGACGGCGGTCGCGGCAGATCAATGACGACCAACTTGGCTGCCACCCGGGTGCCTTCCGAGATCGCTCGCGCGGCCGCGGCCGGCGGCAGGTGGTGAAACGACAGCGCGAAGACCGCGAGGTCGAACGAGGCGTCGGGGGCGTCGATCGCCGTGGCATCCATCTCACGGACGGTCGCGCGGGGGTTCTCCCCGAGGTCGCCGGCGGCCATCACCGTCACGTTCGCCGCGTCCACGTCGGTGACGGTCAACCGCGCTGAGGGGTGCCAGGCGAGCAGCGTGCGCGACAGCGCGCCGTGACCCGCCCCGAGTTCGAGGATCTTCGGGTCCGCGACGTCCTCGACCTCGGCGAGCGCGATCTCGGCGAACCGCTCGGTGCTGCCGAACCATCCGCCGGTCCACTCGAGCGCGCGGATCACGCTGCGCTTGCGGGCGGCGTCGACCGGCGCGTCGGAGTCGCAGTCCAGATACTCGAGCCGATCGGTCTGCAACAGGCGGTCCAGGCAGGACGCGTCGGGACCGCCGCGCGGCATGCGGTCGATCTTGGATGCGCTCAGCGTTCCGGCTTCAATCCCGGCGGGCTTTTCGGCCATGTAGTCCATGATGGACGACGGACCGCAGCAAGAGGGGAGCGCGAGTTGGCTGGAAACGCCGAGTTCATCGCCGCGATCGATCAGGGCACCACGAGTACTCGATGCATGATCTTCGACCACGGCGGCGTCGAGATCGGTCGCCATCAGCTCGAGCACGAACAGATCCTGCCGAAAGCCGGGTGGGTAGAGCACAATCCCGTCGAGATCTGGGAGCGCACCGCGGCCGTCATCATGTCCGCGCTCAACAAGACGAACTTGTCGGCGACCGACCTCGCCGCGCTCGGCATCACGAACCAGCGCGAGACGGCGCTGGTGTGGAACAAGCAGACGGGCAGACCGTATTACAACGCGATCGTGTGGCAGGACACCCGCACCGACCGCATCGCCTCGGCACTGGACCGCGACGGTCGCGGCGACGTGATCCGCGGCAAGGCCGGCCTGCCGCCGGCGACCTACTTCTCGGCAGGCAAGGTCCAATGGATTCTGGAGAACGTCGACGGCGTACGGCGCGACGCCGAGAACGGCGACGCGCTGTTCGGGACTCCGGACTCGTGGCTGTTGTGGAACCTGACCGGAGGGACCCGCGGCGGGGTGCACGTCACCGACGTCACCAACGCCAGCCGCACCATGCTGATGAATTTGGAAACGCTCGACTGGGACGACGAGTTGTTGTCGTTCTTCGACATACCGCGACAGATGCTGCCCGAGATCAAGCCGTCGTCATGCCCGGAGTCCTACGGCATCACCCGTGACAACGGGCCCCTTGCCGGCCAGGTGCCGCTGACCGGAGCGCTCGGTGACCAGCAGGCGGCCATGGTCGGGCAGGTGTGCCTGAGTGCGGGGGAGGCCAAGAACACCTACGGCACAGGCAATTTCCTTCTTCTCAACACCGGCGAGAAGATCGTCCGGTCGGAGAACGGGCTGTTGACCACGGTGTGCTACCAGTTCGGCGACGCGAAACCCGTTTATGCCCTTGAGGGTTCGATCGCGGTCACCGGTTCGGCTGTGCAGTGGCTGCGTGATCAGCTCGGCATCATCAGCGGCGCGGCGCAGAGCGAGTCTCTGGCGCGCCAGGTCGACGACAACGGGGGCGTCTACTTCGTTCCGGCGTTCTCCGGACTCTTTGCGCCGTACTGGCGTTCGGATGCCCGCGGCGCGATCGTCGGGCTGTCGCGGTACAACACGAACGCGCACCTGGCCCGCGCGACACTGGAGGCGATCTGCTACCAGAGCCGCGACGTCGTCGACGCGATGGAAGCCGACTCCGGTGTGCACATGGAGCTTCTCAAGGTCGACGGCGGTATCACCGCCAACGACCTGTGCATGCAGATCCAAGCCGACGTGCTCGGTGTCGACGTCGTCAAGCCCGTCGTCGCTGAAACCACTGCGCTGGGCGCGGCCTATGCCGCCGGCTTGGCGGTCGGGTTCTGGGAGAACGCGGACGACCTGCGGGCCAACTGGCAGGAAGGCAAGCGCTGGACGCCGTCGTGGAGCGACGAGCAGCGCGAATCCGGTTATGCCGGTTGGCAGAAGGCGGTGCAGCGCACGCTGGACTGGGTCGACGTCGATTAGCCGGCCGCGTCGAGGTCGCGTTTGGTTTCATCGTCGAGTTCGATGCCGGCGACCGCCGTGTTCTCCTCGAGATGGGCCACCGACGACGTGCCGGGGATCAGCAGCACGTTCGGTGCGACGTTCAGCGTCCACGCGAGCACGATCTGGGCCGGTGTGTGCCCGAGCTTTTCGGCCTCCCGCTTGACCGCCGGATGCCCCAGTACCGGGTTGTCGGCGACGAAGCCCGAGCCCAGCGGGAAGAACGGCACGAACGCGATACCGCGCTCGATACACGCGTCGAGCACCGGCTGCGAGCTGCGGTCGATGAGGTTGTAGGCGTTCTGCACACAGACGATCTCGGTGCGGTCCAGCGCGATCCGCAGATGGTCGACGCCGACGCCGCTCAACCCGATGCCGCCGATCAGACCTTCGTCGCGCGCCTTGATCATCGCGGTCAGCTGCCGGTCGAACAGCTCCCGGTCGACCGCAGCCGCCGCAGTGGGGTCGTCGGAATGGATGCGCAGGTTGACCGCCGTCAGTCGGTCGGTATCGAGCGTGCGGAGGTTCTTTTCGATGTCGGCCCGCAGCTCGTCGGGCTGCTGTGCAGGCAGCCACGCACCGACGTCGTCGCGGCGAGCACCCACCTTGCTGACCAGAGCGAGATCGGCGGGGTAAGGATGTAACGCCTCGCGAATCAGTTCATTGGCGACGTCGGGTCCGTAGAACTGCGAGGTATCGATGTGGTTGATGCCGAGCTCGACCACCCGCCGAAGCACGGCCAGCGCCTGCTCGCGATCGCGCGGAGGACCGAAGACACCCGGACCCGGCAGTTGCATCGCGCCGAAGCCGACGCGTCCGACATGGATTGAGCCCAGCGGCAAGGTTTGCATACACAATCCGTACACCCTGCCCGCCGGGCTTATTCGACGAGGCGGCTCCTCGGATCAGTCGATCTAGCCGATGTGGCGTCGATCTGCCCGATCACCGAACGGGCCCACTCCGCGTGCATCGTGTGCATACGCAGTCCGTAGTCGAGGGCCGCCAGCCCGAAGTCCGGTCCCTCGCCGTCGCCCCAGTCGATCGAGTCGCGCAGCGCTTCGAGCCGCGTGACCTCGGCGTCGGCACGCTCGGCCATCTCCGTCAATTGCGCGCGCGCCTGCTCGCGGGGGATCTCGCCGAGCAGGAAAACCCGCAGAAGGCTCGTACTGCGAAAAGGCGGATCGTCCTGGGGGTTGCTGATCCACCGCCGCAGTTCGGCTCGCCCCGCGTCGGTGATCTGGTACTCCTTGCGCCCCCGCGGGCCGATCGCGGCGACCTCGATCAGCCCGGCATCGGCGAGCTTGTTCAGCTCGCCGTAGAGCTGGCTCTGGGTGGCGGGCCAGACATTGGCCAGCGATTCCTCGAAGAGCTTCAGCAGGTCGTATCCGCTGCCCGGCTTCTCGGCGAGCAGGCCCAGCGCGGCGATTCGCAGACTCACCGCGTAATCGTACATCCACTATTGACAGGTCACTATTGACATGTCAGTGTGGCCCTATCGCAGCACGCAAGGAGATCCCATGACCGAGACGACGGAATCCACGCTCTTCGGCGCGGACGAATTCTTCAGGCGCGGCAACTATGCGCCCGTCGCAGACGAACTGACCGAGTACGACCTGCCCGTGGAGGGCGCCATCCCGGCCGAACTCGACGGTTGGTATCTGCGCAACGGCCCGAACCCGCGCCAGGCCGCCGCGCACTGGTTCACCGGCGACGGCATGATCCACGGCGTCCGCATCGAGGACGGCCGCGCCAAGTGGTATCGCAACCGCTGGGTGCGCACCGACAGCTTCATCGAGGACTTCGGACTTTACAACGCCGACGGCACCCGCAACCTGCGCTCGAGCGTGGCCAACACCCACGTCGTCAACCACGCGGGCAAAACGCTGGCACTCGTGGAATCGTCGCTGCCCTACGAGATCACCAACGATTTGGAGACGGTCGGGGCATACGATTTCGGCGGCAAGCTGCTGGACTCCATGACCGCTCACCCCAAGATCTGCCCGCGGACCGGCGAACTGCACTTCTTCGGATACGGCAACATCTTTGCGCCGCACGTCACCTACCACCGCGCCGATGCCAACGGCGAACTGACCGTCAACCGGCCGCTCGAGGTGCCCGCCCTGACGATGATGCACGATTTCGCCCTGACCGCTTCTCACGTGGTGTTCATGGATCTGCCGATCGTGTTCGACTTCGACGTCGCGACGAAGGGCAACGATGAGATGCCCTACCGCTGGAACGACGACTACGGCGCCCGCCTCGGTGTGCTGCGCCGCGATGACCCCTTCGGCGAGGTGCGGTGGTTCGACATCGCACCCTGCTACGTCTTCCACGTCGCCAACGCCTACGACGACGGGAATTCGATTGTGCTGCAGGCGGTCCGATATCCCGAGTTGTGGCGTGACACCGATGGTTTCGAGGCCGATGCTGTGCTGTGGACGTGGACGATCGACCTGTCGGCCGGCACCGTCACCGAGCGCCAACTCGACGACCGCCCGGTCGAGTTCCCGCGCATCGACGACCGCCTGGCGACACTGCCCGCGCGCTACACCGTGGTGGTCGGCGACGGTCGTCTACTGCGCTACGACCTGACCACGGGCGACGCGGTCGAGCACGCATTCGGGACCCCCGGTGCGCCCGGCGGCCCAGGTGAGGCGGTGTTCGTTCCGTCGTCATCGGGTGCCGCCGACGAGAGCAGCGGCTGGTACCTCGGCTATGTATACGATCCCGCGCGCGACGGCAGCGATCTCGTCATCATCGACGCCGCCGAATTCGCCGGTCCGCCGGTCGCGAGAATCGCGCTACCGCAACGTGTTCCCTACGGCTTCCACGGCAACTGGATCACCGGTTGATATCGGGTGGACTCCCTCATCCCGGTGGTGCGAAGCCGCCGGGATTGGGTGGCGCCGAATATCGCTGAGGTGGTGATGAATACCCACCGGGCGACGGTGGGGGTCCCGGCCATCGCGGCGGCGCAGGCGTCACCTGCAAACGCGCCAATTCCCGGCGGTGACGCTCGGCCAGCACCGCCGCGAGCACCATCTGCGGCGGTGTCCCCAGAGGCGGGGGCGGGGAGATCTGCGCGACGACGTCGGCGGTGATGCGGTACGCCATCTGATCGCGCACAGTCGGATGCAATTGCGCTGCGCGGCCGAGGAACTGGCGTGCCAGCTCGGCCTGCTCCGGCTGCAGCCCGGAGAGCTGCAACGACGATGCCCACCACGCCAACTGCGGCGGCATCGGCGGGGGAGGCGACATCCGTGGTGTGCGCTCACTGATCACAATGGTGCCCGCGAAGATGTCACCGAGCCGCTTCCCTTTGGCCGACAACAGGCTGCTGATCACCGCAGGACCACCGGCCAGCATCCAGATCTCGATCACTCCGGACAGCGCGCGGAAGAACGCCTGCCGGAACCGTTCTGGGCCGCCGTCTTCGGACACCACCCGAAGGCCCATCGCCATCTTGCCCAGCGAACGCCCCCGGGTGGCGGTCTCGAAAACGAGCGGATATCCGAGCAGGGCGAGCACGGTGAAGATGATCAGCACTGCCGCCGACAGCGCCGGGTCCAATTGGGTCAGCGTCAGGCTGAAGAGCAGGATGCCGATCAGGTAGAGCAGGAACACCACGGTGATGTCGATCAGCGCGGCGACGGCACGCACGGGGAGCTGGGCGATCTGGACGTCGAGGACCACCGCGTCGCCGGTCACGACGGGTTCCTGCTGCCAGACCATAAGGGTCAACGCTACTAGGATTCACCGCGTGGATGTCGACGCCTTCGTGCTCGCGCACCGTCCGACGTGGGACCGGCTCGAGCACCTGATCAAGCGGCGTCGAGAGCTCACCGGTCCCGAGGTCGACGAGCTGGTCGATCTCTACCAGCGCGTGTCGACGCATCTGTCGATCGTGCGCACCGCGAACGCGGAGCCGGTGATCGTCGGCCGGCTCTCGGGGCTGGTCGCGCAGGCGCGAGCCGCGGTGACGGGCGCGCACGCCCCGCTGTGGCGTGAGTTCGTGCGGTTCTGGACCGTGTCGTTCCCCGTCGTCGCCTATCGGTCGCGGTGGTGGTGGCTCAGTACGGCCTTCGCGTTCTTCGCGTTGGCCGCCATTATCGCGGTGTGGGTTTCGGGCAGCCCGGAGGTGCGGGCCATGATCGGAACGGCCGACGAGATCGATCAGATGGTCAACAACGACTTCGCGGCGTACTACAGCGAGCACCCGGCAGGCTCGTTCGCGCTGCAGGTTTGGGTGAACAACGCGTGGATTGCGTTGCAGTGCCTCGGCTTTGCGATCCTGCTTGGTATTCCGATTCCCTACGTGGTCTTCCAGAACGCCGCCAACCTCGGTGTGGCGGCGGGACTGATGTTCGGCGCGGGCAAGGGTGACATCTTCCTCGGCCTGATCACACCGCACGGGCTGCTCGAACTGACCGCGGTGTTTCTGGCTGCCGGCGCGGGTATGCGGCTGGGCTGGAACGTCATCTCACCGGGTGACCGGCCGCGCGGACAGGTGCTCGCCGAGCAGGGTCGTGCGATCGGCGCGGTGGCGGGCGGGCTGGTGGCGGTCCTGCTGATCTCGGGCCTCATCGAGGCGCTCGTGACGCCGTCGCCGTTGCCGACCGCCGCGCGCATCGCCATCGGTGTGGCCGCCGAGATCGCGTTCCTGGCCTACATCTTCTACTTCGGGCGCAAGGCCGAGCAGGCGGGGGAAACCGGAGACGTCGAGGACGCTCCCGACGTCGTCCCGGTGGGCTAGAGACGGCCGGTGGTCTTGAGGGCCAGGTAGTGGTCGGCCAAGGCGGGCGCCAGCTCCTCGGGTGCGGCGTCGACCACATCGACGCCCCGGCGCCGCAGCCGAGACGCGATGGCACGCCGCTCGTTGCGCGCCCGTTCGGCCGCTGCGGCGTCATAGACCTGCGGGGCGTCGGCGCGGCCTGCGGCAAGCGCCTCGACCCGGGGATCGGCCACTGCGGCGACGAGCACCGCGTGCTTGGCCGTCAGCTGCGGAAGCACATTCATCAGGCCCTCGTCGAGCGCTGACGCGTTGAGGTCGGTGAGCAGCACCACCAGCGCGTGCCTGCGGACGCGGCGCAGCACCGCGGCGGCCATCGCGCCCGCATCGGATTCGATCAGCGCCGGCTCGATCGGGGCCATCGCCGCGACCAGCTGAGCGAGCAGCTCGGTACGCGAAGCGTTGAACACCGCGGCCCTGGTGACCCGGTCGTGGGCCAGGAAGTCGACGTGGTCGCCTGCCCGCGAGGCCAGCGCGGCCAGCAGCAGCGCGGCGTCCATCGACCAGTCCAGCCGTGGCCACCCCGACGGATCGTTCGAGGTCGGATCGATGCCGACGCGGCCCGCCGATGTGCGAGAGGTGTCGAGCACGATCACCACGCGCTGGTCCCGTTCCGGGCGCCACGTTCTGACCACCACGTCGGCGCAGCGAGCGGAGGCCCGCCAGTCGATCGACCTGACGTCGTCGCCGATCACGTATTCGCGCAGCGAGTCGAACTCGGTGCCCTGCCCGCGAATCAGGACCGGTGTATTGCCTTCCAGCTCACGAAGTTTGGCCAGCCGTGAGGGAAGGTGCTTGCGCGACAGAAACGGCGGCAGAATCCGGATCCGCCACGGCACCCGGTGCGAGCTCTGCCGTCCGGCCAGCCCAAGCGGCCCCGTCGCGCGGACGGTGACCAACGACGATTCCTGGTCGCCTCGGCGCACCGGCCGCAGCGTCGTTTCGAATCGAAGTTGTTGACCCGCGGCCAGGTTCACCGGATGGAGACGGGGATGGGCCCGCGCGCTCGGTGGCCACGCGTCGCGCACGACGCCGTTGATGCGCCGGCTGCCGGAGTTATCGGTGTGCAGAACGGCCGTGACGTCTTGGCCAAGCCGGGCGGTGGTGTCGCCGGACCGGGTGAACCGCACGCGGCGGGTGTTGCCCGCCAGGGCGGCATCGAGCCCGATCAGTACGACAAGCGCACCGAGCAGGACGGCGAACGTGGACGCGGGCCGGGGAGAGACCGCGATCGGCAGGACGCACACCAGTGCGACCAGCGCGGAGCGCCCGGTGAGGATCACTAGCGTGGCACCGGTACTGCCGCGAGGGTCCCGTCGAGCACGCCGTCGGGTGTGACGCCCTCCAACTCGGCTTCCGGCCGGAGTTGGATGCGGTGGCGCAAGGTGGAACGGGCCATTGCCTTCACGTCGTCGGGAGTCACGTAGTTGCGTCCCGACAGCCAGGCCCACGACCTTGCCGTCGCCAACAGGGCGGTCGCCCCGCGCGGTGATACTCCCAACTGCAGCGACGGTGAATGCCTTGTCGCGGCGCAGATGTCGACGATGTAGCCGAGCACTTCGTCGGCGACCAGGACTTCGCGCACGGCGGCCCGCCCAGCCGCGAGCTCCGCCGCTCCCGCGACGGGTCGCACGTGGGACAGGTCCCGGGGGTCAAAACCGTGCGCGTGCCGATTCAGGATCGCGACCTCCTGCTCGCGTGTCGGCAGCGGCACGTTGAGCTTGAGCAGGAAGCGGTCCAACTGTGCCTCGGGCAGTTGGTAGGTGCCTTCGTACTCGATCGGGTTCTGGGTTGCGGCAACGATGAACGGATCCGGCAGGGGACGGGCTTGCCCCTCCACGCTGACCTGGCGTTCTTCCATGGCCTCCAGCAGCGCGGCCTGCGTCTTGGGTGGCGTCCGGTTGATCTCGTCGGCCAGCAGCAGGTTGGTGAACACGGGACCGGACCGGAACTCGAACTCCGCGGTGCGCGCGTCGTAGACCAGTGAGCCGGTGACGTCACCGGGCATCAGATCGGGCGTGAACTGCAGGCGTTTGAAGTCCAGCTGCAGTGCCGAGGCCAGCGTGCGCACCAGCAGCGTCTTGGCGACGCCGGGTACCCCCTCCAGGAGAACGTGGCCGCGGCACAGCAGCGCGATCACCAGTCCGCTGACCACGGCGTCCTGTCCGACGACCGCCTTGGCTATCTCGGCGCGCAGCGCCAGCAATGCGGTTCGCGCGGAATCGTTTCCGCCTGACTGAGTCACGAGTATGCGACCTGCCTTTCGATGTTGTCGAGTTCGCGTGCGAGGTTGACCAGTTCGACGTCGTCGCCGGGTGGCGGGCCGAACAAGGTGTGTGCGATCGCCTGGGGATGGACACCGCTGTGTGCGGCCACCGCCTGGACCACCGCGGCCGGATCGGGGTTGACGCCAAGGCCGAGGCGGGGCTGCATGCGCTGTAGCGCGGCGGTGCGCAACGCGTCTGCCGCACTGTCGCGGGCACGCCGCGAGCGGTAGAGACGGCCGCGCCCCTCCACGGTTTCGGAGGCTCGCACGACCACGGGCAGGCGTTCGGCGACCAGTGGACCGATGCGGCGGCCCTTCCAGAGCGCGAGTAGCACCACCACTGCGACCAGTTGCCACAGGATCCAGCCCACGTGTTCGGGTGCGAGATCGAACAGGCTTGCCGCGCCGTCGGATTCGCCCTCGGTGAACTGGGGCGCATACCAGATCATTCGCGGATTCGTGCCTGCGAGGTTCATCGCGAGCGCCGCGTTGCCCGCCTTGGGCAGGCCGCGGTTCGTCATGAACCCGGTATCGCCGACCAGCGTGATGTCCCGGCCGTCGGCGGTGTAGCGGACCAGCGCGCCTTCGTAACAGCGCGTCAGGTCAATGCCGTCGCCGGCGACCTCGTAGGCGTCGCTCACGCTGAACTGCACGGCCCCGGCGCGGGTGGCCTCACGAAGGTCGCAGTCAGGGCGTTCGCCGCCGCCGAACGTGGTGGCTCCGCTCAGCTTCACCTCGGGCGCCAGTGCTTCGCGAGTGCGTGAATTGGGTTGCACCAGCAGGCGATCACCCGGTAGCGCCGCAAGACGCTGGAGCACTCCCTCGTCGACGAGGTGATAGGTCTGCACCACGACAAGCAGGGTGTCGGGCCGCGCGGCCGCCTCCACCGCGGCCACGTCGGGCGCTTCGACGACGTCGACCCCGTTTTCGGCCAGCAACGTCATCAAGGCCCGCGCTCCGTCCGGCCCGGTGGAGTTCGGGTCCATCCATCCCCCGGGACGAGGTGCGGTCAGGTAGGCGCTGAGAACGGCGAATGCGACGATGACGGCCAACCCCAGCACGACCCAGCGCGCTCCGCGCCATCGTGTGCGCAGCGTGGGCTCCACGGCGGTGTCGGTCATCGGATCTCGGCCCACCCGTCAGACGCGGCGGGGGTGAAAGGGGTCGAGGCAGCCACCGGAGCACGCGACCTCACGTGGTCGTCGAGATCGGCGATGAGCCGGTAAGCCTTCTCGGTGCCCGGAATCTCGCCATACGTGACGTCATTGAATGCCGTTGAAGCAGCGACGAGTTCGTCACTCAGTTGCGGGAGCTGGCGGCCCGCGTCACGAGCAAGCTCGGTGGCGGTGCGGCCGGGGACCGGGTCGAGCACACCGGTCTCCTCTAACTGTCGGGCGACGGCCCGCAGGCGATGCCGGATCGCCGCGGCCCAGTCCGCTGCCGTCGCGCACTGTTCGGCGGTCGCCCGATGCTGTGCTGCCGTCATATCGTGCTCGCCGAACAACGCCTCGGTGTGGCCGCGGCCCGTTCGCATGGCCCGGCGCCCGATCCGGATCGCCAGGACCACCGCGACGGCCACGAGGATCAGCAGGACCGTGATCGTCACCCAGCCGCCCGGTATCGACGAGCCCTCCGCAGCCAGCCGGTAGATCAGATCGTCGACCCATTCACTGACCCGGTCGGTCAGGGAAGGCTTGGGATATATCGGTTTTGCGAGCTCGCGCTGCGCCGCCTCGTGCGCGGCATCGCTGTCGATGTCTATGGTCGGCACGTCAGTTCTGGCGGGTCAGCCACAGGTGGTCGGTGGAGTCGGACGGGGCGGTGGGACCGTAGCCGGCGCCGGTCTGCAACACCAGGTCGAAGGCCTCTCTGCGGATGCGGCCGTCGGTGTACTGCAGCGCCACCACACCCGCGCTGAAAGGTGCGGTGATGATCTGGCCGATCGCGCCTCCGACCGACACCATGACCAAGGCGAACAGCGCGGCCGTGGTGGTCGTGGCCGCCATCAGGATTATCTGCCCGCCGAGGCTGAACGGGAACGCGACGGCGCCGGCGACGAGTTGCGCGACGATCACGGCGAGCAGGCGAATACCCAATACCCGCCAGAAGTCTCGTTTGATCAAGGCGAACGACCGCTTGACCGCGTCGACGATGCCGAGTCGTTCGAGGACGATGATGACCGGAGTGAACGTGAGCATCGTCCCCAGGTACACCAACGCCGCAATCAACGCCAGTACCAAGGGGATTCCGATGAGCACCGCGGCCGCGCCACCCGCAGCGGCCCCGACCCCGAAGATGATGCCGACCACGGCAGCGATCAACAGCATCGCGCCGAGGACCTCCAGAACGGAGAAGCCGATCAGCGCCCACAGCCGGCCCTGAAGCCGTTGCCACGCTTGCCCGATGGTGATCCCAGAGCCGAAGACGGCCCTGCCCACGACGACGGTAAGCAGACCGCTCAGCAGAATCGCGGCCAACCCGGTCGCGACCGATCCGGCGAGGCTCGACAGCATGGTGCTCACCAGCACACCCGCCGACACCTCCTCCTCACCGCTGAGCGTGGGGATCAGTTGCCCGCCGACAGCGAGCGGGCCGACGGACAGAATCAGCGCGATCAGCTGGGTGGCGACCACCACGATGGTCGTCAACCCGAGCGTCGCTTTGGGATTCGCCCGGATGTAAGCGACCGCACCGTTGAAGATGTCCGACAGCGTCAGCGGGCGAAGGGGGATGACACCCGGCTTGAGTGCGGGCGGCCCGTAACCCTGGGGAGGCCCGTAACCCGGTGGCCCGTAACCCGGGGGCAGCCCGTAACCCGATTGGCCATAGCCGGAGCCGTAACCCGGCGGGCCGTACCCCGGCGGTGGCGCATAACCGGGCGGCGGATACCCCTGCGGTGGATAGCCCGGCGGCGGATACCCCGGCGGCGGATACCCCCGCGGTGGATAACCCGGCGGCGGTGGGCCTGCAAAACCGGACCCGCCGGCGTCGGTGCTCATGGCCACTATCCTGTCGAGGACGGTGCGAATTGACAACGTCGTCGGGCGGTCGTCGCGGCCGAGCGCAGCGTAGTTTTGGCTCATGGGCGAACTCAAAGAACGGTTGCGAAGCGACCTGACGGCGGCGATGAAGTCGCAGGACAAGCTGCGCACCGCGACGCTACGGATGCTGCTCGCAGCCATCACCACAGAAGAGGTCGCAGGCAAGGAGTCGCGCGAGCTGACCGACGCCGAGGTACTCAAGGTGCTGGCCAGAGAGTCCAAGAAACGTGGCGAGTCCGCACAGATCTACACGCAGAACGGGCGTGGTGAACTCGCCGCCAACGAGCATGCCGAAGCGCAGGTCATCGATGAGTACCTGCCGACTCCGTTGACCGAGGCAGAACTGGCCGACGTCGCCGACACCGCGATCGCACAGGTCGCCGAGGAGATTGGTGAGCGGCCCGGCACCAAGCAGATGGGGCTGGTGATGAAGGCCGCGACCGCCATCGCGGCCGGTAAGGCCGACGGTGCACGGCTCTCGGCGGCGGTGAAGGCCAGGCTGTAGCGAGCCGGGCACCCGTTTTCGCGGGGTGGGGCTCGGGTACCCCGCAGCCATGACGCGGTTCGGGTACACCCTGATGACAGAGCAGAGCGGGCCAAAAGAACTTGTCCGCTACGCGGTTTCGGCCGAACACGCGGGCTTCGACTTCGAGGTGTCCTCCGACCACTACTTCCCGTGGCTGTCTGCACAGGGACATGCGCCGTACGCGTGGTCGGTGCTGGGCGCGGTCGCCCACGCCACCGAGCGTGTGGAGCTGTTCACCTACGTCACCTGCCCCACGATGCGTTACCACCCGGCGATCGTCGCGCAGAAGGCCGCGACGCTGCAGATCCTCGCCGACGGCCGTTTCACGCTGGGTTTGGGCAGCGGTGAGAACCTCAACGAGCACGTCGTCGGCAAGCGCTGGCCGACGGTGGCGCGACGCCAGGAGATGCTGCGCGAAGCGATCCAGATCATCCGCGAGCTGTTCACCGGAGACCTCGTCGACTGGAAGGGCGAGTACTTCGAGGTCGACTCCGCACGCCTGTGGGACCTCCCTGAGACCCCCGTCGCGATCGCCACCGCGGTTTCGGGTGAGCGGTCGGTCGAGACGTTCGCGCCGCTGTCGGATCACCTGATCGCCGTCGAACCGAATAGGGATCTCGTCGATGCGTGGCACGAGGCCAGGCGCGCCACCGGCCTGCCCGGTGACGTGCGCGTCGTCGGGCAGATCCCGGTCTGCTGGGACACCGACAAAGACGCCGCGGTGCGTCGGGCGCACGACCAGTTCAGGTGGTTCAGCGGTGGGTGGGCGGTCAACTCCGACCTTCCGACCACCGCGGGCTTCGACGGTGCGACGCAATACGTGCGCCCGGAGGACGTGGCCGAATCCATCCCCTGCGGACCCGATCTCGATGCGATCGTCGAGGCGGTCAGCAAGTACTGGGAAGCCGGCTTCACCGATATCGCGCTCGTGCAGATCGGCGACGAGGGACAAGAGCAGTTCCTCAAGGAAGCCGCAGCGCCGCTGCTGGACAAGCTGCGTTCCGCAGCCAACTAGAAGGGACCGATATGCCGACCGGAAAAGGCATCTACGACGACGACGACGCCGACGAGCGCGACAAGCGCAAGGCGCAGCGCACCGGGCCGAAGGACGAGGGCGGCGACGGCGGCATGGCAACCCGCGAGAACGCCCCGGACGTCGCGGAATCCGGCGGGGAGCCTACGGCCTGATCACTCGGCGTCGCGGCCCTGCCTGCTGCGCTTGTACGCCGAACGCCGGAAGTCGCCGAGCCAGCGCGGGGCCAACTCGACCTCGGGATCGCTGTGCAGGGCCGGGTCGAACGCGATGTCGTCACAGCTCGGGTCGACGTGGCGAAGGGTCAACCGGGCCAGCGGGCGGAACCCGCCCTTGACCGGTGCCTGGTCGATAGTGAATGCCAGCCCGGACGAGTCGATCTGCTTTTCGACGGCGTCGAGCGACAGCCCCGGCGCGTCGATCCGGGTGGCCAGCCGGGCGCGCACCCACCACAGCGCGTCGTGATACCGCAGCGGCATCAGGCTGGAGAACGTCGCCCCGGACCACGACAGGACGGGGGCCAGGCCGACGCGCGTTCCCGAGAGCGTCGACGCCAACAGCACGTCCCACGGACTGCAGGCCCGAAGATCCGGCGGCGGCGGAATCCGAAAAGCCAGACCGGCGACGTCCGGAGCGGCGCCGGGCAAACCGATACCCTTGGAGACACGTGCGATGACGTCGCAGGAGTTCATCGGAAGCCCTTCACCCTCGGGGGCGATACGTTCGAGGATGCCCTCGGCCATCACCCCTGACGGATGAAACAGCCGCCGGTCCCGAATGGCGGCGCCGAGGCGGATGGGAAGCGAGGCGATATCGGAGGCTTGCACGGTAGAGGTGTGCCCCCGCGGCGTCGCAGCAAAACGAGCACCCACGTTTCAACACCCCCGATACCGGGCATTAATTCCGGGCAATGCTGCATTGCGCAGCAGAGGAACCTGTCGAAAGGCCGTTGTGACAACCGCATACACCGACGTCCGTGGGCCCCTGATCGCGGATGAGGGCGTCTACGCGCCGCAGGAAGATTCGCAGCTGCTCATCGAGGTCATGGACCAAATGGCGCTGGCACGCGGCCGGCACGTGGTCGATTTGTGTACCGGAAGCGGCGTCGTCGCAATCGGGGCCGCTGAACAGGGTGCCGCATCGGTGACCGCCTTCGACATCTGCCAACGCGCGGTGCGATGTGCGCGGGCAAACGCGGTCGCGTCCGGAGTCGACGTCGATGTGCATCTCGGATCATGGGCGCGGGCAGTCGAATTCGGACCGTTCGACCTGGTCGTCTGCAATCCGCCGTATGTACCGCACGATCCGAGCGCCGAATGCGAACCCCTCCCGGCCTACGTCGGACCCCCTCGGGCGTGGGATGCCGGATGCGACGGCCGGCTCGTACTCGACCCGCTGTGCGCGACGGTGCCCGACCTTCTCGACCACGGAGGCAGCCTGCTGCTGGTGCAGTCGGAGTTCGCCGATCCGCGGCAGACGCTCGGTGCACTTGCCTGCGCCGGTCTCGACGCGGAAATCGTTGCACGGCAGTGGATCCCATTCGGACCGGTGCTGTCGTCGCGGGCATTGTGGCTCGAGGAGTGCGGCCGCCTCGAACCGGGACGCCGCGAAGAGGAACTGCTGGTGATCCGGGCGGACAAGCCATGAGCGATGCCGAACCGCGCACCGTGCGGGTGGTGCCGAACGGCCCGCTGATGGTGCAGGGGCCGGTCCGCATCGAGATGCCCGACGGCCAAGTCGTGGAATCGGACCGGTTCATGGTCGCGGTGTGCACGTGCCGGCGCAGCAAGGACTATCCGTTGTGCGACACCAGTCACCGGCGTCGCAAGCGCGCCGACATGTCTACTAAGGGCGACGTGCCCGACGACAAAGTCGCGTCAGCTCAGCGGCCGGCGTAGCGACGAGCGGTTCTCGGTCCAGCAGTTCATCAGGTGCGTGGCCAGGCGGCCCTCGACCACGTCCAACGCCCGCATACCGAACACGACGTCGCGGTCCAGATGCGGCTCCCTGGCGACGAGATCGCCGACGACATCGGTGCGGACCACCTGCTCGTGCACGGCATCGGCCACCACATGTTCGTGGTAGAACGCCACGCAGGCGTCGGGAGCGCCCATCCGGCGCAACGCTTCCACCAGCCGCCGCGAGCCGGGCGACGAGGTGATCTCCGTCGACGCGAAATGCCCGATCGACGCGCCGCGCAGTTCGCGGTGCAACCCGAACAACGACATCAGGTTCACCGATGCCAATGCGTCGGCGGAGACGTGGTCGAGGTAGCCGAGGTACGACGAGTCGAGGCCCGCGGCATCCAGCAACTGCGCGTACAGGTGCTGATGCACGTGTTCGCCACGGCCACCGCCGAACTCGTCGAACTCGACTGCGACGAACGCCGCCTTGGAGTGTCCGGTAAGGCGAGGGATGGTCCAGGCGTGCGGGTCGCCCTCTTTGAGGTGATACACCGAGCGGTGCACGAAGTATTCGAGCATTTGCTCCCAGGTGCCCTTGTCGCGCAGGAAGTATGACGGACCCTCGCCGTCCACCGGTTCGATCGACAGCTTGTCCATCTCGGCTTCCGCGGTCTCGCCTTCGGCGATCTCGCCGACGTCCTCGCGAACCGCGTCCAGGAACGCCTCCTCGAACCGGCCGCGCAGGTGCAGCAGCGCGGGGTTCCACTCCCAGCGCGGGCTCACGTCGGCGAAGCCGCGGTAGTGCAGCTCGTAGCAGATGTAGAGCGCGAGTTGGAGATCGAGGCCGTACGGATCCGCGTCGAACATCGGCACGTCGATCGGACGCAGCGGCAACGACGGACGGCCGCGCTGCAGGAGATCGATGACGGCTGCAGACAGTGGCCCGGCGGCCTTCGGCAGGGCAGGTTCGACCCGCGTCGACGGTAAAGTCACGCCCTTCTCAATACCCTCATCCGCACCGGTCAAACGCATGTTCGGTATCAGTCGTTCGGCTCACAGCGAATCTGAAGCCGACACTTTCGCAGTCGGGGTGGCGGGATTCGAACCCACGACCTCTTCGTCCCGAACGAAGCGCGCTACCAAGCTGCGCCACACCCCGCGTGAAGCCACGACAGCGTATCGCACCAGCGGGTCGCCTAGCCAAACGCCTTCGGGCGTGCGGGCCTTCCCGTTCGCGAGAGCTACACCAGGGCTGCGATCCGCCACCGGATCGCGACCCTGGTGTACGCCTCGCGACGGCACAAGTGCTCGGCCGAAGTCGTGATTTGCGACACGCCGCGGGAAGCAACGAGTTGTCGGTGGCGTTGTTCATCATGTAACCAAACGACGAAGCGAGGACAAGATGACTGGCTTAGGCGCATCCATCTACCTGGGGTTCTTCGTTCTCGCCGCGGTGTGGCTTTTCCTCACCTCCGACGGCCCGCTGATCGGCGGTGACGACGATCAGGGCCAGCGCCCCGAGCGTTCGAACTCGGCCAATACCGACGCGAACTCCGAGGGGTCCAACCCCTGGCTGGTCAGCCACTCGTCGCAGAAGTAGGTCTCCGCGTAGCGGTCACCGCTGTCGGCGAGCAGTGTCACCACTGATCCGCTGCGACCCTCGTTCCTCATCTCGGCCAGCAGGCCGAACGCCCCCCACAGGTTCGTCCCCGTCGACGGTCCCACCCGCCGGCCCAGCACCGCGCTGGCGTGCCGGGCCGCGGCGACCGACGCGGCGTCCGGTACGACGACCATTCGGTCGACCACGCCAGGCAGAAACGACGGCTCCACCCGCGGTCGGCCGATCCCCTCGATGCGCGACGACATACCGGTGACGACGTCACCGCGGCCCTGCTCGTATGACGGGAAGAAGGCCGAGTTCTCCGGGTCGACCACGCAGAGCCGGGTGGCGTAGCGCCGGTAGCGGATGTAGCGGCCGATGGTGGCGCTTGTCCCGCCGGTGCCCGCGCCGACCACGATCCAGTCGGGCACGGGGTGCGCTTCGTCGCGCATCTGCTCGAAGATCGACTCGGCGATGTTGTTGTTGCCGCGCCAGTCGGTGGCCCGCTCGGCGTTGGTGAACTGATCGATGTAGTGTCCGCCGGTGGCTACGGCGAGCCGTTCGGCCTCGGCGTATACCTGACTGGACTCGGCGACGAAATGGCAACGGCCGCCCTGAGCTTCGATCAACGCGATCTTGCTGGTGCTCGTCGACGACGGCATCACGGCGATGAACGGCAGGCCGAGTAGCGCCGCGAAGTAAGCCTCGGACACCGCCGTCGACCCCGACGACGCCTCGATGATCGTGGTGTTCTCCTCGATCCACCCGTTGCACAGCGCGTAGAGGAACAGTGACCGCGCCAGCCGGTGTTTGAGGCTGCCGGTGATGTGGGTCGTCTCGTCCTTCAGGTACAGCTGCAGATCGCAGCCGTCACACCAGGCCGACGGCAACGGATAGCGCAACAGGTGGGTGTCTGCGCTGCGGCGTGCGTCGGCCTCGATCAACCGGACGGCGTCGTCGACCCACGCGCGTGGGCTACTCCGGCTTGCGGTGAGGGCCTTGTTGGTCACCGCACCGCGACGCTCGGATGGGACGTGCCCGCCCGAGCGTCCGCGTCCTGACCGCCGATCGGGGCAGCGACCAGTGTCAGCAGCGTGGCCTCGGGACGGCAGCAGAACCGCAGCGGCGCGTACGGCGAGGTGCCGATGCCCGCCGAGACGTGCAGTTGGGTGCGCGCACCCCAGCGCGACGGGCCCTTGACCCGCGACCGGTCCAGGCCGCAGTTCGTGACGAGGGCGCCGTAGAACGGCAAGCACAACTGGCCGCCGTGGGTGTGGCCCGCCATCACCAGCTGATAGCCGTCGGCGGCGAACCGGTCGAGGACCCGTGGCTCCGGCGAATGGGTCAGCCCCAGTGTGAGGTTCGCGGCGGGACTGGCCGGACCGGCGACGGTCTCGTAGCGGTCCCGCGACAGATGCGGGTCGTCGACGCCTGCGGCCGCGATCAACTGGCCGCGCACCTCCAACTCGCGGCGGGTGTGGGTCAGGTCCAGCCAGCCACGCTCGGTGAATGCCGCCCGCAGGTCCTGCCACGGCAGGGGTTCGCCGTGGACGCGATGGCCGGGCCGGGTGAGGTAGTTCAGCGGGTTCTTCGGCGTCGGCCCGAAATAGTCGTTGCTGCCGAACACGAACAGGCCCGGGACCGACAGCAACTCCGACAGCGACTGCACCACGGCGGGCACGGCCTTGGGGTGGGCGAGGTTGTCGCCGGTATTGATCACGAGATCGGGTTCCAAGGCGACCAGCTCGCGCAGCCAGGCCTGCTTGCGCCGCTGTCCGGGACGCATGTGGATGTCGCTTATGTGCAGCACCTTCAACGGTGAGGACCCGGGTGCCAGCACCGGCATCGTCACTTCTCGCACCACAAAGGCGTTGCGCTCGATCACCGCTGCGTAGCCGATGCCGGCGACCAGCGCGCCTGCGGACGCTGCGGCGGAGTTCTTCAAGATCGTCGTCGAACGGGCGGACATGCTGCAGAGCCTACTGCCAGTGGACCCGACGAAGCGCTCTCGACCGCTCGGGCGTGGGCAATTGCACGTCGATCACGGTGGAGGCGGTGGCGCAGGCGGAGGGGGCCCGAGTATCGGCACGGTGATCGGCGGTAGGCCGGGAATCTCGACCACCGTCTGGCCGACCGGCGCCGGTAGGCCGGGTATCGCGCCGGGCGGAGGCGGCGGCGGAGCCGGCGGAATGCCGTTGGAGACCTGGATCGTGATGATCGACCCCGGCACCGTCTGACCGCCCGGGGTCGTGCCGACCACGGAGCCGCGCGGCGCATTGCTGTTCACCGACGACGCCTGGTCGGCGACCTGGAAGCCGGAGTCACGCAACCGCTGTCGGGCCGCGCTCTCGGTCAGGCCGGAAACGCTGGGCACCCGCGAGCCCGGGCCGCCCTCGACGTACCGAGGATCGGTCGGGGGCAGTCGGACCTCGCCGAAGTTGTTGGCGATCGGTTTCATCGCGGCGAACCACGTCCTGGCCGGTTCGTTACCGCCGTACAGGTTGCCGTACCCGCACTTTCGCAGCGGGAACGAGCACAGTTCACCGGGTGCGGTGGAATCGTCGTAGATGTAGTTCCCGGCGGCGAGTGTGTTGGTGAAGCCGAGGAAGGCCGACGAGCGGTGGGCCTCGGTGGTGCCGGTCTTACCCGACATCGGCAGGTCCCATCCGACCGAACCGGCCGCTCCCGCGGCGGTGCCCGCCCCCTCGTCGTCCTTGCTCATGGCGTTGGCCAGCGTGTTCGCCAGGCCCTCGGGCACCGCCTGCTCGCAGGTCTCTGTGGTGACCGAGACCTCCTCGCCGTTCCGGTCGATGACCTGGGCGATCGGATTCGGCGGGCACCACACGCCGCCGGAGGCCAGCGTCG
Organism: Mycolicibacterium flavescens; assembly: GCA_900637135.1. Lineage (NCBI taxonomy): Bacteria > Bacillati > Actinomycetota > Actinomycetes > Mycobacteriales > Mycobacteriaceae > Mycobacterium > Mycolicibacterium flavescens. The sequence continues at coordinate 346,837 of LR134353.1, forward strand.
CTCCGACGTTGGAGAACTCGAGCGCGTTGATCTCGATCGGTCCCAGCACGAACGAGCCGAGGTTCTGCCGCTTGATGAAGTCGGCCAGGCTCTCGTTGCTGTCCGGGTCGTAGTCGCGCGCGGTACCCGGCAGCGCGTAGGAGCGCAGTCCTAGCCGAACCGCCATGTCCACGCTGCGCTGCACGCCGACCTGCGAGATCAGCTTGGCGAAGGCGGTGTTGGGCGAGGTGGCCAACGCGTCGGTGATGTTCATGGTGCCGCGGTAACCGCCCGCGTTCTTCACACACCACGTCGCGGCCGGGCAACCCGGGGTGTCGCTGCTGCCCAGGCCCTTGGCCTGGAACTGTGCGGGCACGTCGAGCTGGGCGTTGATGCCCATCCCCATCTCCAAGGCCGCCGCGGTGGTGAATAGCTTGAACGTCGACCCGGCACCGTCGCCCACCAGGGAGAACGGCTGCGGCTGCATGGTCTCACCGGCGTCGAGGTTGAGCCCGTAGGTGCGGCTGCTGGCCATCGCCAGCACGGGATGCGATTCCTTGCCCGGCTTGATCACGCTCATCACGCTGGCCACGCCGTCGAGGTCAGGGGCCGCGAACTGGTTGACCGCCGCCTTCACCGGACCCTGGACGTCGGGGTCGAGGGTGGTCCTGATCAGGTATCCGCCCCTGGCGACCTGTTCCTTGCTGATGCCTGCGCGCGCCAGGTATTCGAGCACGTAGTCGCAGAAGAACGCGCGGTCGCCGGCGGCGATACAGCCGCGCGGCAGTTCCTTGGGCTGCGGCAGGACACCCAGCGGTTCCTCCTTGGCCGCCCGCAACGCCTCAGCCTCCTCGGGGATGTTCTGAATCATGGTGTCCAGCACCAGGTTTCGCCGTGCCAGCGCACCCTCGGGGTTGGTGTAGGGGTTCAGCGTGCTGGTCGACTGGACCATGCCCGCCAGCAGAGCGGCCTGCTGCCAGTTCAACTCCGACGCGTTGACCCCGAAGTACGTCTGCGCGGCGTCCTGCACACCAAAGGCGCCGTTGCCGAACGACACCAGGTTCAGATAGCGGGTCAGGATCTCGGGTTTGGTGAACGTCTTGTCCAGCGTCAGCGCCATCCGGATCTCGCGCAGCTTGCGGGCCGGCGTGGTCTCGATGGCGGCGCGCTTCTCGGCGTCGGTCTGGGCGACGACCAGCAGTTGATAGTTCTTGACGTACTGCTGCTCGATCGTCGAACCGCCGCGCGTGTCCAGATTGCCCGACAGGTAACCGGACAGGCCGGTGAGCGTGCCCTGCCAGTCGACGCCGTTGTGTTCGGCGAACCGTTTGTCCTCGATCGAGACGATCGCCAGCTTCATCGTGTTGGCGATCTGGTCGGTGGGCACCTCGAAGCGGCGCTGATTGTAGAGCCAGGCGATCACGTTGCCCTTGGCGTCGACCATCGTCGACACCTGCGGCACCTCACCCTCGACGAGTTGGGCCGAACCGTTGGCAACCACATCGGAGGCCCGGTTGGACACCAGGCCGAAGCCACCGACGACCGGAAACATCAACGCCGCGGTGATCACGCTGGCCAGCAGAACGCACCAGGCGAGCTTGATCACCGTCACCGTCCGCGGAGGCGGGGTCGGCGGTCCACTCGGCGGACTGTCCGGCATGCCCTACAGACTAACGACGTCGCAAAACGGCAACGTCCCGCGGTCGATCACAGTGCCGAAACGTCCGCTTCGGCGGGCGCGGACGTCAATTTTGCACCCTGACGGCACGGGCGTCCCAAAATAGAGGGTTTTCATGTATTGCGCAGAACGGCTTTGACCATCTAATTTGGTCGGACAGTGCGATACAGGTCACACTGACCCCTCGCAATGTGGCGTAGATCGCATCAGCGTTCTACTACCAGGGAGTGCGCCGCACCGGAGGTGGCCGGAGGCGGTTGGAACGGAGGGAACTCTGGTGTCAGCTACTAAGCCCGCGGCGCGCAGGACCGCGATGACGTCGTCGGCTCACAGTGTCGTCCACGGTGCCGAGGCCGAAGCCCGCATCGCCTGGGTGTCGCAAGCCCGATGCCGCCAGACCGATCCTGATGAGCTGTTCGTCCGGGGGGCCGCACAGCGCAAAGCCGCAGTGATCTGTCGGCACTGTCCGGTGATCCTCGAGTGCGGCGCCGACGCGCTCGACAACCGGGTGGAGTTCGGAGTCTGGGGTGGGATGACCGAGCGGCAGCGCCGCGCTCTGCTCAAGCAGCACCCCGAGGTCGTCTCCTGGGCGGAGTTCTTCAACGCCCAGCGCAAGCATCGCAACGCGGTCTAGGCCGCGCCGGCATCTTTTTCGCTACGCGGCGGTCTCGCCGGTGATCTGATCGGCGATCGCCCGCAGCGCTTCCAGGTCCGAGACGTCGAACGGCAGCGAGGGCACGCCCACGATCGACACGTGCGGGTTGGCTCCGGTGAAGCGCGACAGCAGCCGGATCTCACGCTTGGCGGTCATGGCCCGGTCGGCGTGGATCCGCAACACCGCTGCCGTCACCGACTCCGGATCACTCTTCTCGATCGTCTCGGCGGCTTCCTCGGCCTTCTCGGCGTGCAGATCGCACAGCATCGGGTGGGTGCGGTTGAGGATCAGACCGGCCAGCGGCATGTGCTCCTCGGAAAGCCGGTCGACGAAGAACGATGCCTCGCGAAGGGCGTCCGGTTCGGCCGCCGAGACCACCACGAACTGCGTCCCGCGCCGCTTGAGCAGCTCATAGGTGCGGTCGGCCTTCTCGCGGAAGCCACCGAACGTCGAGTCCAGCGACTGTACGAAAGCCGCTGCGTCCGAGAGCATTTGCGATCCCAGAACCGTGGACAGCGCCTTCATCGCCAGGCCCATCGCCCCCGTGACCAACCGGCCGATGCCCCGTCCGGGCCCCAGCAGCAGCTTCCACAGCCTGCTGTCCATGAAGCCGCCCAACCGCTTTGGCGCGTCGAGAAAGTCCAACGCGTTGCGTGACGGTGGGGTGTCGACGACGACCAGGTCCCACCGGTCCTCGGCCAGGAGCTGGCCGAGCTTCTCCATGGCCATGTACTCCTGAGTGCCCGCCAGTGAGGTGGCCACGGTCTGATAGAACTGGTTGTCCAGGATCTCTTGTGCCCGTTGGGTTCCCGAGTACTGGATGACCATCTCGTCGAACGTTCGGCGCATGTCGAGCATCATCGCGTGCAGTTCGCCCGACACCTCGGGGGCCAGCGGAACCCGCTGCGGAGTGTTGCCGAGCGTCTTGATGCCCAGCGCCTGGGCGAGCCGCTTAGCCGGGTCGATGGTCAGCACCACGACGGTCCTGCCGTACTCCGCCGCGCGCAGCGCCATCGCCGCCGCCGTGGTGGTCTTGCCGACGCCTCCGGCGCCGCAGCACACCACGACGCGGTTCGACGTGTCCTTGAGAATCGAGCCCAAGTCGAGGGCCGGTGGAGTCGTACTCATCAATTCCGACCCTTCTTCGCGCGAGCGTTCATCAGCGCACCCCTTGGCGTTCGAGTTCTTCGGCGAGTTCGTACAGGCTGCCCAGATCGACACCGTCGACGATCTGCGGCAGCTGCAGGCGCGCCACGTCCAACGCGTCGAGTTGCTCCGCGCTTTCGGCGCGCGCCTGGATCCGGGTCGCATGCTGGATCGCCTCGGTCAACAGGCCGGCGAAATCGGAGTCCGACAACGTGATTCCGGCTTCGGCGAGGTCGGCTCGCACGGTGTCGGCGTCGATGTCACCTTCGGCCGCCTTGGTCAACGCATCGGCGGGCAAGTAGGCAGGAATGTCGCGGTTGACGATGACGCTGCCAATGGGCAGGCTGAGCTCCTTGAGCTCGTCGATCGCCTCCAGCGTCTCCTGAATGGGCAGCGCCTCCAGCAACGTGACCAGGTGGATCGCGGTCATGTCGGAGTGCAGCACCTTGACCACGCTTTCGGCCTGGCCGTGCACCGGGCCGCCCTTGGCCAGATCCGACACCGCCTTGGTGACGTCGAGGAAGCGCGCGATGCGACCCGTCGGCGGGGAGTCGACCACAACCGCGTCGTAGACGGGCTGTTTGCCCTTCTCGGCGCGGGTCACGATTTCGCGGATCTTGCCGGTCAGCAGCACATCGCGCAGACCCGGTGCGATCGTGGTCGCGAACTCGACGGCCCCGATCCGGCGCATCGCACGCCCGGCCAGACCCAGGTTGTAGAACATGTCGAGGTATTCAAGGAACGCGGCCTCGGTGTCGATGGCCAGCGCGTTGACCTGACCGCCGCCCTCGGCGGTGGCGATCTTGACCTCCTGGTAGGGCAGCGGCGGCACGTCGAACAGCTGCGCAATGCCTTGGCGCCCTTCGACTTCCACCAACAGCACCTTGCGGCCCCCGGCCGCGAGCGCAAGCGCCAGCGATGCGGCGATCGTGGATTTGCCGGTGCCACCCTTGCCGGTGACGAAGTGCAGTCGAGCCTTGCTCAGCCGAGAGGGCCAGCCGACGGATCTACCGCCATTGGTAGTGGAAGCCACCCGTGCATGCTAGCCAACGCGGTTCCGTGCTCCGCAGATCCGCGGGCGCATAGCGGTCACCGATAAGCTCGGGCGCATGACCGAATCGACCCGTTGGGAATACGCCACCGTCCCGCTGCTGACCCACGCCACCAAGCAGATCCTCGATCAGTGGGGCGAGGACGGCTGGGAGTTGGTGTCTGTGCTGCCGGGGCCCACGGGTGAACAGCACGTCGCTTACCTCAAGCGTCCCAAGTGACACCGTCCGGGCGGCTGGCGGAGCTGGGCATCGAGTTGCCTCCAGTGGTCGCGCCGTTGGCGGCCTACGTGCCTGCAGTGCGCACCGGCAACCTCGTCTACACCGCGGGCCAGCTGCCGATTCGCGACGGCGAACTGGTGCTCACGGGCAAGGTCGGCGGCGGGGTCACCCCCGAGCGGGCCCACGAGCTGGCCCGGGTGTGCGCGCTCAACGCGCTGGCCGCGGTGCATTCGCTGGTCGGCATCGACGCGGTGACCCGCGTGGTCAAGGTGGTCGGGTTCGTCGCCTCCGCGCCGGGATTCCACGGTCAGCCGGGTGTGATCAACGGCGCGTCGGAACTCTTCGGGGAGGTGTTCGGGGAGGTAGGCGCGCATGCTCGCTCCGCAGTTGGGGTGTCCGAGTTGCCGAGGGACGCCCCGGTCGAGGTCGAAGTGATCTTGGAGGTCGCGTGACGCCGGAGCATCCGGCGTACGGACGGCTGCGTCCGGTCACCGACACTGCCTCGGTGCTGCTGTGCGACAACCCCGGCTTGTTGACGCTGGACGGCACCAACACCTGGGTGTTGCGCGGCCCCGGCAGCGACGAGATGGTCGTCGTCGACCCCGGGCCCGACGACGACGAGCACATCGGGCGGATCGCGGAGCTGGGAACGATTCCGTTGGTGCTGATCAGCCACAAACACGAGGACCACACCGGTGCCATCGACAAAATCGTCGACCGCACGGGCGCGGTGGTGCGTTCCGTGGGCAGCGGATTCCTGCGAGGCCTCGGCGGCCCGCTCACCGACGGCGAGGTCATCGAAGCCGCGGGGCTGCTTATCACCGTGATGGCCACCCCGGGCCACACCGTCGACTCGGTGTCGTTCCTGCTCGACGATGCGGTCCTGACGGCCGACACCGTGCTGGGCCGCGGGACGACCGTCATCGACAAGGAGGACGGCAGCCTCGCCGACTACCTGGAGTCACTGCAGCGGCTGCGGGGCCTCGGACCGCGCACCGTGTTGCCCGGGCACGGGCCCGATCTGGAGAACCTCGAAGCCGTGACCGACATGTACCTGGCGCACCGCGAGGAGCGGCTCGAGCAGGTGCGCGCGGCGCTGCGGGTGCTCGGCGACGACGCCACCGTGCGACAGGTCGTCGAGCACGTCTACACCGACGTCGATGAGAAGCTATGGGACGTAGCGGAATGGAGCGTCCAAGCACAGCTCGACTATCTGCGCACCTGAGTGATTTGTGCACATTCTGGAGCGCTCACCGCTCCTCGATGTGCACAATCACTATCGGGCTCGGCGCGCGAGCCGTTCCGAGTCGGAGATCAGAACGCTCTTGCCTTCCAAGCGAATCCACCCGCGATGGGCGAAATCGGCGAGCGCCTTGTTGACGGTCTCCCGCGATGCGCCGACGAGCTGGGCGATCTCCTCCTGAGTGAGGTCATGGGTCACCCGCAGCGCGCCGCCCTCCTGGGTGCCGAACCGCTGCGCCAGCTGAAGCAGCTGCTTGGCCACCCGGCCGGGAACGTCGGTGAAGATCAAGTCGGCGAGGTTGTTGTTGGTGCGGCGCAACCGGCGGGCGAGCACGCGCAACAGCTGCTCGGCGATCTCGGGGCGGTCGGCGATCCACGCCCGCAGCGCGTCGCGGTCCATCGACACCGCGCGAACCTCGGTGATGGTGGTCGCGCTCGACGTCCGCGGACCGGGGTCGAAGATCGAGAGCTCACCGAACATGTCCGACGGGCCCATGATCGTGAGCAGGTTCTCGCGGCCGTCCGGCGAGCGGCGTCCGATCTTGACCTTGCCGGAAATGATGATGTAGAGCCGATCGCCGGGCTCACCCTCGGCGAACACGGTGTGTCCACGGGGGAAGTCGACTGGCTGCAATTGCTTGGTCAGCGCGGTGACGGCGCTGGGTTCGACCCCCTGGAAGATTCCGGCCCGCGCCAGGATCTCGTCCACGTTGCCCCTCTTAAGCTGTTAGGTGAAGCCGACCTCTATCGGTAAGCGAGATAAGTCTAGAGGTACCCGATTTCGTGACCAGCCCACGCTACACACGATCGGCATGTCGGGTCTGCTGAAATTCCGGATTCATCCCGTGCTGGGGATATGGCCGTACCGGCAGATCCGTATCCCGAAAATGCGCCGCTGACCCGCTGGTGAACGCGTGAGCGACGTGCTGGCGATGGCGCAGACCGTCCAGTGCGCGGCTCATTCCGTCCCGCGCCAGCGTGTCGACGTCCAACGGCTCGGCCTGTTCGAAGAAGTGCGCCACATCGGTGGCTGAGACGGTGTCCTGGTGCAGGCCGGCCTCCAGGCGTTGCAGCCCGAGCGTCGCAGCCATCAGCAACCCCGGAATCAGGCCAACGAGCAACCACGACACAAGGCAGAAGTAAACACGCCGAAAGTCTCAGCGGGATCACGAAACGTCACCGGTCCGCAGCAGTTCGGCAGCGCGGTTCGCGGTGGCTTTGAGGTGGCTTTGTCTGGGCGTCTCAGTACCCTGGCATGCGTGACCGTAAGCGAGGCGTCGGCAAAGAACGCGGATAGGCCCAAGCGCGCCCGGAAGCGGGACGGCGAGACGCGGATTGGGCTCGTCCGTCGTGCGCGGCGAATGAATCGCACGCTGGCGCAGGCATTTCCGCACGTGTACTGCGAGCTGGACTTCACCAACCCGCTCGAGCTCACCGTCGCGACGATCCTGTCGGCCCAAAGCACCGACAAGCGGGTCAACCTGACGACACCGGCGCTGTTCAGGAAATATCGCACCGCCCTGGACTACGCGCAGGCCGACCGCACCGAGCTCGAAGAGCTCATCCGGCCCACCGGGTTCTATCGCAACAAGGCCAATTCGCTCATCCGGCTCGGTCAGGAACTCGTCGAGCGGTTCGACGGCGAGGTACCGGCCACCATGGAGGAGCTGGTCAGCCTGCCGGGGGTCGGCCGCAAGACCGCCAACGTCATCCTCGGCAACGCGTTCGGCGTCCCCGGCATCACGGTCGACACCCATTTCGGCAGGCTCGTGCGCCGCTGGGGGTGGACCACCGAAGAGGATCCGGTCAAGGTCGAGCACGCGGTCGGTGAGCTCATCGAGCGCAGCGAGTGGACCGACCTCAGCCATCGGGTGATCTTTCACGGCCGCCGCGTCTGCCACGCGCGCAAGCCGGCGTGTGGGGTCTGCGTGCTGGCCAACGACTGCCCCTCCTTCGGCATCGGGCCCACCGACCCGCTGATCGCCGCGCCGCTGGTCAAGGGACCCGAAACCGAGCATCTGCTGGCTATGGCCGGCCTGTAATCGACACGTCCCCCGAACGACTGTGAGTACCTCGACCCGTTGGACCGTCGTGGTGCTCGTGGTCCTCGTGGCGCTCGGGTGGGCGCTGTGGTCGCAGTTGGACCGTGACACCGACTCCACGGGGGCGCCGTCGCAACACAGCGCGCGCGACCGCCGTGCCGCCGACACCGCCGAAGCGCTGGCCGGCCCGCGGGCCGAGGCCGACCTGCCGCCGTGCCCCGCGCTGGGAGCCGGAGCGGGACCCGAGGCACTGCGCGGGATCACGCTGGAGTGCGCGGGTGACGGAGCGATGGTCGACGTGGCCAAGGCGCTGGCCGGCCGCGTCGTCGTGCTCAACCTGTGGGCGTACTGGTGTGCGCCGTGCGCGGCCGAACTCCCCGCGATGGCCGAATATCAGCAGCGCATGGGCTCGGCCGTGACCGTGCTGACCGTGCACCAGGACGAGAACGAGACGGCGGCGCTGCTGCGGCTGGCCGAACTCGGCGTGCGACTGCCCACCCTGCAGGACGGCAGGCGGTTGATCGCCGCCGCGCTCCGGGTGCCCAACGTCATGCCCGCAACCGTGGTGTTGCGCGCGGACGGTAGCGTTGCGCAGGTCCTACCGCGCTCTTTCACCAGCGCCGATGAGATCGCCGCAGCGGTGGGGCCGCAGGTCGGCGCGAGGACGGGAGAGCCGGGGTGAGCTGGGTCAGCGAGGGTAGCGGTCTGATGCCCGACGCCGCCCCGGCCTGGCTCAAACCGTTGCTGGACAACGCAGGCGACATCAAGCGGGCCTACCGCAGGCGAGTGCCACCCGAGCTGCTCGCGATGGTCACCAGCGAAGGAAAACCGGCGCAGGCCGACGCGCGGGAGGCGGCGGTGCTGGTGTTGTTCTCCGGACCCGCCGACTCCCCGACCGGCGCCGTGCCCGACGAGGCCGACCTTCTGGTCACAGTGCGCGCGGGCACCCTGCGCCACCACGCAGGTCAGGCCGCGTTTCCCGGAGGCGCCGTCGAACCCGGCGACCACAGCCCGGTGCAGACGGCGCTGCGCGAGGCCAACGAGGAGACCGGGATCGACGGGCAGCGGTTACATCCGCTCACCACGATGGAGCGGTTGTTCATCCCGCCGTCGGGGTTCCACGTCGTACCGGTGTTGGCCTACTCGCCGGACCCGGGCCCCGTGGGTGTCGTCGACGAAGCCGAGACCGCGCACGTCGCCCGAGTTCCGGTGCGCGCGTTCATCAACCCCGAGAACCGAATCATGGTGTACCGCAAGGCCAACACGCGGCGCTATGCGGGTCCGGCGTTCCTGCTCAACGAGATGCTGGTGTGGGGTTTCACCGGCCAGGTGATCTCGGCGATGCTCGATGTCGCGGGATGGGCAAAGCCGTGGAATACCGGCGACGTGCGCGAACTGGAGGACGCAATGGCGCTCGTCGGCCGCGGCGCCGGTTACGGTGATGCACAACCATGACATCGTCGCAGTGGGTGGACCTCATTGTCCTCGGCATCGCCTTCGTGGCGGGCATTTCGGGCTGGCGCTCGGGCGCGCTGGGCTCGATGCTGTCGTTCCTCGGGGTGGTCCTCGGCGCCGTGGCCGGGGTGCTGCTGGCGCCCCACTTGGTCGCCAACATCGACGGGCCGCGCACCAAGCTGTTCGTGACGCTGTTCTTGATCCTGGCGTTGGTCGTCGTGGGCGAGATCGCCGGCGTCGTGCTCGGCCGGGCGGTGCGCAGCGCCATCCGCAACCGCTCGCTGCGGACGGTCGACTCGCTGATCGGGGTGGCAATACAAACCTTGGCGGTCCTGGTGGCCGCGTGGATGCTGACGTACCCGCTGCAGTCGTCGGACCAGCCGAACCTCGCCGCGGCCGTGCGTGGCTCGCAGGTGCTCAAGGAAGTCAACGACCTGGCGCCTGCGTGGCTGCGCGAGGTGCCCAAGCGGCTCTCGGCGTTGCTGGACACCTCCGGCCTGCCCGACGTGCTGCAACCGTTCGGGCGTACCCCGATCGTCGCCGTCGACGCGCCCGACGCCGCGCTGGCCGCCGACCCGGTCGTGGCGTCGGCTCGGCCCAGCGTCGTCAAGATCCGCGGGGTCGCCCCCGGCTGCCAGAAGGTTCTCGAAGGGACCGGTTTCGTCGCCGCCAGCAACCGCGTGATCTCCAACGCGCACGTGGTCGCCGGATCGGAGAGCGTCACCGTCGAGGCCGACGGGCAGACCTACGACGCGTTCGTCGTGTCCTACGACCCGCAGGCCGATATCTCGATCCTCGACGTGCCGGACCTGCCGTCGGCGCCTCTGTCGTTCGCCGACACCCCGGCCACCACCGGTACCGACGCCGTGGTGATGGGGTATCCCGGCGGCGGAAACTTCGTCGCCACGCCGGCGCGTGTCCGCGAGATCATCGAGCTGAGCGGCCCCGACATCTATCGCACCACCACTGTCGAGCGCGAGGTCTACACCATCAGAGGCACTGTGCGCCAAGGTAATTCGGGCGGGCCGATGATCGACCGAGAGGGCCGGGTGCTGGGCGTGGTGTTCGGTGCCGCGGTCGACGACGCCGACACCGGTTTCGTGCTCACCGCCAACGAGGTGTCGCAGCAACTGGCCAAGCTCGGCAACACCGAACGGGTGCCCACCGGCGCCTGCGTCGCCTAGCCGTAGACCTGCCCCACGAAGCGAGACAACTGGTCGTTCACCGTGTCCGGCGCCTCCTCGTGGCTGAAATGTGCTGCGCCGTCGATGGATACGTACCTACCGTGCGGTGCGTAACGCTGCGTCCGGTACACCGGATCGGCGAGTACATACGGGTCGGCAACACCGCGCATGTGCAGCACCGGAACGCTGATCGGTCGCTTCATCTCGCGTATGAAGCGCCTGCCCTCACCGCGTAGCTGGCTGCGCACCGCCCACCGCTGGTACTCGAGGGCCGAGTGCGCGGCGCCGGGGATTTGAATGGCGCGGCGCATGTGCGCGATGGTCTCGGAGAAGTCTTCGGTGGCAAGCCATTTGTCGCCGGCGCGGCTGCGCACCAGGCGTTCGAGTTCGGCACCGTCGTTGCGGGTCAACGCCCGCTCGGGCCACATCGGCACCTGGTACCGCAGCATCCACGGCAGCAGCGCGCGGCCCTGGTCGCGACGGCGCAGCGCAGAAGCGCGCAGCGCCGCCGGATGCGGTGAGCTGACCACTGCGATCGCGCTTACGGCGCGCGGATGCAGCACGGCGGTGGCCCAGCACACCAGGCCGCCGTCGGCATGCCCGACCAGCGTCGCGCTCTTATGGCCCAGCGCGCGCACCAGGCCCGCGGTGTCACCGGCCAGCGTCCAGCCGTCGTAGCCTCGCGGCGGCTTGTCGCTGGCACCGTAACCGCGCAGGTCGACCGCGACCACCCGGGCGCCGGACAAGCCGCGCAGTTGGTGGCGCCAGGACCACCAGAACGACCCGAACCCGTGCAGCAGGATCACCAGCGGCCGCTCGGCGCCCGCAGCGGCGTCACCCTCCGCTTCGACCACATGGAAGCGAATTCCGTTGGCGTGCACCTTCAGATGCCGCCACGGTCCGTCGATGCGGACGACCGACGGGGCGGGTGGGGGCACTTACCAGCCCGACGGGTCGGCCGTCGACGCCGGCTTTCCGTCGCCCGAGGCGATCTCCTTGGTCCTGTCGTGGCCCGGCGTCAGCGCCTCGGGGATCTCCTTGACCGATTCGATCGTCTTCTGCGGGCCGCGGATGCGTCGCACCTTGAGATAACCGAGGAACGCGAAGATGGCGGTGACGACGACCATCAGGCCGAACACGATGAGGTACGCCGCCCACTTGACCAGCCACAGGTCGAGCAGCTCACCGAGGAAGAAGAAGAAAAAGAACGTCGAGTAGAACAGCACGACCAACGCGAGGACGAAGAAGACGCTGCCGGTCAGCCCCTTCTTGACGTCTCGCGTGATCTCGGCCTTGGCCAACTCGACCTCGGCGCGCACCAGCGTGGACACCTGCGCGGTCGCGTCCTTGACGAGGTCACCGATCGACGGGTCGGCCTTGGGCGCGTGCGGGTCGACCAGCGGTATCGACGTGACGGTGGTCGGCGCGCCATTCCTGCGATCGCTCACGACGGTTCCTCCCGCATAGGCCGGATCGCCGGATCCCCCGGCGATGGGACCCACTGCCGGCGCCGCCGGCGATGGTGTCGGTCGCGACTCATGTTGCCATGTGGCGTGCGCTCAAACGATCCCGGCCGACGATAGACTGGCCAGATCAGTGGCAGGGCAGGTCGGGGCGCGTCGATAGGGGAAACGTTCACGTGAAGACCAGCGGCCTCCGGCTGTGCCGTCTCGCCACGACCATCGTCGTCGCAGCAGCGGTACTCCTCTCGATGTCCGCCGCAGTGCACGCTCAGGGACCGGTCTCGTTGGGTGGCGGCTCGGGCCTCGTCGTCAACGGCGAGACACTGTGCACGCTCACCGCGATCGGCAACGACAACCGCGGGCGACTCGTGGGCTTCACCTCCGCGCACTGCGGCGGGCCCGGGGCCAAGGTCAGTGCCGAAGGCGTCGACGCCGCAGGCGTGGTGGGCACGATGGTCGCGGGCAACGACGCCCTGGACTACGCGGTCATCGAGTTCGATCCACAGAAGGTGCGCCCGGTCAACAACGTCGACGGGTTCCAGATCGACGGCCTGGGCCCCGATCCGGTAGCCGGCGACATCGCCTGCAAACTCGGCCGCACGACCGGCTACTCCTGCGGCGTGACGTGGGGGCCGGGCGAGGAGCCGGGCACCATCGTCAACCAGGTGTGTGGTCAGCCCGGCGATTCGGGCGCGCCGGTCACCGTCAACAACCGGCTGGTCGGCATGATCCACGGCGCCTTCTCCGAGGCCCTGCCGACGTGCGTCATCAAGTACATCCCGCTGCACACCCCCGCGGTGACCATGTCGTTCAACACGCAGTTGGCTGACATCACGGCCAAGAACCGGCCGGGGACGGGCTTCGTCCCCGTCGGCGCCGCCGCCTGATCCGCGGGGCGCTCGCCTAGCTTTCGGTCTTGCTGGCGCGGATCGCCTCGAACACGTCCGGATCGACCAGTGTCGACGTGTCGCCGAGTTCACGGCCTTCGGCCACGTCCCGCAGAAGCCGGCGCATGATCTTGCCGCTGCGCGTCTTGGGCAGTTCGGGTACGACGTGAATCTCCCTGGGCCGCGCGATCTTTCCGATCTCCTTGGCCACCTGTGCGGAAAGTTCCTGCACCATGTCGTCGCTGTCGTTGGCGTGCGACTCGAGGATGACGAATGCGCAGATACCCTGGCCGGTGGTCTCGTCGCTGGCGCCGACGACCGCGGCCTCGGCGACATGGGAGTGCCCGACCAACGCCGACTCGACCTCCGCGGTCGAAATGCGGTGTCCCGAAACGTTCATCACGTCATCGATGCGGCCGAGCACCCAGATGTCGCCGTCGGCGTCGAGCCTGGCGCCGTCGCCGGCGAAGTACCAACCCTGCTTCTCGAACCGCTTCCAGTAGGTCTCCTTGTACCGTTCCGGGTCCTTCCAGATGCCGCGCAGCATGGCCGGCCACGGTTGATCGAGGACGAGGTAACCGGTGACATGCTCGGCGCCTTCGGCTTCGGACGCCAGTTCCTTGCCCTCGTCGTCGACGATCTTGGCGGTGATACCCGGCAGTGGCGCCATCGCCGCACCCGGCTTGGCTGCCGTCACACCGGGCAGCGGGGAAATCATGATCGCCCCCGTCTCGGTCTGCCACCAGGTATCGACCACCGGAGTCCGGTCGCCGCCGACCACCTTGCGGTACCACCGCCAGGCCTCCGGGTTGATCGGCTCGCCCACCGACCCCAGCAGGCGCAAGCTGGACAGGTCGTGGGCATCGGGAATCTCACGGCCCCACTTCATGAAGGTGCGGATCAGGGTCGGGGCCGTGTAATAGATTGTCACACCGTACTTTTCGATGATCTCGAAGTGGCGGTGCTCGCTGGGCGAATTCGGAGTGCCCTCGTAGACCACCTGTGTGCACCCGTTGGACAGTGGGCCGAACACGATGTAGCTGTGGCCGGTGACCCAGCCGATGTCGGCGGTGCACCAGTACACGTCGGTTTCCGGCTTGGCGTCGAACACGTAGTAGTGGGTGTAGGACGACTGGGTGAGAAATCCGCCGGAGGTGTGCACGATGCCCTTGGGCTTGCCGGTGGTGCCCGACGTGTACAGCAGGAACAGCGGATGTTCGGAATCGAACGCCTCGGGAGTGTGTTCGGTGGAGGCGGCGTCGACGATGTCGTGCCACCAGATGTCGCGGCCCTCGGTCCACGGCACGTCGATGCCGGTGCGTTCCACCACCAGCACGTGTTCGACGGATGCTTGGCCCTGCACCGCTTCGTCGACGCCGGGTTTCAACGGCACCGCCTGACCGCGGCGGTACTGCCCGTCGGTGGTGATGACCAACTTGGCCTCGGCGTCCTCGATGCGGGCCGCCAGGGCCGAAGATGAGAATCCGGCGAAGACCACACTGTGCAGCACCCCGAGACGCGCGCACGCCAGCATCGCAACGATCGCCTCGGGAATCATCGGCATGTAGATGGCGGCCCGGTCCCCCGCACGGAGTCCGAGTTCGGTCAGCGCGTTGGCGGCCTTGCAGACCTCGTCTTTGAGTTGGGCGTAGGTCAGCGCGTGTGAGTCGCCGACCGGTTCGCCCTCCCAGTACAGGGCCACCCTGTCGCCGTGGCCGGCTTCGACGTGCCGGTCCACGCAGTTGTAGGCGACGTTGAGCTTTCCGCCGACGAACCACTTCGCGAACGGTGCATCCGACCAGTCGAGCACCTCGTTGAACGGTGTCTCCCAATCGAGCCGGTTGGCCTGCTCCGCCCAGAACGCCAACCGGTCCTTCTCGGCCTGACGGTAAAGCTCCTCGGTTGCGTTCGCCTGCTCGGCGAACTCCGGAGACGGGGGATAGACGGATGGACCGTGAGCGTGCTGCGCCGATGACTCTGCCATAGCTGTGAGGGTAGTCACCTTGCCGCGCTCATACATTGGCATGCCACAGTCCGCTCCGCCGCCGGCGCGTCTGCAGCGGTGAGCGTCGTGGCTTGCGGGGTCAGCGGTCGGCTAGCGTGTGCTGCCGTGACCGGTGGCTTCGCGAAGGACCCGTTGGCGCCGCTGGCTGACCTGCCCGGCGTCGCGGAGGCCGCCGAGGAGGCCCGTGAAGCGCTGGGCCGCGCACACCGTCACCGAACCAACCTGCGGGGCTGGCCGAAAAGCGCCGCCGAGGCCGCGCTGCGGGCCGCCCGAGCGTCCTCGGTGCTCGACGGCGGTGCGCTTGCGTTGTCCGACGACGGCACCCCGGACCCGGTGCTGGCAGGGGCGCTTCGGGTGTCCGAAGCCGTGGAAGGCGGGGCGACGACCTTGGTCGGCGTCTGGCAGCGGGCCCCGCTGCAGGCCATCGCCCGGCTGCACGCGCTGGCGGCGGCGGACATCGCCGACGACGAACGGTTGGGCCGCCCGCGTCAGGAGGCGCACGTGGGCACGCGGCTGACCCTGCTCGCCGACATCCTCACGGGAGGGACCCGGGTGCCCGCGCCCGTGCTCGCCGGCGTCGTGCACGGCGAACTGCTCACGCTCGCCCCGTTCGGCGCCGCCGACGGCGTGGTGGCGCGGGCGGCGTCGCGGTTGGTGACGATCACCAGCGGGCTCGATCCACACGGGCTCGGCGTGCCGGAGGTTCACTGGATGCGCCGCTCCGGTGACTACGACGCGGCGGCGCGGGGCTTCTCGTCCGGCACCCCCGACGGCCTGACGGCGTGGATCCTGTTGAGCTGCCGCGCATTGCGCGAGGGCGCCCGCGAGGCGCTGTCCATCGCGCAGGCGGCCCCGTCGTCCTGAGGCGTTGCTGAAAGGGGAGCCATCACGGGCCGTCACCCGGTCGCCAACGCGAAGCGGGCGACGCTCCGAACGTGGTTCGGCTCGTCGCCCGCTAACACGGAGACCGGTTACCAAGCGTGCTCTGGTGGGTTGCGTGGGTGGCCTCGGCGTCTTGTCGATGCGCTTCGACTGCAACCCCACCCAAAGGGTCGCTCTAGCCGTCCGCTCTTCGCAAATACGCAGGCCCGCAACACTTTTGCCTATTCCGCGGCATGTGCTCCGCGTGGGTGCCGGGTTCCGTGCTGGGGAGCCTGGAGCGGGAGATTCGAGCCTTCTCTTCCGACTCGATCTTGGCCTCTCCAAGCTTCCGTGACTCCTTTGTACCCCGTGACCGCGATCACATCAAGGGCCAAATCAGCCCTAGTCCGGATCGTTACGCGGAACCCGGGTTGGCGGGTGAGGAGTTGGCTAGAAGGCGAAGCGCCGCAACAGCGAATAGGTCAGCGCGCCGGCGGCCAGAGCGCTGATGCCGACCGCCGCGGTGGTGGCCATGGCCGCGCCTGATGGGGCCGGGATCCGATCCCGCAGCGACACCGGTTTAGAGAAGTCGAGCACGGGCCAACCCCGGGCCGCGGCTTCCTTGCGCAACGTGCGGTCGGGATTGACCACGTGCGGATGGCCGACGGCCTCGAGCATCGGGAGATCGGTGATCGAGTCGGAGTAGGCATAGGAATGCTCGAGCGCGTAACCCTCGCGTGCGGCCAGTTCCCGGATCGCGGCCACCTTCCCCTCGCCGTAGCAGTAGAAGGCGATCTCTCCGGTGTATTTGCCGTCCTCGACGACCATACGGGTGGCCATCGCGTGTGTGGCGCCCAGCGCTCGAGCGATCGGCGCGACGATCTCCTCCCCGGAAGCCGACACCATGACCACGTCACGGCCGCACAGTTTGTGGTCGGCGATCAACTCGGCCGCCTCCGCGAAAACCAACGGGGTGACGACGTCATGCAGGGTTTCGCCAACGATCGACTTCACCTGCTCCACGTCCCAGCCGGCGCACATGTTGGTGACGTACGCGCGCATGCGGTCCATCTGGTCGTGGTCGGCGCCGGACATGAGAAAGAGGAATTGGGCGTACGTGGACTTCAGCACGGCCCGCCGATTCATTAGTCCTTGCGCAAAAAAAGGTTTGCTGAAGGCCAGAGTGCTGCTTTTTGCGATGACCGTTTTATCGAGATCGAAGAAGGCGGCGGTTCGGACCGGACCGTCCGCCGGAGCGCCCGTCGCGGACGCATTCGGCGCCTCGGCCGCCGAACCAGATGCGCTCACGACGCCAGCATAGGGGCCCGCGCGTGACAATCGCCGGGAGAGTGTACAAAGTGGCAGGTTATGACAGGTGTCGGAGACAGGACACTTCCGCAGATTGGGCCACTTTTCTCAGTGCGCAGCACTTGCGCCGAAGCCGACCGGCGTGTGTATAGTGAGCCTTACCCGGCTTATGTCGGGTGTGTATCAGCCCGACCCCCCGGGGCTGATACACGACGACCTCCGCCTCCTCCCCCCCTGGCGGGGGTCGTCCCTTTTTCAGGACCTTTCGCAATCCGGATATGTGCTGCCATTCACATTGGTTGCGGAACGCCGTTTTCGTTTGCGGACTCTCACCTGGGCCATTCACAAGATCGCGTTTATCCACAGACGAGGCGTCGGCGGTAGCGTCGCCGCACGCCCAGGCCACAGGGTTGGAGGGTGGCTTCATCAAGTGGATACCTCGCGCTGATCGCCGACCCGGCACTTCGAGAGGACGTAGACCGGGTGTGCGCGGCCGCGGGTGTGCCGGTTGTCCACGCGTCGGAGCCCTCCAGCCGCAAGGTCTGGACCGAGGCGGCCGCCGTCGTGCTCGACATCACAGGCGCCCGCCGATGCGTGGCCCGCGCGTTGCCGCGGCGTACCCGCGTCGTCTTGGTGGGCCGCGTCGAACCCCGCGGAGCCGACTGGCAGGCGGCGATCGAGGTCGGTGCCCAGCGGGTCCTCACCCTGCCCGAGCAGGACGACGAGCTGATGGCGGAGTTGGCCGAGGCCGCGGAAGGGCTGCACGAGGCGGGCCGTCGCGGTGCGGTGGCGGCCGTCATCGCCGGCCGCGGTGGCGCAGGCGCATCGGTCTTCGCGACCGCGCTGGCGCTGACCGCACCCGAGGCGTTGTTGATCGACGTCGACCCGTGGAGCGGCGGGATCGATCTCGTCGTGGGCGGTGAAGCCGAATCCGGGCTGCGCTGGCCGGATCTGCGTCTGCAGGGCGGACGGTTGAACTACGCGGCGCTGCGGGATGCGTTGCCCCGGGTACGGGGCGTCACCGTGCTGTCCGGCAGCCGCGCCGGCTGCGACGTGGACCCGGTACCGCTCGGTGCCGTGATCGACGCGGGCAGTCGCGGGGGTGCGACCGTCGTTTGCGACGTTCCGAGGCGGTCGACCGCGGCAGCCGAGACCGCCCTGGCCTCCGCCGATCTCGCCGTCGTCGTGACACCTGCCGACGTACGGTCCTGCGCGGCGGCCGACACGGTCGCCCGGTGGGTGTCGACGCTCAATCCGAACTCGGGTGTGGTCGTGCGCGGTCCGGCACCGGGCGGGCTGCGGTCGGCGGAGGTCGCCGAGATCGTCGGGTTGCCTCTGCTGGCGGGGATGCGTCCGCAACCCGGTATGGCGGTCACCCTCGAGCGGGGCGGACTGCGGATCGGCCGTCGGTCGCCGCTTGGCCGCGCGGCGCGCAAGGTGTTGACGATTCTGCAGCAGCACCCGGCGGTCGCCGCATGAGCGACTCGTTGATCGACCGAGTGCGCGAGCGGCTCGCGACCGAATCAGCACCGCTGCGGCCGACGGTCGTGGCCGCGGCGATTCGCGCGGAGTCCGGTGGAGTGCTCGGCGACAGCGAAGTGCTCAGCGGGCTACGCCTGTTGGAGACCGAGCTGACCGGGGCGGGCGTGCTCGAACCGTTGCTGTCGGCCGACGGGACCACCGATGTTCTGGTCACGGCGCCCGACGCGGTGTGGGTGGATGACGGCAACGGGTTGCGCCGCACCGGAATTCGCTTTCCCGACGAGAGCTCCGTGCGCAGGCTCGCACAGCGGTTGGCGCTCGCCGCCGGACGTCGCCTCGACGAGGCGCAGCCATGGGTCGACGGCCAGTTGACCGGGCTCGGCACCGGCGCGTTCACGGTGCGCCTGCACGCGGTCCTGCCGCCGATCGCTTCCGCGGGAACGTGTCTGTCGCTGCGGGTGCTACGGCCCGCGACGCAGGACTTGGCGTCGCTGACCGCCACCGGCGCGATCGAACCGGCCGCGGCCACCCTCCTCGACGGCGTCGTGCGTGCACGGCTGGCGTTCCTGGTCTCGGGAGGCACCGGGGCGGGCAAGACCACCCTGTTGGCCGCCCTGCTCGGTGCGGTTCCCTCGATCGAACGCATCATCTGCGTCGAGGACGCCTCGGAACTCGCACCGCCTCATCCGCATCTGGTGAAGCTGGTGGCGCGCTGCGCCAACGTCGAAGGCGCGGGCGAGGTGGCGGTGCGGGACCTGGTGAGGCAGGCGCTCCGGATGAGGCCCGACCGCATCGTCGTCGGTGAGGTACGCGGCGCCGAGGTCGTCGATCTGCTCGGCGCGCTGAACACCGGTCACGATGGTGGCGCCGGAACCGTGCACGCCAACAGCCCGACGGAGGTGCCCGCGCGCCTCGAGGCGCTGGCCGCGCTCGGTGGGCTCGACCGGGCCGCGTTGCACAGCCAACTCGGCGCCGCTGTGCAAGTGGTGATCCACGTCGGCCGCGACCGGGCGGGCCTGCGCCGACTCGCCGAGATCGCGGTGTTGACCGCCGGGGCCGAGGGCCCGGTCCAAGCCTCCACAGCGTGGCGTCTCGGGCACGGCTTCGGCCCTGGCGCACAGCGGCTCGACGATCTGATCCGTGAGCGAGGTGGCTCGTGAGCGTCGCTGCGCTGGCTCTCGCGCTGGCGCTTCTCACCGCACCAGCTCCGCGGCGGCGCACCCCGGTGGCACGCTCACGCCGCCGGGCGCTACGGCTCCCGTCGCCTCTATGGCTGGTCGCCGTCCTGGTCGCCCTGATGGCCGTTGCGCCGCTCGGTGTCGTAGCGGCCGCGGTGATCGCGGCCGCCACCGTCGAAACCCGCAGCCGGCGCCGGCGCAGAGAGCGGCAGCGGACGAAGGAAGCCGCGGCACTGGAGGGTGCGCTCGACGTACTGGTCGGGGAACTGCGGATCGGCGCCCATCCGGTGACCGCGTTCGACACGGCAGCCAACGAGGCCGACGGTGCCGTCGCGGCAGCACTGCGCACGGTGGCGGCCAGGGCGCGGATGGGAGGCGATGTCGCGGCCGGGATGCTCAGCGTGGCACGGCGGTCGGCGCTGCCGACGTATTGGCAGCGGCTCGCCGTCTGCTGGAATCTGGCTCAGTCGCACGGCCTCGCCATCGCCGCGCTGATGCACACCGCACACCGCGATATCGTTGCGCGGGAGCGGTTCTCGACTCAGGTGAGCGCGGGTATGGCCGGTGCGCGGACCACCGCCACCGTGCTCGCCGTCCTGCCGTTGCTGGGCATCGGACTCGGCGAGATGATCGGCGCCCAACCGCTGCGATTCCTGTTGTCGACGGGCCAATGGCTCCTGGCCATCGGTGCGGCACTGACATGTCTGGGGTTGGTGTGGTCGGACCGGATCACCGGCGGGGTGGTCCGATGACGCTTGCCGCGCTGCTTCTCGCGATCGCTGTGCTTCTCGCAGGCACCGATGGCCGAGCCCGTGTGCGGACTGCCCACAGCCCAAATCCGAAGTCACACCACAAAGTCCGGGCGAACGATCCTCTGGCGTTCGCCTCGGCGCTCGACGTGCTGGCGGCCTGCCTCCATTCGGGTATGGCGGTGGCCGGCGCCGCGTCAGCCGCGGCGCCCTCGGCACCGCCGACGGTGGCCCGAGTGTTGGTCCGTGCCGCGGATCTGCTTGCCCTGGGCGCCGACCCTGCGACCGCGTGGGCCACTGCACCCGAGGGCGATCGCAGCGTCGATGCGTTGTTGCGGCTGGCACGACGGTCGGCGTCCTCGGGAACCGCACTCGCCCAAGGGGTCAGCGCGTTGGCAAGCCGGTCGCGCGACGACGCGGCAGACACCGCGCGCGCCGCGGCCGAACGCGCCTCCGTCTTGATCGCAGGCCCGCTGGGGGTGTGCTACCTGCCGGCGTTCTTCTGCCTGGGCGTCATCCCGGTCGTCGCGGGGCTGGCCTCAGACGTGCTGCAGTCGGGGATTCTGTGAAGGACAACGAGTGGGGAGAAAAGGTGATGGGCAACAGGATTCGAGCGCTTCAGACGCGGCTGACGATGCTGATCGTCGCCGACGAGGGAATGTCGACCGTCGAGTATGCGATCGGCACCATCGCGGCCGCCGCGTTCGGCGCGATCCTCTACACGGTCGTCACCGGCGACTCGATCGTCAGCGCGTTGACCAACATCATCAGCCGCGCCCTCAACACCAACGTCTGACCGGTGAACGTGGCGGCGCCACGATCGAAGCGGCGTTCGCGGTGGCAGCGCTGGTCGCGATCCTCGTCTTGTGTCTGGGCGGGCTCACGGCGGTGTCGATGCACATCAGGTGTGTCGACGCCGCGCGCGAGGCCGCGCGCCTTGCCGCCCGCGGCCACGACGGTAGTGCTGCGGCGCGCGATCTCGCCCCCGAGGGAGCCACCGTCGTCACCCGCCGCGAGGGACAGTTCGTCACCGCCACCGTGCGCGCGCGGTCACCGATACCGCCCGGATTCACCGTCGAGGCGCGCGCAGTGGCGGCGGTGGAACCGGGTGCGGGCTGAGCAGGGTTCGGCCACCCTCATCGCCGCTGCGATGATCGCGATCGTGGTGACGATCGCTATCGGTGCCGCTTGTCTCGGTGTGGCGGTGGCGGCGCGGCACCGCGCACAGGCGGCCGCAGACCTGGGCGCGCTGGCCGCCGCCCACCGGATTGCCGCCGGTGGCGATCAAGCGTGCTCGTGGGCGGCCGCGGTCACCGATGGCATGGACACCGAGATGGCGCGGTGCGAGGTCGACGAACTCGATATCGTTGTCGCCGTTGATGTCCCTGTCACCTTGGGCCGCTTCGGTGTGGGCGTTGCGCGTGCGGTGGCCCGCGCGGGCCCGGCCGATGTCAGCACCTAGGAATCGCGTCGGCCCGCTTCGGCGATCTCGGTGTCATTGGCGCGGCGCAGCGTCGCCAGCGCGGCATACACGTCGTCGTCGAGTTCGACCCGGTTCACCGTCACATGGACCGGTGCCCACTCCTGGCCGCCGACACCGGTCATCCGCAGTACACCGGACGCGATACCGGTCCTGAAATCCACGGCCATTTGCTCCATCTCGGCGCGGTCGTCGGGATGCACCGCGTGTTCGCCCGCCAGGCTGACCCGCCAGTCGAAGAACGGGGCCGGGTCGTCGAGCCACTTCAACAGGGTCCAGTTCGTCGGATCCACCAAGGCGCGGTGCACACCAGGCTGGGCCAGTCCGTTGAGGATCCGCTGGGCGAGGTGATCCTGCTCCGGGTGCTTTTGCTCCCGTTCGCTGCGCCAGTTCATCGCTCGGCACAGCAGCCGATCCGGTCCGTCGTCATCGGATTCCAGCACTGCCCGCGTCACGAACCCGACGCTGATCGCCTCGCCGCGGTGGTCGGTGACGTCCCACGTGCTGCAGAACGCGGCGCCCGGCTCGCGTTTGATCGCCATGGTCAACACCTTGGCTTCGCTGGGGTTGAGTTCACGCATGGGCAGGTCGTCGGCGAAAGTGCGGTTATGGGTCGGTTCCTGAGGCGCTTCCCACCCGCTGTTGGCCAGCGATTCCGGGGTCGCGGTGGCAATGCCGGTGTCGAGGTCCCAGACCAGCGGTCCGGGCACCGGGCGCTCCGGGGGTTCCATATCGGGCGGCCCGATCCACACGTGTACGCCGTGTATCCGACCGTCGGTCATCTGCACGACCTCCGTGCGGATGACACGGTCGTTCTTCGGGGTGATGCTGCTCAAGCCCTGATGCGCGCGCACCGTTTCGCCGATCGCCGTCTGGACCGCCATCAGATGCGGATTGCGCCGAAGGAATCCACTGATCGGGATCAGGTTCTGGGTCCGACGGCCCTGCGCGACCACCGCGGGCTCGCTGCCCAGCGTCTCCACGAGCAGCCAGTCGTGGGTCATGGGGCTACCTTACCGGCGCGCGTGCCCGCCATTCGGTGTGCTGCGCCAGCGGTTGCGACACCCTCAGCTTGAGCGTTGGGATATCTCGCGCAGAACCAACCGCAGCACCCGCACCGCACCCGCCTTGTCCAGCGGATCGTTCCCGTTGCCGCACTTGGGCGACTGCACGCACGACGGGCAGCCCGCCGGACACTCACACGCCTCGATCGCATCGGCCGTCGCGGCCCACCAGGTGGTGAGCCGGTGATAACCACGGTCGGCGAAACCCGCACCGCCCGGGTAGCCGTCGTACACGAAGATCGTCGGCAGCCCCTGCACGGGCCCGACCGCCGTTGACACACCGCCGATGTCGCCGCGATCGCAGCTGGCGACCAACGGCAGCAGGCCGATCGCGGCGTGCTCTGCGGCATGCAGCGCACCGGGCACCCGCAGCAAATCGATGCCGTTGTGCTGTAACGCCTCTGGTGTGATCGTGCACATCACGGCCATGGTGTCCAGTGTGCGGGTGGGCATCTCGAGTTCGACGAAGTCGATCACTTCACCCGTCAGGCGCCTGCGCAGATAACCGGTCACCGTATTGCTCACCGAAACCGGGACGAGCCCAATGGTGACCGCGCCGAACGTCTTTCGCTCACCGTGCCCGGTGACTGCGATGTCGGTGACCTCCCGCGCGGTGGTGGTGTAACCGGGATCGTCGGCGTGCACGAAGGCCACGCCGTCTTCGAAGTCGAGGGAGTCTACGACATAGGTCTCGCCCTGGTGCAGATACACCGCTCCGGGATGGACAGAAGAGGGCGCTTGGCCCGCCCCGGTGTTCCCGAGCATGCGTCCCGTGCCGGCCTCCAGGATCGCGATCTGACCGCCGGACGAGCCGCGAATATCGACAGCCGGATGCGGGTCCATGCCGGGTGTGGGGAAGTACCCGTTGGCCCGTCGCCGCAGCAGTCCGTCGTCGACGAGCGCCGCAGCCACGTCCTCGGCGTTCCACACCCGCACCTCGGCGTCGGTGAGCGGAAGTTCGGCGGCCGCACAGAGCAGTTGTGGCCCAAGCACATACGGGTTGGTCGGGTCGATGACGACGCGCTCGATCGGCTTGTCCAGCAGCGCCGACGGGTGGTGTACCAGGTAGGTGTCGAGTGGATCGTCGCGGGCGATCAGCACGATCAGCGCGCCCTGACCGCGCCGCCCCGAGCGGCCCGCCTGTTGCCAGAACGATGTCACGGTGCCCGGAAACCCGGCGAGGACAACGGCGTCCAGGCCGGCGATGTCGACACCCAACTCCAACGCGTTCGTCGTCGCCAGCCCCCGCAGTTCGCCGTCGGTCAGCGCGCGCTCGAGCGCGCGGCGGTCTTCCGACAGATAACCGGCGCGATACGAAGCCACCCGGTCGGCGAGATCGGGCGCCCTTTCCTGTAATCGGGCCCGCGCCCCCAACGCGGTCAGCTCGGCGCCGCGCCGTGACCGCACGAACGTCAACATTCGGGCGCCTTCGGCGACCAGGTCGGCCATCACGCTGGCGGCTTCGGCTCCCGCCGAACGCCTTACCGGGGCTCCGTTTTCACCCACCAGATCGTCAAGCAGCGGAGGTTCCCACAGCGCCACGGTGCGGGCGCCCTGCGGTGACCCGTCCTCGGTGACCTCGGCGACCGTTTGGCCGATCAGCTCGGAGGCGGTCTGAGCCGGCGAGGCCGTCGTGGCGCTGGCGAAGACCACGGTCGGCACCCCGCCGCTCGGCGAGTATCGGGCGCACAGCCGCAGAAGCCGACGCAGCACAAGAGCCACGTTCGAGCCAAAAATGCCGCGATAGTAATGGCATTCGTCGACGACGATGTAGCTCAGGTTGCGCAGGAACACCGCCCACCGGGCGTGGTTGCGCAGCAGTGACAGATGGATCATGTCGGGGTTGGAGAAGATCCAGCGCGACCGTTCCCGCGCGAACCGGCGCACGTCGCTGTGGCTGTCGCCGTCGTAGGCGCACGGTGCGACGTCGGACAACCCCACCGCCTCGGTGAGCGCGACCGCCGACCGGAGTTGGTCGTGGCCGAGCGCTTTGGTCGGCGAAAGATACAGCGCGCGCGACCGCGGATTCGCTTTCAGGTCTGTCAATATCGGCAACTGGTAGGCAAGCGACTTGCCCGACGCCGTGCCGGTGCACAGTACGACATGGCGTCCACCGTGTGCGAGGTCGGCGGCGGCGAGTTGATGTGACCACGGGGCCTCGATGCCCCGATCAACGAACGCCCGCACCACATCTGGGTCGGCCCAACACGGCCACCCCATCGGGCGACCTCGGCGCGGTGGGATGTCTGCGACGTGGCGCAGCGGATTCGGGCCGCCTGCAACCGTGCCTTCGACCGCGCACGCGAGCAGCTCGCGGCCGAAATCAGCCATCGATCATCCTTCCCGATACACCTCTTTAGGCGAATTGTTCCCCATTTGAAACGCCGAGACTGTCGCCGCAGCCACGAACGTGATTGACTTATCGCGGTCGCAGCTTCTGTGTTCGTGTATTAGCACTCGCAGGATCGACGTTGCGATCGCGGTTCCTGCGAGGGTTGTAGGTCGGGTTGAGTTCCGAGCTTCCACGAAGGAGAGCGGTCGGAACGGGCCCGGTGTACCGAAACACGGTGGACCGCACCCGGTGAATAAGAGAAGGAAACAACAGGAAATGCCACAGGGAACTGTGAAGTGGTTCAACGCGGAGAAGGGCTTCGGCTTCATCGCCCCGGAGGACGGCTCCGCTGACGTTTTTGTCCACTACACGGAGATTCAGGGCAGCGGCTTCCGCACCCTGGAGGAGAACCAGAAGGTCGAGTTCGAGGTTGGCCAGAGCCCCAAGGGGCCCCAGGCCACCGGTGTTCGGGCCGTCTAGCGCGACCAGCACGATCGAAAGGCAACACCCCGCGAGCGTCGAGAACCGACCGCCGCGGGGTGTTCGCTATTCCGGCGCGCTTCGGCACGGCCGCCACGGCTGAGGCCGGTACCTGGCTTACTGTCGATTTGTGAGCCAGCTGTCGTTCTTCTCGGCGGAGTCGGTGCCCCCCGCGGTGGCCGACCTCACCGGGCTGCTCGCCGGACCTGGCCAGGTTGTCCTGGTGGGTTCCGGCACCGAGCAGGGTGCGCGGCTGTCGGTCGTCGTCGACCGTCAATGGCGGGCCGAGGCGCTGGCCGAGATGATCGTCGAGGCCGGTCTGGAACCCGAGATCGCCCGCACCGACGAGAACACCCCGCTGGTGCGCACCGCGGTCGACACCCGACTGGTGGAGATCGCGGCGGGTTGGACCCGGGGCGCGGTCAAGACCGTCCCGCCGAACTGGTTGCCCGGGCCGCGCGAGCTTCGGGCCTGGACCCTGGCCGCGGGCACACCTGAAGCCGACCGTTATCTGCTCGGGCTGGACCCGCACGCGCCAGACACGCATTCGCCGCTCGCGTCGGCGATGATGCGGGTGGGAATCGCGCCGACGCTGATCGGTACCCGCGGGTCACGCCCGGCCCTGCGGATCAGCGGTCGACGCCGGCTATCGCGCCTGGTAGAGAACGTGGGGGAACCTCCTGGCAGTGTGGAGGCGTTGCAGGAATGGCCACGGGTCTGACGGCTGTTCACAGGGGGGTCAGTTTGCGTCGGTTGGCGCGGGGTGCGAAATTGTCAGTTGCCGACAGGGTTGATTCTCCGCCGGACGCGGAATTCTGCGCTGTGGGTGACCAAAGAAGTGGAGCGTAAGTAAAAGGTGGCTGATGGGGACCGCGGCAGCGGCCGTAACGGAAGCGTCCGGCGGCTCGTCATAGTCGAGTCGCCTACCAAGGCGCGCAAGATAGCGGGCTACCTGGGCTCCAATTACATCGTCGAGTCGTCCCGTGGGCATATCCGCGACCTGCCCCGCAACGCCGCCGACGTGCCCGCGAAGTACAAATCCGAGCCGTGGGCCCGCCTCGGGGTGGACGTCGACCACAACTTCGAGCCGCTCTACATCATCAGCCCCGAGAAGAAGAGCACGGTCGCCGAGCTGAAAGACCTGCTCAAGAACGTCGACGAGCTGTACCTGGCCACGGACGGCGACCGCGAGGGCGAGGCGATCGCCTGGCATCTGCTCGAGACGCTCAAGCCCCGCATCCCCGTCAAGCGGATGGTGTTCCACGAGATCACCGAACCGGCCATCCGCGCCGCCGCCGAGGACCCCCGCGACCTGGACAACGACCTGGTCGACGCGCAGGAGACACGCCGCATCCTGGACCGGTTGTACGGCTACGAGGTCAGCCCGGTCCTGTGGAAAAAGGTCGCGCCGAAGTTGTCGGCCGGCCGGGTGCAGTCGGTCGCGACGCGCATCATCGTGCAGCGCGAACGCGAACGGATGGCGTTCCGCAGCGCAGGGTACTGGGACGTCACCGCCGAACTCGACGCCAGTGTCTCCGACCCGCAGGCCTCGCCCCCGATGTTCACCGCCAAGCTGAACACGGTCGACGGGCGCCGCGTGGCCACCGGCCGCGACTTCGACTCGCTGGGCCAGGTCAAAAAGCCCGACGAGGTACTGGTGCTGGACCAGGCCGCGGCGACGGCGTTGGCGGGTGGTCTGCGCGGGGCGCAGCTGGCGGTCAGCTCGGTCGAGCAGAAGCCCTACACCCGCAGGCCGTACGCGCCGTTCATGACCTCGACGCTGCAGCAGGAGGCGGGCCGCAAGCTGCGGTTCTCCTCGGAGCGCACGATGAGCATCGCGCAGCGGCTCTACGAGAACGGCTACATCACCTATATGCGCACTGACTCGACGACGTTGTCGGCGAGTGCGGTCGAAGCAGCCCGCAACCAGGCCCGTCAGCTCTACGGCGAGGAGTATCTGCATCCGTCGCCGCGGCAGTACACCCGCAAGGTGAAGAACGCCCAGGAGGCGCACGAGGCCATCCGGCCCGCCGGTGACGTGTTCTCCACGCCGGGTCAGCTGCACGGCCAGCTCGACACCGACGAGTTCCGGCTCTACGAGCTGATCTGGCAGCGCACCGTGGCCTCCCAGATGGCCGACGCGCGTGGCACCACGCTAAGCCTGCGGATCTCCGGAACCGCGAGCTCGGGAGAGCAAGTCGTCTTCAACGCCAGCGGCCGGACCATCACCTTCGCCGGCTTTCTGAAGGCCTACGTCGAAAGCATCGACGATCAGGCAGGCGGCGAGGCCGACGACGCCGAGAGCCGGCTGCCGAATCTGGAGCAGGGCCAGCGCGTCGACGCCAAGGAGCTCACCGCCGACGGGCACAACACGGCGCCGCCCGCCCGCTATACCGAGGCTTCGCTGATCAAGGCTCTCGAGGACCTCGGCATCGGCAGGCCGTCGACGTACTCGTCGATCATCAAGACGATCCAGGACCGCGGTTACGTCGTGAAGCGGGGCAGCGCGCTGGTGCCGTCGTGGGTGGCGTTCGCCGTCATCGGGCTGCTCGAACAGCACTTCGGCCGCCTAGTCGACTACGGGTTCACCGCGGCGATGGAAGACGAACTCGACGAGATCGCCGCCGGTAACGAGCGACGGACCAACTGGCTCAACAACTTCTACTTCGGCGGCGATCACGGGGTCGAGGACTCGATCGCCCGCTCGGGTGGGCTCAAGAAGCTCGTCGGGGTGAACCTCGAGGAGATCGACGCCCGGCAGATTAACTCCATCAAACTGTTCGACGACGATCAGGGCCGGCCGATCCATGTGCGGGTGGGCAAGAACGGTGCGTACCTGGAGCGGATGGTCCCCGACGAGGACGGTGAGCCCGGCGAGCTCAAACCGCAGCGGGCCAACCTCAAGGACGATCTCACCCCCGACGAGCTGACCCTCGAGCTCGCCGAAAAGCTTTTCGCCACACCGCAAGAAGGCCGATCACTGGGCGTCGACCCCGAAACCGGGCACGAGATCGTCGCCAAGGATGGTCGTTACGGTCCGTATGTCACCGAGGTTCTGCCCGAACCGCCCGACGACGGCGAGGCCGGGTCGACGGCGAAGAAGGGCAAGAAGCCGACGGGTCCGAAGCCGCGCACCGGTTCGCTGTTGCGGTCGATGGATCTGGAGACGGTGACGCTGGAGGATGCGCTGCGACTGTTGTCTCTGCCGCGCGTCGTGGGCGTCGACCCGAACACCGGCGAGGAGATCACCGCACAGAACGGCCGCTACGGCCCATACCTTAAGCGCGGCACGGACTCTCGCTCGCTGGCCACCGAAGAGCAGATGTTCGACATCACGCTCGACGAGGCCTTGAAGATCTACGCCGAACCCAAGCGCCGTGGCGGGCAGCGGGCCGCGGCCCCGCCGTTGCGTGAACTCGGTGAGGATCCGGCGACCGGCAAGCCGATGGTGATCAAGGACGGCCGGTTCGGCCCGTATGTCACCGACGGGGAGACCAACGCCAGCCTGCGCAAGGGCGACGACGTCCTGTCGATCACCGACGAACGCGCCGCCGAACTGCTCGCCGACCGTCGCGCGCGCGGTCCGGTGAAGCGGACGAAGAAGGCAGGGGCGAAGAAGACTGCGAAGAAGGCCGGAGCGAAGAAAGCCGCCAAGAAGAGCTAGCCCACGAACGTGAGCTTGTGCTCGAGATCAGCGTGATTCTTCGGAAACAACTTCACGTTCGGCGCCTTGCTCAGCGTCGGCGTGATCTGTGTCGGTCTGCTCGGGGCGGGCGCCGTCGGAGCCGCGCAGGTTCAGCGGCCGCGCCAACTGTGTCGGGGCCACACGGCCACGGAGTTCGACGATCTCGCCGACGTCCCAGCACAGCGCTTCGGCGTCCAGAGCTCCGCTGACCGCGATCGCCGAGGCCAGGACGTGGCCCTCCTCCAGCTTGGCCAGCTCGGTCAGCCGCGCCGCTTCGTTGACCGGGTCACCGATCACGGTGTATTCGAAGCGGGCCTGGGCGCCGATGTGCCCGGCGATCGCCCGGCCGGCCGACACCCCGATACCGAATTCTGTCTGGCCCAGCACCTCGATCAGCTCGTCGTGCAGTTCGCGGGAGGCGGCGAGCGCGCCGCCGCACGCGTCGGGATGTTCGATCGGCGCGCCGAAGATGGCCAGCGCCGCATCGCCCTGGAACTTGTTGACGAACCCGCCGTGCCGGTTGACGGTGTCGACCACCACGCGGAAGAAGTCGTTGAGCAGGTTGACGACGTCGGCGGCGGGGATGGTCGACGCCAGCTGTGTGGATCCGACCAGGTCGACGAACAGCACCGCGACGTCGCGTTCCTGACCACCGAGTTCGGTGCCGCGTTCCAGTGCGCGCCGGGCCACGTCCTCGCCGACGTAGCGGCCGAACAGGTCGCGCAAGCGTTGCCGTTCGGCCAGGTCGCGCACCATGTCGTTGAAGCCCGCCTGCAGCAACCCCAGCTCGCTGGCGTCGTAGATCTGCATGTGGGCGTTGTAGTTACCGCGCTGCACCTCGCCGAGCGCCCAGCGCAACTGGCGCAGCGGGTCGGCGATCGACATCGCCACCAGCACGGTGCCTGCCAGGCCGACCACCAGTGCGGAGATCGACAGGATCAGGATCGGGGTGGTCAGCCGGTCGGCGGGAGCGGTCAGGATCTCGAACTTGCTTGCCACCACGGCCAGCACGATCGCGATGATCGGGACCGCGGTGGACAGCACCCACGTCATCACCTGACGCGCGATCACCCCGGGCGCGCGGAAGTTCTCGGGCACACCGCCGCGCAGGGCCGCCACCGCGACGGGCCGCAGCACCCGTTCGGACTGCAGGTAGCCGATGATCGCGGTCGCGGTGGCGCCCAGCCCCGTCGCGACGGCCACCACCGGCGCCGACTTACTGGCCACCGGCCAGCTGGCGACGATGAACACCACTGAGCCGAGGAACCAGTTCGCGACGTTGATCACCGACCGGTAGAACGGCATCTTCAACGCGCGGGTCCGCGCGACCTCGGTGTCGGCCGGGTCGCGGTCGCCGAGCAGCATGTCGCGGCGCTGCCAGCGCATGACCGGGATCAGCAGCCGCAGGCTCCAGTACGCGGCGACGGTGAAGGACACGAACAGGAAGCCGAGGAAGACCGCCAGGTTGAAGGCGGGCAGGTCCTGTAGCTGGATGCGGTCCTCGGGCGGCAGACCGAATCTCAGGAAGCTCAGGACCAACAGGGCGCCGATGATGTCGGCCTGGACCATGCCCAGCGTGAACACCGGCCACGGGGTGCGCGCGGCCCACCGGACGAATGCGCTGATCCGCCCGATCGGTCGATCTTCCATGGCCACGCGTCAACCGTATCGGGCCTCGGCGACGGGTACGGGTGCTGTGAGACGGACGTGTCGGTTCGCAGCACTACTGTTATCTCCGATGGGCGGTGTCTTCTCGCGTCTTGTGGGTCAACAGGCTGTTGAGGCCGAGTTGGTGGCTGCGGCACGCGCCGCACGTGGTGAGTCGGCTCACAGCGGGGCGGCAATCGGATCCATGACACATGCGTGGCTGATCACGGGCCCTCCCGGCTCGGGCCGGTCGGTGGCGGCGCTGTGCTTTGCCGCGGCGCTGCAGTGCACCTCCGACGGTGTGCCCGGGTGCGGCGAGTGCCGGGCCTGCACGACGACGATGGCCGGCACCCACGCAGATGTGCGGAGGATCATTCCCGAGGGGCTGTCGATCGGTGTCGACGACATGCGCGCGATCGTGCAGATCGCCTCGCGGCGGCCGGGCACCGGGCGCTGGCAGATCGTGCTGATCGAGGATGCCGACCGGCTGACCGAGGGAGCGGCGAACGCCCTGCTCAAGGTGGTCGAGGAGCCGCCGCCGTCGACGGTTTTCCTGCTGTGCGCGCCGTCGGTGGATCCCGAGGACATCGCGATCACGCTGCGCTCGCGCTGCAGGCACGTCGCGCTGGTCACCCCCACCGTGGACGCGATTGCGGGTGTGCTGATGGACAGCGACGGGCTTCCGGAGGCCGAGGCGCGGTGGGCGGCTTCGGTCAGCGGCGGCCATGTCGGGCGGGCCCGTCGGCTGGCCACCGACGAGTCGGCGCGGGAACGTCGGAAGCGGGCGCTGGGTCTGGCGCGCGACGCGGCGACGCCGTCCCGCGCCTATGCCGCGGCCGAGGAGTTGGTCAAGACGGCTGAGGACGAGGCCCTGGCGCTGACGGTGGACCGCAACGAGGCCGAGACCGAGGAACTGCGCACCGCGCTCGGTGCGGGTGGCACCGGAAAGGGGACGGCCGGTTCGCTGCGCGGAGCGGCAGGTGCCCTGAGTGCCCTTGAGCGACGGCAGAAGTCACGCAAGACGCGTGCCTCGCGTGATTCTCTGGACCGCGCGCTGATCGATCTGGCGACGTACTTCCGCGACGCGCTGCTGGTGGCCTCGGACGCCGGCGACGTTGCGCACAACCACCCCGATATGGCCGAGGAAATCGTCAGGCTGGCCGCGCATGCGCCGCCGGACAAACTGCTGCGCTGCATCGAAGCAGTCCTGGAGTGCCGCGAGGCGTTGGCCGTCAACGTCAAACCGAAGTTCGCGGTCGACGCGATGGTGGCCACGGTCGGACGGGCGCTGCGCGACTGAGTTGGGTCGGCGGCGGACCCTGCCGTAGACTCGTCCCGCCTGCCGGTGTCTTCAGCTCTTCGCGCAAGCGCTCATCGCGGGCACGCCACCTTAGCTCAGTCGGCAGAGCGGCTCACTCGTAATGAGCAGGTCAGGAGTTCGATTCTCCTAGGTGGCTCCACTTCGGTCCTCGGGTCAGGAAGTCAGAGACCAAGGGCACGACCTCGTCGAGGTGCGTTTCCAGCAGCCAGTGCCCGCCGCCGAGCAGGTGCAGGGGCGCGTCGGGCAGGTCGCGGTGGTAAGCCCGCGCCGACTCCTCGGGCATGTAGCCGTCATGCGGCCCCCAGACGATCAGTGTCGGCGGCCGATGCGTGCGCAGATAGGCCTGCTCCTGCGCGAACCAGTCGAGTGTCGAGGGTTGGTCCTCGAGCAGGTGGATGAGGTTGGCCAGCCGGTCCGGCGTGTTCATCAGCGACCAGTGCAGTGTCCACAGGTCGGGGCTGATGCGGTCGGACACCTCGGCCGGGAGCTCGCCGCGGAACTCGCTTTCGAACCCTGCGAGCGTCACATGCTCGGCGATGCGACGCCGCGACGCGGGCCCGGGGTTATCCCAAAGCTCGCGCAGGAACCCGTATTTCGGCCCGAACGCGTCGGCGTAGATGTCACCGTTCTGGATGACCAGGCCCGCGACGCGCTCGGGTTCGGCCAGGGCGAGGCGGAAACCGAACTGGGAGCCGTAGTCGTGCAACCAGATGACGTAGCGCCGAAGGTCGAGCGCGCCGACGAAGGACCGCAGAAACGCCGCGTAGGCGTCGAAGGTGTAGCCAAAGGCATCCGGTGAAGGTGTTGAGCTGTAACCGAAACCGGGCAGATCAGGGGCGACCAGGCGCCACCGGTCACCCAGTGCGGCCATCAGATTGCGGTAGACGTACGACGAGGCCGGATAGCCGTGGGGGAGCAGCACGACCGGGGCGTCGGGCGGTCCGGCTTGGCGGTAGAAGGTGTCGACGCCGTCGACGGTGACGCGGTGGTGGGTGACCGGTGCGATGCTCACGTCGGCTGCAACACCTCCTTGGCGATCTTCATTGCCGAGTTGGCGGCGGGGAAACCGGCGTAGCCGGTGCAGTGGTAGACGACCTCGGCGATCTCGTCGTCGGTGAGGCCGTTGGTGCGCGCGATCTGGACGTGGATCCGCAGTTCGTCTTCGGCGCGCAGCGCGATCAGGAGGCCCAGCGTCAGCAGGCTGCGGTCGCGACGGCTCAGGCCGTCCCGGGTCCACAGTCGCCCGAAGACGTTGTCCATGGCCAGGGGAAGCATCTCGCCGCCGAAGGAGTCGGTGGGCAGTTCGACGTCCCCGTCGGGAAGGACGCCGGGAAGCAGTTCGCGGAAAACCTTCAGGCCTTGGTCACGGATGTCGGTCACCCCGACAGCCTGACACGCCGGCCGCTATTTCGGTGCCACGAATCCGACGGGACCCGACGCGATGCACACCGACAACGCGGCGGTATTCGCGCGCACGTCGATCGCGCCGCCCGCACCGGGTAGCCGGACGAACACCTGGTTCAGGCCCGGTCGCACCGGCACCTTGACCTCGCGCCCCTCCGACAGCGACATCGTCATCGAGCCGTCGCTGTTGGCCAGATAGTTGATCTCGGCCGTCCAGTCGGCAGGTAGCAGCGGGCCGTCCAGCGGCATCCGGACCGGAACTTCGGGCTGCACCAGGTAACCGCAGTCCGGGTGCGGTCCAGGCGCGATGGCGCGCACCCAGGTGACCTTCGCGTCGACCACGCGGCCCTTGTGATCGAGCATGCGCAATTCGTCTGTGGCCGCGGAGAATTCGGGACGTTCACGCACCAGCGCGAACATGTGGCTGGCCCGGTTCTCGGGCCCGACGACCCGTTGCAGGACCATCGGGTCGACCTCCTGGTCGAGCATCGGCGCGTCCGACATCCGGCTCGCGTCGGCCAGGCCCGACAACGCGTTACGCAGATAGCCTTGTGCCGGATTGTCGCGCCACGTCGTCAAGAACGTCGCCGTCGAGTACACGCTGCTGGCCACGAACAGCGCTGTAAGCGAACAGATCACCACCGTTCGGGGCCGCGACGCGTCCAGCCACCGCGACCCCGCCCGGTTCGGGGCGCATAGCCCGACCGCCGCCAAGAGCGCCAGCACGATGACGAGGTCGGGCAGATAGCGCAGCGTCTGCGCCAATTCCAGGGCGGTGAACTGCGATGACCGCATGAGGTAGATCGGGATCTGGCAGGCCATCGCGTATCCCGCGGCCACCAACCACACCGCGGTGATCCGGCGCTTACGCAGCAGCGTCACCGCGACCACGGCGGCCAGGGCCACCCAGCCCAACACCATCACCGTCGCGGGTGGGGTCGCCCACGGCGAGGCCGGCGCCCACCGTTGCCAGTCCCACGGGCCGCCGACCAGCCCAGGCACGATCCCGTGCGTCACCGACCGCGCGAGCAGGTCCCAC
Source organism: Mycolicibacterium flavescens (assembly GCA_900637135.1). Taxonomy (NCBI): domain Bacteria; kingdom Bacillati; phylum Actinomycetota; class Actinomycetes; order Mycobacteriales; family Mycobacteriaceae; genus Mycobacterium; species Mycolicibacterium flavescens. The sequence goes on from LR134353.1 coordinate 381,874, forward strand.
GTCATCGCCAGGTCGAAACTCCACCGCTTCTGGTCGACCACGACCAGGTACACGCCGACCCATCCCGCCGTGACCGCCAGCGACGGCACCCACAGGCGGATTCCTCTACGCCACATCGCTTTCAGTGGTCCGGTGCCGGTCACGTAGCACAAAAGAGCGGTCACCGCGAACGCGACGAACGGTATCACCGCCGCCTTCTCGAAGAACAGCAGACCGCCGATGTAGACCAAGAGAGCCGTCACCGCGTATCGCTTCTGACCGGTGCGCACCAATAGGATCGCGTCACCGCAGACCCACGCCATCGCCGCCAGCATCGGCAACGAGTTCAGTGCCGCCGCCCACCAGGAGAACCCGGGCACCGTCAGCGGTGTGAACAGCGCGAATATCAACGGCAGCAACAGGACTGGTCGCCACCCGAGGATGATGTTCAACGTCCGCAGTAATGCCAGCGACACCAGCAACTGCAAGACGAGCAGGCTGATCGCCGGGCCGATCCAGTTCAGCGGTGCCAATAAGGTGATGCCACCGGCGACGAGGAACGCGGCGGGCATGACGTGACCGTCGTGGTCGTCGAACAGGTACGCCGGCGAGAGCAGCGGTTGGGTACCCGCGCGGCCGATCAAAATCAGGTCGTCCCAGTAGAAGTAACCGCCGAACGCCAGCACCGCCCGGATCGCCAACTGCACGACGATCAGGACGATGGCGGCGCGCGCGACCCAGTTGCCCAGCGCGAAGTTACCGCGGATAGGCATCCCCTGCTTGCCGGCGAGCGATCCACGCCGAGCGCACCATCTCCTCTAGCGAATGCCGCATCCGCCAGTCGAGGTCGCGCGCGGCCAAGTCGCCCGATGCGACGATGCGGGCGGGGTCACCGGGCCGGCGCGGACCGACCACCGGCTCGAACTCGAATCCGGTCACATCGCGGATCGTGGTCATGGTCTCTCGCACCGAGGTGCCGCTACCGCTGCCGAGGTTATAGACGGGCTCGATTGCTTCGCCGGCTTCCAGCCGCCTCGCCGCGGCGACATGCGCCAGCGCGAGGTCCGACACGTGGACGTAGTCCCGCACACAGGTGCCGTCGGCAGTGGGGTAGTCGGCGCCGTTGATCCGCGGTGTCTCGTCGCGGCACAACATGTCGAACACCAGCGGGAAAAGGTTGTGCGGGCTGACGTCGAACAGATCCGCCGAACCCGATCCCACGACATTGAAGTAGCGCAGGCTGGTGTGCCGTAACCCGGACGCGCGTGCGGCGTCGCGAATCATCCACTCGCCCACCAGTTTACTGACGCCGTACGGGGATTCCGGCGAAGTGGGCGTCTGCTCTGTGACGGTGTCGACATCCGGGGTGCCGTACGTGGCGGCGCTGGAGGAGAACACCATCTTGTCGGTGCCTGCGGCCTCCATCGCCTTGAGCAGCGTGACCATCGCCGAGACGTTCTGCTCGTAGGTGTGAAGCGGGCGTTGCACCGAGACACCGGCGTACTTGAACCCTGCTATGTGGATGACGCCGCTGACGCGATGCTTGTCGAGCGTGCGTGCGACGAGGTCACCGTCGAGCAGGGTGCCGCGCACGAAGGGAACCGTCGGCGGAACGAATCGCTTCAGGCCGGTCGACAGATCGTCGAGCACCACCACCGGCATGTCGGCGTCCGACAGGGTACGCACCACATGGGAACCGATGTATCCGGCGCCGCCGGTCACCAGCCAAGTCATTCGCTCTTCCTCACCGTAGAACGGGGCCAGCATACGGATGGGCGACCTGGACTCCGAACCGGTGTCATGCCGCACGCCTGCGAGACAGCGCGAACAGGTGCACGGCGATACCGACCACCGGACCGCACACCAACGCGACCACCGTGCGCGTCTGTAGATCCAGCGGTAACAGCAGCAACAGCGTCGACGCGACGGTCGCCGAGACCCAGCCCAGTGAGTATGCGCGGTGCAGTGCGGCCGCCACCGCCGCAGCACCGGTGAGCGTGAGCAGCGAAACGGCGATCGCACCGCCCGTCAACCAGGCCAGCAGTGCACCGTCGGCGCGGTATTCGGCACCGAATGCGCTGCGTAACAGCCACGGTCCGGCCGCCCAAGCCACCAGCACACCGAGCAGGCCCACACCGGTGACGATCACCGTGGGCGCGACGAGAGCGCGCAACCGGTGCGTGCGCTGGTCGACGAAGTGGGCAACCAGGTTGCCCTGCATCGCCGTGAGCGGAACCAGGAGTGGGGCCCGCGTCAGCGTGACGGCCAGGATCACGATGCCGCCGACCGCGCCCAGGTCGTCGGAGGTCGCCTGCAACAGCACCGGAAAGCCCATGACCAGGATCGCGCTCGCGCCCGCCGCGGTGATCGAATGCGACGCGCCCCGTAGGAAATCCGCGGTGCCGACGGGGGTCGACAGACCCGCGGCGCGCCGGGTGGCGGACGAGACGATCAGCATGATCAGCCACGCCACCGAACCGGCCACGGTGGCCCACAGATAGCCGGCCAGGCCCCAGCCGACCAGGAAGGTCGCGACGGCCACGAGTAGCCGCAGGCTTGCGTCGGTCACCATCTGCGATCCGTACGCCGTCCACCGGTCCAGTCCGGCCGAGATGCCGAGAAGTGTGGAGTGCAGGCAGAACCCGGCGAGTCCGACAGACAGCAGCGTCACCGAAAGCCATCGGGACTCGACGAACACGTACTCGGACCACAGCGGTGAACTGAGCGCGATCGCAGCGGCCGACACGACGCCCACGAGAGCGCCCACCCACATCGGACGGCTGCGCGGGCCCTCGGTCACCTCGACGTGCGCTGCGGACCGGACCTCCCGGGTGGCCTCCTGCAGCAGCCCGCCCGTCGCCCCCGAGACCAGGCCGAACGCTCCCCAGAACACCGCGAACAACGAGAATCCGGCGGGCTCGAGGTCGCGGGCGGCCAGGTAGAGCACCGCATAACCGCACACCGCGATTGCGGCGGTGGCCACACCGACCCGGCCGACGCTGCCGCGCGCGGCGGGACCGGCCGGTGCCGGGCTGCTCGCGGTGACCGGATCGAAGGGCGCGCCCGCGTCGGTCACGGCGTGTCCAGGTCGGGTAACTGCGGGGAGTAAAGCCAGGCATCCCACAGCCATCGCAGCGACTCGTCGGCGTAATGCAATGCCAGCCCGGTGAAATCGTCGGTCACCACCGTGCTGTGCCGGTAGCGCGCAGTCCAGTCCCGCAGCAGCGCGAAGAAGTTGTCGTCGCCCAGGTGCCGCCGCAGCACGTGCAACGTCATCGCCCCGCGCTTGTACACCCGGTCGTCGAACATGTCGCGCGGGCCCGGGTCGGCCAGAAGCAGGTCGCGCGGCGAGTTGGCGAGCCGCTGATAATAGTGTCGCGCCCACTCATCGGCGCTGCGGCCGCCCGAGTTCTCCGACCACAACCACTCGGCGTAACAGGCGAACCCCTCGTGCAGCCAGATGTGGCGCCACCGCTTGGCTGTCACGGAGTTGCCGAACCACTGGTGTGCGAGTTCGTGCGCGATCAACCGCTCAGCCCGCCCCTTGCCGTCGCAGTGGTTGGCGCCGAAGATCGAAATTCCCTGTGCCTCAAGCGGTATCTCGAGGTCGTCGTCGGTGATCACGACGGTGTAGCCCTCGCTGAGCGGATAGTCGCCGAACAACGTGACGAACAGTTTCATCATCTGCGGTTGCGCGGCGAAGTCGTGTTCGAAGTTATCGCGCAGCCGGTCCGGAAGCGCCGCGTGGATCGGGACCCCGTTGTCGGCCAGCCGCCGGCGTTCGTACATGCCGATCTGCAGCGTGACCAGATAGGTCGAGGTGGGCTCGGGCAAGTCGTATGTCCACGTGGTCATCCCGGCCCGTGCGCGTCGGGACACCAACTCGCCGTTCGCGATCACCCGGTATGGGCTTTCGGCGGCGATCTGCAGACGGAAGCTGGCCTTTGCGCTCGGGTGGTCGTCGCACGGAAACCACGACTGCGCACCGTTCGGCTGGCCGGCGACCAGGGCGCCGTCGCTGAGTTCTTCGAAACCGACATCGCCCCACAGTGAACGGATCGGCCTGGGGGCGCCACCGTAGCGCACGACGATCGTCATCGCCGCGCCCGGAGCCAGCACATCGCGCAACGCGATGTGTAGCTTGCCCGAAGTGGTGCGGAACTGTTGGGGCCGTGCGCCGTTGACGGTCACCTTCGTCACCGACAGCGTGTCGGCGAGGTCGAGGGTGAAGGTGCGGAGCGAAGCGAGAGTCACCGCGGTGATCGTCGCGGTGCCCGTGAGCCGATTGATGGCGACCTTGTACTCGATGTCGAGTTCGTAGCGTGACACCCGGTAACCGAAGTTGCCGCTGGTGGGCAGGTACGGGTCGATGACCGGTGTCGACTTCTTCTTACCTCTCGTCACGCGGCGGTTTCTTCGGTCGATGGTGTCGACGTGCCCGCGCGCTTCTTGCGCGGCGCCTGCCACGGCGCGATCGGATTGCCCTGCCAGCGGGTCGACGGGGGTACCTCGTCGCCGCGCACGACCAGTGACGCCGGGCCGACCGTCGCACCGGCGCCGATGCGTGCGGCGGGCAGCGCGACGCTGTGCGCACCCAGTGTCGAACCCTGCTCCAGCACAACGGTGTCCATTCGCATGATCCTGTCGTGGAACAGATGCGTCTGCACCACGCAGCCGCGGTTGACGGTGGCACCTTCCTCGAGGGTCACCAGGTCGGCCTCGGGTAACCAGTACGTCTCGCACCAGACGCCGCGCCCGATCCCGGCGCCCAGCGCCCGCAACCACAGGTTCATCACCGGTGTCCCGCTGGCCGCGCGGGCGAACCACGGGGCCGCGACGGTCTCGACGAAGGTGTCGTAGACCTCGTTGCGCCAGACGAACGGAGACCAGAGCGGGTGTTCGCCGGCCTCGATGCGGCCGACCACAAGCCATTTCGCGATCACCGCGGCTGCTCCGGCAACGCCTCCGGCGACCAACAGCACCGCGCCGGCACTCAACGCGGCCCACCCCCAGCCGGCTTCCACGGCCAACCATTGCAGGGTGAGCAGCACCGCCACCCCGATTGCATACGTGACGATCAGCGGGACGATCCGGCAGGTCTCGACCAGACCCCGCAGCAGCTTCAGCCGCGCCGAGGGATGGAAGGTGCGCAGCGCGTCGGCCGCGGTCGGCTTGCGGCGCAACCGGACCGGTGGACTGCCCAGCCAGGAGGAACCGGCCTTGGCTTTGGGCGGGGCGGCCGACAATACCGCCACCAAGCCGTCGTCGGGTACTTTACGACCCGGTTGGGTGATGCCGGAGTTACCGAGGAACGCCCTCTTGCCGATCGTCGCCTTCGCGACATGGATCCAGCCGCCACCCAACTCGTAGGACGCCACCATGGTGTCGTCGGCGAGGAAGGCGCCGTCCTCGATGACGGTGAACTTGGGTGTGAACAGTGCGGTCGAAATCTCGGTTCCGCGACCGACTTTGGCGCCGAGCACCCGGAACCACACCGGGGTGAGCAGGCTCGCGTAGATCGGAAACAGGTAGGTGCGCGCGGCATCCATCAGCCGTTCGGTGGTCCAGATCTGCCACCCCGTGCGGCTGCGCACCGGGTGATACCCCTCGCGCAGCCCCAACGAGAGCAGCCGGACTCCGGCCACCGTCAGCGCCGCGTATATGAGTGCGGCGGCCAGTGTCGCGGCCGGAGTCCACAGCGCCGCGGGGGCGATCGCGTCCACCACCGAATTCGTCTCGCGCACACCGTATCCGATCACGGCCAGCCCGGTCGCGATCGCCAGCAACGGCAGTCCTGCGAGCACGATCGAGGAGACGCCGTAGACCGCCACCCACCCCGGCGCCCGCGGCGGGCGGTGTTCGGGCCAGGGGTGACGGGCCTTGCCGGACTTCACCGCGGCCGAACCCTTCCAGTACTGGCCGTTCTTCACCTTGCCGACGACGCCGGAACCGGGGGCCACATCGGCGTTCTTGCCGACGACGGCACCGGGCAGCAGTGTCGTGCGTGCGCCGATCGTCGCGTCGTTGCCGACAGTGATCGGCCCGACGTGGAAGAGGTCGCCGTCGACCCAGTGGCCGGACAGGTCGACTTCGGGTTCGACCGAACTTCGGTGCCCGAGCTTGAGCATGCCGGTCACCGGGGGTGTGGAGTGCAGATCCACGCCCTTGCCGACCTTGTTGCCCAGTGCGCGGGCGTAGTACACCAACCATGGTGCGCCCGCGAGGTTTTCGGCACCGCTGGCCTCGGCGAGCCGCTCGGCGAGCCATACCCGCAGGTGCTCGGACCCGCCTCGGAAGTAGGTGCCCGGCGCCAGCCCGTCGAGGAGAAGGCGGGCGCACACCGCCGCGATGCCCATCCGGCCCAGCGGGGTGACGAACAGGACGAAACCCACGCCGACCCACCACCAGTTCAGCGGTGCGGTCCAGGGAACGAACCCGGCCAGGACGTTGTTGGCCAATGCCAGCCACACCACCCACTGCAGTCCGGTCAGCGTGGCCAGCGGCAGCGACAACGCCACCTGCACGGCCTGCGTCATGCGCGACGTCGGCTTCACCGTGCGCGGATGCACCTGCGGCGGCGGATCGAGCTCGTCGAGGAAACCCGCGAGCGACCCGAGCCGCGGGTGGTCGTACAGGTCGGCAACCGTGACCTGCGGGTGGCGCCGACGCAGAGCGGCGACCAGTTGCGCTGCCGACAGCGAGCCGCCACCGAGCGCGAAGAAGTCGGCTTCGGGACCGTCGACCGGCGCGGCCAGCACGTCGCGCCACAGCCCGGCGAGCCAGCCCATCGTCCCCGTCAGCCCGGCGCCGTCGTCGTCGCCGACGTCGACCGGCCACGGCAGCGCGTCGCGGTCGACCTTGCCCGAGATGCGGGTCGGGAGTTCGTCGACCAGGACCAGCCGGGGGACCAGCGCCGCGGGCAACGTCTCGGCCAGCGACACCCGCGCCTTGGCCAGGTCGAACGTGGGATCTGCGCTGGCGATGTAGCCGACCAACAGCGGTGTGCCACCGGTCGTGCGGCGGACGGCGGCCGCGCCGCCGCTCACCCCGGGCAGGTTGACGAGCGCGGTGTCGACCTCGCCGAGCTCGATGCGCCGCCCGCCGACCTTGACCTGGTCGTCGGCGCGGCCCACGAAGTAGAGCCCGTCGGATTCCAGCCGCACCAGGTCCCCGCTGCGGTATGCACGCTTCCACCCGAGCGTCGGCATCGCCGCGTACTTCTCCGCGTCCTTCTCCGGGTCGAGGTAGCGCGCCAGCCCCACGCCGCCGATGACCAGCTCGCCGACGGCGCCGTACGGCACCGGCTCACCTTCGGAGTCGACCACGGCCAGGTCCCACCCGGGCAGCGGCAACCCGATGGCCACCGGGCCACCTCCCGACAACCGGGCGGCGCACGCCACCACGGTCGCCTCCGTCGGCCCGTAGGTGTTCCACACCTCCCGGCCCTCGACAGCGAGCCGGTCGGCCAACTCGGGTGAGCAGGCTTCGCCGCCGAAGATCAGCAGCCGCACCGCCTCGAGCGCCTCGGCGGGCCACAACGCGGCCAGCGTCGGCACCGTCGACACCACCGTGATGTCGCGCGCCACCAGCCACGGCCCGAGGTCCATACCGCTGCGCACCATTGACCGCGGTGCGGGCACCAGGCAGGCGCCGTGGCGCCACGCCAGCCACATCTCCTCGCACGACGCGTCGAAGGCCACCGACAAACCGGCCAGCACCCGGTCGCCCGGTCCGATCGGATTGTCCTGAACGAACAACCGTGCCTCCGCGTCGACGAACGCGGCCGCGCTGCGGTGGGTGACCGCCACGCCCTTCGGTGTGCCGGTGGAGCCGGACGTGAAAATGATCCACGCATCGTCGCGGCCCAGAGGCGCCGCTGCCCGCCAGCCCCGCGAAGACCCCGGCCAGCGCGACAGGCCGGCTTCGGTGATGACGGCCACCACGTTGGCCTCGGTGAACACCAGCTCCGCCCGTTCTTCGGGGTCGTCGGCGTCCACGGGTACATAGGCGGCGCCGGTGGCCAGCACGGCGAGGATCGCGACGTAGAGCGCGTAGCTGCCCGACGGCATGCGGATGCCGATCCGGTCGCCGCGGCCGATGCCCCGCGCGGCGAGCCAAGCGACGCTGTCCTCGATGTCGGTGATCAGTTCGGCGTACGTGAGCTGGACGTCGCCGTCGTCGATCGCGGGCGCCTCCGGGTAGCGCTTCGCGGTCTCATAGAGGATGTCGATGAGCGTGCGCGGCTCCGGCGCGAGCGGGGACAACAGATATTGAGGTGGGATCTCCTGCCGCAACTCCCCGGTCACGGCTACAAAGCTACTCAGCCCACCCCCGGTGACGCCCGAGCCGCACGCGGCGTCGCGATCACGATTGCGATACTGGCCGCCGGGCACCGAAAAGGGCCGCGGCGGAGGTTTGATTTGCCCCGCTACCGGTCATTCGCCAGTACCTGGCAGAATCGCCTGCGGAGGGGAGTATTCCTTCGCCGCGGTGTCGTCATCACGTCGGCCGTCATCGGACGACCGGTGCTGCGGGCCGACACGTTTGATCGTGGCGGTGGAAGAGACCTCCGGCGTTTTGACGACCGGAGGTTAAGTGAACGTTTCCACCCTCGAATGGATCATCACGCTGAGCGTGACGATGGCCATCCTGCTGTTCGACGTCATCGTGATCGGCCGCCGGCCGCACGAACCGTCGAAGCGGGAGACCGGGACCGCGCTGACGATCTACGTCAGCCTGGCGATCGCCTTCGGGATCTGGACCTGGTTCTTCCACGGCAGCCAGTACGGCGTCGAGTTCTTCGCGGGCTGGCTGACCGAGTACAGCTTGTCGGTGGACAACCTGTTCGTCTTCCTGATCATCATGGCCAGCTTCAATGTGCCCAGGAAGTACCAGCAGCAGGCGCTTCTCGTCGGCATCATCCTGGCGCTGATCTTCCGAGGCATTTTCATCGCGCTCGGCGCCGTGGCCATCAACCAGTTCTCGTGGGTCTTCTACATCTTCGCCGCGTTCCTCATCTACACGGCGATCAAACTCGCCCGCGACACCGACCACGAGGACGACGGCGACAACGTCGTGGTCAGGTTCGCCCGCAACCACCTGAGCATGACCGACACGTGGGACGGCCTGAAGCTGTGGGTGAAGGAGAACGGCAAGCGGTTGATGACGCCGATGTTCCTCGTCATCGTGGCGCTGGGCACCACGGACCTGATCTTCGCGCTCGACTCGATCCCCGCCATCTACGGGCTCACCCAGGAGCCGTACCTGGTCTTCACCGCCAACGTCTTCGCGTTGATGGGCCTGCGGCAGCTCTACTTCCTGCTGGGCGACCTGCTCAAACGGCTGGTGTACCTGTCGCAGGGCCTGGCCTTCATCCTGGGGTTCATCGGCGTGAAGCTGCTTCTGCACGCGCTGCACGAGAACGAGGTGCCGTTCATCAACGGCGGTGAGCACGTCCCGGTGCCCGAGATCCCGACCCTGCTGTCGCTGGGCGTGATCATCGTGACGTTGCTCATCACCACCGCGGCGAGCCTCTACAAGACCCGGGTGCACGATGTGAAGAACGCGGCCAACGACAACTCCAAATTGGATTCGCGCTGAGCGCAAGGCTCGGCCCGCCGCGGGCCGTCTTCTAGCCTTGCCGGGTGCGCCTCTTCGTGACCGATACCTCGGGCAGCTGGGATGAACTGACCGACGGTGGCCAACCGCCCGTCCGCGTCGCGGCCACGGACCTGCAACATGCGCGGCGGGTCCGCGCGCGGGTGCGGGTCGACGGCGACGTCGCAGTCATCCTCGACGTCACGGTCGCCGTCGCGGCCGACTTCCGGTCCGCGCGCGACGCCCTGGAACCGGCCGACGGCGTGCGCTACGCGGGCACCGTCGACGGTCTGGCCGGCCTGATCGCCGACATCGAATCGGCCGACGTCGCCGACGGCGTCACGCTCGTACCCGTGTCGCCGCGTGACGACGTGCACGCGCTGGGCCACGCAGTGCTGCGAAGCCTCGAATTACGCGGTCAAGCGAAGGCGTCGTAGGCCGGCGCTCAGCGGTGCCTGGCCGCCTCCTGTGCGAGCTGCACCCGAGAGGTCAGTCCGAGCTTGGTGTACACGTGGGTGAGGTGGGCCTGCACGGTCCGTGGTGAGACGAACAACCGCGCGGCGACCTCCTTGTTGCCCAGGCCCTCGCTGACCAGCTTGACGACGTCGAGTTCGGCCCGGGTCAACGACTCCCACCCGCTTCCGGCGCGCTTACGCTCACCGCGACCACGTTGCGCATAGGCGAGCGCTTCGTCGACGGACAGTGCCGCGCCTTCGGCCCGCGCGGTATCAAACCCCTGCTCGCCCAACGCTTCCCGAAGCATATCCGCCGCCTGTCCGACAACGGAGTCGAGGACCTTGAAGCGCACGACGCCCATGTGATCGAACGCGGCGTCCGCAGCGCCGAGCAACCGCGCGCCCGCAAGATGGTTGCCGCTCATGGCTGCGACGGAGGCGAGGCCCTCCAGTGCGAAGGGCACAACGAGGTGGCAGCCGAGGCGGACGGCCAGGTCGAGCGCGTCGTCGACGTCGCGCTCCGCCGCCCCGAGTTCACCTGCGGCGACCTTCACGTATGCCCGGGCAACCAACGCAAGCGATCGGCCAACGCCCGTCGTCTGCGTGACCACCTCATCGGCACAACGACGCGCAGCATCGAGGTCACCGCACGCAACCGGGCCCAGCGGTGTCCAGGCATAGGTGGAGGCGACTCGGGTATCGACGCCTGTGAGGGCACGGGCCATTTCGCGCGCCTGCCACGCCGCTGGCGCGTCGCCGGCGGCGAGGTGGACGTGAGCAAACGCGGTGTAGACCGCACCCTTGTAGTAGTCGAAGAGCTCGGAAGCATGACGGAGGGCCTGCTGCGCGGTCATCAGGGCGCGGTCCAGCTCGCCTGTGTAAGCCAGGGCGTAGCTCTGCACCACCAACGTGTACATCGAGAACATCGCATCGCGGTTGGCCGAACATTCGTCGACCAGCTCGGTCAACCGCCGGATTGCTCCCCGCACGTCGCCGATCATGAGCTCCCTCCACGCCAGTGCGAAGCGACACTGCCGTGAGACGAAATCGTCGCCGATGTCGGTGGCGATTCGAAGACCCTCCTCGGCGGCGTGCTGCACCACCGCGGCCGAACGGTCACCGATGAAGGCGGCCAGCGCCTCCTGCGCCCGGATCTGGCCCAGAATCCACGAATCACCCAGGTCTTGGGCCAGTTCGGCCGCCTCCGTGAAGTACTGCCGGGCCGATTCGTCGCCGGCGGCGAACATTCCGCAGGCGGTCAAGGCTCGCGCCAGCTGTGCGGGATCGCCGAGCTCTCTGGCCAGTTCGAGGACTTGGTGCACCTCGCGCACATTGTCGTTGGTGGCGAGAAACGCCAGCAGCATAGCCTTGTTCGCAGACGCCCTCACTCGTGACGGCGAAGCGCCGCAGGACTGCACGTCCGCGTCGGCGAGCGCGGTGCTCAGCCAGCTGATCCCCTCCTGGATGCGGCCGCGCGTCAACCACAACGGTTGCAGCGAGGACGCCAAGGTGAGCGCTCGCTCGGCATCGCCGCCCTCTCGACTCCACGCGAAAGCTGCCCGAAGATTGTCGATTTCGGCTTCGGCCCAGTCGACGCGCCGTTCGTGGTCGGTATCGGGCGGCCTGTCGAGAAGCGCGGCCGTCGCACTGTAATGATCGCGGTGCCGTGCGCGTATGACGTCACCCTCGCGTGATTCGTGCAGTTTCTCCTGGGCGTACTGGCGCACGGTCTCCAGCAGCCGGTAGCGGGTGCCCCAACCGGTGTCGTCGGCAACGACGAGAGACTTGTCCACCAGGAGGGTGAGTTGATCGAGCACCTGATAGCGCTCAGCGTCGTCATCGCCGGCGACGGCGTGCGCGGCGTCGAGGTCGAAGCCGCCGAAAAACACTGCCAGCCTTCGGAACAACGTCTGCTCCGGCTCGCTCAGCAACGCGTGCGACCAGTCCACCGATGCGCGCAACGTCTGCTGGCGGCGCACAGAGGTACGCGCTCCACCCGTCAGGAGACGGAACTGGTCGTGCAGGCTGTCGAGGATCTCGTCGGGTGACAGCGCCCGCACCCGGGCCGCGGCGAGTTCGATCGCGAGCGGAAGCCCGTCGAGCCTGCGGCATATCTCGGTGACGGTTCCCGAGTTCTGCGCCGAGATTCGGAAATCGGGTTTGGTTCTGCGGGCGCGGTCGGAAAACAGCTCGAGCGCTTCGTCGGCCAGCGACAGCGAGGGGACCCGCCAGCTCACCTCGCCCGTTACACCGATCGGTTCGCGACTCGTGGTCAGCAACGTCAAGGTCGAAGAGGCACCCAGCAGCGCGATGACCATTTCAGCGGTCGCGTCGAGCAGGTGTTCGCAGTTGTCGAGCACGATCAGCATTCGGCGGTCGCGAACGAACCGCAGCACCACGTCGGTGGTCGGCTGCCCGGGCTGGTCGGGCAGGCCCAATGCGCGCGCGGTCGCCACGGGCACCACGTCGGGATCGGTGATCGGTGCCAGGTCGACGTACCAGACGCCGTCGGCGAAGTCGGTGGCGATTTCGACGGCGACCTGTATCGCGAGCCGGGTCTTGCCCGCCCCGCCCGCACCGGTCAGCGTGACCATGCGGTTGGTCTCGAGCGCCTCACGGATGTCACGGATCTCGGTCTTGCGTCCGATGAAACTCGACAGCTGAACCGGAAGGTTTTCGGCAGCAGGGACATTCGACATGTGCGCCGTGCGCAGCGGTGGGAACTGATTGGGCAGATCGGGGTGGCAGAGTTGTACAACCCGTTCGGGGCGCGGCAGGTCACGCAGCGGGTGACTACCGAGATCGTAGAGCGTGATGTCGGCGGGCAGTTGGTCGACGACGAGCGGTTCGGTCGCACCCGAGAGCACGGTTTGGCCGCCGTGCGCGAGGTCACGCAACCGGGCGGCGCGGTTGATCGTCGGTCCGATGTAGTTGCCCTCATCTCGCAGACGAACGTCGCCAGTGTGGATCCCGATCCGCAGCTTGATCGGCGCCAGCGCTGCCCCCTGCAACGTCAAGGCGCAGGCCACCGCATCGGCGGCGCGGGCGAACGCGACGACGAAGCTGTCGCCTTCGCCCTGCTCGACGGGCCGTACGCCGCCATGAGCGGTGACCGCGTCGCCCAGTGTCCGGTCGAGACGCTCGACGGCAGTCCGCATCGCTTCCGGCTGGGTCTCCCACAGCCGAGTCGACCCTTCGACATCAGCCAGCAGCAGCGTGACCGTTCCAGTAGGAAGCTCGCCCATGCTCACGTCGCTCCAGCTAGTTTCGCTCATGCTAGCCAGCATGCGACCGGGGATATCGCGGAAACATCAGCGAAAATGCCGATAGTTCCGGCGCCGGAATGCGTAGGCGCGCTTCCACGGGAACGCGTGCAGCGCGGCTCAGGGGTCCGGCGTCACCAGTTGTCGTAGCCGCCTTCGGGACCCAGCATGCGTTCGAGCCGGGTGCGATTGATGCGGGCCAACTCGTTGCGGACGACCTTGCGCTCGGTCTCGATGTCGTTGTGCATCCGGTCGAGCATCGCTGCGAGCACCCGCCCCGCGTCGAAGCCGTTGACGAACATCACGAACCCGAAGCCGAAGTGCTCGAGGTATCGCTTCGACGCTTGACTCAGGCGTTCCATCAGCTCGGGTTGGTCGCACCAGATCGCGCACTGCTCAGCGGCCGACTTCTCGCTGCCCGGTCGCCGCCCGACGTCGGGGTAGGCCTGCAGGATGGTGTCGATGGAGTCCTCGCCGAGGCCGAACAGCAGCGCATCGGCTTCCCGGAACAGCGAGTCGTGGTCGGCGTACGGCCGTCCGCGCGCCAGATCGGCGGCCAGCGGCACGCTGTAACAGCATTCGTACACGGCGTGTACGGCCCTGCGCATCGGCATGGCGTTGAACGCTTCGAGGCCGATCCCCTGATGCATCAACACGACAGCAATGATCGACCGCGAGGGGAACGTCCCGGTTACGCCGTGTTACGGCGAGGAAAAATCAGCGCGCCCGTAAATCGGGCTCAGTGGTCCTTCTGGAACCGCTCGACCGACGCCTGGACTTCGGCCTCGGCCTCGGCGCGACCGACCCAGTCGGCGGCCTTCACATACTTGCCCGGTTCGAGATCCTTGTAGTGCACGAAGAAGTGCTTGATCGCCTCGAGCTCATAGGAAGGCACGTCGCCGAGGTCCTGGATGTGTTCCCAGCGCGGGTCGTCGGCAGGCACGCACAGGACCTTGTCGTCGCCGCCGGCCTCGTCGGTCATCCGGAACATCGCCACCGGCCGCACATCGACGATGCAGCCGGGGAACACGGATTCGGGCAGCAGCACCAGGGCGTCCAGCGGGTCGCCGTCCTCACCGAGGGTGTCCTCGAAGAATCCGTAATCGGTCGGGTAGGCCATCGACGTGTACAGGTAGCGGTCCAGCTTCACCCGGCCGCTCTCGTGGTCCACCTCGTATTTGTTGCGGGAACCCTTGGGGATCTCAATCACTACCTCGAACTGCACGGCCGCGGCTCCTTGCCCTGTGCTCTGGTCTGGGGTCGTCCGGTGATAACGCGGGTCAACCTTAATGGAGGGATACGCTGCTTGTACGGGGGCGGTCCAGGTTGAGCAGGAGGGTTATGCGGCCCAGTCAGTGGCGGCGATCCACGCACGTGGCGGTTTCGGTGGCGGTGTTGCTGCTGGTTGCCGTGGTCGTGGCGGTGGCCGCGATGCTCACCACAGGTCGGTCGACCGAAGCCTCGGCGGGGAAGCCGACGCCGCCGGCCGCGACCGCGAACCCCGGTGTCGTGCCGGTCGCCGACTCGGCGCCCAAGCCTGTCCCGGACCGGCTGGCCGCCAAGCTCGCGCCCGTACTGGCCGACCCGAACCTCGGCGACCTCACCGGCCGGATCACCGACGCGCTGACCGGGGCCGAGTTGTGGGCGCAACGCGCCGACGTGCCGATGCAGCCGGCGTCGACCAACAAGTCGCTGACGGCCGCGGCCGCGCTGCTGACGCTGGACCGCGACGCGCGGTTGACCACCCGCGTGCTGCGCGGCAGCCAGCCCGGGGTGGTGGTGCTCAAAGGTGGCGGAGATCCGACGCTGTCGGCGGCACCGCCCGGTGAGGACACCTGGTACCGCGACGCGGCACGCATCAGCGACCTGGCCGAGCGGGTCCGCGGCAGCGGTATGGAGGTCACCCGGGTGGCGGTCGACGTCAGCACCTACAGCGGACCGACGCTGGCGCCGGGCTGGGATCCGCTCGACATCGACTACGGCGACATCGCGCCGATGGAGTCGGTGATGCTCGACGGCGGCCGCACCCAGCCGGTGAGCTACGACTCGGTGCGTTCGCACACGCCGGCGCTGGATGCCGGGCGAGCGCTGGCGGTGGCGTTGAAGGTCGACCCGGCGACGGTGACCGTGCTGCCGGGCGCGGCCAGCGGTGAGGAGATCGCCGCTGTCGAGTCACCGCCGTTGATCTCGCGGCTACGCGACATGATGTACGCCTCAGACAACGTGATGGCCGAGGCGATCGGCCGTGAGGTCGCCGCGCAGGCGAGCAGGCCGCAGAGTTTCGACGGCGCGACGCGCGCGACGCTGAGCGCGCTCGCCGACGCCGGCATCGACACGGCCGG
Organism: Mycolicibacterium flavescens; assembly: GCA_900637135.1. Lineage (NCBI taxonomy): Bacteria > Bacillati > Actinomycetota > Actinomycetes > Mycobacteriales > Mycobacteriaceae > Mycobacterium > Mycolicibacterium flavescens. The sequence goes on from LR134353.1 coordinate 397,510, forward strand.
GGCGCGGCTGCTCGACTCCAGCGGGCTGTCGGTCGACGACCGGCTCACCGCGAAGACGCTCGACGAGGTGGCCCAAGCCGCGGCCGGTGACGAGCATCCGGCGTTGCGACCGCTGGTCGACCTGCTGCCGGTGGCCGGCGGCAGCGGCACCCTGTCCAACCGTTATCTCGAGGGGGCGCACAAGGATTCGGCCGGCTTTCTGCGGGCCAAGACCGGCTCGCTGACCGGCACCAATTCGCTGTCGGGCATCGTCACTGACGAGGACGGACGGGTGCTCACGTTCGCGCTGATCTCCAACAACGCAGGCCCGACTGGACGCATCGCGCTCGACAACGTGGCCGCCACACTGCGAGCCTGCGGGTGCAGCGCGTGAGCCCCTCGACCAAATCCTCGCTGTCGGTCGGTCGCGCCGTCGACTGGGACTTCGCCGCCGCCGTGGGGGAGAAGCTCGCCCGGCCCGGCCCGGCGTCGACCGACTACACGCGCAAGCAGGTGATCGAGCAGTTGGCCGAGGCGTCGCGCTCCGCCGAACTGCCGGTGCGCGAGGTCACCGGTATGACCGAAGGCGGTGAGATCCCCGAGGCCCGAATCGTGGACCGCCCGCAGTGGATTCGCGCGGCCACCAGGTCCATGCGCGTGATGACGGGCGGATCGGACAAGCCGGCCGGTGCCATCAGCGGGCGCATCACGGGTGCGCAGACCGGAGCGGTGCTGGCGTTCATCTCCTCGGGCATCCTCGGCCAGTACGACCCGTTCGGCCCCGGCGGTGGCGAACTGCTGCTGATCTACCCGAACGTGATCGCCGTTGAGCGCCAGTTGCAGGTGCAGCCCTACGACTTCCGGCTGTGGGTCTGCCTGCACGAGGTCACCCACCGGGTGCAGTTCCGCGCCAACCCGTGGCTTGCCGAACACATGTCCGGTGCACTCGCCGTGCTCACCGAAGAAAGCTCCGACGACATCGCCGAGATGGTCTCCAGGCTCGCCTCGTTCGTGCGCAGCCGCCGCGACGAGACGAACGGCGGTGTGGCAGATGTCAATTCGAATGGGATGATCGGGCTGTTGCGGGCAGTGCAGTCCGAACCTCAGCGTGAGGCCCTCGACAAACTGCTCGTGCTCGGCACGCTGCTGGAAGGCCACGCGGACCACGTGATGGACGCCGTCGGTCCCGCTGTGGTGCCGTCGGTCGCCACGATCCGCAAGCGGTTCGACGAGCGTCGTCAGCGCAAACAGTCGCCGCTGCAGCGGGTGGTGCGGATGCTACTGGGCATCGACGCCAAGCTCAGCCAGTACACCCGCGGCAAGGCGTTCGTCGACCACGTGGTGTCCGCTGTCGGCATGGACCGGTTCAACGCCGTGTGGACGGGACCCGAAACACTGCCTCTGCCAGCCGAAATCGACGAGCCTCAACGATGGATCGACAGGGTGCTGTAGCCGGGCTTCGGGCGGCGGTCGAGGCGTTCGACCGCGACTTCGGCATCGGCGACCGCTGGTGCGTCGCTCTGTCTGGAGGCCCCGACTCGCTGGCATTGACCGCGGTCGCGGCGCGGCTCAAACCGACGACCGCCCTGGTCGTCGACCATCAGTTGCAGCCGGACTCCGCCGCCGTGGCGGAGAACGCGCGCAAACAGGGTATGTCTGTGGGATGCGTTGCAGCGCAGGTGATCATTGTCGACGTCGGCACGGTGGGGGGTCCCGAAGCCGCCGCGCGCACCGCGCGATACCGCGCGTTGGACGCGGCGCGGGACGGGATGCCCGTGCTGCTGGGCCACACGCTGGACGACCAGGCCGAGACGGTGCTGCTGGGTTTGGGCCGCGGTTCCGGGCCGCGGTCGATCGCAGGCATGCGGCCGTGGGATCCGCCGTGGGGCCGGCCCCTGCTGGGTGTGCGGCGGGCGGCGACGGAGGCCGCGTGCGTCGAGCTCGGTCTGTCGCCGTGGCAGGACCCGCACAACGCGGAGCGCAGGTTCACCAGGGTTCGCCTGCGTGAGGAGGTGCTACCGCTGCTCGAAGACGTTCTCGGCGGAGGCGTCGCGGAGGCGCTGGCCCGCACCGCAGGCGCGTTGCGCGCCGACACCGACACCCTCGACGAGCTGGCCGACCGCGCACTGACCGGGCTGCGTCGCGACGATGCGCTCGACGGCGACGAGCTCGCTCTTCTCCCAGAAGCACTGCGGCGCAGGGTGATTCGCAGATGGTTGCTCGACGGCGGTGCCGCCGGGCTGACCGACAAGCAGATCCGCGCCGTCGACGCCCTCGTCACGGCGTGGCGAGGCCAGGGCGGGGTCGCGGTCGGATCCCCCCTGCGGAAGCGACGGCTGATCGCGGGCCGCCGGGACGGCATGCTGACCCTGCACACGGAGCCGGTGCGAACCATGAAAAACTGTGCCCGTGCCTGAGCGATCCGCCGAGTTGTATACCGGTGACATCAAGTCGGTGCTGCTGTCGTCCGACGAGATCCAGGCGAAGATCGCCGAGCTCGGCACCCTGATCGGCGAGGAGTACCGCGACACCGTCGCCGAAAACGGCCAAGATCTCCTGCTGGTGACCGTGCTCAAGGGCGCGGTCTTCTTCGTCACGGACCTGGCGCGCGCGATCCCGCTGCCGACGCAGCTGGAGTTCATGGCGGTCAGCTCCTACGGTTCGTCGACGTCGTCGTCCGGTGTGGTGCGCATCCTCAAAGACCTCGACCGCGACATCAACGGCCGCGACGTGCTCATCGTCGAGGACATCGTCGACTCCGGGCTGACCCTGTCGTGGTTGCTGCGCAACCTCGCCACCCGCCACCCCCGCTCGCTGCGGGTATGCGCGCTGCTGCGCAAGCCCGACGCGGTGCGCGCCGACGTCGAGATCGCGCACGTCGGATTCGACATCCCCAACGAGTTCGTCGTCGGCTACGGCCTGGACTACGCCGAGCGTTACCGCGACCTCGACTACATCGGCACGCTGGACCCGAAGGTGTACGAGCAGCACTGAACGGCGCAAGATGAGGGGCATGCGCGAAACAGCCCTTCGCATCTGCCCCCTGTGCGAGGCCACCTGCGGCCTGGTCCTCACCATCGACGACGGTCGCGTCACCGGCGCCCGCGGCGACCGCGACGACGTGTTCAGCCACGGCTTCATCTGCCCGAAGGGCGCCAGCTTCGGCGAACTCGACAACGATCCCGACCGGTTGGCCAGGCCGATGATACGGCGTGACGGTGTGCTGACCGAGGCGACCTGGGAGGAGGCGTTCGCCGCGGCCGCGGAGGGGCTCGGCGGTGTCATCGCCCAGCACGGCGGTGCGGCCGTCGGCGTGTACCTGGGCAATCCGAACGCCCACACCATCGCCGGCGGGTTGTACACGCCGCTGGTCGTGAAGGCGCTGGGCACCCGGCAGGTGTACTCGGCGAGCACCCTCGACCAGATGCCCAAGCACGTCGCGCTGGGCCTGATGTTCGGCAGCCCCGTCGCGTTCACCGTGCCCGACCTCGACCGCACCGACTACCTCGTGATCATCGGCGCAAACCCCCTTGTCTCCAACGGCAGCCTCGCGACCGCCGCCGACTTTCCCGGCAAGCTGCGCGCGCTGCGCAGACGCGGCGGGCGCCTCGTGGTCATCGACCCCGCCCGCACCCGTACCGCCGAACTCGCCGACCGCCACCTGGCTCCGCGGCCCGGCACCGACGCGGCGCTGCTGCTGGGCATCGTGCACGTGCTGTTCGACGAGGACCTCGCCGACCTGAAGGACCTCTTCGGCCACGTCGACGGTGTCGACCTGGTGCGTGCTCTCGCCGCCGACTTCTCACCGGACACGGTCGAGGCGTACTGCGGGGTGCCCGCCGACGACATCCGCACGCTGGCACGCGAACTCGCGGCGGCGCCGTCGGCCGCGGTGTACGGCCGGATCGGCACGTCCACCGTTGAATTCGGCACCTTGGGCAGCTGGCTCGTCGACGTCGTGAACATTCTCACCGGCAACCTGGATCGCCCCGGCGGCGCGATGTTCCCGCAATCGCCGATCGCGCCCGCGGCGCGGCCACCGAAGCGAGGCCGAGGCTTTTCCACCGGGCGTTGGCACAGCCGCGTATCGGGTTATCCCGAAGTGCTGTCGGAGTTTCCGGCTGCGGCGTTGGCCGAGGAGATCGACACCCCCGGCGACGGGCAGATCAAGGCCATGATCACGATCGCGGGCAACCCGGTGCTGTCGGCGCCCGACGGCGATCGACTCGACAAGGCGCTCGACAGCGTCGAGTTCATGCTGAGCATCGACCCGTACCTCAACGAGACCACCCGGCACGCCGACGTCATCCTGCCGCCGCCTCCGCCGTCGCGCAGCGCGCACTTCGACGTCGCGCTCAACGGCCTGGCGGTGCGCAACAACGCGCGGTACTCACCGCCCGCGCTCCCGCTGACCGACCGACCGGACGAAGCCGAGATCCTCGCGCGCATCGCCCTGATCCTCTACGGTCTGGGCCCCGGCGCCGATCCGATGCTGGTCGACGATCAGGTGATCGCCGCAACGCTGGCCAAGGAGACCGCCGACCCCGACTCGCCGGTCGCCGGGCGATCCGTCGACGAGATGACCGCAATGCTGCCGACGGCTCCCGGCTACGAACGGCGCCTCGACATGATGCTGCGCCTCGGTGCCTACGGAGATGCGTTCGGAGCCAATTCCGACGGCCTCACTCTGGGCAAGCTCAAGGCCGCACCGCACGGCATCGACCTCGGTCCGCTGCGTCCGCGCCTGGCCGAGGTGCTGCGGACGCCGTCCGGGCGGATCGAACTCGCACCGCCCGAGTTGACCGCCGACGTCGCGCGGCTGCGGGATGCGCTCGGTGTGCGCGCCGACGGGTTCGTGCTCATCGGGCGACGGCACCTGCGTTCCAACAACAGCTGGATGCACAACCTGCCCGCGCTTTCGGGCGGGTCCAACCAGTGCACGCTGCGGATCCATCCCGACGACGCCGCCGAGCTCGGCCTCACCGACACGGCCGTCGTCAAGGGGCCGGGAGGTGAGCTGCTGGCGCCGGTCGAGATCACGCCCGAGATGCGGCGGGGCGTGGTGTCGTTACCGCACGGCTGGGGCCACGATCGCGACGGCACGGGTCAACGGGTGGCGGCCGGTGCGCCGGGCGTGAACGTCAACCAGCTCAACGACGGCAACCGTCTGGATCCGCTGTCGGGGACCGCGGTGCTCAACGGGATCCCGGTGGATATTGCGCCCGCGGGTTAGGTCAGCTCGTAGACCACGGTGACGTTGAAGCCGACGGCCTGCTGGCCCGGCTCGAACGGCACCGTCGCCATTTCCGCGGCCTGCCCGCGCGGACCCGGATACGGCGTCGGGGGCGACGAGGAAGGCACCTCGGATATCGAGAGGACCTTGCCGAGGTCCAATTCGGCCAGCAGCGCGTACTGTTCGGCGCGGCTCTTGGCGTCGTTGAAGGCCCGGGCGCGCGCTTCGCGCACCAGTTGTGAGTCGTCCTCGATTGCGAGGGTGACGTTGTTGATCCTCGTCGCGTTGCCGCCCCTGCTCGCGATGATCCCGAACACCTGTGGCGCCGTGTTGAGCGCGCGGACCTTGATGTCGATCGTGTTCGTCGCCCGGTAGCCATTGATGGTCGTGGTGTCGCCGCCGGCGTACTGCGGCTGCACGCTCACCTCGGAGGTGTTGATGTCCTTGCGGTCGATGCCCGAGTCGACGAGCGCGTCGATGACACCGCGCTGCAGTTGGCTGGTCTGGTTCAGGGCGCCGGCGGCGTCGGCGGCGACGACCTCCATCCCCGCGTTGATCGTCAGTGTGTCGGGTGTGCCGAGCACCTCACCGGAGCCGACGACCGTCACCTGGCGTTGTGTGCTGTTGTCGTCGTTGGTGAGGACGGGGGCGGCCGTCGCGTCACAGCCCGAGAGCAGGGCGATCAACCCGGCCGCCGCGGCCGCGAGGATTCGGGTGGGCGTCTTCGCCCGGGCAGCGATTGGCATGGCTGGCACCCTACCGTCAGGGGGTCACCATGATCTTGCAGTGCGTGTCGGGGTCGGCGAGTTCGTCGAACGCGGCGCCGACGCCTTCTAGTCCCACCTCGCCGGTGATCAGCGGCGAGACATCGATTCGCCCGTCGGCGATGGCGCGCAACGTCTCCGCGAACTCGTTGTGGTCATAGGAGTTGACGAACTGGACGTTGATCTCCTTGGCGATGCCGAACAACGGCGTGACCGTGTCGGGCTGCATGCACACTCCGGCCACCACCAGGCGGCTGCCCAACGGAGCCCTGCGCATCACGTCGTCGATGATCCCGGGGATGCCGACGGCCTCGAAGGTCACCGCGGGTGTCGCGCCGTCGAACGGAGAACCCTGCGCGGGATCGAGGGTCACGTGCGCGCCCATCGTCGCGGCGAGTTCCCGCCGGCGCACCGAGAAGTCCGCCGCCGCAACGTGTTCGATGCCCTTGAGGCGCAGGGCGGCGATGATCGCGATGCCGATCGGACCGCAGCCGATCACCAGCGCGGCCTCGCCGGGGGCGATGTTGGATTTGTTGACGGCGTGCAACCCGACGGCCAACGGTTCGGTCAGCGCGGCGTGCCGAGGGTCGACACCGTCGGGCACGCTCAGCAGTAGCGGCACCGACAGCAGCATCCTCTCGGCGTATCCACCGAGCACGGTGTTGCTGGACATGATCGGCTCGAAGCCCTTGGGCGACAACAATACCGGTAGCGACGTGACAAGAGTTCCTGCAGCGGGCGCATCGGTGCCCGGACCGGCCTCGAGGATTTCAGCGCTGAATTCGTGGCCCATGAACACGTCATTGCCGAGGTCGACGGGCAGGCCACCTTGCACCGGCATACCGGTGATCTCGCGAGTCAGCCGCACCATCTGGTCGCCGTGTTTGGCGAAGTGCAGATCCGAACCGCAGATCCCGCAAGCCTTGACCGCGACCAGCACCTGACCCTCTTGGGGAACCGGTTCGGGCACGTCGTCGCGGACCACCATCTGTCCGCCTCGCAGTACGGCAGCGCGCATTCACCAATCCAATCGGTTCAAGAACCCCAGCAACGCGGCGTTGACCGCCGCGGGCCGCTCCTGCGGCAGCCAGTGCCCCCCGTCGATCATCACCTCGCGGTAGTCGCCCGAAACCACCTCGCGGGCGCGGTCCCGCCGGGCGAAGGCCTGGGTCGGATCCTCTGTGGCGCCGACGAACAACGCAGGCACGCCGATGGTCGTCGCCGGGGTGTTCGCCGTCAGCTCCCAGTTGCGGTCGAAGCAGCGGTACCAGTTGAGCGCACCGGTGAAGCCCGTGCGGGTGAACTCCTCGACGTAGTGGTCGAGTTCGCGCTCGTTGATCCAGTCGGGCAGGCCGTCGGGCTCGGGGATACGGGACAAGAGCCCAGCCGGTCCCTGCGCGATCATCCGGTCGCCGACGAGTCCGCCCTTCGACGAGGCCGTCGACGCGAGCAGCTTGCGGATCGACGTGGCGGGGTCTCGGTTGAGCTCCGCGTCGGCCGGACCCGGCTCCTGGAAGTAGAGGATGTAGAAGAACTTCTCGCCGAAGATGCGCCGGAACGCCTGCGTCGTGGGCACCCGCGAGCGCGGCACCGGCGGTGTGCAGACACCGACTACCCCGGCGAAGCGGTCCGGATGCAGCAGCGGCGAAGCCCACGCCACCACCCCGCCGAAGTCGTGGCCGACGATGACCGCGCGGTCGGCGCCGACGTCGTCGAGCAGGCCGACGATGTCGGCGCTCAGCTCCACGATGGTGTAGGCGTCGACGGCCTCGGGTTTGGACGACTGCCCGTAGCCGCGCTGATCGGGAGCGAGCACGTGATAGCCCGCCTTGGCCAATGCGGGCAGCTGGTGGCGCCAGGAGAACCCCAGTTCGGGAAAACCGTGGGCGAGTACCACCAGCGGAGCGCCCGGTTCGCCCGCCTCGAGCACACGCAGGTGGACGCCGTTGGTGTCGACGAACCGCTCGGTCCAGGTGATCACGATCCCCACCCAAGCACAGTCCTGGGCGCGCGAGTGTGTAGTTGAAGCACGCCGCCGCGGCCGGCAGCGTGCGGGTAACCCACGTTCGCCGGGACGTCGGGAGAACCGTCGGGAACCTTGGTTCGTTGGTCTAGCGGTAGCCTGAACTATTCCAACCGCGTACTTGTTGGAGAGGTTTCGACGGCTTGAAAAGGCATTGGAAGGCAGGAGTGGTCGCTGACGGCCGGGGACAACGGCCCGCCACGCGGCCGGACGACGACGGATAGTTGATGAATCGGAAAAATGTCATCCGCACGCTGAGCGTGATAGCGGTCGTGCTGTTGCTGGGGTGGTCCTTCTACTACTTCAGCGACGACACGCGGGGTTACAAGCCCATCGACACGTCGGTGGCGGTCGCCCAGATCACCGGCGACAACGTCAAGAGCGCGCAGATCGACGACCGGGAACAGCAGCTGCGGCTCGAACTCAAGAGCGGCAACGGCGACACCGAGAACAGCGACAAGATCCTCACCAAGTATCCGACCGGGTACGGGGTCACGCTGTTCGAGGCGCTTCAGGACAAGAACGTCAAGACCAACACGGTCGTCAACCAGGGCAGCATGCTCGGCTCGCTGCTGATCTACCTGCTGCCGCTGTTGCTGCTGGTCGGACTGTTCGTGATGTTCTCCCGCATGCAGACCGGCGGCCGGATGGGCTTCGGGTTCGGCAAGTCCAAAGCCAAGATGCTCAACAAGGACATGCCGAGCACCACCTTCGCCGACGTCGCCGGCGTCGACGAGGCCGTCGAAGAGCTCTACGAGATCAAGGACTTCCTGCAGAACCCGTCGCGGTATCAGGCGCTGGGCGCCAAGATCCCCAAGGGCGTGTTGCTGTTCGGCCCGCCCGGCACCGGTAAGACGCTGCTGGCGCGCGCCGTGGCCGGCGAGGCCGGGGTGCCGTTCTTCACGATCTCGGGCTCGGACTTCGTCGAGATGTTTGTCGGCGTCGGCGCCTCCCGCGTGCGCGACCTGTTCGAGCAGGCCAAGCAGAACAGCCCCTGCATCATCTTCGTCGACGAGATCGACGCCGTCGGCCGTCAGCGCGGCGCCGGCCTGGGCGGTGGCCACGACGAACGCGAGCAGACACTCAACCAGCTGCTGGTCGAGATGGACGGCTTCGGCGACCGTCAGGGCGTCATCCTGATCGCGGCCACGAACCGGCCCGACATCCTCGACCCGGCCCTGCTGCGACCGGGCCGCTTCGACCGCCAGATCCCGGTCTCCAACCCCGACCTTGCCGGCCGTCGCGCCGTGCTCAAGGTGCACTCCGCGGGTAAGCCGATCGCCCCCGACGCCGACCTCGACGGGCTGGCCAAGCGCACCGTCGGCATGTCCGGCGCCGACCTGGCCAACGTCATCAACGAGGCCGCACTGCTGACCGCCCGCGAGAACGGCACGGTGATCACCGGCCCGGCGCTGGAGGAGGCCGTCGACCGCGTCGTGGGCGGGCCCCGGCGTAAGAGCCGCATCATCAGCGAGCAGGAGAAGAAGATCACCGCCTATCACGAGGGCGGGCACACGCTCGCCGCGTGGGCGATGCCGGACATCGACCCGATCTACAAGGTGACGATCCTGGCCCGCGGCCGCACCGGCGGCCACGCAATGGCGGTCCCCGAGGACGACAAGGGCCTGATGACCCGCTCGGAGATGATCGCGCGGCTGGTGTTCGCGATGGGTGGACGCGCGGCCGAGGAACTGGTGTTCCGGGAGCCGACCACCGGCGCGGTGTCCGACATCGAGCAGGCCACCAAGATCGCCCGCGCGATGGTCACCGAGTACGGCATGAGCTCCAAGCTCGGCGCGGTGCGCTACGGCACCGAGCACGGCGATCCGTTCCTGGGCCGCACCATGGGCACCCAGGCTGACTACAGCCACGAGGTCGCTCAAATCATCGACGACGAGATTCGCAAGCTCATCGAGGCCGCCCACACCGAGGCCTGGGAGATCCTGACCGAGTACCGCGACGTGCTCGACACCCTCGCCGGCGAGCTGTTGGAGAAGGAGACGCTGCACCGCCGTGAGCTCGAGGAGATCTTCGGCGACGTGAAGAAGCGCCCGCGGCTGACCATGTTCGACGACTTCGGCGGGCGGGTGCCATCCGACAAGCCGCCGATCAAGACCCCTGGCGAGCTGGCGATCGAGCGCGGCGAGGAATGGCCGAAACCGGTGCCCGAACCCGCGTTCAAGGCCGCGATCGCCGCGGCCACCAAGGCCGCCGAAGCCACCAAGGTGGCCGAGGGCGGGCCCAACGGCGCCAACGGCAGCGGTAACGGTTCCTCCGGTCCGACACAGCCGGACTACGGCGCCCCCGCGGGATGGCACGCACCGGGCTGGCCGCCGCCGCCACAGCAGCAGCAACAGCCCCCCGTCCAGCAGCCGCACGGCTACTGGTATCCGCCGCCGCACCAGGGTTGGCAACAGCAGCAGCCCTATCCGCCGTATCCGGCGTATCCGCAGCAGGGGCCACCGCAGCAACAGGGTGGGCCACCCCAACCGCACGAGGACAAGGGTCAGGACAACAGCCGGCGTAACGGCTGACAGACCGACCGGCTCACAGGAGGCTCCATTGGCGCAGTCCCAGCACAACTCTGTCACCTTCAGCCCCGCGAACTTCGACCAGGCGCGCGCTGAGGCGGCGGTCCGCGAACTGCTGCTCGCGGTGGGGGAGGACCCAAACCGGCACGGCCTGGAGTCCACGCCCGCGCGGGTCGCGCGGGCGTACAAGGAGCTGTTCGCCGGCCTCTACATCGATCCGGATTCGGTGCTGGACACCACCTTCGACGAGCAGCACGACGAGCTTGTGTTGGTCAAGCAGATCCCGATGTACTCGACGTGCGAACACCACCTGGTGTCGTTCCACGGCGTCGCGCACGTGGGCTACATCCCAGGCCAGGACGGCCGCGTCACCGGGTTGTCCAAGATCGCCCGGCTGGTCGATCTCTACGCCAAGCGACCGCAGGTGCAGGAACGGCTCACCGGTCAGATCGCGGACGCGATGATGCGCAAACTCGATCCGCGGGGTGTGATCGTCGTGGTCGAGGCCGAGCACCTGTGCATGGCGATGCGTGGGGTGCGCAAGCCGGGCGCGGTGACGACCACATCGGCCGTGCGCGGACAGTTCAAGGTCGACGCGGCATCGAGGGCCGAGGCGCTGGACCTGATATTGCGCAAGTGAACTCGACACGGGTGCGAGTCATGGGGGTCGTGAACGTCACCGACGACTCCTTCTCCGACGGAGGGCTGTTCCTCGACCGCGACCGCGCTGTAGAGCACGGGCTCGAGCTGGTCGGCCAAGGCGCTGCGATCGTCGACGTGGGCGGTGAGTCCACTCGCCCCGGGGCGACGCGCATCGACCCCGACGTCGAGAAATCGCGGGTGTGCCCGGTCATCAGGGAGCTCGCCGCCCACGGTGTCACCGTCAGCATCGACACCATGCACGCCGACGTCGCGCGCGCCGCGCTCGAGAACGGCGCCCACATCGTCAACGACGTCTCCGGCGGCCGCGCGGACCCGGACATGGCGCCGTTGCTCGCCGACGCGAAAGTGCCGTGGGTGCTGATGCATTGGCGCTCGGTGGGCGCGGACCGGCCGCACGCGGTGCCCGCCTATCGGAACGTGGTCGACGAGGTCCGGACCGAACTGCTCGCCAGTGTGGACGCCGCGGTGGCCGCCGGCGTCGACGCGGCCAATGTCATCATCGATCCGGGGCTGGGCTTCGCCAAGACGGGCGACCACAACTGGGCGCTGTTGCGTGCGCTGCCCGAATTCGTGGCCACCGGCATCCCGGTGTTGGTCGGCGCGTCGCGCAAACGCTTCCTCGGAACGCTGCTCGCGGACTCCGAGGGACAACCGCGGCCGCCGGACGGGCGGGAGACCGCGACGGCGGTGATCTCGGCGCTGGCGGGTCTGCACGGCGCCTGGGGCGTGCGGGTGCACGATGTGCGCGCCTCGGTCGACGCGGTCAAGGTGTTGGAGGCGTGGTCGCATGGCTGACCGAATCGAGTTGCGGGGCTTGCGAGTTCGCGGCTATCACGGCGTCTACGAGCACGAGCGTCGCGACGGCCAGGACTTCATCGTCGACATCACGGTTTGGATCGACCTCGCGGCCGCGGCGGCCAGTGACGACCTCGCCGACACCCTGGACTACGGCGCGTTGGCGCAGCGGGCGGCCGACGTCATCGCCGGACCGCCGCGGGACCTGATCGAGACGGTGGCCGCCGAGATCGCCGAGGGCGTCATGGAAGACGAGCGAGTGCATGCCGTCGAGGTGGTCCTGCATAAGCCCGCCGCACCGATCCCGCTGGCGTTCTCCGACGTCGCGGTCGTCGCGCGTCGTTCGCGGCGCGGTCGGGGTGGCCCTTGACCACCGCGGTTCTGTCGATCGGGTCGAATCTCGGCGACCGGCTGGCGATGCTTCGGTCGGTCGCCGACGGGCTCGGCGGTGCGCTGCGCGCGGCGTCGCCGGTGTACGAGACCGCGCCGTGGGGCGGTGTCGAGCAGGGGCCGTTCCTCAACGCCGTCCTCATCGCCGAGGATCCGGCGCTCGACGGCCACGGTTGGCTACGGCGCGCCCACGACTTCGAACGAGCCGCCGAGCGGGTGCGCGAACAGCGGTGGGGCCCGCGCACGCTCGACGTCGACATCGTGACCTGCCGAACCGGGGGACGTGAGCTGATCTCGCAGGACGCCGAGCTGACTCTGCCCCATCCGCGTGCCCATGAACGCGCGTTCGTGCTGGTGCCGTGGCTGGCGGTGGAACCGGACGCGGCGCTGACGGTCGCAGGCGAGCCGCGCCGGGTCGACGAACTGCTCTCGGCGCTCGAAACGGCCGAACGCGAAGGCGTCCACCGCACCGAGTTGGTGTTGCGCTGATGGGGCCGACGCGCAAGCGCGACCTCGCGGCCGCTGCGGTGCTCACCGCTGTCGTCGGCTATTTGCTCGTGCTGGCGTCGTACCGATGGTTCCCGCCGATAACCCTGTGGACGGGTGTCTCGCTGCTGGCCGTAGCGATCGCCGAAGCGGGCTGGGCGTTCCACGTGCGAGCCAAGATCAACGACGGTGAGATCGGCGTGGGATCCGGCCGGCTGAACCCCCTCGCGGTGGCGAGGTCGGTGGTGATCGCCAAGGCCTCGGCATGGGTTGGCGCGCTGGTGTTCGGTTGGTGGTTGGCCGTCCTGGTCTATCTGTTGCCGCGTCGCTCCACTCTGCGCGTCGCCGCCGAGGACACCGCGGGCGCCGCGGTGGCCGCCGGGTGTGCACTGGCTCTGGTGGTTGCTGCGCTGTGGTTGCAGCATTGCTGCAAGTCGCCGGGTGAGCCGCCGGAGAACCCCAATGGGGCAACGGATTAACGAAGTTCGGCCGACGCGAGAACGAATCGCCGACGAGGCGACACGCGGAGTGACCTGTGACAGGTACAGTCGCCCCCATGACCGATCCGACCCGCAGCGCACGCTATCGGCGTGCCGGCCGCAGGCCGGGTTGGATGCTGTTGACCGCGTTGCTGGTGCTGGCGATCGCGGCCAGCTCCGCCCTGGTGTTCACCGATCGGGTGGAGCTGCTCAAGCTGGCGGTCATCCTGGCGTTGTGGGCGGCGGTGGTCGCGGCGTTCGTCTCGGTCATCTACCGACGGCAGAGCGATGTCGACCAGGCCAAGGTGCGCGACCTCAAGCTCGTCTACGACCTGCAGCTGGACCGTGAGATCTCGGCGCGGCGCGAATACGAGCTGTCGTTGGAGACGCAACTGCGCCGCGAACTGGAAGCCGAGGTGCGCGCCCAGGCCGCCGACGAGATGGCGACGTTGCGGGCGGAACTGTCCGCGCTGCGCGCCAACCTGGAGATCCTCTTCGATGCGGACCTGTCGCACCGGCCCGCCATCGAGCCCGAGCGCACGACGGTGCGCGCCTACAGCGACTGGGCGCGGGATTCGGAGACCACGGGACGCGTCAGCAGCAGCCGCATCGACGAATACCGGCCCGACATCGAAGAGAGGACCGAGGAAAGTCCGATCATCGATGTGCCCGCCGAACCCCAACCGCCGGAATTCGATTGGCAGCCCACCGCCGAGCGCGGTGGGGCGCACCGCAGGGCCGGCGACGCCGACTGGGGTCGCCAGTCGGCCGAGGAGCCGAGCTCGTGGTCACCGCCGCCACCGCCGCCGCCACCCCCGCCGCCGCCCCCGCCGCCGGCGGCCGAGCCCGTGGCGCCCCCGCCACCTCGGGCCGAACCCGTTGCACCCCCACCGCCGCCGGCCCCCGAGCCGGCGCCGACGAGCGAGTGGCAGCCCGCACCCGCCGACGGGCGCTGGATTCCGCCGGGTGCCCCGGGCAGCAACTGGGTGTCGCGCGGCAACGGATCGACGACCGAGTACGTCGGCAGGCGCCGGGCCCCAGAAGCCGAGGACGATGTCGTCGGCCCGGTCGCCGAGCCCGACCTCTCGACACCGCCGCCCGAACCGCCACGTGGCAGACATTCGGCGCCGCCGGCCAGCGGCGATTCGCGGCGCCCCGCGCAGCAGACCGTGCCCACAGAACCGCCGGAACCCTCCCCGGAATCACCGGCTCCCACCGGGCGGCGGCACCGCAACGCCGACGACCCCGACACCGCCGGACAGTCCGTCGCCGAACTGTTGGCCCGGCTGCAGGCGAGCCCCACACCGGGCGGGCGTCGCAGACGCCGCGAGGAGTGAGTTAATCTCGTAGCGACCGTCCGGTACCCGCACCGCGGGACTGGAACGTACACCCATCAACTCGCAGCGAGGTCGACTTCATGGTCGCCATGGGGACCCCACCTGGCGGATTCCGCCCGGCGCGGCTCACTGTCGGCATCGTTTCGGCAGGTCGTGTCGGTTCCGCGCTGGGTGTCGCCCTCGAGCGCGCCGAGCACGTCGTGGTGGCGTGCAGCGGGGTTTCGCGTGCGTCGCGCGACCGCGCCCAGCGCCGGCTGCCCGACACCGCGGTGCTTCCGGTCGACGAGGTGGCCAGCCGTTCCGAACTGCTGATCCTCGCGGTGCCCGACGCCGAGCTCGAGAAGTTGGTGTCCGGTCTGGCCGCGACCGGGTCGGTGCGGTCGGGCACGATCGTCGCGCACACCTCCGGTGCAAACGGAATCGCCGTGCTGGCACCGCTGACATCGCAGGGCTGCATACCGTTGGCCATCCATCCGGCGATGACCTTCACCGGCACCGACGAGGACATCGACCGCTTGGCCGACACCTGCTTCGGGGTGACGGCCGCCGACGAGGTCGGATACGCGATCGCCCAATCGCTTGTGCTCGAGATCGGCGGGGAGCCGTTCCGGGTCCGCGAGGACGCGCGCACGCTCTATCACGCGGCACTGGCGCATGCCAGCAATCACCTGGTGACGGTGCTGCTCGACGCGGTCGAGGGCTTGCGGTCGGCGCTGTGGGGCCAGGAGCTGCTCGGCCAGGAACTGGTCGGCGATGCGCCGGGCGGTCTGCCCGAGCGGGTCGTCGGCCCGCTGGCGCGCGCGTCTTTGGAGAACGCGCTGCAACGCGGGCAGGCGGCATTGACCGGCCCGGTGGCACGCGGGGACGCCGCCGCTGTGGCGCGTCATCTGGAAGCCCTGACGGAGGTGAATCCCGAATTGGCGCAGGCATATCGGGCGAACTCATTGCGCTCCGCCCAGCGTGCGCACGCACCGGACGAGGTGGTCGCCGTGCTCGCCGCCGATCCGGACCGCGGCGGGAGCTCGCGACGGACGGAGATGGGCCGATGACCATTCGCAAACCGCAGTTCACGGCGGGCGAACTGAACGTCTACTCGAAACCCGGTGACGTCACGGCGGTCACCAGGGCGCTGCGTGCCACCGGTCGGCGCGTGATGCTGGTCCCGACGATGGGCGCTCTGCACGAGGGTCACCGCATGCTCATCCGCTCCGCAAAGCGTGTCCAGGGCGCCGTCGTGGTGGTGTCGATCTTCGTCAACCCGCTGCAGTTCGGGGCGGGTGAGGACCTCGAGGCGTATCCGCGCACGCTCGACGACGACCTCGCCGCCTTGGGCGAAGAAGGCGTCGAGATCGCGTTCACGCCGACCGTCGCCGACATGTACCCCGACGGCACCCGCACGTCGGTCCATCCCGGGCCGCTCGGTGCCGACCTCGAAGGCGCTTCTCGGCCAACGCATTTCGCTGGTGTGCTGACGGTGGTGCTCAAGCTGCTCAACATTGTCCGTCCCGACCACGCGTTCTTCGGGGAGAAGGACTACCAGCAGTTGGCGCTGATCCGGCAGATGATCGCCGACCTCAACGTCGACACCAGGATCGTGGGTGTGCCGATCGTGCGGGAGGCCGACGGGCTGGCGATGTCGTCGCGCAACCGGTATCTGGACTCCGAGCAGCGCGAACATGCGGGCGCGCTGTCGGCCGCGCTGCTGGCCGGGATGTACGCCGCGGGGGAGGGGACCGCGGCAGCGTTGGACGCCGCACGTGCGGTGCTCGACTCGGTGCCGGCCATCGAGGTCGATTATCTCGACGTGCGCGACCCGATGCTCGGGCCCCCGCCGGAGGTCGGGGCGGCGCGCATGTTGGTGGCCGGCCGGCTGGGGCCCACCAGGCTGGTGGACAACATCGCCATAGATATCGGGGTGCCGTCGGGGGCTGGCCCGGACGTCGCGTTTGACGAGCACGAACTTCCTTGGAGGAACTGATGTTACGGACAATGCTGAAATCGAAGATCCACCGCGCGACGGTCACGAAGGCCGACCTGCACTACGTCGGATCGGTGACCATCGACGCCGACCTCATGGAGGCCGCCGACCTGCTCGAGGGGGAGCAGGTGACGATCGTCGACATCGACAACGGCGCCCGGCTGGTGACGTATGCCATAACCGGTGAGCGTGGCAGCGGCGTGATCGGGATCAACGGTGCGGCGGCGCATCTCGTGCATCCCGGGGATCTGGTTATCCTGATCGCCTACGGCACCATGGAGGATGCCGAAGCCAGGGCGTACCAACCGCGGATCGTGTTCGTCGACGCCGACAATAAGCAGGTCGACCTCGGTCACGATCCGGCGTTCGTACCGGCCGACGCGGCCGAGTTGATATCGCCACGGTGAGACCGTGTTACTAGCCATCGACGTCCGTAACACCCACACCGTCGTGGGTTTGGTGTCGGGTTCCGGAGAGCACGCCAAAGTGGTGCAGCAGTGGCGGATTCGCACCGAATCGGAAGTCACCGCCGATGAACTCGCCCTGACCATCGACGGACTGATCGGCGACGACTCCGAACGCCTGAGCGGGGCGGCCGGGCTGTCGACCGTCCCGTCGGTGATGCACGAACTGCGCGAAATGTTGCGCCAGTACTGGCCGTCGGTGCCGCATGTGTTGATCGAGCCCGGTGTCCGCACGGGGATCCCGCTGCTGGTGGACAACCCGAAGGAAGTCGGCGCCGACCGCATCGTGAACTGCCTGGCCGCCTACCACAAGTACGGCACCGCGGCCATCGTCGTCGACTTCGGCTCGTCGATCTGCGTCGACGTGGTCTCGGCGAAGGGCGAGTTCCTCGGCGGCGCGATCGCTCCCGGTGTCGAGGTGTCGTCTGACGCGGCTGCGGCGCGATCGGCGGCGTTGCGTCGCGTCGAGCTGACCCGACCGCGTTCGGTCATCGGGAAGAACACCGTCGAGTGCATGCAGGCCGGTGCGGTGTTCGGATTCGCCGGCCTGGTCGACGGCCTCGTGCAGCGCATCCGAGACGACGTCGACGGCTTCGGGGGCACCGACATCGCGGTGGTCGCCACCGGGCACACCGCGCCGCTTCTGCTGCCGGATATGCGCACGGTTCAGCATTACGACCAGCACCTCACCCTCGACGGCTTGCGTCTGGTGTTCGAGCGCAACCGCGACAACCAGCGTGGCCGCCTCAAACAGGCCCGCTGAAGGATGATTTCGGTGCCCAACCGGTTGCCAGGTCAGCGTCGACGCACCGAAATTCCTCGTCGGCGCACGTTCATTTAGGCTGGCACGACGTGACCGAACCCGACCCCTCCCGCACCGCACCGGCCGCGGACGCCACAGCCGAGCCTGACCTTCCGGAGCAGTACCGGATCCGTCAGGCCAAGCGTGAGCGGCTGCTCGCCGAGGGGCGCGAGCCGTATCCGGTGGAGATCGCGCGCACCCATTCCCTGGCCGAGATCCGCGCGGCCTATCCGGATCTGGCCGCCGGCGACGAGACGGGCCAGATCGTGGGTGTGGCCGGACGGGTGATGTTCGCCCGCAACTCCGGAAAGCTGTGCTTTGCCACGCTGCAGGAGGGGGACGGCACCCAGCTGCAGGCGATGATCAGCCTCAACAAGGTAGGACAGGAATCGCTGGACGCGTGGAAGGCCGACGTAGACCTCGGCGACATCGTCTTCGTGCGCGGTGAGGTGATCAGCTCCCGGCGCGGCGAACTCTCGGTCCTTGCCGACTCGTGGCAAATGGCTTCGAAGGCCCTTCGGCCGCTGCCGGTGGCGCATAAGGAGATGAGCGAAGAGGCCCGGGTTCGGCAGCGCTACGTCGATCTCATCGTGCGTCCCGAGGCCAGGACTGTCGCTCGCCAGCGGGTCGCGGTGGTGCGCGCGGTGCGGACGGCGCTGGAACGGCGCGGATTCCTGGAAGTCGAAACTCCGATGCTGCAGACACTCGCGGGCGGCGCTGCGGCGCGGCCGTTCGTGACGCACTCCAATGCGCTCGATGCCGACCTATATCTGCGTATCGCGCCCGAACTGTTTCTCAAGCGCGCACTGGTAGGTGGATTCGAGCGCGTCTTCGAGTTGAATCGGGTGTTCAGAAACGAAGGCGCCGATTCCACGCATTCTCCGGAATTCGCGATGCTCGAGACATATCAGGCATACGGGACCTACGACGATTCCGCCGTCGTGACCCGAGAGATTATTCAAGAAGTCGCAGACGAGGCGATCGGAACACGTGAGGTGCCATTGCCTGATGGCACTGTCTATGATCTTGATGGCGAATGGCAGTCCGTCGAAATGTATCCGTCACTGTCTGAAGCTCTGGGCGAAGAGATCACACCGGAAACACCGGCCGAGAAGTTATGGGCGATCGCCGATCGTCTCGGAGTCGAGATCCCTCGCGACCGGGGTTACGGTCACGGGAAATTGGTCGAGGAACTGTGGGAGCACACCGTCGGGAACACCTTGTGGGCGCCCACGTTCGTCCGTGATTTCCCCGTCGAGACGACCCCCCTTACGCGGCCGCACCGCAGTATTGAGGGCGTCACCGAGAAATGGGATCTCTATATCAGGCGTTTCGAACTGGCGACCGGCTATTCGGAGTTGATCGATCCCGTAATCCAACGCGAAAGGTTCGAAGCCCAGGCGAGGGCGGCGGCCGCAGGTGACGACGAGGCGATGGTCCTTGACGAGGATTTTCTGGCAGCCCTGGAGTATGCCATGCCGCCGTCGACGGGAACCGGAATGGGTATCGACAGATTGATGATGGCCCTGACGGGACTGTCGATTAGAGAGACGGTTTTGTTCCCGATTGTTCGGCGCCACGGCAACTGAACGCCGCGGCGTATGATCTTTGTTGTATAGCGCACACAGATATGGCACATTGGTGCCGGGTTCGATACTTTACTGCGGTCCTGTGATCGCGCAGAAGGGCGTGTTTAAATGGCGAAGAAAGTTACCGTCACCTTGGTCGATGATTTCGACGGCGAAGGTGCGGCCGACGAGACTGTTGAATTCGGCCTCGACGGGGTCACCTATGAGATCGACCTTTCTTCGAAGAATGCCGCAAAACTGCGCGACGCCCTGAAGCCGTGGGTCGATTCCGGTCGTCGGGTCGGCGGCCGTCGGCGCGGACGTGCCGCCGGGTCGGGCCGCGGGCGGGCGGCGATCGATCGCGAGCAAAGCGCGGCGATCCGCGAGTGGGCCCGGCGTAACGGACACAATGTGTCGACGCGTGGGCGCATTCCCGCCGATGTGATCGACGCCTTCCACGCCGCCACGTAGAGGTGCTCCTCACGCGCGCCGTGTCGGTTGTTCGCTAGCCGCGAAGCCATCGGGGCTCGATTGGGAAACGAATCGGCCCACCGATGCGTTGCTCTCCCATAGCGGCGGGTATTCGATCCCGTGCGCGTCGATGCCCCCCGGGTGTCCGCTTAGAGCAGACCGGCGGGCGGGACGCGCCGCCCTACTGCCCACTAGAGTGGACGGTGGTGTGGTGCGTACTCGAGACCGTTGGGCGCGCGTGGCACCGACCAAATGATGGAGAGCAGGTAACCACCGATGTTTGAGAGATTCACCGACCGTGCCCGCAGGGTCGTCGTCCTGGCTCAAGAAGAGGCCCGGATGCTCAACCACAACTACATCGGCACCGAGCACATCCTGTTGGGACTTATTCACGAGGGTGAGGGCGTAGCGGCCAAGTCGCTGGAGTCGCTGGGCATCTCGCTCGAGGGCGTGCGCAGCCAGGTCGAAGAGATCATCGGCCAGGGCCAGCAGGCGCCGTCGGGCCATATCCCGTTCACCCCGCGCGCCAAGAAGGTGCTGGAGCTGAGCCTCCGCGAGGCGCTGCAACTCGGCCATAACTACATCGGCACCGAGCACATCCTGCTCGGCCTCATCCGTGAGGGCGAGGGCGTCGCAGCCCAGGTGCTCGTGAAGCTGGGCGCCGAGCTCACCCGCGTGCGTCAGCAGGTCATCCAGCTGCTTTCGGGCTACCAGGGCAAGGAGACCGCGGAAGCCGGCACCGGCGGACGCGGCGGCGAGGCGGGCAACCCGTCCACCTCGCTGGTGCTCGACCAGTTCGGCCGCAACCTGACCGCGGCCGCGATGGAGGGCAAGCTCGACCCCGTCATCGGCCGCGAGAAGGAAATCGAGCGGGTGATGCAGGTGCTGAGCCGTCGCACCAAGAACAACCCGGTGCTGATCGGCGAGCCCGGCGTCGGCAAGACCGCCGTCGTCGAGGGCCTGGCGCAGGCCATCGTGCACGGCGACGTGCCCGAGACGCTGAAGGACAAGCAGCTCTACACGCTGGACCTGGGGTCCCTGGTGGCGGGCAGCCGGTACCGCGGCGACTTCGAAGAGCGCCTGAAGAAGGTCCTCAAGGAGATCAACACCCGCGGCGACATCATCCTGTTCATCGACGAGTTGCACACGCTGGTCGGTGCGGGTGCGGCCGAGGGCGCCATCGACGCCGCTTCGATCCTGAAGCCGAAGCTGGCCCGCGGCGAGCTGCAGACCATCGGCGCCACCACGCTCGACGAGTACCGCAAGTACATCGAGAAGGACGCCGCGCTGGAGCGTCGCTTCCAGCCGGTGCAGGTCGGTGAGCCGACCGTCGCGCACACCATCGAGATCCTCAAGGGTCTGCGCGACCGCTACGAGGCGCACCACCGTGTCTCGATCACCGACGGCGCCATTGCCGCGGCGGCCACCCTGGCCGACCGCTACATCAACGATCGGTTCCTGCCGGACAAAGCGATCGACCTGATCGACGAGGCCGGCGCCCGGATGCGCATCCGGCGTATGACCGCGCCGCCAGACCTGCGCGAGTTCGACGAGAAGATCGCCGACGCGCGCCGGGAGAAGGAGTCCGCGATCGACGCGCAGGACTTCGAGAAGGCGGCCAGCCTGCGCGACAAGGAGAAGCAGCTCGTCGCGCAGCGTGCCGAGCGCGAGAAGCAGTGGCGCTCAGGTGATCTCGACGTTGTCGCCGAGGTCGACGACGAGCAGATCGCCGAGGTGCTCGGCAACTGGACCGGCATCCCCGTGTTCAAGCTGACCGAGGAGGAGACCACCCGGCTGCTGCGCATGGAGGAGGAGCTGCACAAGCGGATCATCGGCCAGGAGGACGCCGTCAAGGCGGTCAGCAAGGCGATCCGGCGTACCCGTGCAGGCCTGAAGGACCCGAAGCGGCCGTCCGGTTCGTTCATCTTCGCCGGCCCGTCCGGTGTCGGTAAGACGGAGCTGTCCAAGGCGCTGGCCAACTTCCTGTTCGGCGATGACGACGCGCTCATCCAGATCGACATGGGCGAGTTCCACGACCGGTTCACCGCCTCGCGGCTGTTCGGCGCCCCTCCGGGCTACGTCGGCTACGAGGAGGGTGGCCAGCTCACCGAGAAGGTGCGGCGCAAGCCGTTCTCGGTCGTGCTGTTCGACGAGATCGAGAAGGCCCACCAGGAGATCTACAACAGCCTGTTGCAGGTCCTCGAGGACGGCCGCCTGACCGACGGCCAGGGCCGCACAGTCGACTTCAAGAACACCGTGCTGATCTTCACGTCGAACCTGGGCACGTCCGACATCTCCAAGGCGGTCGGGCTGGGCTTCTCCCAGGGTGGCGGAGACAACAACTACGAGCGGATGAAGCAGAAGGTCAACGACGAGCTGAAGAAGCACTTCCGCCCGGAGTTCCTCAACCGTATCGACGACATCATCGTGTTCCACCAGCTGACCCGCGACGAGATCATCAAGATGGTCGACCTGATGATCGGCCGCGTGTCCACTCAGCTGAAGGCCAAGGACATGACGATGGAGCTGACGGACCGGGCCAAGGAGTTGCTGGCCAAGCGCGGGTTCGATCCGGTGCTCGGCGCGCGGCCGCTGCGGCGCACCATCCAGCGCGAGATCGAGGACCAGCTGTCGGAGAAGATCTTGTTCGAGGAGATCGGCCCCGGCCAGCTCATCACGGTCGACGTCGACAACTGGGACGGCGAAAGCGCCGGAGAGGACGCGGTGTTCACCTTCAAGGGCACCAAGCGGCCGGCTCCGGTGGCCGAGCCGGACCTGGCCCAGGCCGGTGCGGCAGGCGCTGCAGGCCCAGCCGAATAGCGGCATCACGCAGAGAGAACGGGCGGTACCCACACGGGTGCCGCCCGTTTTCCGTCCGATCCCGCTACCGCTGGACCGAGTGGTTAGGATGTGCGATGTTATCGGCGGGCGAAGGAATCTGGTGAGAATCCAGAACGGTCGCGCCACTGTGTCAAGTCAGACCCGACGCTCGCCGTCACCTTAGAACTCGGGACGCGAAAATCCCGGAAAGGACACCGACATGACCTCACCCGACGCCCGCAAAAGCGTTGCACCCGCACTCGACCTGTCCGCCACCGGAGCGGCCGTGTGGCTGTCGGCAACCACCTTCCTGGCGCTGTTGGTGCTCTACTTCATCGGCTTGGACCAGGGCGCGACGTCGGTGTTCGGTGCGGACAACACCGCGATCCACGAGTTCGTGCACGACGCTCGCCACCTGCTCGGCTTCCCCTGCCACTGACGGGCCGAGGTAACCGAACATGGAAAAGCAGATCATCTGGCGTGGCCTGCTCGCAGGTGCCGTCGCCGGCGTGCTCGCGTTCGTCTTCGCGCGCATCTTCGTCGAACCGCAGATCGACCTGGCCATCGCCTATGAGGACGGTGTCGGGGCCGCGCACGAGGCGCTGGAACACGCCGAAGGCGCGGGTCATAGCCACGGTGAGGGCGGCGGATTCGAGCGCGCCGTTCAGATGAACATCGGTATGGGGCTGGGCGTATTGCTGTTCAGCCTGGCGATCGGCGCGATCTTCGCGGTGATCTTCGCCGTGGCCTACGGCCGCATCGGCAATATGTCGGCACGCCTGCTGTCGGTGTATGTGGCCGGCGGAATGCTGTTGAGCCTGTACGTCGTTCCCGCCCTGAAGTATCCCCCCAGCCCGCCTGCTCTGAGCCTGGACGAGACCATCCGCCAGCGCACGCTGCTGTACCTGCTGACGGTGGTTTTGTCGGCGGCGCTTCTGGTCGGCGCGGTGTATCTGGGCCGACGGCTGGCCGAACGCCTGGGGACATGGAATGCGGCGCTGGCCGCTGCGGGGTCCTACATCGTCGCGGTGGCGGTCGTGATGCTGGTGCTGCCGAGCATCAACGAGACACCGGGACCGTTGACCGACGACGCCGGAAACATTGTCTACGAGGGCTTCCCGGCGGATGTGCTCTATGAGTTCCGGCTGTACTCGTTGGGCACCCAGATCGTCATGTACACGACGATCGCATTGGTCTTCGGTGCGATGGCCGCGCGGCTGCTCGAACAGAACCGCCGGGAGAGCATCCCTGCGTGAGTGAGGTCGTCCGGCTGACGCTCGTATCGCACGCGCTGACCGATGCGATGTCGGCCGGACGATTCCCCACCGACGAGCCGTTGAATCCGACCGGCCATCGGCAGGTCGACGCGTCGATCAACCTCGGCGTCGTCGACGCGGCTCTGTGCGGTCCCGAGAAGCGCACCAGGCAGACCGCCGAACTGCTCGGCCTGCAGGCCGAGGTGGAAGGGCGGTTGGCGGACCTGGACTGCGGCCGGTGGCGCGGCGACGTGCTGAGCGGGGTGCGACCGGCGGATCTAGCGATCTGGCTGACCGACCCCACCCGGTCGCCGCACGGCGGCGAATCGGTTGTCGAGGTGGTCGACCGGGTTCGCGACTGGATGGACTCGTTGACCGACCGTCGCAGCAGGCTCGTCGCCGTGACACATCCGGCGGTGATCCGTGCCGCGATCCTCATCGCGCTGGACGCTCCGCCGAAGTCGTTCTGGCGCATCGACATTGCCCCGGTGAGCCGGACGGTGATGCACTTTCGCGGGCACGCCTGGACGCTGCGGTCGAACCGCTGATCAGCCTGAGCGGTCGAACCGCTGATCAGCCTGAGCGGTCGAGCTAGAGCGGTCGAAACGCCGTTCAGCCGATCGGCACCAGGTCGAAGGTCTGGCGCACGATCGACAACAACCACCCCGCGGCGGTGGGGCTGCGGTAGCGGGGCCAGTTCAACTGGAAGCTGACCACCCACGGCTGCCCCGTGTGGTCGACGGCATACCAGCTGAACGTCAGATCACCGGGCAGGTTTCCACCCTTGGCGCCGATGTAGCCCCACTTGGACCCGTCGAGATCGATGCCGGGTATCGCCGACAGGATGTCCTTCACCGGCGCGGCCTCACCCACGGCGGCGGCCTGCAGCGCGATGTGCACACGGCAGATGTCGGCGGCGCTGCCGTACCACTCCGCCCCGAAGTTCGACGCCGGGGTATGCGTGCGCTGCGGATCCGGTTCGTACGGGCGGGAATTGGTCTGCTGGAGCAGTTGCGCCCGGACTTGCGGACCACCCTTTTCGACCGCTTGGCGCCACTGCTCGCGCAGATCGGGCCGGCCCCAGCCGACCGAGAACATCTCGTGCATGGTCGGAAACGGCGTCATGCTGGCCGGGTCGTGATGGCGCGCCAGGACCAGTGCCCGCTCCACAGCGCCGGTCCCCAGACGGTCGATGAGAAGGTCGGTGGCCATGTTGTCGCTGGCCGAGATCATCTGCTGCGCAGCGGTTCTCACCGACACCCGGGAGCCGGGAGGGAGTTCTTCCAGGCCCGCGGAGCCGACCGCCTTGGCTCGTTTCGTGACGGTCAGCGGGTCGGTCCACTTCAGGGTGCCCGCCTTGACCGCCTCGGCGACCGCGAGCAGCACGTAGAGCTTGAAGATCGATGCCAACGGCAACGACAATTCGGTGTTGGTTCCGGCCACCACATCGCACTTCGACTGGTCGGCAACGACCTTCGACACCTGGTACGAGTAGCGGGCCCCAGATTTCGTGATCTCGGTGTCGATATCGGACCATTCGTCGATCTCCGGCGGGCGCAGCGTCACATCGAACCGGTCGACCATGCCGGCGTCGTTGGTGCGAAGGTCGATCTCCTGGGCGACGCCGTACGACGTCACCACCCCGACCTCGGCTTGTCCGGCTCGGATGTCGACGTCGGTCACCTTGAACGGCCGGTCCCACCAGATCCGGTCGAGCTTGGCGACGATCTCGTCGACCTTCTCGGGCTCCGCCATCGTGCGCACGCCCACGGGTCCGATCGGCCAGTCGGAGTTGAGCATGTCCAGCGTCTGCTTGGCCCGCAGCCCCTGGGGTGTGTTGATCTCGATGGGCGTGCCGTACGCGGCGTCGGCCGGTGCAGGCCCGACTTCCGCGCAGCCGCCGACGGCGACGACCAACGAGGCCGCGACCGTCAGCGCGAGCGCCCGGCACGCGATGAGCGAGCCTTTACTTGTCAGCACCCGCAACGTCGAGGACGACCTCGAACTCGAGCAGAGACGCACCGGTGGCCACCGGGTTGGCCTGCTGGCCCTTGTGGGCTTCGATGGCCGGGCCCGTCGCCCAGGCCTGGAACGCCTCCTCGGACTCCCACTGCGTCACCACGAAGTAGCGGTCCTCGCCCTTGATGGGGCGCAGCAGCTGAAAGCCGAGGAAGCCGGGCTGGTTGTCGACGGCGTGGGCCCGGTGCGCGAAGCGCTTCTCCAGTTCGGGACCGGCATCGGGCGGTACCTCGATCGCGTTGATCTTCACGACGGGATTCTGGCTTGCCATGCGCATCAGGCTACCGAATGCATCGGGGTCACCCGGAGGCACGATGATGTCGGGATGCAGTCACCAGGCGGTACGCGGGCCCCGCTCACCCACCGCGGCGGCAGGGGGCGACCGCTCGTCCTGGTGCACGGGCTGATGGGGCGCGGCAGCACGTGGTCGCGCCAGTTGCCGTGGTTGACCCGGCTGGGTGAGGTCTACACCTACGACGCGCCCTGGCACCGCGGCCGCGACGCCGACGATGTCGGGCCGATCAGCACCGAACGGTTCGTCGCCGAACTCGGCGACGCGGTGGCGAGCATCGGCCAGCCGGCGGTCATGATCGGTCACTCGATGGGCGGTTTGCATTCGTGGTGCCTGGCCGCGACGCGACCCGATCTCGTGGAGGCGTTGGTGGTCGAGGACATGGCACCGGACTTTCGCGGCCGCACCACCGGGCCCTGGGAGCCGTGGCTGCATGCGTTACCGGTCGAATTCGATTCCGCCCAGAGGGTTTACGACGAGTTCGGTCCGGTGGCGGGCCAGTATTTCCTCGAGGCGTTCGATCGCATTCCAGGCGGTTGGCGCTTGCACGGCCGAACGGACGTCTGGATCGATATCGCCGCGGAATGGGGCACCCGCCACTACTGGCGCGAGTGGCAGGGCGTCCGCGTGCCGGCATTGTTGATCGAGGCGGGTAACTCGGTCACCCCGCCGGGACAGATGGCCCAGATGGCGGAGTCCGGCCCGCACACGACGTATCTGCGGGTGCCCGAGGCCGGTCACCTCGTCCACGACGATGCGCCGCAGGCCTATCGGCAGGCGGTCGAGTCGTTTCTAGCGACGCTCTCCGAGCGCACCTGAGGAAGGCCAGACGGGGTGGCGCTCAAAACGGGTGCGGATCGCGTCGATGTCGCGCTCGAGACGCAACAGGTCGCGGTCGTCTTCGAACACCCGGCCTGCCATCGGCGCGGCCATGCGGAACTGGTCGCGGTGCAACCGCAGGTACCCGGAGCGGCTGGCCGCCCAGGCGAACGCGGCTGCGACCGCGACCGGGGAAACGAGAACCAGAAGTGCCAGTAAAGTGCTCATGGCAGTAATTCTTCGACAGGCAAAATCCCGCCAACAGTGGCAGCAATGACACTTTGCGATAAAATGCTGCCATGTCAATCAGGAGCGTATCGACGCTCGTCCTGGACGATCTGGCGATATTCGAGTTCGGCGTCATCTGCGAAGTCTTCGGCATCGACCGCTCCGGCGACGGCGTCCCCAACTTCGACTTCAAAGTGTGCGGTCCGGTTCCCGGCAAGCCGCTTCGCACCTCCGTCGGCGCGACGCTGACCCCCGACCACGGCCTGGACGACCTGATCGGCGCCGACCTGGTCGCCATCCCGGCGATCGGAGGGTCCCAGTACCTGCCCGAGGCGTTGGCCGCCGTCCGGGCCGCCGCCGAGTCGGGATCGATCATCCTCACCGTGTGTTCGGGAGCGTTCGTCGCAGGCGCCGCCGGTCTCCTCGACGGAAGGAAGTGCACGACGCACTGGATGCACGCCGACGAACTCGCGCGCAGGTACCCGACGGCCAAGGTCGACCGCAACGTGCTGTTCGTCGACGACGGAAACCTGATCACCAGCGCGGGCACGGCAGCAGGTATCGACGCGTGCCTGCACCTGGTCCGGCGTGAGCTGGGCAGCGAGGTCACCAACAAGATCGCGCGCCGCATGGTGGTGCCGCCGCAACGAGACGGTGGTCAACGCCAGTACATCGACCAGCCGATTCCAGTGCGGTGTTCGGAACGCTTTGCGCCGCACCTGGATTGGATACTGAGCAACCTCGACAAGCCGCACACGGTCGCCACCCTGGCCGCCCGCGCGCACATGTCGGCGCGTACTTTCGCCCGCCGGTTCGTGGAGGAGACGGGACGTACCCCGATGCAGTGGGTGACCGACCAACGCGTGTTGTACGCGCGAACCCTGTTGGAGGAGACCGATCTCGACGTCGACCGGATCGCCGAGCGCAGCGGTTTCGGGACAGCGACGCTGTTGCGGCACCACTTCCGCAGGATCATCGGGGTGACACCGTCGGACTACCGCCGCCGGTTCTCATGCAGCACTTGTGAACCCGAGCCCGACACCGATACGGAAATGGCCTCGGCCTGACCTCATGCCGTGCGCGCTCAGCCGCCTTCACCGGCGAGTGCGAAGCGGCCGTCGGCGGTCTGTTCGACGAGGCCGTCGACCAGAAGCGAGTCCAGCGCGCGGTCGCGTTGTGCGGTGTCGGACAGCCACGCGACGTCCAGCTGCGCTCGGGTGACCGGAGAGGCGTTGTCCCGCAGGACATCCAGCAGCCTGCCCCGGACCTGCCGGTCGGTGCCCGCATAGCGTTGAACGCGCCGTGCCGGCGAAGGCGACGCAGGGAAGCCCCGAGACCGCCACGCGCACGTACTCAGCGGGCACAGCCCGCAACGGGGCGCCCGCGCGGTACACACCGTCGCGCCCAACTCCATCAAGGCGATAGAGAACTTGGGCGCCAGAGCGGTTTCGGGCAGAAGAGCCTCGACATCGGCAAGGTCGCGCGTTGACGACGCCGCGTCAGCTCGACCGTGGACGACCCGGGTTACCACCCGCCGAACGTTGGTGTCGACCACCGGTACCCGGTCGCGGTATGCGAAGCAGGCGATGGCCCGCGCGGTGTAGGCCCCGACGCCCGGCAGCGTCAGCAGCGTCTCGACGTCCGACGGTACGACGTCGTCGTACTGCTCGGCGATCACCGTCGCGCATTCGTGTAACCGCTTGGCGCGGCGCGGATAGCCGAGCTTGCCCCACGCCCGCAGGATGTCTGCGGCGCTTGCCGCCGCGGTCGCCGACGGTGTGGGCCACCGCTGCACCCACGCGAGCCAGACCGGTTCGACGCGTGAGACCGGCGTCTGCTGCAGCATGAATTCGCTGACCAGGATCTGCCACGGGGTGACCCCCGGCCGGCGCCACGGCAGATCTCGCTGTTCGCGGTCATACCAATCCACCAACTGGGGCACAATGTCGGTCATGCCCAACACCAGCCCAGTGACCGCGTGGAAAGCACTCAAAGAGGGTAACGAGCGCTTCGTCGCCGGCAAGCCCCTGCATCCCAGCCAAGGCGTCGAGCACCGCGCCAGCCTGGCCGGTTCCCAGAAGCCGACCGCGGTGGTGTTCGGCTGCGGAGACAGCAGGGTCGCCGCCGAGATCATCTTCGACCAGGGGCTCGGCGACATGTTCGTGGTGCGCACCGCCGGGCACGTGATCGATTCGGCGGTGCTGGGCTCGATCGAGTACGCGGTCGCGGTGCTCGACGTGCCGCTGATCGTCGTGCTCGGCCACGACAGCTGCGGGGCGGTGAAGGCAACGCTGGGGGCGCTCGACGAGGGCGTGGTGCCTGGCGGTTATGTCCGCGACATCGTCGAGCGCGTGATGCCGTCGATCCTGTTGGGTCGTCGCGACGGGCTGACCCGCGTCGACGAGTTCGAGGCTCGTCACGTCAGCGAGACCGGCGCCCAACTGCTGTCCCGCTCCACGACCGTCTCCGAACAGGTGGCCGCGGGCGAGCTGGCGATCGTCGGCGTCACCTATCACCTCGCCGACGGCCGGGTGGTGTTGCGGGACCACCTCGGCGACATCGGCGAAAGCTGAGGGCGACACGCCGAGCGACCTCGACCGATAAGGCGTGACCTGGCCTTACCGTGAGGTTGTGCTGGATCTGGAACCGCATGGCCCGCTACCGACGCAGATTTACTGGCGTCGCAGGGCACTGGCGTTGGGCATAGCGGTCCTCGTGATCGGCGTGATCGCGGCCATCGTGGTCGTGGTCGTGAAGAACACCGGGGGCTCCGAGACGAAGGGCGCCGACGCGTCCGCCCCCGCTGCGGCAGGCGAAACGACGCCGCTGCCGGGGGAGAACCCCGAGGTGAAGACGCCGGTGATGCCGCCGGCGCAGGACGCACCGCCGCCCACCCCGACACCCACCGCGGCCGTCACACCGCCACCGATCCTCAACGAGGGCGACGACTGCCCCGACTCGACACTGGCGGTCAAGGGCATCACCAACCAACCGCAATACGTCGTCGGTGAGCAGCCCAAGTTCACGATGGTCGTCACCAACATCGGGCTCGTCGGCTGCAAGCGCGACGTCGGCGCCGCGGTGCTGGCCGCCTACGTCTACTCGCTGGACAACGCCCGGCTCTGGTCCAACCTCGATTGTGCGCCGTCGAACGAGACGCTGGTCAAGGCGTTCCAGCCCGGTGAGCAGGTGACCACCGAGGTCACCTGGACGGGCATGGGATCGGCTCCGGGCTGCCCGCTGCCGCGTCAGCCCATCGGGCCGGGCACCTACAACCTCGTCGTCCAGCTGGGCAATCTGCGGTCGGCGACGGTGCCGTTCATCCTCGCCGCGCCGCAGTCGCCGGAGCACGGTCAGGGCGTCGCCCCGCCGCCGGGACCCGTCCCCAACTGAGGTTCGGCGCAGATTCAGGCCAGCCGGTCGGCGATCGTCGACTCGGCCAATTGCGACAGGCCCTCCCGGATGTGGCGCGCCCACATCGAGCCGATGCCCTCGACCGACTGGAGGTCGCCGGCGCTGGCCGCCAGCAGGCCCTGTAACGACCCGAACGAGCGCACCAGCAGGTCGACATGCGCGAACTGCAGGCGGGGGATGCCGGCCATCGCGCGGTAGCCGCGCGAGCTCATCGCCGAATCCTGCGCCTCGATCGTGGACGGATAACCGAAAACCCTTGCCAACGTCGTGAAGTCGAGGAGCTCACTGTCGGAGAGCCCGTCGAGCTCCTCGAGGGTGGCGCTCACCTGCGCCGCCGATGGAGGGTCCGGGTTGGCGTGATAATCGCGCACGATGAGCTCGCGGGCGGTGTCGTTGTCGCCGACGAGCTCGTCGAGCTGCAGTTTGAGCTGGCGGCCGTCTGTGCCGAGTTCGACCACGTACGAGTCGATTTCGAGGCTGATGCGGCGCACCATCTCGAGCCGCTGCACCACGGTCATCACGTCGCGCAACGTGACGAAGTCTTCGATCTCGGCGGTCGAGAGCTGCCTGCTGACCTCGTCAAGACGCGTCTTGTACCGCTCGAGGGTGTCGATCGTCTGGTTCGCGCGCGACAGGATCGTCGCCGAGTCGGGGACCACGTGCCGCTCACCGGCGACGTACACGGTCACGATGCTCATGGAGTGACTCACCGAGATCACCGGATAGCCGGTCTGGATCGCCGTGCGCTCGGCGGAGCGGTGCCGGGTTCCGGATTCCTCGGTCGGGATCGACGGGTCGGGCACCAGTTGCACGTTGGCCCGCAGGATGTGGGCGCCGTCGCTGGACAGCACCACCGCGCCGTCCATCTTCGACAGCTCCCGCAAGCGAGTCGGCGCATAGCGGACGTCGAGGGAGAAGCCGCCGTCGCAAATAGCCTCGACGCTCTCGTCGTAGCCGATCACGATCAGGGCGCCGGTGCGGCCGCGCAGGATGCGCTCCAGGCCGTCGCGCAGCGCCGTTCCCGGGGCCAAGCGGGCGATCGTCTCGCGCATGGTGGGTCGCGCCAACGGCACCACCGTGCGTCCCGATCTGCCACCCGACTTCACGGCCATCGCCCCTCCCTAGGATCGGCCGTCATTGCTCTATCTTTGCTGATCTTTGCTGATATCGCGCAAAACTCGCAACGCCGAGCCGATGTCGTGGGCGGCGATCGCCCGCAATCCCGCGGGCACCGATGTCACGCCGGGTGGTACGACCGCCGAGGTGAAGCCGAGCCGGGCCGCCTCGGCCAGGCGGCGGTCCATGCCGGTGACCCGCCGTAGATCGCCCGCCAGGCCCACCTCGCCGATTGCCACCGCGGCGGCCGGCACGGGCAGGTCCATCTTCGAAGACGCGATGGCCACCGCGATCGCCAGGTCCGCCGACGGATCGGTCAGCCGCATGCCGCCCACGGTCGACAGGTAGATGTCGTGGGCGCCCACCGACAGGCCCGCGTGCTTGTCCAGGACCGCGGTAATCATCGCGGCACGCGAGGAGTCGATTCCGCTGACGGCGCGGCGGGCGGTCCCGTTCGCAGGCGCCCCGATCAGCGCCTGCACCTCTCCGATCAGCGGACGCTTACCGTCCAGGGCGACCGTGATCGCCGTTCCCGCAACGGGTTTGGGTCGTTGGTCGCGAAACAGGCCGGACGGGTCGGCCACGCCTTCGATCCCGTTGTCGTGCAGAAGGAAACAGCCGACTTCGTCCGCGGCGCCGAAGCGGTTCTTGATGCCGCGGACCATCCGAAGCGACGATGCGCGGTCGCCCTCGAAGTGCAGCACGACGTCGACGAGATGTTCGAGCGAGCGCGGCCCGGCGATCACACCGTCCTTGGTCACGTGGCCGACGAGGATCAGCGCGACGCCGGATGTCTTGGCCGCCATCGTCAAAGCGGTGGTCACCGCGCGTACCTGGGTGACGCCGCCGGTGACGCCGTCGGCCTCGGTGGTGGACATGGTTTGCACCGAGTCGACCACCACCAGGCTGGGCTGCACCTCGTCGATGTGTGCAAGTGCTGTGCCCAGATCCGACTCCGCGGCCAGGTACACCTCGTCGTGAGTGCAGCGCGTGCGTTCCGCCCGCATCCGGATCTGGCCTGCCGACTCCTCACCCGAGAGGTACAGCGCCCGTTTCCCCGCCGCCGCCCACCGGTGCGCGACCTCCAACAACAGCGTCGACTTGCCCACGCCGGGATCACCGGCGAGCAGCGTCACCGATCCGGGCACCAGGCCGCCACCGAGCACCCGGTCCAACTCGGTGACACCGGTGTGGCAGTGACGGGTGCGCCCGGGATCGATCGAGCTGATCGGCACGGCCGCTGAGGAGGGGGCGACCGAACGTCGCGCTCCGGCTCCGGCCACCGCGGACAACACGGCCACCTCGTCGACGGTGCCCCAGGTGCCGCATTCAGGGCAGCGGCCGACCCATTTGAGGGTTACGTGGTGGCACTCCGAGCAGCGGTACTGCGAGCGCGCTTTGGCGCCACTTTTGGCCACGCGTTGACGGTAGCCGTCGCCTCCGACAGACAGCGACAGAAACTCAGCGCCGAGCGGTCGTGTCGCGGACTTCGCTCAGTGCCCGCCGCCGTGTCCGCCCGCTTCGGCGGCTTCGCCTCGACGCGGCGACTCACCGGCGGAGATCGGCACCCGCACGGTCGCCTCGCCTGCCTTCTGGAACTTGAACGTGAAGTCGTAGAGCAGGCCGTTGGTGATCGGCTTACTCAAGGTGACCATGGCTTCGGCGGCTTCTGCGGCCTCGACGCTCTCCAATGGGGTGATCTGCCCGTCCGGTGCGCCAACCGTGAGCATGCCGCCCGCGGGCACAGTGGTGTCACCGGTCAGGGTCACGGTGCCGACCTCGGAAGTGACCGACTCCAACTTGTCGGCCTCTTCAGGCGAGGTGTTGGCCGCCACGAAGATCAGCTCGACCTCTTTGCCCGGCCGGACGAAGTCGGTCACTTGCTGGGCCCGCAGGTGAACGTTGCGCAGCGCGATCTCGCCGAGGTTCGCGCTGGTGCCGTTGACGGCCGGCTCCTGCGTGGTCATCTGGGAGACCTGTCCCGAACTGCAGCCGACGAGCGCAACGGCAGCGGCCAACCCGCAGGCGGCCAGTTTGAAGCGGTCCACTCTTGCCTCCTGCTCGGGCCGTCGAAGCGACCGATCCGGTCGGTCGCGGGATTCGACTATGCAGAGTAGTAGGTGCGTGCGGGCGGCGGTAGCTGAGGTCCGGCACGCCGTCGGGAATACGCGGGCGGCACCGCGAAAGTGGCACCGGAAGTGCCACTGCCCCATGCTCGATGCCCCGCCCCAGCTACTGGATGGACGTCTCGAAGACGCCTGAGCCATGCATGGATTCGTCGGCGTGTCAACCCCTAACGTTCCCCCGAGGTGCCCCTGACCTGCACCGTTGGTCCACCCCTGTCTGGGCACCGTGCTAGCATTGAGGTGTGAAAGGGGCTCGAAACTGATGATTTTCAAGGTCGGAGACACCGTTGTTTATCCCCACCACGGTGCTGCGTTAATTGAGGCGATCGAAACCCGGACCATCAAAGGCGAACAGAAGGAATACCTCGTCTTGAAGGTCGCTCAGGGGGACCTCACGGTTCGAGTGCCAGCCGAGAACGCAGAGTATGTCGGGGTGCGCGACGTCGTCGGACAGGAGGGCCTGGACAAGGTTTTCCAGGTGCTCCGTGCCCCCCATACCGAGGAACCGACCAACTGGTCGCGGCGGTACAAGGCCAACCTCGAGAAGTTGGCCTCGGGTGACGTGAACAAGGTCGCCGAAGTGGTCCGCGACTTGTGGCGACGCGATCAGGAGCGTGGCCTGTCGGCGGGTGAGAAGCGGATGCTGGCCAAGGCGCGACAGATCCTGGTGGGCGAGCTTGCTCTCGCCGAGAACACCGATGACGAGAAGGCCGCGACCATCCTCGACGAGGCACTCGCCGCCGCTTCCTGAAGCCGATGACGAGCCTGCCAAGGGTCGGGCTCGGCACCGACGTACACCCCATCCAGGCGGGGCGGCCGTGTTGGCTGCTGTGTCTGCTGTTCGACGGGGCAGACGGCTGCGAAGGCCACTCCGACGGTGATGTCGCGGCGCACGCGCTGTGCGACGCGCTGCTTTCCGCCGCCGGTCTCGGCGACCTCGGCGAGGTCTTCGGAACCGGTCGCGACGAGTGGCGCGACGCTGGCGGCGCCGACATGCTTCGGCACGTCCACGGGCTCGTCACCGATCAGGGCTTTCGGATCGTCAACGCGGCAGTGCAGGTGATCGGCAACCGTCCGAAGGTCGGTCCGCGCCGCATCGAGGCGCAGACGCTCCTGTCCGAACTGCTCGACGCCCCCGTGTCCGTCAGTGCGACCACCACCGACGGCCTGGGTCTGACCGGCCGTGGTGAGGGTCTGGCGGCGATCGCGACCGCGTTAGTGGTCGACCGCGATTAGGCCTGTAAGCTGGCCCTTCGTGATTGGGGGCGAACGATTGGGTGCCGTGAATCAGACGAACGGTTGGGCGGTCAGCGCGTGACCGACCTGCGGCTGTACGACACCATGAGCGGTGCCGTCCGCGACTTCGTTCCCGTGCGTCCCGGGCACGCCTCGGTCTACCTCTGCGGAGCCACGGTTCAGGGTCTGCCCCACATCGGACATGTGCGCAGCGGAGTCGCCTTCGACGTGCTTCGGCGCTGGCTGATGGCCAAGGGCTACGACGTCGCCTTCATCCGCAACGTCACCGACATCGACGACAAAATCCTCAACAAGGCCGCCGACGCGGGACGGCCGTGGTGGGAGTGGGCAGCCACCTATGAGCGCGCGTTCTCGGCCGCCTATGACGCGCTCGGGGTGATGCCGCCGTCGGCCGAACCGCGCGCCACCGGACACATCACCCAGATGGTCGAGCTGATCGAGCGGCTGATCGAGCGGGACCACGCGTATGTCGGTAACGGCGACGTCTACTTCGACGTACTCAGCCTGCCGGGCTACGGCAAGCTGTCCGGTCACAAGATCGACGATGTGCACCAGGGTGAGGGCGTAGCGACCGGCAAGCGCGACGAACGCGATTTCACCTTGTGGAAAGGCGCCAAACCCGGTGAACCGTCCTGGCCGACGCCATGGGGTCGTGGAAGACCGGGCTGGCATACCGAATGCGTCGCGATGTGCCAGGCGTATCTCGGCGCGGAGTTCGACATCCACGCCGGCGGCATGGACCTGGTGTTCCCTCATCACGAGAACGAGATCGCCCAGGCCGAGGCGGCCGGCGACCCGTTCGCCAGGTACTGGCTGCACAACGGCTGGGTGACCATGGGCGGCGAGAAGATGAGCAAGTCGTTGGGCAACGTGCTCGCGATTCCCGCTGTGCTGCAACGTGTCCGGGCCGCGGAGTTGCGCTATTACCTGGGCAGCGCGCACTACCGGTCGATGCTGGAGTTCTCGGAGACGGCGCTGCAGGACGCGGCGCGGGCCTACAGCGGTATCGAGGACTTCCTGCACCGCGTGCGCAACCGGGTTGGCGCCGTCGTGCCCGGCGAGTGGACTCCGAAGTTCGCCGAGGCGCTCGACGACGACCTGTCCGTTCCGATCGCGCTTGCCGAGGTGCACGCCGCGCGCGCCGAGGGCAATCGCGCGCTGGACGCCGGTGACCACGAAACCGCCCTGGCACAGGCGATGTCGATCCGCGCGATGATGGGTATTCTCGGCGCGGACCCGCTCGACGAGCGCTGGGAATCCAAAGACGAGACGTCGGCCGCACTGGCCGCGGTCGATGTGTTGGTGCGCGCTGAGGTCGAACGGCGCGAGGACGCACGGGCGCGGCGGGACTGGGCCGAGGCCGACGCGATCCGTGATCGCCTCAAGGAAGCCGGGATCGAGGTTACCGACACCGGCGATGGTCCGCAGTGGACGCTGCTCGACGGGCACACGAAGTAGATGGCCGGAAACTCCAAGCGCAGAGGCGCGGTACGCAAGCCGGGAACGAAGAAGGGCCCGACGGTCGGGTCCGGCGGCGTTAGGCGGCGCGGTCTGGAAGGCCGCGGTGCCACTCCGCCCGCGCATATGCGTCCGCACCATCCGGCGGCGAAGCGGGCGGCCAAGGCCGCGAAATCCCAGCCGCGTCGGCAGGGCAAGAAAACCGACGACACCGAGGTGGTGCTGGGACGCAATCCGGTCCTGGAGTGTCTGCGCGCAGGGGTGCCCGCGACGGCGCTGTACGTCGCGCTGGGTGCGGATGCCGACGAGCGGTTGACCGAATCTGTCCAGATCGCCGCGGACGCGGGGATCTCGATCCTCGAGGTCGCGCGCCACGACCTCGACCGCATCGCCGCCAACGGTCTGCATCAGGGTGTGGCGCTTCAGGTTCCGCCGTACTCGTACGCGCATCCGGACGATCTGCTCGCGGCCGTGACGGCCGATGGCGCCTCGGCGCTGCTGGTCGCATTGGATAACATCTCCGACCCGCGCAATCTCGGTGCGATCGTGCGTTCGGTCGCCGCGTTCGGCGGTCATGGCGTCCTGATCCCGCAGCGCCGGTCGGCCTCTGTGACCGCGGTTGCGTGGCGTACCAGTGCGGGTGCCGCCGCGCGGCTTCCGGTCGCGCGGGCCACGAATCTCACCCGCACACTGAAGAACTGGGCCGACGAGGGCCTGCAGATCGTCGGCTTGGACGCCGATGGCGACATCACGGTCGACGAATTGGACGGCTCGGGACCGATCGTCGTCGTGGTCGGCTCCGAAGGTAAGGGGCTTTCGCGCCTGGTGCGGGAGACCTGCGACGCCGTGGTCTCCATTCCGATGGCCGGCCGCACAGAGTCGTTGAACGCCTCGGTGGCCGCGGGCGTCGTGCTCGCCGAGATCGCCCGTCAGCGCCGAGGCTAGAGGCCGAACAACCGTAACCCCACCCACAATCCGGTGACCGCGGCCACCACCGTGGCGGGTACCGTGCACAGTCCGATGCGGCTGAACTCGCCTGCGGTGGTTGTCATTTCGCGGCGTACTGCGCTACGCCAGAGCAAGTTGGCCAGCGAGCCGACGTAGGTCAGGTTCGGTCCGATGTTCACTCCGATCAACACCGCCAGCACGGCGCCCGGTCCCGATGCCGATACCAGCGGCAGCAGCAGCAGCACCGCGGGCAGGTTGTTGACGACGTTCGACAGCAGCGCCGCGACGGCCGCGATCCCAAGCAGGGCGAGCAGTCCGTGACCGCTGGGCAGCAGGCCGCGCATCGCGCTGTCGAGACCGTTGACCATGACGGCGTCGACCACGATGCCGAGGCACAACACGAACAGCAGAAACGGCGCATCGGCTGCGGCTGCCATCCGCGCCACGGTCGTGTGCCGTCGCGCCAGGCTCCGCCCGCCGAGCACCACCACTCCGCCAAGTGCCGCCCAGGCGGGCGAGACTCCGAGCATCGAGGTGACGACGAATCCGGCCAGCGTCAAGCCCAGTACGACAAGGGGGAACACGGGGACGTGCACCGTCTCGTCGGGCACCGGCCGGGGCGCGATCGAGAGCTGCTTCCTGAAAAGCAAACGCAGCACAACGAATTCGACGAGGATGGCCAACAGCCAGGGCAGTGTCATGAGCGCGGCGAAGTGCAGGAAGGTAATGCCCGCCGCGGTGAACGCCAGCAGATTGGTCAGGTTCGACACCGGTAACAGCAGCGACGCGCTGTTGGCCAGGTGCGCGGTCGCATAGGCATGCGGTGTGGCCGGCACCGACAGCATGCGAGCAGTGGCAAGCACGACGGGGGTCAGCAACAGCACGGTGGCATCCAGGCTCAGGACCGCCGTCGTCGCCGCGGCGATCGCGAATACCCCTGCCAGCAAGCGGTTCTGGCTGCCGTCGGCGGCACGCGCCAACGCCGCACCCGCTGCGCGGAACACTCCCTCGTCGGCGCACAGCCGCGCCAACACCAGAACGACCGCCAAAAAGCCCACCACCGGCACCAGGCGACCGACCTCCGCGGCGGCCTCGTCCAGCGAGACGATGCCGGCGCCGATCAGCAGCGCGGCCACGGGTACCGCCACGACGGCTTCCGGCCACTTGTGCGGGCGGGCCACCGCGAAACCCAGTATGACCGCCAGGGCGGCCACCGCCAGGATCAGATCCACGGATCGGCAGGCTGCCACAGCGTGGGCAGGTGCAATGCGACGCCATCGTCGTAGGCCAGCCGCGACAACACCCGCATCGAGACGTCGAGGTCGTCGGCTGCGTAGGGGAGCGCGCGCAGTGGTTCGTGCAGGGGACGGAAGAAGTCGTCCCAGTGGATGAGCACCACGCGGCGCGCGCCCACGGTCCGCACGGTTTCGCGCCAGTAATCACGCAGGTAGCGCTCCGGTTGCAGCCCGAGCTGGCCGACTCCGAGGTACACGACATCGGCGCGGTGTCCGGCCAGGGCCCCGGCAACGAATCCCGCACTGCCGACGATCAGCAGACGACGATCCGACGGACGGTGACGAACGAGTGTGGACCACGCCTCACCGCACCGGTACGCCGACACTCTGACCGGCGGCACGACCGGACCGGTGATGACACCCGGAAACCGGTCGGGCGGGCAGTGATCCCCCTCGATGAGCGTGACCTCGTAAGCGCCCAGCGCGACGGGGTCGCCGGGACTGACCACCACGATGCGGTCCTCGGGCAGCCGGTGGCCGCGGCCCACGTGGGCGGCGGATAGGCCGCCGACAAGTCGCGCGCCGGTCCGCTCGGCGACAGCCGCACTGTCCATCGCGTGGTCGTAGTGGGTGTGTACGGGAAGGACGGCCTCCAGCCGGTCGATCCGCAGGCGGGTGAGGCAGCCGTCGATGCGCGGCTCCGCCGGTGACAGCCGCCGCAGCCCGACTTCGGCCAGGCTCGGGCGTGAGAAGAAGCCGTCGGTCAGCAGCGCCGATTCGCCATCGTCGATCAGCAGCGTTGTGACGCCCGCCCAGGTGACCCTCAGCGGCGTATCCGCACCCGCCGGCGGGACGTCGAAATAGCGCTCGTAATCCGCCAGGTTGGGCCTGCCGAGTTTGAGACGCATAGCGCCAACTCTAAGTGGCCCACGCGATGGTGCGCTCGATCGTGACTGTCGACCGCGTCCTTCACCGATCCTCCCCTTCGTGGCGGCTGCTGATTTCGCCGGCATGTTCGGCCCTGTCGTCACACGGATCCTCGTGCCAGTCGCCGAAAGGGTCTGCATATGCGGGCCATTCGTGTGGGCGCGCCCATTCCTCGTCGGTGATCAGTGCCGCGCGCAACGCGTCGACGATGTCCTCTGGTTCCGCTCCGCGCACCAACACGGTGATCGAAACGTGACGGTCGCCGAGACGGCCGTCCCAGTCGGCGGCAGCGAGCGCAACACGTTGCGGGTCTGCGTAGGTCCGTTCGGTTTCGGTCATGGCGGCCAGCCATCGACCCGCATACTCGAACCGCATACCTCCGCCGGCTGATTCGAGCCACATGACATCGTCGAACCGGTTGGCCAACCACAGCCGTCCCCTCGTGCGCACCACGCCGTCGAGAAGCACCTCCAGCGCGTCGTGCAGTCGCTGGGGATGGAATGGCCGACGGGCGGAGAACAGCAACAACCCGATCTCGCCGTCGGCATCCAGTGACGGCTGTCCGGCGAGCAGCGGGTCGTGCGGGTGGTCGCTGCGTCCGCGCCTGCTGTCAGGCTCGAGGTTGGCCAGCGCCATCTCGATGCGTTCGGAACCGACCGTCAGGCGCGCACGAGGTGCCAACCGTCGCAGTACTTTCAGCGTCTGCGCATGAGCTTGGTCCAGTACGAGCGCGTCGGCGAATTCGGCCTGCCCGACAGCCACCTGCGCCACGGTCCGTCCGTCGTGGAGGTCGTGGTCGCCGGTCGCCTGAGCCAGCCAAACGGCAGAGTCGACGCAGGTCACCACCGCCTCGATGCGCACGTCACGAGCCGCTGGTGCGTCGATGTAGCCAGGACCCACGTGCACCCGCACGTTGTTGATTGCCCAGCACACCGGTTCGGGCTCAAGCCATGGCATGAGTTGCACCGCAATGCGATTGACATCGCAGCGGCGGTGTAGTCGGCGCAACAGCGCCAGTAGGTCCTCGCGCACGGTGCAGGTCACGCATCCGCGGACCAACTCGATGTTCCAAGCCGTGGTGCCCGACGACGTCGTGACGGTACGCACCACGACTTGACCGTCGTATCCATGTCTGACGACCACCGTGCCGGTCGCCCGGGCCAGCACGGTGGCGACGCCTTCTGTGTTGCCTTGCCCGCAGATCAGCACCAGTGGAGTGCGCACAGCGACCCCTTCCTCAGTTGAAAATGATTTTCATTAACGCTAGGTTACCGCCGAAGGAGGAATATGTCCGCGCACTGTCAGGTCACCGGCCGAGCACCAAGTTTCGGCAACTCGGTATCGCATTCGCACCGACGCACGCGTCGTCGCTGGAACCCCAACATCCAGACGAAGACGTATTACCTGCCGTCCGAATCGCGCCGGATCAAACTGCGGGTGAGCGCGAAGGGCATCAAGGTCATCGACCGAGACGGCGTCGAGGCCGTCGTGGCGCGGTTACGGAAGGAGGGGAAGAAAATCTGATGGCGCGCACCGATATCAGGCCCACCGTGAAACTGCGTTCGACGGCCGGTACGGGCCACACATATGTCACACGCAAGAACCGGCGCAACGACCCGGATCGATTGGTGCTGCGCAAGTATGACCCCACCGTCCGCCGCCACGTCGACTTCCGAGAGGAACGCTGATGGTGGCCTGTCCTCGTCCGGCGCACAGCCCCGCAGACGATCGGCAGTGGCTGTTGCACGCACGGTGCCGTG
Source organism: Mycolicibacterium flavescens (assembly GCA_900637135.1). Lineage (NCBI taxonomy): Bacteria > Bacillati > Actinomycetota > Actinomycetes > Mycobacteriales > Mycobacteriaceae > Mycobacterium > Mycolicibacterium flavescens. The sequence goes on from LR134353.1 coordinate 439,148, forward strand.
GGCTGCCGACAGAGATCTTCTTCGCGGCCGAAGGTGAGCGCGGGCAAAGTCGAGTAGCACGCGAAGAACAGGCGAAAAGAGTTTGTCGGCCGTGTCCCGTGCAGCCCGACTGCCTGCGGTACGCACTCAGAGCCGTGGAGCCATGGGGCATCTGGGGCGCAACGACGCCAACAGAACGACAGCGGCTCACCGAGCCGGCCGAGCCGTCGGGACGAGCGCCCACCGACGCCCGTGTGGCAGGATCATGCCCGACAGGCGATCGCGACTCGAGGAAGCCGGTGTGAATCCGGCGCGGTCCCGCCACTGTGACCGGCGAGGTCTTTGCGATCGACCCGGGAGCCAGATACTCACCGCGGTCGCCTCCTCATAAGGCTGGGGCGGATTTCCCCGGTGAGGCTGACCTCGGCGTACCGAGAGCGCTTCCCGTGGCATCCGCGCACGACGGAAGGCACGGCATATGGCGCGTCGACATCTTGCGGCGGCGGTGATCTCGGCGCTGCTGCTTACCGCGTGCGGCACTGCGAGCCCGCCGGCCGGCACCACCGCTGCCGAAGCCGTGGCGGGATTCCCGGTGAGCGTCACCAACTGCGGCATCACCACAACCTACGACCGCCCACCGCGCCGGGCCGTGGCCTTGAACCAGCACTCGGTCGAGACGATGTTGGCGCTGGGACTTCAGAAGTCCATGGTGGGCACCGCATTCCTCGACGATCAGGTGCTGCCCGAATACCGCGACGCCTACGAGGGCATACCGGTGATCGCCGAGGAATACCCGTCGTACGAGACACTGCTCGCCGCCGAACCCGACTTCGTCTACGGCGGTTGGGAAAGCGCATTCGACGAGAAGGAGGGGCGTGGGCGCGAGCGGTTGCGCGATGTCGGCATCGACACCCACCTCAACCCTGAGAACTGCTCTTCTGAGCCGATGACGTTATCTGCGGTGGACGACGAAATACGCACCATGGGGCGGATATTCGGTGTCAGCTACCGAGCCGAGTGGGTGGTCGAACGCCAGCAGCGGAGCCTGCAGGATACCCGCCAGCGCGCGCGCGACCTGGCACCGGTCGATGTGGCCGTCTACGACAGCGGTGAGGCCACCGTGTTCACCTCCGGCGGGCAGGGCATCGGCAACCAGATCATCGAATCCGCGGGCGGGCGCAACCTGTTCGCTGACGTACCGAAGGTGTGGGCCGACGTCTCGTTCGAACAGTTCGCCGAACGGGCGCCCGAGGTCATCCTGATCTATGACTACGGCGATCAATCGGTCGAGCAGAAGAAACGGTTTCTGCAGGACAACCCGCTGCTGCAGCGGGTACCTGCCGTCCGCGACCAACGCTTCGCGGTGTTGCCGCTGTCCGAGATCACCGCAGGCGTGCGTGTCGGGCGCGCGGTCAAATCCCTTGCCGAACAGCTACATCCGGAGCAGGCGCGATGACGGCCGTCATCCTGGACAAGCCGGTGCGGTCGGTGACCCTGGGCTCGCAACGCGTTCCGTACGGCCTCGTGCTGACCATGCTCGCGGGGCTCCTTCTGTTGTGCGCGACCGCAGGGGTCACCATCGGGTCGGTGGCCCTTCCGCCCGGGCAGGTGTGGCAGATCCTGCTCCACCAGCTCAATCCGATGTTGGTCGACCCGACATGGCCGCCGGTGCGTGCCTCGATCGTGCTCGACGCACGGCTACCCCGGGTTGCGTTGGCGGCGGTCATCGGAGCCGGCCTGGCATGCTGCGGGATGGTGCTGCAGGCTGTCGTGCGCAACCCGTTGGCCGACCCGATGCTTTTGGGTGTGTCGTCGGGTGCGTCGGTGGGTGCGGTTGCGGTGCTGGTGGCCGGCGCAGGGCTCGGCGTGTTCGTGCTGCCGCTGGCGGCGTTTCTCGGAGCGTTGGTCGCGTTGGTCGCCGTCTACTTTCTCGCTCGTACGGGCGGACGGATGACCACGCTGCGTCTGATACTCGCCGGTGTCGCGGTCGCGGAGGTGCTGTCGGCCGTCGCCAGTCTGCTGATCGTCACTTCTGACGACCCGCACAAGGCCCAGTCCGCGGTGCGCTGGATGCTCGGCGGCCTCGGTGGGGCCACCTGGTCGACGGTGTGGATCCCGGCTGTGGCCGTTGCCATCGGTATCGCGGTGCTGCTCGCCGTCACCCGGCCGCTGAATCTGCTGTACACCGGTGAAGAGGCCGCTGCGGCACTGGGTTTGGACGTTCATCGCTTTCGCGGGGCGATGTTCGTCGTGGTCGCGTTGATGGTGGGCGCCATGGTCGCGGTCAGCGGTGCGATCGGATTCGTCGGCCTGATCATGCCGCACATCGTGCGGATGCTCGTCGGCGCCGACCACCGTCGCGCCTTGCCCGCGGCCGCGCTGCTCGGGGCCTCGTTCCTGATCGTGTGCGACATCGCCGCGCGAACCGTCGCCGCACCGGAGGAACTGCCGGTCGGCGTCCTGACCGCCCTCGTCGGCGGCCCGTACTTCCTGTGGCTCATGCGGCGCAAGGTTTCGGCGTGACCGGCGGAGTCCTCATCGACGATGTGACGGTGACGAAGGGGCGAAAGACGTTGATCCGCAACGTCTCCATGCGGGTGGAGCGCGGTGAGATGGTGGCGGTCGTCGGACCCAACGGCGCCGGTAAGACCACGCTGTTGCGCACGCTCTACCGCGCTCAGCGGCCGACATCGGGGCGCGTGCTGGTCGGCGGCGAAGACGTCTGGCAGATGTCGGCCAAGCGCGCGGCGCGCCGCATCGCGGCGGTGTTGCAGGACGCGCCGGGCGATTTCGCGCTCACGGTGTTCGACGTGGTCGCGATGGGCCGGACCCCGTACAAGCGCGCGTTCGACGGTGACAACACCGACGACCGCCGCATCATCGCCGAGGCGCTCGAATCGGTGGAGGTATCCGGTCTGGCGAACGAACCGTTCGACCGGCTCTCGGGTGGTCAGAAGCAGCGCGTGATGATCGCTCGTGCGCTCACACAGAGAACCGACACGATCGTGTTGGACGAGCCGACCAACCACCTCGATCTGCGCCACCAGCACGATGCCCTGCACCTGCTGCGGAACACCGGCGCCACCGTCATCGCGGCATTGCACGACCTCAATCTCGCTGCGGCATACTGCGACCGGGTCTGCGTCCTCGATACCGGCCGCGTGGTGTCGATCGGCACTCCCCCACAGGTCCTGACCGAGGACATGCTCGCCGAGGTCTACGGCGTCGCGGCCAGGGTCGGCCTCGATGCGGGCACCGATCGAATCCGGGTCGACGTGACACCCAAGGAGTGGACCCGGTGAGGATCGACGCTCAACTCACCGAGATCGCCCGCTACGGAGGGTTCTTCGCCATCGCCCATGGGAGCGCCGAAGCGGGTTGGCGGCCGGTGAACGCATGCTACACCGACGGATACCAGGACCTGATCGAGGCGACGGCTAAACGCTACCGCACGAGCGACCTTCGCATCAGTGCGTCGGCGGTGCAGTTGAGCCACGCGTCGAGGCTGTGGTCACCGGTGCTCGCGTGCGCCGTCGCATACGGTGTGGTCCCCGACCTTACGAGCCTGCAGCGTGCGGAGGACAGCCCAGCGTTGAGAGTTACTGTCCCCGAGGGTAATCAGCTCGTCCGGGATCCGTCGGTCACGCTGTACCGCATCGTCGTCGAGGAGCACCTGGAGCGGTTGGCCGACGGGCTGCGTGTCAAGGTCGCACCCGGCCTGCTCTACGGCAACATCGCCTCGGCGTTAGTGGCCGCGACCAGAGCGCTCTACTCGGTGCGGCCGCAGCTGCGCGATTCCGCGACCGCCCTGGCGCGGTCTCTGCTGGAGACCGGCAGACTCACCGGAACCGGAACGGTCAAATACAACTTGGCGTTTCGTCGCCGAAGCTGCTGTCTGTACTACCGCGTGAGCGACGGATCGAAGTGCGGAGACTGTGCGTTGCGCTGAATCAGGTGAAGGGGGCGATCTCCACGCCCTCGGCCAGCAGCCTGTCGCGTACTGCCGTGGCGATCTGCACGGCGCCCGGTGAGTCACCGTGCACGCAGATCGAATCGACGGTGATCGGAATCGTCGAGCCGTCGACCGCGTCGACGCGCCCGTCCGACACCATCGACGCGATCCGGTCGGCGATGACGTCGGTGTCGTGCAGGACGGCACCGCGCTGGCGTCGGTCCACCAACCGGCCGTCGGGACGATAGGCCCTGTCGGCGAACGCCTCGGGCACCGTGCGCAATCCGAGCTGTTCGGCCTCGCGGAAGAACGCCGAGCCGGTGAGCCCGAGCACCGGAAGGGCGGGATCGACGTCGTGCACAGCCTCCGCGACCGCTCGGGCCTGATCGTTGTTGGTCACGATCGCGAAGTACAGCGCCCCATGAGGCTTGACGTAGGTGACGGTGGATCCGGCAGCGTGCGCGATCGCCTGTAGCGCACCGATCTGGTAGATCACGTCGGCCTTGAGATCCTCGGGTGTCGCGTCGATGAACCGGCGGCCGAAGCCGGGCAGATCGCGATAGCTGACCTGCGCGCCGATCCGCACGTCGCGCTCGGCCGCCGCTCGGCATGCCCGCAAGAGCAGGGCCGGGTCGCCGGCGTGGAAGCCGCAGGCGACGTTGGCGCTGGTGACGATGTCGAGCATGGCATCGTCGTCGCCGAGGCGCCAGACCCCGAAGCCCTCACCGAGGTCGGCATTCATGTCGATGGTTCTCATGTCGGAAACTCCGCGGATGTCGATGACGGCCAACGGTTTTCGGCGACGAATTCGGTCAACGGGCGTCCAGTCGTCCATTCGTCGATCTCGAGCTGGGGACGATCCGGAAACTCGGGGACCGGGCCGAGGCACAGGATCGCCACGGGCTCAGCGCCGTTGGGCATGCAGAGCAACTCGGCGAGCCTGTCCGGTTCGAAGATCGACACCCAACCCATGCCGAGCCCCTCTGCGCGCGCGGCGAGCCACAGGTTCTGTATCGCGCAGGAGACCGAGGCCAAATCCATGTGTGGAAGGGTGCGACGCCCGAACACATGCTCGTGTCTGCCGTCGCCCAGCGCGACGACGAGGAGCTCGGCGCACTCCAGGATCCCTTCGACCTTGAGAGCCAGGAACTCCTCGCCACGTGGCCCCAACGCCTCGGCGGTCCGCACACGCTCCTCGTCGACGAGGTCATGGATGCGTGCCCGCAACCGGTCGTCGGTGATCCGGACGAATCGCCATGGCTGCATCAGGCCGACGCTCGGTGCGGCGTGTGCGGCCTGCAGCAGCCGCACCAGTACGTCTTCGGGTATCTGCGTGCAGGGCAGGAACCGGCGCATGTCGCGGCGTTCGGCGATCACCCGATAAACCGCGCGGCGTTCTTCGACGTCGAACGCGTGCTGGTTCACGCGGCCAGCTTAGACATCCGGGGCCAGCGTGACGCCCGCTGCGCGGTCCGGGCAGCGCCCACTAATGGAAACGGTTATCGTTATCGGTGTGATGACCCCCCGCATTGCCCGCACGATCCTCGCCGGTGCGGTGCTGGCCGCGCCGTTCGCCTTGGCGGCGTGCGCCGGCAGTGACGAGCGAGCCCAGGAGGCGAGTACCGTTCCGTGTCCGGTCCGGCCGGTCGACGTCGTCGTCAGCGTGGATCAGTGGGGTGACATCGTCTCCCAGTTGGGCGGTGCCTGCGCGGAGGTCTCCACGGTGCTGGCCGGCTCGGCGGCCGACCCCCATGACTTCGAGCCCGCACCGTCGGATGCGGCGAAGTTCGACGGGGCGCAGCTCGTGGTCCTCAACGGAGGTCACTACGACGAGTGGGCGGTCAAGCTCGCCGCGAGCACGGCCCCGGACGCGCCGGTCGTGGCGGCCATGGCCGTCGACCACGAAGACGGGGCCAACCCCCATGCCTGGTACGACCCCGCCGCGGTGACGGCGCTGGCCGACGCGGTCACCGCGCGACTACGCCAACTCGCGCCGGAGGCGGCGGGCTACTTCGACGAACGTCGCGTCGCGCTCGCGCAGAACCTCAAGCCGTACCATGAGCTCATTGATTCCCTGAGGGCCAAAGCGTCCGGCAAGAGCTATGCGGCGACCGAGACGTCATTCGATGACATGGGTGCGGCGCTCGGTCTGGCCAACCGCACCCCGCGCGGCTATCAGGTCGCATCGTCCAACGACTCCGAACCGTCCCCGGCCGACCTCGACGCCTTCTTACAACTGTTGTCCGATCGCGGCGTTGACGTCCTGGTCTACAACGTGCAGACCGAAGGCTCTGTCCCGCAACAGCTTCGGGCAGCGGCCGAGCAGTCGGGGGTTCCGGTGGTCGAGATCACCGAGACGCTGCCGCCGGACGCCGATTCGTTCCCGAGCTGGCAGGTCGACCAGTTGATCGCACTCGGCGAGGCGCTCGGTGTCGCAACATAGTTCCGAACCTGAGGCCGAGCCCGACGTCGAGCAGACGGCGCTGACCTTCGAGGACGTCAGCGCGGCGCGCGGCGGGCGGCTGATCTGGTCGGAGGCGACGTTCGAGGTCCCCGCCGGCGGCATCGTGGCCGTCATCGGGTCGAACGGGGCCGGAAAGACGACGCTGCTGCAGATCGTGCTCGGTCTGGTGCCGCCGGCGTCCGGACACGTCCGCGTCTTCGGCCAACCGGCCGGTGCGCTCAACAAGTCGATCGGTTACGTCCCGCAGAACTACGCGTCGGCCTCCGGCGAGGCGATCCGGGCGCGCGACGCCGTGATGCTCGGCCTCGTCGGGCACCGGTGGGGTTTCGGCTGGCCGAGTCGTGAGGACAACCGTCGCGTGGACGAGGTGCTCGCCGCCGTCGACGCGACCGCGGTGGCGGACAAACGGCTCTCCCAACTCTCGGGCGGCCAGCGCCAGCGGGTCGCGCTGGCCGAGGCGCTGGTCTCCAAGCCCCGCATGTTGATCCTCGACGAGCCGTTGGCCGCACTCGATCTGCGCAGCCAGCGCGAGATCGTCGCCGTGCTCGAGCGGATCAGCAAGGAGTTCGGGGTGACGATCCTGGTCGTCGCACATGACCTCAACCCACTGCTGGGCGTGTTGACCAGCGCCATCTACCTGCTCGACGGACACGCGCACTTCGACACGTTCGACGGCCCCGTCGACGAGACACTGCTGAGCCACCTCTACGGCACCCGAGTCGAGGTCGTTCATACGCCGCAGGGCGATCTCTACGTGCGGAGGCCGTGATGAACACGACCATCGTCGCGCTTGGCTACCAAGACCATTGGTGGCAGATCCTCATGTCGTCCTTCATGCGCAACGCGTTGATCGGCGGCACGATCGTCGCCCTGGCCGCCGGCCTGATCGGTTACTTCGTCGTCGTGCGCAACACCGCCTTCGCCGCCCACGCGCTCGCTCACATCGGGCTGCCGGGCGCGACGGGAGCGGTACTCGTCGGCGTCCCCGTCGGGGTGGGGCTCGGCGTGTTCTGTATCGGCGGCGCCCTGGTGATCGGAGTGCTGGGCCGCCGGGCGGCCGACCGCGAGGTGGCCACGGGAACCGTACTGGCGATGGCGACCGGTCTCGGGTTGTTCTTCAACTCGCTGGCGACCAAGAGTTCGAGCACGCTGACCAACGTCCTGTTCGGCAACCTGCTGGCGATCTCGCGCCAGCAGATCATTACGTTCGCGGTGCTGGTGGCGGTGCTGGCGGTGTGCATCGCGCTGATCTACCGGCCGCTGCTGTTCACGTCCGTCAACGCCCAGGTGGCCGACGCCAGGGGAGTGCCGGTGCGCGCGCTTTCGGTGGCGTTCATGGCGCTGCTCGGCCTGGCGGTGACGATGGCCGTGCAGGCAGTCGGCACGCTGCTGCTGTTCGCGCTCGTGGTCAGTCCCGCTGCGGCGGCGATCATGCTGACACCGCGACCGGGCAAGGCGATCGCCCTGTCCACGGCGTTCAGCTTCGCAGCGGTGTGGGTGGGTCTTGGGCTCTCGGCGATGTTCAACGCACCGCCCAGCTTCGTGATCGTGACGGTCGCGTGCAGCGTCTGGGCGGTGGTGTGGGCCGGGCAGCGCGGGCTGCGACGAACCGCCGATCAGGTGCTGGTCACCTGAGCTTGAGCCGTGGTCGGCTACCCTCACGGAGCATGCCGAGGAGTCCCACGCCGCGACGGCGTGCCACGCTGGCTTCTCTGGCCGCCGAACTGAAGGTCTCCCGCACCACGATCTCCAACGCCTACAACCGGCCGGACCAGTTGTCGGCCGAACTCCGCGATCGCGTACTGGCCACCGCGAAGCGGCTGGGATACCCCGGCCCCGACCCGGTGGCGCGTTCGCTGCGCACCCGCAAGGCCGGTGCGGTCGGTCTGATGATCACCGAACCGCTCAACTATTCCTTCAGCGATCCAGCCGCACTCGACTTTGTGGCCGGCTTGGCCGAGTCGTGTGAAGAGGCCGGGCAGGGACTGCTGCTCGTCGCGATCGGCCCCAATCGCAGCGTCAGCGACGGGACGGCGGCGATCCTCGCTGCCGGGGTGGACGGTTTCGCAGTCTATTCGGCCTCCGACGACGACCCGTATCTCGCGACCGTCCAGCAGCGGCACCTCCCGATGGTGGTGATCGACCAGCCCAAGGACGTGCCCGGTGCCTCGCGCGTGTCCATCGACGACCGTGGCGCCATGCGCCAACTCGCCGAACACGTTGTGCAGCTGGGTCATCGGGAGATCAGCCTGCTGACGATGCGGCTGGGCCGGGATCGGCCGAAGGGCGGGGCAGGGCCCACGGTGGCCGACCCGCAACGATTGCAGACTCCGCATTTTCACGTACAGCGCGAGCGCATCGCAGGGGTTCGTGACGCGATGAGTGCAGCCGGGCTCGACCCGGAATCGCTGACCGTGGTGGAGAGCTACGAGCACCTGCCGACGTCGGGCGGGGCGGCCGCGGCAGTCGCCTTGACCGCCAATCCCCGGCTCACCGCGTTGATGTGCACTGCGGACGTACTGGCCCTCTCGGCGATGGATTACCTACGGGCGCGAGGCATCTACGTTCCCGGCGAGATGACGGTCACCGGATTCGACGGAGTGCCAGAGGCGCTGCGGCGCGGTCTGGCCACGGTCGCACAGCCCAGCATCGAGAAGGGTCGCCGGGCGGGACGGCTGCTGCACCACCCGCCACGATCGGGTCTGCCGGTCGTGGAAGTCCTTGACACCGAGCTGGTCCGGGGCCGCACGGCGGGACCGCCCGCCTAGAGCGCGGTGACCGGCGAGGATGCCCGCCACTGCTGGACCATCGGTGCGATACCCGAGGTGAGCATCGGCAGCTCGGGAGCCATCGCCAGCGCCGCGACTATCGCGAGCCTGCCGGCCGCCTCGGTGATCCGCAGAACACGTTCATCGGTCGGGCGCAGCCCCATGGAGACCGCCGCCGCGTCGTAGGCTGCGAGGGCGTCGGCGCCCACCGTCGCGAGGTCCGATTCGACCGCACCGAGCGTCACGAGTTCGAAGTCCGACCACAGCTCGCCGTGTGGTGTGGTGATCATGTTGTGGTATGGCGCGTCACCGTGAATGGGCTGAACGCCGACTCCGGGGAACGCGGACTGAAAGGCCGTGCGCGAGGCCAACACTGGGCCGATTATATCCCATTCACGTTGCGCCCGTTCGAGATCGGACGTTGGAATGAGTTCGGGCAGGTCCCTTAACGCCGCCAGCCCCTCCGGTATGTAGGAGCCGAACGGCGCCCAGAAATCCAGCTTCCCGTCGTAGTCGCGCAACGCGGCGTGTAGCTGCGCGGTCTGCTCCATGCGGTGACTCAAATCCGGGTTCGTATCGGGGACCTGCTCGACGAACTGCCAGAATGTCATCGAAAACCCGTCGCGGCGAACAGGTTCGGCGGGAACCAGTGGGGTCGGTGCCACTACCGGATGCCCGCGCTCGGCGAGCCATCTGGTGACGGCGAGCTCTGCGCGCTGTTGTCTGGTCTGCACATCCGGATTTCGGGTGTACGACGGCGGCAGGACCGTGGGCACCCGGACGACGACCGGCTCGGGATGAAGGTGGACGATCACGGAGAACACGTCGTAGAGCACGCGGGGATCGTCGCAGCGCAGGCCGAGGTCGGCCCCGGCGGCAACGGCCGCGGCGACTGCGGAAGCGGTCCGCTCGGCGATCTCGGCGTCGGTCAGCACCGTCAACCCGATTGTGAGCGGCGCGCGTCGAGCAGGTAAGCCAACGCTGCCGCAACGTCTTGCGGCGATTCGACGCGATAGGCCGCCAACGTATCGCCCGGCCCGATCTTCACCCCGACGTCGTCACCGCGAAGACGACGGAACGCCTTCTCATCGGTGACATCGTCGCCGAAGAACACCACGGCGTTCGCGTTCTCCTGCTCTCGCAGGATGTCGATCGCCTCGCCCTTGTCCGTCCGGATCACCGCGAACTCCAGCACTTCCTTGCCTTCGGTCAGCTGGGCATCCCAGTCGGTCGACGCCTCGCGAGCCGCGGAGAGCGCGGCCGCGCCGTCGTCTGCCGAGGCGTTGCGCACGTGCAGCGCGACGCTGGCCGGTTTGGTCTCGACCGTAACACCCGGCTTACCCGAGGCGATCTCGCGCAGCTCCGCCGTGATGCGCTGCAGCGCAACATCGTCGACCTCGTGCGTGAAGCCCGTGTCGAACTCGGCACCGTGGCTGCCGACGAGATGCACCGCAGGCGGCATCCCCGACAACTCGCGCAGCACCTCGAGCGCGCGTCCGGAGATCAGCGCGGAAGCCGTGTCGGGCAGGTCGGCGAGCGCGACCAACGCGTCCGCGGCCTCGGCGAGTGGCCGGGCGTCGCCCGGGTTACTGACGATCGGCGCCAGCGTGCCGTCGAAATCGGAGGTGATCAGCAGCCGTGGCGCCGCAGCAGCCGAAGCGAGCGCGCGCTGCAGATCGGCTGGAAGCACGCCTAGATCTTAGGATGCTCTCCGTCGCCGATCAGCAACCGCACCGCGAGGTCCAACCGCTTGCTGACGTCGGTTGCCGAGGCCCGCCTGGTCAGCCAGGCGAGCAGGTTGGACAGCCAGACATCGGAGATGACGCGCGCGATGTGGTACTGGTCCTCGGTGGGCTCACCGTCGCTCATGGCGCGGGCGAACATCGAGTCCATCAGCTTGCCGACGTGGTCGACCTCGCCGGCCGCCGACGCGTCGGCGAACACGAACGCTCGCGTCATCGCCTCGGTCAACAGCGGATTGCGCTGCATCGCGCGGTTGAGCTTGCCCACCATGATGTTCAGCCGCTGATACGGCGTGCCACCGGCCAGCGAGGCGCGGTCGGTCTTGGCGTCGATGCGCTCGAACTCGCGACCCAGTGCGGACACCAGCAGGTGCACCTTGGACGGGAAGTACCGGTAGAGGGTGCCGACCGCGACATCGGCCCGTTCGGCAACAGCCCGCATCTGGACGGCTTCGTAGCCGCCCTTGGAGGCGATGGCCAGCGTCGCGTCCAGGATGCGCTTGCGGCGCTCGCGCTGGGCTTCTGAGCCGAGCTCTGACTCGGACAGGACCGCCACGTTCATCACCTGGCGTGGTCGAGATTCCGACCCCGAGCCCGGGTTGGCGGCTGCTGGCTGGGACGGGCCGGACATGCGGCGGGCTTCTCCTTCGTTACGCGTTCTCGCTGGAAACGATACGCATGCCGATGCACTTTTTCTCACCCCGATGTCGCCGATGGCACCGACGTGTCCTGCTGTAATGGCGGTCGACTTGACGGTCGGTCGCTGGCACTATTAGAACACGTTCTAGTGAGGAGCACCGCCTTCTCACCCAATAGCTAGGAGTGGACGGTGTCGCTCGCATCCCCGGGGACCATTGCCGACGACCAGGCAGCCGTGAGGGAGCTGGTGCGTGACTGGGCAACAGCTTCTGACGTCGTCACCGCCGCGCGAGACGTCGAGCAGGGGCAGGCGGACGCCTGGCGCCGGGCCTATGCGGGGATGGCCGAACTCGGGATCTTCGGGGTGGCGTTACCGGAGGCGCAAGGCGGCGCCGACGGCACGGTCGACGACCTGTGCGCGATGGTCGACGAGGCGGCGGCCTCGCTGGTGCCCGGCCCGGTAGCGACGACCGCACTGGCCACGCTCCTGCTCGAATCGCCGGAAGTGCTGCAGGCGCTGGCTTCGGGTGAGCGGGTTGCCGGGGTGGCGTTGACGGCCGACCTGCGCTTCGCTGACGGCCGCGCCTCGGGCACAGCGGACTACGTGCTCGGCGCTGATCAGGCGGGGGTGCTGCTGCTTCCGGCAGGCGACGTCTTCCTCATGGTCGATGCCGGCGCGGACGGCGTGACCGTCGAGCCGCTGAAGGCCACCGACTTCTCCCGACCGCTTGGGCGCGTCGTGCTCGAGTCCGCGCCTGCCGAGGCGGTCAGCGCTCCGGCGCAGCGAGTGATCGACGTCGCCGCGGCCGTGATGGCGGCCGAGGCCGCGGGTCTGGCCCGCTGGGCGCTGCAGACCGCGACCGAGTACGCGAAGGTGCGCGAGCAGTTCGGCAAGCCCATCGGCAGCTTCCAGGCCATCAAGCACATGTGCGCGGAGATGCTTCTGCGGTCCGAGCAGGCCTCGGTGGCCGCCATGGATGCGGCTAGAGCCGTTTCGGAAGGCGACGAGAACCAGCTCTCGATCGCCGCTGCGGTGGCGGCTGCGGTCGGAATCGAGGCCGCCAAGGCCAACGCCAAGGACTGCATCCAGGTGCTGGGCGGCATCGGGATCACCTGGGAGCACGACGCGCATCTGTATCTGCGCCGCGCCTACGGCATTTCGCACTTCCTCGGCGGAGCGCCGCGCTGGCTGCGCCGGGTCGCGGCGTTGACGCAACAGGGTGTGCGCCGGGATCTGCGTATCGACCTCGAATCGGTTGAGGGTCTGCGACCCGAGATCGCCGCTGCCGTCGCGGAAGTCGCTGCCCTGCCCGTCGAGAAGCAGCAGGCCGCACTCGCCGACGCGGGCCTGCAGGCACCGCACTGGCCCATCCCGTACGGCCGCGGGGCCGGGCCCGCCGAACAGCTGCTGATCGACCAGGAATTGGCGGCCGCCGGTATCACCCGGCCCGACCTGGTGATCGGATGGTGGGCCGCGCCAACGATTCTCGAACACGGCACCCCCGAACAGATCGAACAGTTCGTCCCCGCGACGCTGCGCGGCGAACTGCTGTGGTGTCAGCTGTTCTCCGAGCCGGGCGCCGGATCGGATCTGGCCGCGCTGCGCACCAAAGCCGTACGCGTCGACGGCGCGACCGCGGGCGGCGCAAAGGGCCCGGGTTGGAAGTTGACCGGCCAGAAGGTGTGGACCTCCGCGGCGCACAAGGCCGCGTGGGGCGTCTGCCTGGCGCGCACCGACCCGGACGCGCCGAAACACAAGGGGATCACGTACTTTCTGGTCGACATGAAGTCGCCGGGCATCGACATCCGCCCGCTGCGCGAGATCACCGGCGACAACCTGTTCAACGAGGTGTTCTTCGACGAGGTGTTCGTGCCCGACGAGATGGTCGTCGGTCAGGTCAACGACGGATGGCGGCTGGCCCGCACCACGCTGGCCAACGAGCGGGTCGCGATGGCTCACGGCACCGCGCTCGGCAACCCGATGGAGGAGTTGCTCAAGCAGGTCGCCACGCTGGACTTCGACGTGGCCGGTCAGGACCGCTTGGGTTCGTTGATCGTGGCGGCTCAGGTCGGCTCACTGCTGGATCAGAAGATCGCCGAACTCGCTGTGGGAGGGCAGGATCCGGGCCCGCAGGCCAGCGCGCGCAAGCTGATCGGCGTGCGCTACCGGCAGGCGCTGGCCGAACTGCGGATGGAACTGTCCGAAGGTGGCGGCGTGGTCGAGAACTCGACGGTGTTCGACTTCCTCAACACGCGCTGCCTGACCATCGCGGGCGGCACCGAGCAGATCCTGCTCACCCTCGCGGGTGAACGGCTTCTGGGCCTACCCCGCTAACTGAACGAGGCCTGCGCGCACGCGTCCGGCGAGGTGATGTTGACCCCGCTGTAGACCACCTGGATGTGCGAGCACACGATCAAGGGAACGTCGGTGCGCGGCGCTCCCGTGCGCTGATCGACCGGCCAGGCGATCCCGCGGAGCTGGAACTTCTCGGGCGGTCCGCCCCCGAAGTAGATGGTCGTGAACTCCACGTCGGTGAGCGATTTGAACGACCGGGTGTTCGGGGCGTCGAAGTTGAAGTTTCCGACGTACACGCCCCGGTCCATGGTGCGCAGCGTGGTGGTCTGGCGGGCCCACAGGTCGCCGGGGAAGCCGAGAACGTCCGGGCCGCGGCGCAGATTGGCCCTGGCGTCGAACAAGCACTTGGCCTCGGCCGCGATGCAGTTCGCGGTCGCGTGCATCTCGAGGTTGGTGCCGGGGTCGACCGGGATCGACGAGTCCGCGGTGTCGACGGCCGCGGCCGCCGTCGGGGTGGGTGCCATGAACGTCAGCGCCAGCAGCACCGCCGAGATCGCCGCAGCGACGCCGGTCAACCGGTTCGTCACGTTTCTCCCCTTCCACGTGCGGCGAATGCTAGCCCGCGCGCTATTCGTCATAGGTGACTTCGATCGAATCCGAGCGGGGTAGGGCCTGGCAGCCCAGGATCAGACCCTCATCGAGGTCGGACTGCTCGAGGACGTCGTTGACGTCCATCTCGACCTCGCCGCTCTTCTTCAGCACGGCGCACGCGCCGCAATGGCCCTCGCGGCAGGAGAACGGCGCGTCGAGTCCCTTGTCCAGCAGCACGTCGAGCAGTTTGGCGTTGCGGGGCCAGCGCACCTCGTGCGTTTCGCCGTCGAGCGTGACGATCGCCGTGGCCGGCCCCTCGTCGCTGTCGTCCTCCTCGATGACCACCGCCGCGAACGGGTCGGAGTCCAGCGACTTGAACACCTCGATGTGCACCCGTTCGGCGGGCAGTCCTGCGCCCTTGACCGCCTCCTCGGCCGCGGCCATGAACGGCCCGGGACCGCAGATGTAGGCGTCGTGGCTCGTGTAGGGAGCGGTCAAAGCGGCCAGCGCCGCCGCGCTCGGCAGACCCTGCACCGTTTCCAGCCAGTGCACGACGACCAACCGTTCGGGGTACTTCTCACTCAGCTCACGCAGCGCCGAGCCGAAGATCACCGACTTCTCGTCGCGGTTGGCATAGACGAGCACGACCTTGCCGCTGCCCTCGGCCAGCGCTGACTTGCAGATCGACATCATCGGCGTGATCCCGGAACCCGCGGCCAGCAGCAGGAAGTCGGTGTCCAGCGTCTTGGGCACGAACGTGCCCGAAGGCGCGAGGACGTGGATCTTCATGCCGGCGTGCGCGTGGTCGCACAACCAATTCGATGCGTACCCGTCGGCGGTGCGCTTGACGGTGACGGTCAGCCGGTCGTCGGTGAACGGGGAACTGCACAACGAATAGCACCGCGCCACCGAACCCGTCCGGTCGCTGGGCACGCGCAGGGTCAGGAACTGGCCCGGCGCGTACCGCAACCGTTCGGCGGGGATGTCGGCACCGGAGGGCACGCTGAACACCAGCGAGCGCGCATCGTCGGTCTCGGTGACGACATCGGCAAGTTCCAACTCGAGCACGTGGCTGCCGAGTGGCTCGTCGGTCACTTTTGCGTCCACCTCTCACGTCCGCCGACCCTGCGATCCAGGGCAATAACTAGAACAGGTTACAGAAATGCATGTGTGCAGGTCCAGGTCCTACAGGTATGCCCTACTCGACATGAATCGTAACGTGTTCTAATCTGACGGCTAAGCGGTTCGCGCTTCGCGTGCGTGCTCATCGCAGTCCGTCCTATCGGGAGGCACATCAGTGACGTCCATTGAACAGCGTGACGTGCAGTCGGTCCTAGCCGGGATCGACGACCTCCGGCCGCTGATCGCCAAACGCGCACAGGCGACCGAAGACCTGCGCCGCCTCCCCGACGACACCGTCAACGAACTGAACGAGGTCGGCTTCTTCAAGCTGCTTCAGCCCGAGCAGTGGGGCGGGATGCAGTGCGATCCGACGCTCTTCTACGAGGCGGTGCGCCGCCTGGCCAGCGCCTGCGGTTCGACCGGTTGGGTCAGTTCGATCATCGGCGTCCACAACTGGCATCTCGCGCTGTTCGACCAGAAGGCGCAGGAGGAGGTATGGGGCGAGGACCCGGCCGTGCGGATCTCCTCGTCGTATGCCCCGATGGGTGCGGGCACCGTCGTCGACGGCGGCTACATCGTCAACGGCTCGTGGAACTGGTCGTCCGGTTGTGACCACGCCACGTGGACGTTCGTCGGCGGCCCGGTGATCAAGGACGGCAAGCCGGTCGACTTCGGCAGCTTCTTGATCCCGCGCTCCGAATACGAGATCGACGACGTGTGGCATGTGGTCGGCCTCAAGGGAACCGGAAGCAACACCCTCAAGGTCAAGGACGTGTTCGTGCCGCGGCACCGCTTCCTGTCCTACAAGGCGATGAACGACCGCACCGCGGGCGGGCTCCAGACCAACACCGCCCCGGTCTACAAAATGCCTTGGGGCACAGTGCATCCCACCACCATCTCCGCTCCGATCGTCGGTATGGCGTACGGCGCGTACGACGCGCACGTCGAACATCAGGGCAAGCGTGTGCGCGCGGCGTTCGCGGGGGAGAAGGCCAAGGACGACCCGTTCGCGAAGATCCGCATCGCGGAGGCCGCCAGTGATATCGACGCGGCCTGGCGCCAGCTGATCGGCAATGTCGGCGACGAGTACGCCCTGCTGAAAGCGGGCGAGGAGATCCCGTTCGAGTTGCGCGCCCGCGCCCGCCGCGACCAGGTCCGCGCGACCGGCCGCGCGATCGCCTCGATCGACCGACTATTCGAGGCCTCCGGCGCCACCGCGCTCAGCAACGACGCACCGGTGCAACGGTTCTGGCGCGACGCCCATGCCGGGCGCGTGCATGCCGCCAACGATCCCGAACGCGCCTACCTGATCTTTGGCAACAACGAGTTCGGGCTGCCGCCGCAAGACACGATGGTTTAACGGAAGGCCAGATGACCTCATACATCCAGGAGACCGAGCAGCAGGTCGAGGTCACCTTCGAATCGACGTCTCGGTACGCGCAGGTCCGCGCCGGTGAACGAGACATGCGGCTGCACTACCACGAGGCCGGTGTCGGCCACTCCGAGACGGTGGTGTTGCTGCACGGCGGCGGGCCGGGAGCGTCGAGTTGGTCGAACTTCTCCAAGAACATCGCGGTGCTGGCCAGGCACTTTCACGTCATCGCTATTGACCAGCCCGGTTACGGTCACTCGGACAAGCACACCGAACATGAGCAGTACAACCGCTACAGCGCGAACGCGGTGCTCGGGCTGTTCGACCACCTGGGCATCGAACGTGCTGCGCTGGTTGGTAACTCGCTCGGTGGCGGGACCGCGGTGCGGTTCGCGCTCGACAACCCCAAGCGGGCGGGCCGGCTGGTGCTGATGGGCCCCGGCGGGCTGTCGGTCAACCTCTTTGCGCCCGATCCCACCGAGGGCGTCAAGCTGCTGGGCAAGTTCACCGCCGAGCCCACGCGCGAGAACATGGAGAAGTTCCTGCGCATCATGGTTCACGACCAGAAGCTGATCACTCCCGAACTGATCGACGAACGGTTCGAGATCGCCAGCCGGCCCGAGTCGCTGGCCGCGGCCAAGGCGATGGGAATGTCGTTCGCGGGTGCGGACTTCGAGCTCGGCATGATGTGGCGCGAGGTGTACAAGCTGCGTCAAC
Source organism: Mycolicibacterium flavescens (assembly GCA_900637135.1). Taxonomy (NCBI): domain Bacteria; kingdom Bacillati; phylum Actinomycetota; class Actinomycetes; order Mycobacteriales; family Mycobacteriaceae; genus Mycobacterium; species Mycolicibacterium flavescens. The sequence continues at coordinate 456,790 of LR134353.1, forward strand.
CGGTGCTGTTGATCTGGGGTCGCGAAGATCGCGTCAACCCGCTCGACGGCGCGCTGGTGGCGCTCAAACAGATTCCGCGGGTTCAACTGCATGTCTTCGGGCAGTGCGGACACTGGGCTCAGCTGGAGAAGTTCGACGAATTCAACAAGCTCACCATCGACTTTCTGACGGTCAAACCCAAGGAGGTTGCGCGATGACCATCAAATCGCTTGGCTACCTTCGGATCGAGGCCACCGACGTCGCGGCGTGGCGCGAGTACGGCCTGAAGGTACTCGGCATGGTAGAGGGCTCCGGCCAGACCGATGGTGCGCTCTATCTGCGGATGGACGAGTTCCCGGCCCGGCTGGTGATCGTGCCAGGAGAACACGACCGGTTGCTGCAGTCCGGCTGGGAAACCGCCAACGCCACTGAGCTGCAGGACATCCGGAACCGGCTCGACATCGAAGGCGTACCGTACAAGGAGGCCTCGGCTGCCGAGCTGGCCGAACGCCGCGTCGACGAGATGATCCGCTTCGACGACCCGTCCGGTAACACGCTCGAGGTCTACCACGGTGTCGCGCTCGAGCACCGTCGCGTCGTCAGCCCGTACGGCCACAAGTTCGTCACCGAGCAGCAGGGCCTGGGCCACGTGGTGCTGACCACCCGTGACGACGCCGAGACGCTGCACTTCTACCGGGACGTGCTGGGGTTCTACCTGCGTGACTCGATGCGGCTACCACCCCAGCTCGTCGGACGGCCCGCCGACGGCGCGCCCGCGTGGCTGCGCTTCCTCGGGGTCAACCCGCGCCACCACAGCCTGGCGTTCATGCCGGGTGAGACGCCGAGCGGCATCGTTCACCTGATGGTGGAGGTCGAAAGCGCCGACGATGTCGGGCTCTGTCTGGACCGCGCGTTGCGGCGCAAGGTGCCGATGTCGGCGACGCTGGGTCGCCACGTCAACGACAAGATGCTGTCGTTCTACATGAAGACGCCGGGCGGCTTTGACGTCGAGTTCGGTTGTGAGGGTTTGCAAGTCGAGAATGAAGACTGGGTCGCGCGGGAAAGTACCGCGGTCAGCCTATGGGGCCACGACTTCAGCGTCGGCTTCAAGTGACGGTGAAGACCACTCGATAATGGCGGCCGAACCGATCGATCCGCGCACATTCCGCAGCGTGCTCGGACAGTTCTGTACGGGCATCACGGTGATCACGACGATCCACGACGGCGTGCCGGTCGGGTTCGCGTGCCAGTCGTTCGCCGCGCTGAGCCTGGATCCACCGCTGGTCCTGTTCTGCCCGACGAAGATGTCGCGGTCGTGGCAGGCAATCGAGGCCAGCGGTAATTTCTGCGTGAACGTGCTGCACGAGAATCAAAAGGACGTTTCGGCGCGGTTCGGCTCGAAGGAACCCGACAAGTTCGCCGAAATCGAGTGGTATCAGTCCAAACTCGGCTCGCCGGTCATCGAAGGCACGCTCGCTCACATCGACTGCTCGGTGCATTCGGTGCACGACGGAGGCGACCACTACGTCGTATTCGGCGCCGTGCATTCGCTGTCGGACGTCCCGCACCGCAAGCCGCGGCCGCTGCTTTTCTACCGCGGGCAGTACACCGGTATCGAGCCGGAGAAGAACACGCCCGCCCAATGGCGTGACGATCTCGAGGCCTTCCTCACCGCGACCACCGACGACACCTGGTTGTAGGCGCGCTACAACAACCCGTCGATGAAGTCGACGATCGCGGCCGCGACCTCTTGGTGCATGGTCTCGTTCAGAATGTCGTGACGAGCCCCCTCGAACTCGGCGAGGCGCAGCGCGTCGATCTGCTCGGCGTAGGCACGTACCGCCCCGACCTGGGCGAGGGGGTCGTTTGAACCGTGCACGGCCAGTGTCGGCACCGTCAGCTTCGGCAGCACCGCGCCGAACCGGTCCCAGGCCCGGTCGAGCTCCCGCACCAGCGCCACACCGTCGGCGTCGACGAACGTCAGTGGATCGTTCGCCAGCAGGTCGAGGTAAAACGTGTCCTCGGACAGCCAACTCGGCTCGAGGGCCAGTGAGGTGTCATTGTCGAGCATCGCCGCCGTCGGTACCAGCGGAGCGCCGGAGACGATACCGCCGGCGTAACGGTCGGGCTGGTCGAGCAACCGGAACAGCGTGACGATCGAGCCGAACGAATGTCCTTGTGCGATCAACGGTATTCCGGGAGTGGCGCTTTCGGCGAGCGAGATCAGGTCGTCGGCCAGTGAGGAGCTGTCCTCGGTCGATCCGAAGTCACCGCGGGTGCCCGGGCTCAGCCCGTGGCCGAACTGGTCCACCGCCCAGAGGTCGAAGCCCGCGGCGTTGAGTGCGAAGCCGTAACGGTGGTAGAGACCGGTGTGCTCGCCGAAGCCGTGCAGGAAGATCACCGCCGCGCGGGGCTGCGGCGACGCCCAGTGGCGGTAGTAGGCCCGACCCTTCGGGTGGTCGATGAACGGCATACCGACGACGTTAGCCCTTGCCCAGTAACACGTCGTGCTGGTCGTCCATCCGATCGCGAATAGCGTCGACGACGGCCGCCACCTCCGGCCGCCGCAGTGTTTCTCCTCGGGTGACGAGCCAGTACGTCAGCCGCACCGAAACCTCGGTGCGCAGGACGCGTACGAGATCGGCGTGGCGGTCGGCCATGAAGCAGGGCAGCAGCCCGAGGCCCGCGGCCGCGCGGGTCGCCTCGACGTGGACGAAAACGTTCGTGGACGTCACGGATTCGCGCATCGCGGGCGCGAAGCTCGTCGCCGCATCGAGGTCGTCGACCTGCAACATCGAGTCGATGAAGTACACCAGCGGATAGCGGTTCAGATCGGCTACGGTCCTCGGCGTACCGTGCTCGGCCAGGTAGTCGCGGGACCCGTAGAGGCCGAGGCAGTAGTCGCCGAGCCTGATCGCCCTGGCCCGATGGACACGGGGTTCGCCGACGACCACCTCGACGTCCAGCCCGGACCTCTGCTGGGTCGCACGGCGGGTGGCGGCGACGATCTCGACCGCCACATTCGGATGCTGCCGCTGAACGCGCGCGGCGGCGGGTGCCGCGATGTAGGCGGAGAAGCCGTCGGTGGCCGAGATCCGGACGACACCCTCGAGCGCGCGCTCGCCGGCGGGATCGACGGCAAGTGATCGCACGGCCGACTCGATGGCCTCCGCGGCGGCCAGGGCGTCGCGTCCGAGTTCGGTGAGTTCCCATCCGCCCGCGCCGCGGGCCAGCACCCGTCCGCCCACCGACTCCTCGAGCGCGGCGATGCGCCTGGAGATCGTGGTGTGGTTGAGGCCGAGTTCCTCGGCGGCCGCGTTGTACCGCCCTGATCGGCCGACGGCCAGCAGCACCAGGAGGTCATCGGCGCTCGGTCGTCGCCGAGCCGACGGCTGCGTCATATGTGCATTTTTGCAGATACTCCCTGCGCCTTTCGCCATTGCCCGAGGGCGTATCTGCGTGAATACTCACAGGCGACTTGTCTGCCATCACAACCCGAAGGAGTGTGCGATGGGTGTCACCAACGCCGACAGCGGCGCCGCGCCGGTCCCCCCCGGGCTCAAACGCGTCGTGGTCGCCTCGATGGCAGGCACCGTCGTCGAGTGGTACGAATTCTTCCTCTACGCCACCGCCGCCACCCTGGTGTTCAACAAGGTGTTCTTCGCAGAAGGCACCAGTGAGGCCAGCGGCCTGATCGCCGCACTGTTGACCTACGCAGTCGGATTCGTGGCACGGCCGCTGGGCGGCATCGTCTTCGGGCACTTCGGCGACAAGTACGGACGCAAGAAGCTGCTGCAGTTCGCGATCCTGCTCGTCGGTGCCGTCACCTTCCTCATGGGCTGCCTGCCGACCTACGCGCAAATCGGCGTGTGGGCGCCGATCCTGCTGGTGGTCCTGCGGTTCATGCAGGGGTTCGCGGTCGGAGGTGAATGGGGCGGAGCGGTCCTGCTCGTCGCCGAGCACAGCCCCAACGACAAGCGCGGCTTCTGGGCCAGCTGGCCGCAGGCGGCGGTGCCGGTGGGCAATATGCTCGCCACTGTCGTCCTACTGGTGCTGACCGCCGCGCTGCCGGAGACGGCGTTCCTGTCCTGGGGATGGCGGGTCGCGTTCTGGCTGTCGGCCGTGGTGGTGCTGATCGGGTACTACATCCGGACCAAGGTCACCGACGCCCCGATCTTCGTGGCCGCACAAGAGGAGGTCGAGCGCGCCAAGGCCGTCTCGTACGGCGTGGTCGAGGTGCTGAAGCGTTATCCCCGTGGAGTTTTCACCGCGATGGGCCTGCGGTTCGCCGAGAACATCATGTACTACCTGGTGGTCACCTTCTCGATCGTGTACCTCAAGACGCACGTCGGCGCCGACACCAGCGACATCCTCTGGTGGTTGCTGGTCGCGCACGCCGTGCACTTCGTGGTGATCCCCCAAGTGGGGCGCTTGTCTGATCGGTTCGGTAGGCGGCCGGTGTATATCGTCGGGGCGATCCTCGGAGGCACGTGGGGCTTCTTCGCGTTCCCGATGATGAACACCGGTTCCTATGGGTTGATCATGGCCGCCATCATCCTCGGACTCGTCATCCACGCGCTGATGTACTCACCGCAGCCGGCGATCATGGCCGAGATGTTCCCGACCCGTATGCGGTATTCCGGTGTCTCCCTTGGCTATCAGGTGACATCGATCGTCGCCGGATCGCTCGCGCCTGCCATCGCCACCTGGCTGCTCGACAAGTTCGACTCGGCGGTGCCCATTGCTCTCTATCTCGCAGGCGCCTCGGTGATCACCCTGGTGGCCGCGTTGTTCAACCGGGAGACCAAGGGCCTCGATCTGGAGACGGTCGACGCCGCCGATCGCGAGCAACTCGCCAAGGCCGGTGTCATATGAGCGATCTCGACGGGCGCACCGCGCTGGTCACCGGTGGCGCAAGCGGGATCGGTGCGGCTTGCGCGCGTGCGCTGGCCGAGCGAGGCGCTTCGGTCACCGTCGCGGATCTCGACGAGGCCGGTGCCAAGGAGGTTGCCGACGAGATCGGTGGAAAGCCATGGGCGGTGGACCTTTCCGAGGTGGCGGCGCTCGAGGACCTTCGGCTGCAGATCGATATTTTGGTCAACAACGCCGGGGTGCAGCACGTCAGCCCGATCCACGAGTTTCCGCCCGAGCGCTTCCGCTTCATTCTGGCGTTGATGCTGGAAGCGCCGTTCCTACTGATCCGCGCGGCGTTGCCACACATGTACGAGCAGGAGTTCGGGCGCGTCATCAACATCTCCTCGGTGCACGGTCTACGCGCCTCGGAGTTCAAGAGCGGCTACGTCACCGCCAAGCACGGTTTGGAGGGGCTGTCGAAGGTGACCGCTCTGGAGGGCGGGCCGCACGGCGTCACGAGCAACTGTGTCGACCCGGGCTATGTGCGGACCCCGCTCGTGACCAAGCAGATCGCCGATCAGGCCCGCACCCACGCGATCGACGAGGATAAGGTGGTCGCCGACATTTTGTTGAAGGAGAGCGCGATCAAGCGACTTGTCGAACCCGAGGAGGTTGCCTCCCTGGTCACCTGGCTGGCCTCGCCGGCCGCAGTGATGGTGACCGGAGCGTCGTACACGATGGACGGCGGATGGAGCGCCCGATGACCGCCACTCCGCAATGGACACCCACCGAGGACGATGTGGCCGGAGCGCGCGTCACCGACTTCGCACAGTTCGTGCAGCGCCGCACCGGCCGAAATCACCCCGACTACGAGTCGCTGTGGCAGTGGTCGACCGACGAGCCCGATGAGTTCTGGGCCGCGTTGTGGGACTACTTCGACCTCGGTGAACGCCCGGAGCTGGTGCTCACCTCTGCTGAAATGCCTGGAGCGCAGTGGTTTTCGGGCGTGCAGCTCAATTATGTGGATCAGGTGATTCGCAACGCCCGGTCGGACCGGCCCGCCATCCTGTACCTGCGCGAGGGTGGGGATCCCGTCGAGGTGTCATGGGCCGAGTTGTTGGGACGCGCGGCGGCATTCGCCCAGACGCTGCGCGACCTCGGTGTGCGCGCCGGCGACCGGGTCGTCGGATATCTGCCCAACATTCCCGAGGCCGTGATCGCGTTCCTGGCGACCGCCAGCATCGGCGCGATCTGGAGTGCGTGCGGCCAGGACTATTCGGCCAAGGCCGCACTCGACCGTCTCGGTCAGCTCGAACCCACCGTGCTGGTGACCACCGACGGCTATACCTACGGCGGGAAGTTCCACGATAAGGCCGCCGAAATCACCGCGCTGCAGAAGGGATTACCTACGCTGCGTGCGACGGTGATGGCACCCGACATGGCGGGCAGCAGTAGCAAGGAGTTGACCACGACGCCGGTCGACTTCGCCCACCCGCTGTGGATCCTGTTCTCCTCGGGCACCACCGGGCTGCCCAAGGGCATCATTCACGGCCACGGCGGTGTGCTGGTCGAACACCTCAAAGCCGTGAGCCTGCAGTCCGATATCGGGCCGGACGACATCTTCTTCTGGTACACCAGTCCCAGCTGGATGATGTGGAACTTCCAGGTGGCGGGCCTGCTGGTCGGGTCGACGATCGTCTGCTACGACGGCAGTCCCAATGCACCGCGTCCGGATGTGCTCTGGGAGATCGCGGCGCGCGTCAAGGCGACGGTGCTGGGGACGAGCCCGGGCTATGTGTTGGGCTGCGCGAAGGCAGGCGCGGTGCCGCGCAAGGAGCATGACCTGTCGGTGCTGCGCACGGTCGGCATCACCGGCTCGTCATTGCCCCCGTCGTCGTCACTGTGGTTGCGCGACAACGTCGGTGAGCACGTGCAGGTGTCCTCGATCAGTGGCGGCACCGACGTGGTGTCCGCTTTCATCGGCGGGGTCCGCACGGTTCCGGTGTGGCCGGGCGAGCTGTCGGCGCCGTATCTCGGATGCGCTCTGGACTCGTGGGACGAGTCCGGACAGCCGGTGCGCAACGAGGTCGGCGAGCTCGTGGTGACCAAGCCGATGCCGTCGATGCCGGTCGGGTTCTGGAACGATCCCGACGGGTCGCGTTACCGCGCAGCGTATTTCGAGATGTTTCCCGGAGTGTGGCGGCACGGCGACTGGATCACGATCACCGATCACGGCAGCGTCATCGTGCACGGCCGGTCGGACTCGACCTTGAACCGGCACGGCATACGGATGGGCAGCGCCGACATCTACCAGGCGGTCGAACGGCTGCCCGAGGTGGCCGAAGCCTTGATCATCGGCGTCGACGAACCCGACGGCGGGTACTGGATGCCGCTGTTCGTGGTCCTCACCGAGGGCGCCGAACTGACCGACGAGGTGCGCGACCGCATCAAGAACACCGTCCGCGAAGAGGTCTCACCGCGGCATGTACCCGACGAGATCATCGCTGCGCCAGGTGTTCCGCACACCCGCACGGGCAAGAAGCTCGAGGTGCCGATCAAGAAGATGTTCCAGGGCGCCGACGCCGCGAAGGTGGTCGAGCGCAGCGCCGTCGACGACCCGGACCTGCTGGACTGGTACGTCACGCAGAAGCGCTGAGTTATCCCGACTCATTTCGGTGTCCATTCGTGTCGCCCTGGCGTGGCATAATCGAATATGTGTTCGAAGATGTGGATGAAGCGGGGTTGGTGGCCACCATCGAAGAGGCCACCCGCGCCGAAGCGTCCGCGAGCGCATTGCGCACGGCGGCGATTGGGGAGCTGATGTCGCGCCGCGGTGTCGGCGACGAGGATCATCCGCGCGCGTTGTGGGCGTGTGATCCGTGGGCTTCGGCCGCTGCCGAGGTCACCGCGGCCATGAACATCAGCCACGGCAGGGCCTGCGGCCAGATGCGCATCGCCGAAACCCTGCGCGATCACCTGCCCAAGGTCGGCGCGCTGTTCGGCGCGGGTCGGCTCTCAGCGCGGGTGATCGGGATACTCACCTGGCGTACCCGGTTGATCGCCAACGACGCGGTTTGGGCGCTGGTCGACGCGGCGCTGGCCGAACGGGCGGATGAGTGGGGACCGCTGTCGGAAGAGGATCTGCGCATCGGCGTGGACGCGTTGGTGCTGCAGTACGACCCCGACGCGGTGATCGCCAGCCAGGCCCGCACCCGTGGCCGCGATTTCAAAGTCGGGTCCTACGAAGACGAGCACGGCGCCACATCGGTGTGGGGCAAGTTGCAGCCCGCCGATGCCGCGGTCCTCGACCGCAAGGTCGCCGCGATGGTGGCCACCGTGTGCCCTGATGATCCGCGTTCGTCCGGCGAGCGTCGCAGCGACGCAGTCGGGGCGCTTGCGAACGGCAACGACCACCTACCGTGCGAATGCGGCTCCCCGGCCTGCCCGGCGCGGGCGGCCCAGCCCGCCCCGTCATCGTCGGTGGTGGTGAATGTTTACGCCGACCAGACCGCCGTCGATGCCACCCACGCGACACAGGAGTCCGTCCGCCGCACCGCGGCCTGCCGACGGGACGCGGGCACCGCAGTGATATCCGGAGTCGGGGGCCCCGAGGTGCTGACCACGCCGATGCTGGCCGCGCTGCTGCGCAACGGTGCCACGCTGCGGCCGCTGGGCGCACCGGACGAACAGCCCGAGCACGGATATCGGCCGTCGGCCAAGCTGGCCCGTCGCATCCGCGCCCGGGATCTGCGCTGCCGCTTTCCGGGATGCCATCGGCGAGCGGAGTTCTGCGATATAGACCACGTCACGTCCCATCCGAACGGGGCAACGCATCAGTCGAATCTGGCTTGCCTCTGCCGTCTTCACCACCTACTGAAAACCTTCTGGGTCGGTGACTGGTCGTATCTAATGCGAGCAGACGGCGCCGCGGTCTGGACGTCACCGACAGGCCGTACATATACGTCGTATCCAGGGTCTCGAAGTCTGTTCCCCGGATGGGACACCAGGGCAGCCGAGCTGCCGCCGCGGGCCACCAGCCCACCGCATGGTGCCGGCCCGCCACCCGACAACCGCGGGTTGAAGATGCCGATGCGCAAGAACACCCGATCGGTCGAACGTGCCCAACGGATTAAAGCCGAACGGGCACAGAACGCCTCGGAGTCGCCGTCGTTTTGACTCCGGTCGACGTGCGCACCGGAATGCTAATGCTGCAGTTGACCCAGCCAGCTGCCGATTCGCCGTAGCGCCTCGGTGATGTCGCCCGCCGGCCCGGCGAACGACAACCGGACGAAGGATCCACCGCGGGCCGGGTCGAAGTCGATGCCCGGTGCGATCGCAACTCCGGTGTCGGCGAGCAGCTTCGAACAGAACGACAGCGAATCCGATGTCAGATGCGACACGTCGGCGTACACGTAGAACGCTCCGTCGGTTGGGGCCAGGCGATCGATGCCGAGGGCGCGCAGGCCGTCGAGCAGCATCTGCCGGTTGGCGGCGTAGTGGTGCAGCAGCGCGTCGGACTCCGCGATCGACTCCGGGGTGAACGCCGCGATCGCGGCATACTGCGGCAGTGTCGGCGGGCAGATCGTGAAGTTTCCGGTGAGACGGTCGACCGCCCGCTGCAGTTCCTTCGGCACCAGAAGCCAGCCGAGCCGCCAGCCGGTCATCGCGAAGTATTTCGAGAAGCTGTTCACCACAATCGAATCCCGTGATGTCGCCCAGGCGCAGCTGACGGCGGGAGCACCCTCGTAGACCAGCCCGTGGTACACCTCGTCGCTGATCAGCCGGACATCGCGCGACGCGCACCACGAAGCGATCGCAGCGAGCTCGTCCGGCGGAATCACCGTGCCTGTCGGGTTGGCGGGGCTCGCCACGATGACACCCTGTACGGCCGGGTCGAGTTCCGCGAGCATCTGCACCGTCGGCTGAAAACGGGTCGCGGGGCCGCAGGGTATCTCCACGACCTCACAACCCAGCGCGGAGAGGATGTTGCGGTAACAGGGGTATCCGGGGCTGGCGATCGCGACGCGGTCACCGACGTCGAAGCAGGCCAGGAACGCCAGCAGAAAGCCACCCGACGAGCCCGTGGTGATGACCACGTCTTCCGGGTCCACCTGCAGGCCATGCCGATCCAGGTACGAATGGGCGATTGCTGCGCGCAGCTCCGGGATCCCGAGCGCGACGGTATAGCCGAGGACGGTGGTCTCCAGTGCCTCCTTGGCCGCTGCCCGCACGGCTGCGGGAGCGCCCGCGCTCGGTTGGCCCGCGGACAGGTTGACCAGGTCGCCGTGACTGCGCTGCCGCTCGGCGGCGGCCAGCCAGACGTCCATGACGTAGAACGGGGGGATCCCTGCGCGCAGTGCGACGCTCATCGGGGGCATTCCGTCAGCTGGTCGAGATCGTGGAAGAACCCGTGCACGTCGGCGTAGTAAAACGGTTTGAGGGCGCCGTACACGCCGCTCCAGTCGGGCACCCAGGTGAGCAAAGCGTCGAGAAGCGTTGCACAGGAGGCGTTGTCGACTGCTTCTTTGACGAGGACGACCGGAGGCCTACAGTTGTCGTATCGAGCGACGATCCTGGTCGTCGACGCGTTCTCGGGTGTCATCTTCCATACATCTTCGAGGACCATCGTCGCCCGAACTCGCCCGGAGACAACGGCATCGATCTGTCCCTGCCAGGGGGGAACCGCAACGAAATGCATCGCGAGTTTCCGCTGGCCGGTGAACAGAATGGCGGGAGCGAAGTAGCTCGATGTGCATGAAGTGTTGATGTAACCGCATTGCGCTCCGGCCAGGTCGTCCAGTCCGCTAGCAGCGTCGTCGCGTCGGACGACGAGCACGCTGGTCTGGCGGGGCTCACCGGTGAACTTCGATGTTGCGATCGCCAATCCCCGGTAATGGTGATCACCGCTTCGGAGCAAGCGGTGCAAGCTGGGTGCCGGGACATAGGCGATGTCCGGCTGATGTTGCGCCAGCGCCCGGTCGATGCCGGCGAGGTCGGTGCTCTCGGCTGCGGAGATCCCCTCCGCGGCGAGAAGTGTGGTCCACGGCTCGTCGCAGGCGGGCAAGCCGAGGTTCTGATCCACGACGAAGCTCAACATTGCCGCGAGCCTACGTCGGAAGCTCGACAGCCAACGCTAGAACACTTCGGATTCGAGGCGGCGCAGATGATCGCGCGGAGCACCGAGCAACTGGGCACTGCCGTGCGCGCGCTTGAAATACAGCTGAATGTCGTGCTCCCAGGTGATCGCGATGCCGCCGTGCATCTGGACGGCTTCGGCGGCGACGTTGGTGAACGCCTCGCTCGCCGAGAACCGGGCCAGCGCAGCCGAGGTCGGTGACGGCGCGGCGATCGCCTCGTCGACGACGGCACGCGCGGACTGAACCGCGACGTACAAGTCGGCCATCCGGTGCTTGAGCGCCTGGAAACTGCCAATGGGCCTGCCGAACTGCACCCGGTCCTTCGTGTACTGCACCGTCAGGTCGAGGCACCGCGACGCCGCGCCGATCTGCTCGGCGGCCATCAGCAACGCAGCGGTGTCGGCCAGTCCCGGATCCGAGCCGATGTCGGTGCTCTGTTGGACCTCGACGCGCGCCAGCCGGCGGGTCAGGTCCATCGCATCCAGGCGCGTCGCGGTGAACTCGGTCCACCGGGCCAACAGGTCGCCGTCCGCCCCGATCACCACGTCGGCAATGTCGCCGTTGATCACATAGTCGGGGTCGAAGACCACCGTGCCGACGATGGCGCCCTCGGCCATACCCTCGAGCGCTTCGGTGTCCGGCTCGTCGCCGGCCAGTAGTGCGAGCTCGGCGAGAGTGGTCCCCAACAGGGGAGTCGGAACCAGTGCCTTGCCGAGCTCCTCGAGCACGACCGCCGCATCGGCAAGCTCACCGCCCGCGCCGCCCAGCTCCTCGGGCACCACAAGCGCCGCCGCACCGACCTGCTCGCACAGCAGCGTCCACAGCGATTCGTCGTATCCGCGTTCGGATTCCATCGCCTCGCGCACCGCGGCGGGCGACGCGTGCTTGTCGACCAGCGCGGCGACGGTCTCGCGTAGCAGTTGGCGTTCTTCACTCATCAGAGGGCCTCCAGTACGCGCCGACGGTGGACAGCGGGATCCCCCCACGCCGAGCGCAGCGCCTGCGCACGCAACAGCCACAACGACAGGTCGTGCTCCTGGGTGAATCCGATCGCGCCATGTGTCTGCAGTGCCGAGCGGGCCGCCAGCAGTGCGGCGTCGCTGGCCGCGGCCTTGGCGGCGCTGACATCGCGCGCCGTGTCGGCGGATCCGTCGGCAAGCGATAGGGCCGCGCCGTACACCAGCGGTCGGGCCAACTCCACCGCGATGTGCACGTCGGCGAGTTTGTGCTTGATCGCCTGGTAGGTGCCGATGACCTTGCCGAACTGGCTGCGCTGCTTGGCGTATTCGACCGACGTGTCCAGCATCGCCTGGCTCGCGCCCACCAGTTGGGCCGCGGTGGCGAGCACGCCGAACTCATAGGCGCGGGCCACGTCGGCTGGTCTGCCATCGCCTGACGTGTTGACGTCGAACAGCTTTCGGCTCGGGTCGACCGATTCGTGCTCGGCTCCCGCGGCGCCGTCATGTACTTCACCATCGTCGGCCACGAGGATGAGCCCCGCGGTGTCGGCGTCGACAGCCCTCGGCACCTGTGGCGGCAGGGCGACGGTCGCGATCAGCTCGCCGGAAGCCAAGCCGGCGCAACGCTCGTCGTCGGCGAGCAGGATCGGCGCGACCGCGATGGATTCGACCACCGGGCCGGGAACGCACCACCGGCCGAGTCGCTCGATGGCGACCACCAGGTCGACCGGATGAGCCTCGATGCCGTCGTACTTCTCGGGCACCAGAAGCGCCGTGACGCCGAGGTCGGTCAGCTGCGCCCACACCTTGCGGCCCGGTGACGTGTCCCCGGCGGCCCACGCGCGAACCGCGCCCGGCAGGTCGGCCGCACTCAGTGCGGCGTCGATGCTGGCGGCGAAATCGCGCTGCTGTTCGTCCAATTCGAAGTTCATGTGGTTACTTTCGCGGCAGGCCCAGCAGGCGCTCGGCGATGATGTTGCGCTGAATCTCGTTGGTTCCGGCGTAGATCGGTCCGCCGAGCGAGAACAGCAAGCCTTCGGTCCAGTTGTCGGCGAGCTCGGCGTCGGGACCGCGCATGTCCAGGGCGGTCTGGTGGATGGCGACGTCGAGGTCGGACCAGAACACCTTCGTCACACTCGACTCGGCGCCCAATTCGCCGCCTGCGGCGACGCGCGTCACGGTGCCGAATGTGTGCAGGCGGTAGGCCTGGGCCTTGATCCAGGCATCGGCCACGCGGTCGGCGTAAGCGGGGTCGGGGTTCTCTTTCCATTGCGCGACAAGCCGTTCGGCGGGGGCAATGAAGCGAGCCGGGCTTCGCAACGACATGCCGCGCTCATTGCTCGACGTGCTCATCGCGGCGCGCCAGCCCTCGTGCACCTCGCCGATGACGTCGTTGTCGGGCACGAACACGTCGTCGAGGAAGATCTCACCGAAACCGGTGTCACCGCCGAGTTGCGCGATGGGGCGGACCGTGACGCCGTCGGCCTTGAGGTCGAACATGAAGTACGTGAGGCCGCGGTGGCGTTCGGCCTCGGGGTCGGAGCGGAACAGCCCGAAGGCGCGTTCCCCGAACGGCGCGCGTGAACTCCAGATCTTCTGCCCGTTGAGCAGCCAGCCGCCGTCGGTGCTGGTGGCCGTCGACCGCAGCGACGCCAGGTCGCTACCCGACTCGGGTTCCGACCAGGCCTGCGCCCAGATCTCCTCACCGCTCGCCATTTTCGGCAGGATGCGGTCGAGCTGTTCGGTGGTGCCGTGGGCGAACAGAGTCGGCGCCAGCATCGACGTGCCGTTGGCGCTGGCGCGGCCGGGAGCCCCGGCGCGGAAGTACTCTTCTTCGTACACCACCCACTGCAGCAGGCTGGCGTCGCGGCCCCCGTATTTCTCCGGCCAGGTGATCACGGACAGCCCGGCGTCGTAGAGCACCTTGTCCCAGCGTCGGTGCTGTTCGAAACCTTCGGCGGTGTCGTACGACTTAGTCGGGAAGCGGTCCTTGTTCTCGGCCAGGAACTCGCGCACCTCGGCCTGGAACTCTCGCGTCGCGTCGTCGATATTCAGGTCCATCAGGAAGATCCAGCCCTCTCACGCAGCAGCGGTTTGACTACCTTGCCCCCGGGGTTTCGCGGCAGCGCATCGAGAAACTCGACCGAGCGGGGAGTCTTGAAGTTCGCCAGATGCTCCCGGGTGTAAGCGATTACGGTTTCCTCGTCGAGTTCGGCGCCGGGCTTGACCACGATATAGGCCTTGCCCACCTCACCGAGCCGTACGTCGGGCACGCCGATCACCGCGGATTCCGCGACGCCGTCCAGTCGCGCGAGCACCTGCTCGATCTCGGCGGGGTAGACGTTAAACCCGCCGCAGATGTACATGTCCTTGAGGCGGTCGGTGATGCGCAGGTTGCCGTTGTCGTCGACGGTGCCTACGTCGCCGGTGTGCAGCCAGCCGTCGGAATCGATGGCCGCCGCGGTGGCGTCGGGGTCGTCGAGGTAGCCCAGCATGACATTCGGTCCACGCAACAGCACCTCGCCCGCGTCGTCCTCGCCCGGGCTGTCGATGCGCAGTTCGAAATCCGCGATCGGGCGGCCCGATGTGGTGGCCACGGTGACGGCGTCGTCGTCGGGACGGCACATCGTTCCGAACCCACTCGCCTCGGTGAGGCCGTAGGCGGTCAGCACGATGTCGATGTCCAGTTCGGTTTGCATCCGCTCGATCAACACCACCGGGATGGTCGCCGCGCCGGTGACGGCGAACCGCAGCGAGGTCAGGTCAAAGTCGGCGCGATTGGGATGGTCGAGCAGCGTCTGATAGATCGTCGGCGGCCCCGGCAACACGGTGATGCGGTGCTCCTGCACGGCGGACATCGTCTTCTCGGGATCGAACGTCAGCTGCGGGATCAGCGTGGCGCCGGTCTGCAGGCAGGCCAGGATGCCCGCTTTGTAGCCGAAGTTGTGGAAGAACGGGTTGATGCACAGGTAACGGTCGTCGCTCGTCAGTCGGCCGCACTCGGCCCACGCCGCCGGGGCGTCGAGCGACTGGCGGTGCGCGCACAGCACGCCCTTGCTGCGGCCGGTGGTGCCGGAGGTGAACAGGATGTCGGAGACGTCGTCGGGTTCCACCGCGTCGGCACGCGCATCCACCGCGCCGAGGTCGGTGCCGCGGGTGAGGAACTCGTCCCAGGTGCCATCGTGCTTCTCGATCGGCACCCGGACCACGTGGTGTAGCTGCGGCAGGGCGTCGCGGTCGATGGAGGCGGCTTTGTCGGCGCCGAGGAACTCACCCGATGCGAACAGCAGCGGGGCGCCGGTGCGCGAGAGGATGTCGGTGGCCTCGCTGGCGGTGTAGCGGGTGTTGAGAGGTACGACGACGCCGCCCGCGTAGTGGGTGGCCAGGCAGGCGACCACCCAGTGCCAGGTGTTGGGGGACCAGATCGCGACGCGGTCACCGGCGTAGATGCCGAGGTCGATCATGGCTGCGGCCGCCCGGCGGACCTCGTCGCGCAGCTGGGCGAACGTGAACGTCCGGTCCTCGGTCAACAGGGCCGGGTGGTCGGCGAATCGGTCGGCAATGTGGTCCAAGACCTGGGGAATGGTCCTTGGATCCGAACTCATCGCTGCTCCTCTAACAAAGCAAGTGCTTGGTAGGTTAGCCTACAAGGGTGATTGAGGTCGAGGAGTTCCGGGCCGAGGTCCGCGACTGGCTCGCCGACAACCTCGTCGGGGAGTACGCCGCACTCAAGGGCCTCGGCGGGCCGGGCCGAGAACACGAAGCATTCGAGGAACGCCGAGCGTGGAACCAGCATCTGGCGGCGGCCGGACTGACATGCCTGGGCTGGCCCGAAGAGCACGGCGGTCGCGGTCTGTCGGTGGCGCACCGGGTGGCGTTCTACGAGGAGTACGCGATTGCGAACGCTCCTGCGAAGGTCAACCACTTCGGTGAGGAGTTGCTGGGACCGACGTTAATCGCGTACGGCACCCCCGAGCAGCAGAAGCGCTTCCTGCCGAAGATCCTCGACGTGACCGAGTTGTGGTGCCAGGGCTACTCCGAACCGGGTGCCGGCAGCGACCTCGCCAACGTGTCCACGACCGCCGAACTCGACGGCGACCAGTGGGTGGTCAACGGGCAGAAGGTGTGGACCTCGCTCGCGCACTGGGCGCAGTGGTGCTTCGTCGTCGCCCGCACAGAGAAGGGCTCCAAGCGGCACGCCGGTCTGTCGTATCTGCTGGTGCCGCTGGATCAACCGGGCGTGGAGATTCGCCCCATCGTGCAGCTGACCGGCGACTCGGAGTTCAACGAGGTTTTCTTCGACGACGCCCGCACGGATGCGTCGCTGGTGGTCGGCGAACCGGGTGACGGCTGGCGGGTCGCGATGGGCACGCTGACGTTCGAGCGCGGGGTGTCGACGCTGGGCCAGCAGATCGAGTACGCCCGCGAGCTCTCCGGTGTGGCGGAGTTGGCGAAACGCACTGGCGCAGCGGATGATCCGTTGGTCAGGGAGCGATTGGCGCGGTCGTGGGCCGGCCTGCGGACGATGCGGTCGTACGCACTGGCGACCATGGACGTCGAGCAGCCGGGTCAAGACAACGTTTCGAAGCTGTTGTGGGCCAACTGGCATCGCGAGCTCGGCGAGATCGCGATGGACGTGCTCGGCCGCGAGGGTCTGACGCTGACCGACGGCGACTTCAGTGAGTGGCAGCGGCTGTACCTGTTCTCGCGGGCGGACACGATCTACGGCGGGTCCAACGAGGTGCAGCGCAACATCATCGCCGAGCGGGTGCTCGGTCTCCCCCGAGAGGTCAGGCCTTCGTGAACCTGTCAGAAGCCCCGAAAGAGATTGAGGGACACGGCCTGCTGACCGGCAAGGTGGTCGTCGTGACGGCGGCTGCGGGCACCGGCATCGGGGCCGCGGTGGCACGCCGGGCGCTGCTCGAGGGCGCCGACGTGGTTGTCTCCGACCATCACGAGCGGCGCCTCGGCGAGGCCCGCGATCAGTTGCTCGAACTCGGGTTGGGGCGGGTCGAAAGTGTCGTATGCGACGTGACCTCCACCGCACAGGTGGATGCGTTGATCGCATCTACGACGGCGCGGATGGGCCGACTGGACGTCATGGTCAACAATGCCGGCCTCGGCGGGCAGACCCCCGTCGTCGACATGACAGACGAAGAGTGGGACCGCGTCCTCAACGTCACGCTGACGTCGGTGATGCGTGCGACGCGGGCGGCGTTGCGGTACTTCCGCGACGCCGACCACGGCGGCGTGATCGTCAACAACGCCAGCGTGTTGGGTTGGCGCGCACAGCATTCACAGTCGCACTACGCCGCAGCCAAGGCCGGGGTGATGGCGCTGACTCGGTGCAGTGCGATCGAGGCCGTCGAGTACGGGGTGCGAATCAATGCGGTCTCACCGAGCATCGCGCGGCACAAGTTCCTCGAGAAGACCAGCAGCGCGGATCTGTTGGACCGGTTGTCGGAGGGCGAGGCGTTCGGCCGCGCGGCCGAGCCGTGGGAGGTCGCCGCGACGATCGCATTCTTGGCCAGTGACTACTCCAGTTATCTGACTGGAGAAGTGATTTCGGTGTCGAGTCAACGGGCCTAGGTGGTAGTCCGACCGTCGACAGCCCGACGCGCCGGCTTTGTAGGATCCCAGATACACCATCGCGATGACGCCCAGGGTCAGCACGGTCACCAGGGCGAGCTGCACTTTCTGTCCGGCCGCGATGGGTCGGTGGGCCAACGCATCGCGATATCCGAGGGAGAAGGCGCTGAATAAGACGATGGCGCCCATACCAACCGGCTCGCCAACCGGGACGCAAGTAGCCAAGCAAGCGCTTGGTTGATATCATGTGTCGGTGGATCAGGTGCCACAGAAGCAGCCGGCGAGTCAGCCGCCGACACGCCGCGCCGAGCTACTCGAGCTCGCCGCGACGATGTTCGCCGAGCGAGGCCTGCGCGCGACGACGGTGCGCGATATCGCCGACTCCGCGGGCATCCTCTCAGGCAGCCTGTATCACCACTTCTCATCGAAGGAAGAAATGGTCGACGAAGTCCTGCGGGGCTTCCTCGACTGGTTGTTCACGCGCTACCAGGAGATCGTCGACACCGAACCCAACCCGCTGGAGCGCCTCAAGGGTCTGTTCATGACCTCGTTCGAGGCGATCGAGCACCGGCACGCGCAGGTCGTCATCTATCAGGACGAGGCCAAGCGGTTGTCCGGGCAGGAGCGGTTCTCCTACGTGGAGCAGCGCAACAAAGAACAACGCAAGATGTGGCTGGACCTGCTCAACCAGGGTGTCGAAGAGGGCTACTTCCGGCCCGACATCGACGTTGATCTGGTGTACCGGTTCATCCGCGACACCACCTGGGTTTCAGTCCGCTGGTATCAGCCGGGCGGACCGCTCACAGCCGAAGAGGTCGGCCGTCAGTATCTCGCTATCGTTCTTGGTGGCATCACGAAAAAATGAGGAAACCATGACTCCAACATCGCAGGCTTACGTCATCGACGCGGTTCGCACCGCAGTCGGCAAGCGCAACGGATCGCTGGCCGGTGTGCATCCCGTGGATCTGGGCGCTGCCGCATGGCGGGGCCTGTTCGACCGCGTCGAAGTGGATCCCGGCGCGGTCGACGATGTCATCGCCGGTTGCGTTGACGCGATCGGTCCGCAGGCCGGCAACATCGCCCGGCTGTCGTGGCTGGCGGCCGGCTACCCGGAAGAGGTGCCGGGCGTCACCGTCGACCGACAGTGCGGGTCCAGCCAGCAGGCCGTTTCCTTTGGTGCACAAGCGATCATGTCTGGAACGGCCGACCTCATCGTCGCCGGCGGCATGCAGAATATGAGCCAGATCCCGATCTCGTCGGCGATGACCGTGGCCGAGCAGTTCGGCTTCACCTCGCCGACAAACGAGTCCAAGAGCTGGCTGCACCGCTACGGCGATCAGGAGATCTCACAGTTCCGCGGCGCCGAGCTGATCGCGGAAAAGTGGGACATTTCGCGCGAGGAGATGGAGCAGTACTCGCTGACGAGCCACGAACGGGCACAAGAGGCGATCCGCTCCGGTTACTTCGAGAACGAGATCATTGCGGTCGACGGGTTCGCCACCGACGAGGGTCCTCGCGACACCTCGCTGGAGAAGATGGCCGGCCTCAAGACCCTCGTCGACGGCGGCCGGCTGACCGCCGCGATGGCCAGCCAGATCTCCGACGGCGCCAGTGCGGTGCTGCTGGCCTCCGAGCAGGCCGTCAAGGACCACGGACTCAAGCCCCGCGCCCGCATCCACCACATCAGCGCCCGCGGCGCCGACCCGGTGTTCATGTTGACCGGGCCGATTCCGGCAACGGAGTACGCGTTGAAGAAGACGGGCCTGTCGATCGAGGACATCGACACCGTCGAGATCAACGAAGCCTTCGCGCCGGTCGTGATGGCCTGGCTCAAGGAGACCGGCGCAGACCCCGCGAAGGTCAACCCCAGCGGCGGCGCGATCGCGCTCGGTCATCCGCTGGGTGCGACGGGTGCGAAGTTGTTCGCGACGATGCTGAACACGTTGGAGCGCACCGGCGGTCGCTACGGCCTGCAGACGATGTGCGAAGGCGGCGGCACCGCCAACGTCACGATCATCGAGCGCCTCTAGGCCTCCCGCGGCCTCGCACTGTCGCCCTCGACGAGCTCTCGCATCGCCGCAAACCCGTCATGGCGGTGCGCACCGAGCGCCCACACCACGGCGATCACGGGCAACAGTGCGAAGGCCGCCCACCAGTTCGCACCGGCCGGCAGTAGATCGGCGATCACTTCCGCTCGTGGCGTTCCGTTCACGTCGGCCGGCAGCCACTCGTTGAGCAGGACCGCCAGCATGCGGGAGGTCTGGAACGGCCCGACGCTGGTCGCGATAATCCAGCTGGCACAGGAGATCCCAAGCGACCACGGCCATGCCAGCAGCAATGATTGTCTGTCGACCAGTTCGGCGGCGCAGCGCACGGTCTCGGCAAGGTAGGCAACGCCGAGCGCAGCCAGGAGCACTCCGATCTGCGCGGTGAGCAGGTCGTTGACCACCGGATGCGCCAGCTCGTCGTCGGGCCGCGTCGGCAGCCCGATCGCCAGGGCGATGAGGCCGGCCACCAATGCGAGCGTCGCCAGGCGCGCGGCCGTATCGCTGACGCGGTCGAACGAGTCGACGACGGTACGAATCACCAACCGTGACGCCGTAGCCGGCGCGGTTCGATACACGACCACCAGCACGAGACCGGACACCACGATGGCGATCAACCACGTCATCACAGCCGTGCCCACAGCCGTCAGGGCCAGCGATCCCAGAAGCGGAACCAGCACGTCGTCAGTGCTGACGCTACTGCGAATGACGATCAGCGGCACGGCGCCGAACGCCACCGCACCCGCCAAACCCAGGACCAACGGGACCGTGAATCGCGTGAGATCGGCGGGATTGAGGTCCAGCTTGCGATTGCGGACGGCGTGAATCTCGGTGCTCAGCACCGACCGCACATGCGACAGCCAGCGCACTATGCCTCCGACATCACGTCAGTGGTCGTGGATGATCACGCCGCGGATGTTGCGCCCCGCGAGCATGTCGTCGTAACCCTCGTTGATGTCGTTGAGTTTGTATTCGGCAGTGACGGTTTCGTCGAGCAGAAGCTTGCCGTCGCGGTAGAGGTTGAGGAGCCGCGGGATGTCGGCGCGCGGATTGGCCTCGCCGTAGAGGCTGCCCAGCAGGCGCTTCTGGAACAGCGTCATCATCGCCATCGACAGCGTCGGCGTGACGTCGGCCATCGACGCGATCGCCGTCATCACAACCGCACCGCCCTTGCGGATGATGTTGAGCGCCTCGTCGATCATCCGCCCTTCGAGCACGCCCATGGTCAGCAGCGCGGAGTCGGCCATCACGCCGCGGGTGAGCTCGGCGACCAGTTCCATCGCCTCCGGCATGGAGGTCACGAAGTGGGTGGCGCCGAACCCGAAAGCTTTCTCCCGCTTGCTCTCTACGAGGTCGACGACCACGATGTGTTCCGCTCCGGCCAGCCGCGCACCTTGAATTGCGCCGCTGCCGATCCCGCCGCACCCGATGATAACGACCGTGTCACCGGGGCTGACGTCTGCGGTGTTGACGGCCGAACCCCACCCCGTCATCACCCCGCAGCCCAACAGGCAGGCCCGGGCCAGTGGCAGATCGTCGTCGATCTTGACGACCGATGCCTCCGACAGCGTGCCGAACTGCGAGAAGCTGCCGATGCCCGACAAGACGCCGACGTCCTGACCGCGGACCTTGCGTCGGTATGTGCCGTCGGCCTGCAGGCCAATCAGGATCAGCGCGCCGAGGTCACACAGGTTCTGATGTCCGCTGGCGCACCAACGGCAGCGTCCGCACGCCGGCAGGAACGACGTGACGACGTGGTCACCAACGTTGAGGTCGCGCACGCCGGGACCGACTTCCACGACGACGCCCGCGCCCTCGTGGCCACCGATGATCGGCAGCGGCACATCGGCGAAATCACCCGTGACGACATGGTGGTCCGAGTGGCACAGCCCGGTGGCCTCGAAGGAGATGAGGACCTCGCCCTCCTTTGGGCCATCGAGGTCGATCTCCTCGATGCTCCACGGCTCGTTGAGTCCCCACAGAACGGCGGCGTTGGTCTTCATGGGCGCGAGTGTAGGAAACGTGGGGCCGGATTACGGGCGAATCGAAAGGCTTACTGTTCAGTGCGCGAGAGCCAGGCCGCCGAGCGCGACGATCCAGCTGGCGAAGCTGCCGACGAGGAAGTACTCGGTCACTTCGTCGATTCCGATTCCTCCGTTTTCGCGTGCCTTCTGAGCGTTGATCTCCGGGAATCGGATGATGCTCTTGGCGGCGACGACGGCCGTGGCCGCGGCGAGCTGGCCTGCCAGGCCCAGCCCGAGGATGAGCACCCGCTCCATCGGACCGAGGAGCCGCCCGCCCTTCAACCGGTCAGAGGCCTGCGGCTCGCCCGTCGGTTTGACCGAGCCGACAGAGCCAAGCACCAAGCGCACCAACTGATTCCCGGTTACGAGTTGCATCAGCATCACACCGACGATCATCAAGAGCCGGTCGGGGGACACCGCGATGCCGACCCAGTCCGGCCACCGCGCCGCCACACCTGCCACCTCCGAACCCCAGCCCGAGAGCAGGATCAGCACCCCGAGCGCACCGCCGAACACGACCAGCGGGGCGATCTGTCGGCGTCCGGTGCGTTCGGCTCGCGCGCTCAGCACCACCCAGCCGACGCCGGCCACCGCCGCCACGACGAGCAGCACGATGTCGCCCCGCCGCCACAACCCGGCCATCGCCGCGCAACCGATCACGACCAGGGGTGCCGCCGCGGCGGATAGCCACACGCGATCGACGAGCCGCCGAAGGACATCGGCGACACCGATCGCGATCAGCAGCACCGCGACCGCGCTCATGGCACGTCCCGCAGATACTGCGCCGCGAGCAGGATGAGGTCCAACCCGTCGCGGCCCGCGCGTTGGGATACCGCCGACGCGCTGATGCCCTCGTCCGCCGCGATGTCCTTCTTGGTCTTGCCGGTCAACAGTCCCTTCACAATCCTCAATGAGCGGTCATCGAGCGATCCAATCAGATGGTCCCGACACAGCAGCGCGGCGTTGATCGCGTTGAGGTCGCGGCGGCTCTCGCCTTCGGCCCGAAACGACGTGCGCACCAAGGCCAGCCCCGGTTGGCGTTGCGCGGAGGCGGTCCACTCGATCGCTTCGCGGGCAGCCCACCATCCCGGCCCGTCCTGGATGCCGGAGTTCGCATCCAATACGGTCACTGAACCCCAGCCGACACCGAATCGAACGTCGATCCCGGGCGCGACGGCCAGCCGAATGACGAACGCCGCTTCGATCGCCGCGCCGACCGTTCGATAGCTGCCCTGGAACTCATCACCGACCGTGAATGCGGGTGCGTCGATGGCGTCGCCGCCGGCGTCGGCGAGCGCCTTGTCGAGTGCGCGATGCGTGGCGGCGCGATCGGCTACGTGGCGCGAGCCGATCACGTCGCCGATCAATGTGGCGCGCGAGCGCGGTGAAGGGGATCGCTTCAGTGCTGACACATGAAGATTATAGCTTCACTACTACAGAATTAAGTGATATCCTTCACTCGATGTAGCCGCTGGCTTGTCGCAGGTGCTTGACCGCATCGGCAACGATCGTCTCGATCAGTTCCGCACACGACGGCAGATCGTCCAGGATGCCTGCGACCTGGCCGGAGGCCAGTACCCCCGCGTCCGTATTGCCCTCGACCAGACCGGCTTTGAGCAACATCGGGGTGTTGGCGGCCATGACCACCTGCGACCAGGTCAACTCCTTGCCGTGCCGCATTGCCAGGCCGTCGCGGATCATCGACCGCCATGTCATACCCGACATCTTCTTGAACTTCTGCGCGTTTCGGACGGCCGCGGAGAATCCCCGAAGTCGTGATCCGCTCTCCAGCTTCTCGACCAGGCCGGTGCGCAGCACGCGGTGCGGCATCCCGTCGACACGGGTCGATACGACGGTGCCGTCCAAGCCCGATTCCAGGTAGCGGCGCTTGACCGCATCCGGCACCGTGGAGTCCGACGTCAGCAGGAATCGGGTGCCCATCGCAACTCCGGCCGCGCCGTAGGACAGCGCCGCCGCCAGCCCGCGGCCGTCGAAGAAGCCACCGGCCGCAATGACCGGGATCTCGACAGCGTCCAGCACCGACGGCAACAACAATGTCGTCGCGATCGGCCCCGTGTGGCCGCCGCCTTCACCGCCCTGCACGATCACCGCGTCGGCGCCCCAGCCCGCCACCTTCTTGGCGTGCTTGGCTAGGCCGACCGATGGAATCACCACGACGCCGGCGTCTTTGAGCTTGGCGATCAGATCGGGTTTGGGAGCCAGGGCGAATGAGGCGACCTTGACGCCCTCGCGAATCAACAGGTCGATGCGTTCTCCGGCATCTCCCGCGTCGGCACGGATGTTGATGCCGAAAGGCTTGTCTGTGGTGCTTTTGACCTTGGTGACCGCCGTCTGCAGTTCCTCGAGCGTCATGGTCGCCGACGCGAGGATTCCCAGGCCGCCGGCGTTCGACGTCGCCGAGACCAGCCGTGCGCCCGCGACCCAGCCCATGCCGGTCTGGACCACTGGATGTTCGATACCGATGAGCTCGGTCAGCGGTGTGCGAAGTGTCGGCTTACCCGGCGTGCTCACCGAATTTCCTTGTCCCGCAGTCCCTTGGGGTCGATCACCTCGCGGATCAGCCTCTGCTCGTCGTCGGTGGGGAGCCGGGTCTGCTCGGCGGAGTCCAGCCCGTGCACCTCGAACGAGGTGTTCTCGGCGACCTGTTCGGGCTCGATACCGGGATGCAGTGACACGGCCCGCATCTGATGATCGGGACCGTTGAAGTCGAACACACCGAGGTTCGTGATCACCCGGTACACGTTGACGAACCGGTACGCCGGGTTGTCGGGATCGATTTTGTCCCAACCGATACCGGAGACGATGTCGACGGATTCACCGAACACGCGCGTCGAGTGGTTGCCCACCCAGTAACTCGTCGCGTGGTTGATGGTGTTGCCCGGTGCCCCGCGCACACCGAACATCTGGCGGGTCGGATGCTGCAGCGGCCCGAACGCCGACAGGTTCTGGTTGCCGTAGCGGTCGATCTGGTTGGCGCCCATGACCACATGGCGCCGACCCCAGGCCAGCGTCTCGAAGACCCGACCGAACGGCATCCAACCTTCGATCGCCCCTGCGGCGCCGAGTGCGGGCGTGTCGGCGAGCAGGCGCGCCTCACCGTCGGTCAGCAGGATGTCGGGGGAGAAGGTCAGCCGGGCCAGTCGGGCGCCGATCGAGACCATGGTCGTCATCGGGCTGACCATGATCTCACCGGCGTCGCGGAACAACTCGGCGCAGGCGACTGCGCACACTTCGGCACGGGATACCGACATCATTGATCCTCCTGCAGCTTGCGCACCGCAGCCTGGTAGTCGGCCTCGGTGCCGGACAGATAGGTCTGCACGAACTCCTGCCACGACTCGTCGGATTTTGCCGCTTCGGCGTAGTGGCGCTGGAACTTCTCGTCGCGACGGTAGTCAGGCTCGGCCGTCGTGAAGTGCGCACCGTTGGGTGCCTCGACGACGGCGTCGACCATCATCCGGTTGATCAGAAGTGCCTGCGGCGGAACGGCCTTGACCAGTTCGTCGGTCGGAACCACTTGCTCGACCGACAGGAACCGGCGTTCGGCCGCCATCAGGTACAGATCGTCGAAGTAGGGGTCGATGCCGGTGTAGGCAGCATTGCCCGCAGCGTCGCCGAGATTCATGTGGACGAACGCGGCGTCCAACGTGAGCGCGGGCATCGCGACGAGTTCTTCGTAGGCCTCGCCGGTGGGGTAGGGGGACCGCACGGTCTTCAGCTCGTCGCCCCAGAACGCGCGGACGTCGCTGCCCAGCCCGGCCCGGATCGGGAGAAACGGCAGTCGCTGGGCCGCGGCCTGCAACCCGCACCGAAGCATGCCCTCGTCCATCTCGCGGGCCTCGATCGCGGGGGTGGTGCGCGCCTTGGCGAACCACGGGTCGTAGAACGGCGGCGAGTCGAGCGACACGAAGCCGTAGTAGGCACGTTTCACCTTGCCCGCCGAGCACAGCAGCCCGAGGTCGGGTCCGCCGTAGGTGACGACCGTGAGGTCGGTGACGTCAGTGCGCAGCAGCGCCCGCACGAACGCCATCGGCTTACGCCGAGAACCCCAGCCGCCGATTCCGATCGTCATCCCACTGCGAATCTGCGAGACGGCGTCGTCGAGAGTTGTTCTCTTGTCGCTCATTTGGACCCCTTTTCGGTGCCGGCGAACGCGTCGCGGTGCTCGTCTGACACGCCTGCGAGGTTCAGCTCGAACGTGAAGCCCTGCTCCATGCGGTAGCTGGAGTTCACCCTCTGTACGTCGATCAAGTTCAGCGCCTCCTTGGCCGCCCGGATCACCCGGGTGTCCTTGGCGGCGATGTCGCGCGCGACGCGCAGCGCGGCCTCGTCGAGTTGATCGCGGGGAACCACCTCATGCACCGAGCCGAAGTGGTGCAGCGTCGCCGCATCGACCGTGGCGGCGGTGAAGAACAACCGGCGCATCATGTGCTGGGGCACCAAACGCGACAGGTGCGTCGCCGCGCCGAGCGCGCCACGCTCGACCTCGGGCAGGCCGAAGGTCGCGTCGTCCGAGGCGACGATGACGTCGGCGTTGCCGACCAAACCGATGCCGCCCCCGACGCAGAATCCGTTGACGGCGGCGACCACCGGGACCGCACACTCGTAGACCGCCTTGAACGCCGCATAGCAGCCGCGGTTGGCGTCGATCAGCGCGGTGAAGCCCTCCGTGCGTTGCATCTCCTTGATGTCGACACCGGCGTTGAAGCCTCGGCCGGTGGCGCGCAGGATCACGACATGCGTTTCCGGATTGGCTCCCGCCTTGGTGATCTCGTCGGCGAGTTCGAACCAGCCGCGCGACGGAATCGCGTTGACCGGCGGGTAGTCGACGGTGACCGAGACGATTCCCGGTTCGGTGATGGTCGAGTTGATAGTCATCTGAGCTCCCGAGCACTTCCTGGGTCCGGTAGGAAAGCAAGCACTTGCTTGGTACGCTAGCACAGTGACCGACCTGCAAAACATGAACCTCGGCCTCGACGGCAGGGTGGTGCTGGTGACCGGCGGTGTGCGCGGGGTCGGCGCCGGCATCAGCGCCGTGTTCGCCGATCAGGGCGCCACCGTCGTCACGTGCGCCCGCCGGCCAGTCGAGGGCCTGCCGTACGAGTTCCACGCCTGCGATGTGCGTGACGACGACGCGGTCGCCGCTCTGGTCGAGACCGTCGCTGAGCGTCACGGTCGTATCGACGTGGTGATCAACAATGCCGGCGGATCGCCGTACGTGCTCGCCGCGGAGTCGTCGGCCAAGTTCAGCCGCAAGATCGTCGAACTCAATCTTCTGGGGCCGCTTTCGGTGTCCACCCACGCGAATGCGCGGATGCAGAAGCAGGAACGTGGCGGGTCGATCATCAACATCGCGAGCGTGAGCGGGCGCAGGCCCACGCCGGGCACCGCATCCTACGGGGCGGCCAAAGCCGGCATGGAAAGCCTCACCTCCACGTTGGCGGTCGAGTGGGCGCCGAAGGTTCGCGTCAACTCGGTCGTGGTCGGGATGGTTGAGACCGAACAGTCCGAACTCTTCTACGGCGATGCGGATTCCATCGCGGCGATCTCGCGCAACGTCCCGCTGGGCCGGCTCGCCAAACCGGCGGACGTGGGTTGGGCGGCGGCATTCCTGGCCTCCGACGCGGCGTCATACATCAGCGGCGCATCGCTTGAAGTGCACGGCGGCGGCGAGCCGCCGCACTACCTCGCAACCACCACTGCCGATATCAAATAGTCAAGGGAGACAACGAATATGGGATTGCTCGACGGCCGCGTGGTCATCGTGACGGGGTCCGGCGGCGGCATCGGTCGCGCACACGCTCTCGCGTTCGCCGCCGAGGGCGCCCGCGTGGTGGTCAACGACATCGGTGTGGGACTCGACGGGTCACCCGCCGGCGGTGGTAGCGCCGCGCAAAGCGTCGTCGACGAAATCACCGCAGCCGGAGGGGAAGCTGTCGCCAACGGTGCCAACGTCGCCGACTGGACCCAGGCCGAGGGCCTGATCCAGACCGCGGTCGACACGTTCGGTGGGCTCGATGTCTTGGTGAACAACGCCGGCATCGTCCGCGACCGGATGTTCGCGAACACCAGCGAAGAAGAGTTCGACGCCGTCATCGCCGTGCACCTCAAGGGGCACTTCGCCACCATGCGGCACGCCGGGGCGTACTGGCGCGCGCAGTCCAAGGCCGGCAATCCCGTCGATGCCCGGATCATCAACACGAGCTCGGGCGCCGGCTTGCAAGGCAGTGTGGGACAGGCGAATTACAGCGCCGCGAAGGCGGGAATCGCGGCCCTGACCCTGGTGGCCGCTGCGGAGATGGGTCGTTACGGCGTCACGGTCAACGCGATCGCGCCGTCGGCACGCACCCG
The DNA here is from genome assembly GCA_900637135.1 of Mycolicibacterium flavescens. Lineage (NCBI taxonomy): Bacteria > Bacillati > Actinomycetota > Actinomycetes > Mycobacteriales > Mycobacteriaceae > Mycobacterium > Mycolicibacterium flavescens. The sequence goes on from LR134353.1 coordinate 484,749, forward strand.
GATGACCGAGACCGTGTTCGCCGACATGATGGCCACCCAAGGTCAGGACTTCGACGCGATGGCGCCCGAGAACGTCTCGCCGCTGGTGGTCTGGCTGGGAAGCGTCGAATCCAAAGATGTCACCGGCCGCATGTTCGAGGTCGAAGGCGGGATCGTCCGGGTCGCCGAGGGCTGGGCGCACGGGCCCCAGGTCGACAAGGGCGCGCGGTGGGATCCGGCCGAACTCGGTCCGGTGGTCGCCGATCTGCTGGCGAAAGCGCGTCCCCCCGTGCCGGTCTACGGCGCGTGAGCGGCCGGGTCGTCGGTCAGGGTTCGCACACCACCAACGGGATCACGCGGTCGGTCCAGGACTGGTAATCCTCGTACGTCGGGTACATCTCGACCAGCCGTGGCCAGTACGTCGCACGTTCCTCTTCGGTCGCGTCGCGCGCGGTCAGGTCGAGTACCTCGCTTTTGATCTGCACCTGGACGCGGGGATCGGCCTTGAGGTTCAGGTACCACATCGGGTGCTTGTCGCTGCCGCCCTTCGACGCGGCGACGATGACCTTGTCGCCGTCGCGGTGAAAGTACAGCGGGCTGACCCGCGGTTGGCCGCTCTTGCGCCCGGTGGTCGTCAGCAGGGCCACCGGGATGCCCTGGAACTCGCCGCCGAGCCCTTCACCGTTGTTGCGGCGATACATAAAGGTGTTGAGCCTCGACATCTGTTTGACGAAGAAGTCCGAAGCCTTCGTATCCATGAAGCGTGGCCGCGACTTTGGCATGGCCGCCATCCTATGCTCGATCGATGGGCACAGTCTCTGACACCGATCGCATCGCCGCTGCGGAGTCCTATATCGATGCGCTGGTCAGCCATCGCGGCGACGACGTCCCCTTCGCGCCGGACTGCATCAGGATCGAGAACGGTCTCAAGACCGGCTTCTCGGGTGCGCATCTGCGCCGCAGCCTGAATGGCGGACCACAGTTCCGGATCATCTCGGCGATCGTCGATCGTGAATTCCGCGTCGACGGCGACGAAGTGCACGCGACGTTCACCGTCGTCACGAAGCCGCGAATCGCGGGTCGCCGCGTGGGTGCCCGCACCGAGGAGACCTTCCTCATTCCGGCTGACGACGGAAAGATCCACCACATCCACGCGCGCGTGCGACCGGTACTGCTGCGCGACTGAGCACGCGCAAACTGCCTCTCTGTCCGACGGTTTCGGGCAGGAGGTGCGACTAGATCCGTTCGATGATCGTGCCTGTGGACAGCGCACCGCCGGCACACATCGTGACCAACGCGGTGCTCTTGTCGGTGCGCTCCAACTCGTGCAGGGCGGTGGTGATCAGCCGGCTGCCGGTGCTGCCGACGGGGTGGCCGAGCGCGATCGCGCCGCCGTTGACGTTGACGCGGTCCATGTCGGGTTCGTGTACCCGGGCCCACGACAGGACGACCGAGGCGAAGGCCTCGTTGATCTCGACGATGTCGATGTCGCCCATCTTCATACCGGCCTTTTCGAGCACCTTCGCCGTCGACTGAACCGGCCCGTCGAGGTGGTAGTACGGTTCGGCGCCGACCAGCGCCTGGCTCACGATGCGCGCCCGCGGGCGCAGGCCGTGGGCTTTGGCCACATCACTGTCCATCCACAGCACGGCGGCCGCACCGTCGGAGATCTGCGACGAGGTGCCGGCGGTGTGGATGCCGTCCTCGAGTACCGGCTTCAGCGATGCCAAACCCTCGAGGGTGGTGTCGCGTAGGCCCTGGTCGCGCGTCACGACGTGGCGCTCACTGGTGGGCTGTTTCTGCTCGTCGAGCACGGGAGCCTCGATGCCGCTGATTTCGCGGTCGAACCGGCCTTCGGCCCATGCCTGCTTGGCCTTGCGCTGGGACTCGAAGCCGAACTGGTCGATGTCCTCGCGGGTGATCCCGCGCCGTTTGGCGATCCGCTCGGCGGCGGTGAACTGGTCGGGCAGGTCGATGTCCCACGACGCCGGCCGCAGGATGCTGCGGTCGGGGCCGGCGTTGGCGCCGAGGCCGACGCGGCTCATCGCCTCGATACCGCAGGCGATGCCGATGTCGATGGCGCCCGCTGCGATCAATCCGGCAATGAGCCCGTTGGCCTGCTGGCCGCTGCCGCACTGGCAGTCCACGGTCATCGCGCCGACGTGCTCGGGCAGGCCGGCCACCAGCCAGCTCACCCGGGTGATGTTGTTGGACTGTTCGCCGTACTGGGTGACACAGCCCCCGACGACCTGTTCGACATCAGCGGCGTTGATCCCGGCCTTCTCCACGAGGGCCTTCTGGGTGGCGCCGAGCAACTCGGTGGCGTGTAGACCGGATAGCCAGCCGTTGCGCTTACCGATGGGGCTACGGGTGGCTTCGACGATGACAGGGTTACCCATTCCGTCAGGCTAGAACACGTTTCATTACTCTGACAAGCGGCGTTGATGACCTGCCTTTTATCTGCGCAGAAGGCATGTTTTACTGGCACTAGAACATGTTGCAATAACTGTTGCGGAGGAGCTTCCCCCATGCCTTGCCCGAATATCCCAGCCGACTTCGACTTCCTCGACGCGAGCCTGAACCTGGAGCGCCTGCCCGTCGAAGAGCTGGCCGAGTTGCGCAAGTCCGAGCCGATCCACTGGGTCGACGTGCCGGGTGGCACCGGTGGCTTCGGCGACAAGGGTTACTGGCTGGTGACCAAGCACGCCGACGTCAAAGAGGTCTCGAAGCGCAACGACGTCTTCGGCAGCTCACCGGACGGCGCCATCCCGGTCTGGCCGCAGGACATGACGCGCGATGCCATCGATTTGCAGAAGGCCGTCCTGCTGAACATGGACGCGCCGCAGCACACCCGTCTTCGCAAGATCATCTCGCGCGGCTTCACGCCCCGCGCCGTGGGACGGCTCGAAGACGAACTGCGTTCTCGGGCGCAGAAGATCGCCGAGACCGCCGCGGCCGAGGGCTCCGGCGACTTCGTCGAACAGGTCTCGTGCGAACTTCCGCTGCAGGCCATCGCCGAACTGCTCGGCGTCCCGCAGGACGACCGCGACAAGATCTTCCGTTGGTCCAATGAGATGACCGCCGGCGAAGACCCCGAGTACGCCGACGTCGATCCTGCGGTGTCGTCGTTCGAGTTGATCCAGTACGCGATGAAGATGGCCGAGGAGCGGGCCAAGAACCCGACCGAAGACATCGTCACCAAGCTGATCGAGGCCGACATCGAAGGCGAGAAGCTTTCCGATGACGAGTTCGGCTTCTTCGTCGTGATGCTCGCGGTCGCCGGTAACGAGACCACCCGCAACTCCATCACCCACGGGATGATCGCGTTCTCGCAGAATCCCGACCAGTGGGAGCTCTACAAGCGCGAACGCCCCGAGACCGCCGCCGACGAGATCGTGCGTTGGGCCACCCCGGTTTCGGCCTTCCAGCGCACCGCGTTGGAGGATGTCGAGCTGGGTGGCGTGCAGATCAAGAAGGGGCAGCGGGTCGTGATGTCCTACCGCTCGGCCAACTTCGACGAAGAGGTCTTCGAGAACCCGCACAAGTTCGACATCCTGCGCGATCCCAATCCGCACGTCGGCTTCGGTGGCACCGGCGCGCACTACTGCATCGGCGCGAACCTGGCGAAGATGACCATCAACCTGATCTTCAACGCGGTCGCCGACCACATGCCCGATCTCAAGCCGATCGGCGAGCCCGAGCGGCTCAAGTCGGGCTGGCTCAACGGCATCAAGCACTGGCAGGTGGATTACACCGGAAAGTGCCCGGTCACCAACAGCTGACGACGTAAGTTGTAGCGACCGCGAAATTTCCCGGTATCAAGGAGGATTCGGGTGGACTTCAGTCCAGACGAAGGGCAGCAGGCTGTCGCCGACGTGGTGACCTCGGTGCTGACCCGGGACAACAGCTGGGACGCACTGGTGTCCGGCGGCGTGACAGCCCTGGCGGTTCCCGAGCGTCTCGGCGGCGACGGCGTCGGCCTGCCCGAGGTGGCCACCGCGCTCACCGAGATCGGCAGGCACGCCACGATCAGCCCCGCGTTGGCCACGCTGGGTCTGGGGTTGTTGCCCCTTCTCGAATCGGCGACCGACGAGCAGCAGGACCGCTATCTGTCCGGGGTCGCCAAAGGCGCAGTCCTCTCGGCCGCGCTCAACGAGTCGGGGGCGCCGCTACCGGATCGGCCCGCGGTCACGTTCGCCGATGGCCGGCTCAACGGTACGAAGGTCGCCGTTCCCTATGCGGAACAGGCGGATTGGCTCGTCGTCACCACCGACACCGCCGTGGTGGTGGTGTCGCCGAAGGCCGACGGCGTGGTGGTGACGAAGACGCCGACCTCCAACCACGGTGACGAGTACGCGGTGACGTTCACCGATGCCGCCGTCGACGGCACGCTCGAGGGCGCGCAGCCGCGACGGATCAATCAGCTGGCCCTCGCCGCGATCGGTGCGTTGGCTTCGGGGCTGGTCGCCGGCGCGCTGCGGCTCACCGCCGACTACGTGGCCAATCGCGAGCAGTTCGGCAAGCCGCTGTCGACCTTCCAGACCGTCGCTGCGCAGCTCGCCGAGGTCTACATCGCCTCGCGCACACTGACATTGGCGGCTAACTCGGTGACCTGGCGACTGTCCGAAGGCCGCGACGCTGACGACGATATCGACATCCTCGGATATTGGCTGGCCTCGCAGGCGCCTCCGGTGATGCAGCTCTGCCATCACCTGCATGGCGGCATGGGTATGGACATCGCCTACCCGATGGACCGCTACTACTCCTCGATCAAGGACCTCGCCCGCCTCGTGGGTGGTCCGTCACACCGGCTCGACTTGGTGGGAGCCGCACTGGGCGAGCGAGGGGACGGGAAATAGGAATGTTCATCGAACTGACGCCCGAACAGAAGCAGTTGCAGGCCGAACTGCGCGAGTACTTCTCCAGTCTCATCTCCCCGGAAGAGGCCAAGGAGATGGAGAAAGATCGCCACGGCAAGGCGTACCGCACGGTCATCAAACGGATGGGCTCGGACGGCAAGCTCGGCGTCGGCTGGCCGAAGGAATTCGGCGGCTTGGGTTTTGGGCCCATCGAACAGTCGATCTTCGTCAACGAGGCGCAGCGGGCCGACGTACCGCTGCCCGCCGTCACCCTGCAGACCGTCGGGCCCACGCTGCAGCAGTACGGCACCGAAGAGCAGAAGAAGAAGTTCCTGCCAGCGATCCTCGCGGGCGAGGTTCACTTCGCGATCGGCTACACCGAGCCCGAAGCGGGCACCGACCTGGCCTCGCTGCGCACCACGGCCGTGCGCCAGGGCGACGAGTACATCGTCAACGGGCAGAAGGTGTTCACCACCGGCGGGCACGACGCCGACTACATCTGGCTGGCGTGTCGCACCGATCCGGAAGCGGTGAAGCACAAGGGGATATCGATCCTCATCGTCGACACCAAGGACCCCGGATACTCGTGGACGCCGATGATCCTGTCCGACGGCGCCCACCACACCAACGCGACGTACTACAACGACGTTCGGGTGCCGGCCGACATGCTCGTCGGCGAGGAGAACGCCGGGTGGAAGCTGATCACCACCCAGCTGAACAACGAGCGCGTGATGCTGGGACCCGCCGGCCGATTCGCCAGCCTGTATGACCACGTGCACGCGTGGGCGTCGAAACCCGGTGGCAACGGCGCCATTCCGATCAATCACGACGATGTCAAGCGCTCACTCGGCGAGCTCAAGGCGATGTGGCGCATCAACGAACTGCTCAACTGGCAGGTCGCCGCGGCGGGGGAGACCATCGACGTCGCCGACGCCGCAGCCACCAAGGTGTTCGGCACCGAGCGGATCCAGTACGCCGGGCGCCTAGCCGAGGAGATCGTCGGCAAGTACGGTAACCCGGCCGAGCCGGAGACCGCCGAACTGCTGGAATGGCTTGACTCGCAGACAAAACGGAACCTGGTGATCACGTTCGGTGGAGGTGTCAACGAGGTGATGCGGGAGATGATCGCGGCCGCAGGCTTGAAGGTGCCGAGGGTTCCGCGGTGAGCGCCGACCTGAGGGCGGACATCGAGAAGATCAAGGCGGACGGCAAGAGCGAGCCGCGCACCGGTCGAGATCCGGTCAATCAGCCAATGATCCACCATTGGGTCGACGCCATCGGTGACCGGAACCCCGTCTACGTGGACGAGGCAGCGGCCAGGGCCGCGGGCCACCCCGGCATCGTGGCGCCGCCGGCGATGATCCAGGTGTGGACGATGGGCGGGCTAGGTCAGGGCCGCTCGGACGATGATCCGCTGACCAAGATGATGCAACTCTTCGACGATGCCGGCTACGTTGGCGTGGTCGCCACCAATTGCGAGCAGACATACCACCGGTATCTGCGCCCGGGCGAAGAGGTCAGCATCCACGCTGAGATCACAGACGTTGTGGGCCCGAAGCGGACAGCGCTGGGTGAGGGATACTTCATCAACCAACTCATCACCTGGCAGGTGGGCGACGAGGGTGTCGCCGAAATGGTTTGGCGCATCATGAAATTCAAGCCCGCCGAGAAAGACGCGGGCGCGCCGGTGCCCGACGATCTGGACGCGGACATGATGATGCGGCCGGCCTCGTCCCGCGACACCAAGTTCTTCTGGGACGGCGTCAATGCCCATGAGTTGCGCATCCAGAAGCGCGACGACGGCACGCTGGTGCATCCTCCGATACCCGCGATCTGGCAGGACAAAGACCTGCCGACCGACTACGTCGTCGCCAGCGGTAAGGGCACGGTGTTCAGTTTCGTCGTGCACCACGCGCCGAAGGTGCCCGGTCGCACGTTGCCGTTCGTCATCGCCCTTGTCGAGCTCGAGGAAGGTGTGCGGATGCTCGGGCAGCTCCGAAACGTTGACCCGGCCACCGTGGAGATCGGAATGCCGGTTCGCGCAACGTATATCGACTTCCCCGAAGGTGACTCCGGTCCGGCGTGGACGCTCTACGCGTGGGAGCCTGACGAGGAGGGCACAGCGTGAGCGCACCCGCAGTCGAGGTCGGTACCAAGCTCCCCGAGCTCGCCCTGTACGGCGACCCGACATTCATCGTGTCGACGGCCATCGCCACCCGTGACTACCAGGATGTCCATCACGACAGGGACAAGGCGCAGGCCAAGGGCAGCAAGGACATCTTCGTCAACATCCTCACTGACACCGGCCTGGTGCAGCGGTACATCACCGACTGGGCGGGCCCGACCGCGGTCATCAAATCCATCTCGCTTCGGCTGGGCGTGCCGTGGTACGCCTACGACACGGTGACGTTCTCCGGTGAGGTGACCGGGATCGACGACGGGCTGATCACGCTGAAGATTGTCGGCAGCAACAGCCTGGGCGACCACGTGATCGCCACCGCCACACTCGTTATCGGAGGGAACGCCTGATGTCGAGTGGACTGTCGGGGAAGGCGGCGATCGTCGGCATCGGCGCCACCGACTTCTCGAAGAACTCCGGCCGCAGCGAGCTTCGGCTCGCGTCCGAAGCGGTGCTGGACGCGCTCGACGATGCGGGCCTGACACCCGCCGACGTCGACGGCATGGTCACCTTCACGATGGACTCCAACACCGAGGTTGCGATCGCGCGGGCGACGGGCATCGGCGAGTTGAAGTTCTTCTCCAAGATCCACCACGGAGGTGGCGCTGCCTGCGCGACCGTTCAGCAGGCGGCGATCGCCGTAGCGACTGGTGTCGCGGATTGCGTTGTGGCATACCGCGCGTTCAACGAGAGATCCGGTGTCCGGTTCGGCCAGGTGCAGATGCGCCTGGTCGAGAACGCCGACTCGACCGGCGTCGACAACTCGTTCTCCTATCCGCACGGTTTGTCGACGCCGGCTGCGCAGGTCGCGATGATCGCCCGGCGGTACATGCACCAGTCCGGCGCGACCAGCAGGGACTTCGGCATGATCTCGGTCGCGGACCGCAAACACGCCGCAAAAAACCCCAAGGCGTACTTCTACGAGAAGCCGATCACCATCGAGGATCACCAGAATTCGCGGTGGATCGCCGAACCCCTCCGGCTTCTCGACTGCTGCCAGGAAACCGACGGCGGTGTCGCGTTGGTCGTGACATCCGCCGAGCGGGCCAAGGACCTCAAACACCGGCCAGCGGTCATCGAGGCGGCCTCGCAGGGTTCCAGCCCGGACCAGTACTCGATGACCAGCTACTACCGACCGGAGTTGGGACTGCCCGAGATGGGGCTCGTCGGCAGGCAGTTGTGGTCGCAGTCGGGGCTGAAGCCGCAGGACATCCAGACCGCGATCCTCTACGACCATTTCACCCCGTTCACCCTGATCCAGTTGGAAGAGCTCGGGTTCTGCGACAAGGGCGATGCCAAGGACTTCATCAAGGACGGGGCGATCGAAGTCGGCGGGCGGCTTCCGATCAACACCCACGGCGGCCAGTTGGGCGAGGCGTACATCCACGGCATGAACGGGATCGCCGAGGGCGTTCGCCAGCTGCGGGGGACATCGGTCAATCCGGTTCCGAATGTCGAGCACGTCCTCGTCACCGCGGGTACCGGTGTCCCGACATCCGGGCTGATCCTGGGTTGATCGGCGTGCGGCTGGGGTCGCTCCGCCTATTACCCTCTGAGGTGTGAACTCGCCAAGGCCGCCTCAGTCGGACGACCGTGATCCGGATTTCTCTGCCGGTCAGGGCAATTGGGGCCGCCGGTACGACGAGCCGCTGACGGTGTCTCCGCGCCAGGTGCAGCGACGGTCCAGCGCAAAGACCGTGGTCATCGGTGCCGCGGTCGTCGGTGTCGTCGTCGCCGTCGGCGCAGTGATCTTCTGGTTGACACAGCCGTCCCAGGACAACGCCCAACCTGCCCAAGCGGAGGAACCCGCGGCGACCACCCAGCCACAGCCGACGGCCACGTCCGAGGACGATGCGCGGCTGCTCCGACTGCTGCCGAAGGGCTACCGCGCCGGCGCGTGTGAACCGACGCAGGCACCCGAAGGTGTTCTGTCGCAGGTGAAATGCGCCCAGAACGACGATCCCGACGGCCCGGTGTCGGCGACATTCAGCCTCGTCGGAGACAGCATGGGGCTCGAAAAGGTCTTCAACGAGACGATCTCGGCCGCTAACAGAGTCGATTGCCCCGGCAATATCCAGTCGCCGGGACCGTGGCGGCGCAACGCCACGCCGGACAGCGTCAGCGGACAGCTCTACTGCGGCCTCGTGGACGGTCAACCGACCGTGGTCTGGACCGACGAGGAGAGAAAGACGGTCAGCGCCGTCCAAGCGGGGCCGGATGGCCCGACCTTTCCACGGCTGTACGCGTGGTGGTCATCGCACTCGTGACGACGCTGACCGTATGACCGGTAGGCGATCCGCTTACGGAGTCGGGACCGGGGTGTAGGTGGTCGGGGTCTGCACCTGGTCACCTGCGGGCAGCGGGGTGCCCTGGCTTCCCGCGGGCTGCGCAACGCCCTCGGTGCCGGCCGGGGCCGGGGTGCCTTGCGCGGGTTGTGCCGGGGTGCCCTCCGCAGGTTGTGCGGGGACGCCCTGCGCGGGTTGTGCGGGGGTGCCCTCAGCCGGCGCGATCGGAGTGCCCTGGCTGCCCTCGGCGATCGGGGTGCCCTGGCTGCCCTCGGGTGCCTCGGCGCCCGTCGCGGCCGGTGCGGCGGTGGTGCCCTCCGGTGCGGCGGCGGTGCCCTCCGGAGCCTCGGTCGCCGGTGCCTCCGCGGGTGCGGTGCTGCCGGTGCCGTACGACGTCGACGGCGAGGACGTGCTCGTGCTCGAGCTTGTGGCCGGCTTGGTCCACACCAACAGATCCTGTCCGCCGGCGTTGTAGACCACGCTGTCGGGCGTCGCGCCGGTGACGTCGAAGTAGACCTTGCCGGACGTCTCCTGTCCCTGAGCCAACGTCGAGGGGTTCACGCCCTGCGGTGTGGCAACTTCGAACAGCGAGCGGTACGTCTGGCCGTCAGCGGCCCGGGCAACCAGATTCGCCACGATCGGCGTCGCCGATCCCTGGATCGCCTGGTCTGTCGCCGTTGCCTCCCACAGCGTGCCGGTCACCGGGAAGGGGATGACGTCGCTACTGGGCTGGAGGTTGGCGATCGTCCAGCCCTGGATGACGGCGCCGTCGACCAACTTGCCCTGGGTTCCGAGTGTCTGGGTCTGAACTGTCGGCCCGGCCGGCGGCGTGGCCTCGGGCTCGGCGGCTGCAAAAGGTGCCGCGATGAATCCCGCCGTCGCGGTTGCTGCCAACATGCTGCTGATCTTGCTGATCTTCATGATGTGCTCCTGACTCGTCCGACAATTGGGATGGTCAACGCAGAAAACTATCAGGCCGCGAATTGTTTGGGTAATCCGGATCGGTTGAAGCAGTTCGTAATACGATCCGAACTAATCGCCCACAGCAATCGAACTTTCGTGCACGTAAGACATATGGCGTTGTGTTTCAGGAATATTCGAACTAAACGGCAAACACGCTATTTCGTCGCCGAGGCGTGGCGGATTCGACCGTGAGAAATTAAGTCCACCATGGTGCAAAGTGCACTGCACCACGCGGCGAATGAAAGCGACGCACTAGGCCGGAGTCAGCTCCACACCGGCGAGAGCCACCGCATCGTCGCGCTCAGGTGCGGTCACGGTGGCGACAAAGCCGTCGCCCTCCTTCCACACGCTGGCCTTTAGCGTCTCGCCGGGGAACACCACACCGGCGAACCGCGCACCGTAGCTGCCCACCCGCGCGGTGTCACCGTCGAGCAGGGTGTCGACCATCGCCTTGCACGTCATGCCGTACGTGCACAACCCATGCAGGATCGGGCGCGGAAATCCCGCCGCGGCCGCGAAGTCGGGGTCGGAGTGCAGCGGGTTGCGATCCCCGCACATCCGGTACAGCAACGCCTGCTGCGGCGACGTGGGTATCGCGATCTCGAAGTCCGGTGCGCGCTGCGGAGGCTCAGAAGACCCCGACGGTCCCCGCTCGCCGCCGAAACCGCCTTCGCCGCGCGCGAAGATCGAGCGCTTCTGAGTCCACAACGGGGTGCCGTCGGGCGCCGTCACCGTGGTCTCCGACCAGATGACCGCGGCCTTGCCCTTGTCCCAGATGTCGGTGAAGCGCGTGACGGCGATACCGGTCCCGGACTGTGGAATCGGGCCCGGAACCGACACCGCCTCGCTGGCGTGCAGCACCTTGGCAAGCTCGATGTCGATACCGGGAAACTGCACCGTCGGTGGGTCCGTCATGTGGAAGCTCTGCGCCACGTTGCCGAATGTCGGTAGCACCTGCGGCGTTTCGTCGGTCAGGTAGCGCAGCTCGCGCTTGTCCATCGGGTCGGCACCTGCGCCGAGCCCGAGGTGGTAGAGCTGAATGTCGCTGCTGGTCCAGGAAAACTCGGCCGCGGGAAGCTCGGCGCCGAGCGCCTCGTCGAGATTGATGGGCATGCGTCAAGCCTTTCCGGCGATGTGTAGCGCTGCAAGGTATCCGAACGTCATCGCCGGACCGATGGTCCCACCCGGGCCCGGGTAGGTGTGGCCCATCACCGGAGCGCTGACATTGCCCGCAGCATAGAGTCCCTCGATCACCGAGCCGTCGTCGCGCAGAGCACGGCCCTGCACGTCGGTCACCACGCCGCCCTTGGTACCAAGGTCGCCGGGCACCATCTTGGCCGCGTAGTAAGGCGGATGCGTGATCTCGCCGAGGTTCGGATTGGGCTTGTTGGTCGGATCGCCGTAATACCGGTCGTAAGCGCTTTCGCCGCGCCTGAAGTCCTCGTCCACGCCCGAGCGCGCGAAGCCGTTGAAGCGCTCGACGGTGGCCTTGAAGGCATCGACCGGCAGGCCGGTCTTTTCGGCCAGTTCCTCGAGCGTGCCCGCCGTGACGATCACGCCCGATTCCAACCACTTCTTCGGAATCCGCTGTCCCGGTTGCAAACCGGCGAAGATATAACGGTCGCGGTACTGCTGATCGAACACCAGCCAAGCCGGGATGTTCTCGCCGGGCCCCGGACCCTGGCCGTACTGCCCGCCGTACATGTGGTGGCATGCCTCGACGTAGGGCATCGACTCGTTCATGAACCGTTTGCCCGCCATGTTGACGATGATCGAGCCCGGCGAGTTGCGTTCTGACAGCGCGAACCACGGGGCGCCGACCAGCGGCACCGTCGGCCCCCACCAGGCGTCCTCCATGACATCGAGTGCAGCGCCCAACTTCTCGGCCGCGATGATGCCGTCGCCGGTGTTGGCCTTGGCGCCGACCGTCCATTCGGTGGTGATCGGGGCACGCTGGTACTTGACCCGCATCTGCTCGTTGTGTTCGAAGCCGCCCGAGCCGAGGATGACGCCGCGGCGGGCCCGGATCAGTTCGGGTTCAGCGGATTCCGGTGCGCTGGCATCGCGTACGTAGATGCCGCGCACGACACCGTCCTCGACATAGAGGTCGGTCAGCGCGGTGTTCAGTCGAACCGGCACACCGGCTTCGCGCAGGCCGATGCGCAGCGGCGCGATCAACGCGCGGCCCATCCCGACCAGGTTCTTGCCGGTGGCCTTGGCCCACATCGTGCGCGCGCCGACCTTAAGGCTGCGCAGCACACCGCGCGGGTGCCGCTTGAGCTGGTTGAGCCGGACGTAATCCTGCTGCATGACAACCACGTTCAGCGGGACCTTGCCGTAGGGCGGCTCCAGCCCGGCAAGGTCTGGACCTAGCTTCTTGGCATCGAAGGGCTTCGGTTCGACCGAACGACCCGTCGGCTTGCCGCCCGGGGTCTCGGGGTAGTAGTCGGAGTAGCCCGGCACCCAGCACAGCTTGAGCGGTGAGTGCTTGAGCACGAAGGTCAACATCTCCGGGCCGCGATCGAGATAGGTGTCGATCTTCTCGGCGGGGACGACGTCGCCGATGATGTGGTGCAGGTACGTGCGGGCGGCGTCGGGAGTGTCTTTGACGCCGTCGCGCTTGAGGACCTCGTTGTTCGGGATCCAGACGCCACCACCTGACCGCGCAGTGGAACCACCGTAGTGCGGAGCCTTCTCGACGACTACTGTGGAAAGTCCCTGGTGGGCTGCGGTGAGCGCGGCGACCATACCGGCTGCGCCGCTGCCCACCACAATGACGTCGTACTCCTGACCAGTCATGTAGAACACGTTATAGAATTGCCCGGCCGACCCACAACCGCGCCGGTCAACAGAACAAGGGGACTTCATAAGGATGCTCAGTGATCAGGTGCGCCAGCAGCTCGCCGCCGATCTCGCCCAGGCCGAGCGCAGCAAGGTTGCCATCCCGCCTCTGACCGACGGTCATCCGGACATGGACGTGGTCGATGCCTACGAGATACAGCTGCTCAACATCCGGCAGCGGGTCGCCGAAGGCGCCACGGTCATCGGCCACAAGGTCGGGCTGTCATCGAAGGCCATGCAGCAGATGATGAACGTCGACGAACCCGATTACGGCCACCTGCTCGACGACATGGCCGTCCACGAGGACACCCCCGTCAAGTCAGCCGACTACCTCTATCCCCGCGTCGAGGTGGAGGTTGGATTCATCCTGGCCGACGATCTGCCCGGTGAAGGTTGCACCGAGGACGACGTCCTGGCAGCGACGGCCGCCTTCGCACCCGCCATCGAGTTGATCGACACCCGCATCACTGACTGGAAGATCAAACTCTGCGACACCATCGCCGACAACGCGTCCTCGGCGGGCTGGGTGCTGGGCGAGAACCGGGTTTCGCCGAAGGACATCGACATTACCGCGATCGACGCCGTGCTGACCCGCAACGGCGAGGTGGTGGCGAAGGGCCGCAGCGACGCGGTGCTGGGTAATCCGGTGACCGCGGTGGCGTGGCTGGCGCGCAAGGTCGACAGCTTCGGTGTCCGCCTCAAGGCCGGTGACATCGTGTTACCCGGCTCGTGCACCAAGGCGTTCGACGCCACCCCCGGCGCCGATTACGTCGCAGACTTCGCCGGGCTCGGCTCGGTCCATCTGAGTTTCGAATAGGAGCGTCATGCCTAAAGCAAGCGTCGCGATCGTCGGGTCGGGCAACATCAGCACCGATCTGCTGTACAAACTGCTGCGTTCGGAGTGGCTGGAACCGCGCTGGATGATCGGCATCGACCCGGAGAGCGAGGGCCTGGCACGCGCCCGCAAGCTCGGGCTGGAGACCTCACACGAAGGGGTCGACTGGCTGCTGGCCCAAAGCGAGAAACCCGACATGGTCTTCGAGGCCACCAGCGCCTACGTGCACCGAGACGCCGCGCCGAAATACGCCGACGCCGGGATCCGCGCGATCGACCTGACACCCGCGGCCATTGGGCCCGGTGTGATCCCGCCGGCCAACCTGCGCGATCACCTCGACGCGCCGAACGTCAACATGGTCACCTGCGGCGGGCAGGCGACCATCCCGATCGTGTACGCGGTTTCTCGCGCGGTAGAGGTGCCCTACGCCGAGATCGTGGCGTCGGTGTCGTCGGCGTCGGCCGGCCCGGGCACGCGCGCCAACATCGACGAGTTCACCAAGACCACCAGCGCTGGTGTGCAGAACATCGGCGGCGCCCAGCGGGGCAAGGCGATCATCATCCTCAACCCGGCCGAGCCGCCGATGATCATGCGCGACACCATCTTCTGCGCGATCCCCGAGGACGCCGACCACGACGCGATCACGCAGTCGATCAAGGATGTGGTTGCCGAGGTGCAGACCTACGTGCCCGGCTACCGGCTACTCAACGAACCGCAGTTCGACGAGCCGTCGGTGGTCAACGGTGGTCAGCACGTCGTCACCACGTTCATCGAAGTCGAGGGTGCGGGCGACTACCTGCCGCCCTACGCTGGAAACCTGGACATCATGACCGCCGCGGCGGCCAAGGTCGGCGAGGAAATCGCGAAGGAATCGCTGGCTGTGCAGGCAGGAGGCCAGGCATGAGCACGCAGGAGATCTACTTCAACCCGATCTGGGACGTCCGGATGACGGACACGTCGCTGCGCGACGGCAGCCACCACAAGCGGCACCAGTTCACCAAGGACGAAGTGCACGCGATCGTCGCGGCCCTGGACGCCGCCGGTGTGCCGGTCATCGAGGTGACCCATGGCGACGGTCTCGGCGGGTCGAGCTTCAACTACGGCTTCTCGAAAACCCCCGAGCAGGAGCTGATCAAGCTGGCCGCCGAGACGGCCACCGAATCCAAGATCGCGTTCCTGATGCTGCCGGGCGTGGGGACCAAGGAGGACATCAAGGAGGCGCAGAACAACGGCGGCTCGATCTGCCGGATCGCCACCCACTGCACCGAGGCCGACGTCTCGATCCAGCACTTCGGGCTGGCCCGCGAACTGGGCCTGGAGACCGTCGGCTTCCTGATGATGAGCCACACGATCCCGCCGGAGAAGCTCGCCAAGCAAGCGCGCATCATGGCCGACGCCGGCTGTCAGTGCGTGTACGTGGTCGACTCAGCGGGCGCCCTGGTGCTCGAAGGCGTACGGGACCGGGTCGCGGCGCTGGTGGCGGAGCTGGGCGACGATGCGCAAGTCGGTTTTCATGGCCACGAGAACCTCGGCCTCGGTGTCGCGAACTCGATCGAGGCAGTGCGTGCGGGCGCCAAGCAGATCGACGGGTCGTGCCGCCGGTTCGGCGCGGGTGCGGGTAACGCGCCGGTGGAGGCGCTGATCGGCGTGTTCGACAAGATCGGTGTCAAGACCGGTATCGACTTCTTCGACATCGCCGATGCGGCCGAGGAGGTTGTCGCACCGGCGATGCCGGCCGAGTGCCTGCTGGACCGCAACGCGCTGATCATGGGCTACTCGGGTGTGTACTCCAGCTTTCTCAAGCACGCCATCCGCCAGTCCGAGCGCTACGGCGTGCCCGCGCACAAGCTGCTGCACCGTGCGGGCCAGCGCAAGCTGATCGGGGGCCAGGAGGATCAGCTGATCGACATCGCGCTGGAGATCAAGCGCGAACAGGACGCCGCCAAGACCGGCTAGCTCGCCTGCAGCCGTCGCACCCGGGGCGGTACTACGCTCACGATCGCGCGGTCCTTTCCGGTTCGATCGCCTCTGACGACGGAGATGCCCTGAGCGACCACCTGACGGCAGTCGCCGCCGCGGCCCGCGTCGCCGACCTCAAGCCCCGCGCCCGCGGCTGGATCCATCTCGGTGCGGCTGGCATCGCGGCGGTGGCAGGGGCGGCGCTCGTATCGGTCGCATGGACCGCCGGGTCACCGCGAGCGGGCGGGGCCGCGCTCGTCTACGTCGTCGCGATGGTCGCCATGTTCTGCGTCAGTGCGACGTACCACCGCGTGACCTGGGTGTCCGCGGCCGCCGAGAAGTGGATGATGCGTCTTGACCATTCGGCGGTGTTCGTGTTCATCGCGGCCACCTACACCCCGCTGGCGCTGATCGCCATGCCGCCGCGCAGTGGGGTGATCATGCTGACCATCGTGTGGATGGGGGCGACCGCCGGCGTGGTGCTCAAGATGCTGTGGCCGTCGACGCCCCGATGGGTCGGGTTGCCGCTGTATCTGATGCTCGGCTACGTCGCCGTCTGGTTCGCCGAGGTGCTGCTGCACGGCGCCGGGTTCGCAGCGGTGGCGCTGCTGGTGGCAGGCGCGGTGCTCTACAACATCGGAGCCCTGTTCTACGGCGCCCGGTGGCCGAACCCGTGGCCGCACACGTTCGGTCACCACGAGCTGTTCCATTCGTGCACCGCCGTCGCCGCGGCTTGTCACTTCGCCGCGATCTGGCTTGTCGTGTCCCAATAAGACGCTGGAGCGAGGGTTAGCCGGCTCGGCTGCGCCGCTTCCCAACCAGCCACACCGCGATCAGGGCAGCGGCGACGGCCAGTACCGCGTACTGGTAGCGAGATGTCCAGGTGGACACGGTTTCCCAGTTGTCGCCCAACTGATAGCCGGCGACCACGAGCAGGCTGTTCCAGGCCGCGCTGCCCGCCGTCGTCAGTGCGAGGAATTGGACGAACGGCATGCAGTAGATCCCGGCGGGAACCGAGACCAGGCTTCGGACCACCGGGATCATGCGCCCGAACAGCACCGCCCGAGATCCGTGGCGGCGGAACCACGCCTCGCTTCGCGTCAGGTCGTCACCGGAGAAGAACGGCAGTCGCCGCGCCAACCGGTGGACCCGGTCGCGTCCGAGGCGGGCGCCGACCAGATACAGCACGATGGCGCCCACCACGGAACCTGCCGTGGTCCCGACAATGGCTTCCCACAGCGCCATCTCGCCTCGCGCGGCGGACAGACCCGCCAACGGCAGGATGATCTCGCTCGGCAGCGGCGGGAAGACGTTCTCCGCGGCGATGACAGCCCCGGCGCCGATGCCGCCGAGCCGCTCCATCAGCGACACCGCCCAGCCGGCCACACCTCCGACGGCGGGGGTTGCCTGCGCGAAAACGGTCAATGTGCGGTTCCCTCAGAGGCGCGAACGTGGGTTACCCGCACGTCTGATCGCGATTTGGCGTGCGGGTAACCCACGTTCGCGGGCGTCACGGCGACGCTTCGGACATTCGGCGACAGCCGGGCAGTCGAACATTGAATGCGCTTGTCGTGTTGTGCCGTAACCATTTCCGCAGCGACACCGGAACCGGACCATCGTCATACCCGCTCTCGGCCTAGGGACACAGGCGTCGAATACCCTTTAGGCCCGGATGCAACCCCTTCATCACACCGGGTCGAAACTGTCGCACCCTCGGGGCACGATGAAGCGGTGACCAACCGCGCGCAGGCCCAGGACATCCTCGAGCAGCTGGCCGGTCCGCAGGCCGTGCTGCGTGACGACCAGTGGACCGCGATCGAGGCGCTGGTGGTCTACCGCCGCCGCGCACTGGTCGTGCAGCGCACCGGTTGGGGCAAGTCCGCGGTCTACTTCATCGCCGCCAAGCTGCTGCGCGCCGCAGGCCACGGCCCGACGGTGATCGTCTCGCCGCTGCTGGCGTTGATGCGCAACCAGGTCGCCGCCGCCGACCGCGCCGGCGTGCACGCCGCCACCATCAACTCCAGCAACGTCACCGAGTGGGACGAGATCCACCAGCGGGTACGCGGTGGCGAACTCGACGTGCTACTGGTCAGCCCAGAGCGGTTGAACAATCCCGACTTTCGCGATGCGGTGTTGCCCGCACTGGCGCACGACGCCGGGCTGGTCGTCGTCGACGAGGCACACTGCGTGTCCGATTGGGGCCACGACTTTCGGCCCGACTACCGGCGGATCCGCACTTTGATCGCCGAACTCGGCGCCGACA
This sequence comes from Mycolicibacterium flavescens, assembly GCA_900637135.1. Lineage (NCBI taxonomy): Bacteria > Bacillati > Actinomycetota > Actinomycetes > Mycobacteriales > Mycobacteriaceae > Mycobacterium > Mycolicibacterium flavescens. The sequence continues at coordinate 502,912 of LR134353.1, forward strand.
TCCCGGTGCTGGCAACCACCGCCACCGCCAACGACCGGGTGGTCGACGACGTCGCGGCCCAGTTGGGCGTCGGCGGCGGCGACACTTTGGTGCTGCGGGGCGGACTGGACCGCGAGTCGTTGCGGCTGTCGGTCGTCAACGCCGGCAACCCTGCGCAACGCGCGGCTTGGCTTGCTGCACAACTTGATTCGTTGCCCGGCTCCGGGATCGTGTACACGTTGACCGTCGCGCAGGCGCACGACTTCGCCGCGTTGCTGCGTGAAGGAGGCCATGCGGTTGCGGCCTACACCGGCTCGACCGAAGCCGCCGAGCGCGAACAACTCGAGGCCGACCTGCTGGCCAACCGGGTGAAGGCGTTGATCGCGACGTCGGCGCTCGGTATGGGCTTCGATAAACCCGACCTCGGATTCGTTGTGCACCTCGGTGCGCCGTCCTCGCCGATCGCGTACTACCAGCAGGTGGGCCGCGCCGGCCGGTCGACGGCCAGCGCCGAGGTGATCCTGCTGCCGGGCCGTGAGGATCAGGATGTCTGGCGTTACTTCTCGTCGGTGGCGTTCCCGTCGGAAGCGATGGTGCGCAACGTGATTCGTGCCCTGGATTCGGAGCGGCCGCAGTCAACGGCCGCATTGGAGCCGATGGTCGACCTCAACCGGACGCGGCTGGAGATGGTGCTGAAGGTGCTCGATGTCGACGGGGCGGTGCGGCGGGTGAAGGGCGGCTGGGTCGGAACGGGCCGGGAGTGGGTGTACGACGATGCCCGCTATCGCAATCTCGACGAGGCGCGCAAACGTGAGCAGCAGGCGATGCTCGACTATCAGGTGACCGACGGCTGCCGCATGGCGTTCCTGCGCGCTCAGCTCGATGACCCCGAACTGGCCGAGGGAGAGCGGTGCGGCCGCTGCGACAACTGCACAGGTTCGCGCTATGACGCCACGGTCGATGCCGCCGCCGTGGAGGACACCCGCACGCGGCTCATGCGGCCCGGGATCGAACTGACGCCGCGCAAACAGTGGCCCTCGGGGCTTGGCGTTCTCGGGTTGGACCTCAAGGGCAAGATCTCCGACGGTCCGGAACCCGGTCGAGCGATCGGAAGGCTGACCGATCTCGGTTGGGGCGCGCGGCTGCGGCGGCTGCTCGACGAACCGGATGCCGAGGCGTCCGACGACGTGGTGCAGGCCGCCGTGCAGGTGCTGGCGGCGTGGGATTGGAAGAACCGCCCGACCGCGGTGATGGGGCTCGACTCCGAGACGCATCCGCTGTTGATCACGTCGCTGGCCCGGGCACTCGCCCGGCTCGGCCGGCTGACCGACCTGGGTGTGCTCCGCTATGCGCCCGGGCGTAGGCCGGTGACCGCGGCGAACTCGGCCTACCGCGTGGCCGCGCTGAACGGCGCGTGGGAAATCCCGGATCTGCCTGGGCTCGACGGTCCGGTGCTGCTCGTCGACGACGTCACCGACACGGGGTGGACGCTGACGATGGCATCACGACTGGTCAGATCGGCCGGGGCGCCCGAGGTGCTGCCGTTCGCGCTGGCCAGCGTGAGCTGAGGGTTCTCGTCGGGGACGTGATCGGGTTGCTCGCCAGCGTGAAGTGCGGTTTCAGCGTCGGCGCGGGCGCTTAGCGGGTTGTTTGCACGCACCGGATGCGTGCGATCAACCCGTTGGTGGCGAGCGCTGGGGCTTGCTGACACCCGAAAAACGCCGTCTGTACTGGCGCTGTTTAGCCCGCCCCCCGGGCCGGTTACGCATTACGGAGCGGCCACCGTGTCGCAGACCAAAGGAGTGATTCGATGAACCTGTCCGCAACGACCGTTCGACGCGGCCTGTACGGAATGTTCGCCGGCGGCCTGCTTGCTTTCGGTTCCGCCGCGATCGTGGCACCGGTTGCCAATGCGCAGCCGGCTCCGGCGCCGACGCAGGACAACACCTGCAGTGTGAGCGCGATTGCCAACACCTCGAGCACGGTGTCGGCATCGACGAGCACCTACCTCGCCTCGAACCCCGAGGCCAACGAGGCGTTGACGGAGATCGCCGCGAAGCCGCAGGATCAGGCCACGCAGGACTTCCGCGCCTACTTCGCGCAGAACCCGCAGGTCGAGTCCGAGCTGAAGGCCATCAACCAGCCGGTCGCGCAGATCTCGAGTCAGTGCGGTGTGGAAGTGACACCGACGCCGATCTCGGACGCGTTGACTGACGCGTAACCCGTAACGACCTTGTGGCGCCGGCCTAGGAGCCGGCGCCACAAGTGTCTCCGGGCCGCTACGGATTGAAGAGGACCGGCCCGCCGGGGCCGATCGGCACCACCTCGAACGTGCCGTCGCCCGTGCGCTCCGGGTTCTGGCCCGGACCGGCCGTTCCCGCCCTGGGCGCCTGGACGACTTCACCAGGGCTCTTCGGCGCGGTCTGTGCGGTCGCGGGGGGCGCCTCGCACTTCTGGGCGCCCTCGTTCCATTCGCCGCCTGACTCCTCGCAACACCCTGCGGTTTCCGTAACCCACGCGTCGTAGCTGATGTCTCCGAGCTCGTAACGCGCGTCGTAAATTGCCGTGCATGAGTCGTATTCCGCGACATCCCAAACTTTTTCGGCCTGGGACACCGCGGGAGGCACGAGCACACCGATCGCCACGGCGATCACAGTGGGGCCGAACACCCACAACGAATACTTCTTCATCTTGGTTCTCCTTCAGTCGATCACTTGCTCATCGGCTGATTCCCCCGCGAATGCAGTGATGAGATGACAGAGCCACCGTCGCGAACCGGTGTTGCAGTTGCGTTGCAGCGCGGTTGTGGGCGGTTCAGGCTGGGTCGTGAGCTGCGAGAATCTGCTCTTCGGTTCTGTTCGCCGCGGCCATCGCCTCTGCCAACAGGGTTCTGGCCTGACGCAGAGCGCGCGGACGTCCTTGCGGCGCCAGCCGTTCCACCCACTGCGCAGCCTGCTGACAGGCGAGATCTGGTTGAACGACCAACAACGCTCGGATGAGGGTTTCGTCGCGAATTTGGGCGGTGGCCTCACCCAGCCCCCGTCGGGCAGAGCGCCGCCGTGGTCGGCTCGCCCTGGTGGGTCGACGATCGGCAGCCCGAGCCGCGCGAGTTCGTTGTGGACATGCGCGCGCAACCGTGGCAGCCCCAGCGTCGTTGCGACGCTTACTCCCTCATTCAAGCGCACCGCTGCGGTTTCGAGGTCGCCGCGCGCCGCCCTGACTCGCGCGCTCACGACATGCCGCAGAATCAGGAACTCGACTGTGCCGCCTGATGACCCGAACTCGTAGCATTCGTCCAGCAGCGGGCCGGCCTCGTCGATATCGCCGCGTTCGAACAACAATTCACCGAGAAGTCCGCCGGCGAGTAGCGCCGCATCCGAATGCCTGATCCCCCCGTAGCTTTCGGCCAGCTGCAGCGCCTCGCGAAAACAGCGCTCAGCGCCGTCGTCGAGCTGTTCGCGCGCGGCCATACCCGCCAGGCAAGGCCCGTAGATCCTGCTGAACGGATTGTCGTCGTTCTGGTAGGGCGCGGCCCACTGCTGCCACCCGCGGGCAGCGTCGAAATCGAACCGCCAGAGCACGACGAACGCGGCGACGTTCGCCGCAACGCTGACAAGAAACGGCGGTGTCGTCTCAGGACTTGAAAGGCACTCGGCGACCAGTTCTTCTACGCCGGCGGTGCGATCGGCCCAACTATCGAGCATCGCGCGCAGCCGCCGAGATCGAACGGTTGGCCGTCAACCGGACTGACAGTGAGCGGGGCTAGAACCCCGAACACCGGCGTCGCCGTCACAGCGAGGCTTCACCGAGTTTCACCAGGTCAGCGTAACCCGGTCGGCGCGTCCTGGGTCCCAGTTAGGAGGTGTGCCTCAACGACTCCGAAGGTGCAACAGCCGCCCTGCCGTTGGGCAGGGCGGCTGCTGTGTGGAGGCCTGTCACCTCATCGGTAAGCGATGAACACGCCGTTCTCCAGGAACACTCCAAATGCATTGGCCTCGGCGTTCCACTCGACCTTCAGCGGCTCAAGGTCCGGGAAGTCCGGCCTCAGTTCGACCGGCGGCAGCCAGACGTCGGGGATGTTGAGACGTGCCGGGTCATCCCAGTGTCCCGGCGGAACGCCATAGAACGGGTTCGGAAGCACGCCAATCGTCGGGTCCTTCTTCACCTGTCCAGGCGGGCCGAACGGGTTGTGTCCGGGCGGGTCGCCCGGCGCCCAATTCGAGATGACCGGCCCGGGCGGATTCGGCGGACCAGGGTATTTCGGTCCCGGGTCTGCCTGCGCGAGGCCGCTACCCAGTGCGAATGCCGATAAGCCCAGCGCACCCGCCATTGCTGTTGTGGCCGCAAACTTCTTGATCTCCACCGTTGAACTCCTTGTTCGGTGATGGCCCCGATGGTCACGGGGCTACATCGACTTGTTGTTCGTTACCGCCCCGACCGGTGCGACCGGTGCGGCTTGAAGACCCCCTGACGCGATTCCGGTTACCCCTGAACCGCTCGTGCAAAACGCACCGGACAGGATTTTAGGTTTGCTGAGCTAAGTGATGTCGCGGCGCTTGACCCCGCCCAACTGTTCGGTCACCGCATCGGCCGTCGCGACCAATGCTCGCGCCCGCTCGGTGATCTCGTTGTCGGTCAATGCCTTTCCGATGTGCATCGAGGCGACCATGATCTGTCGCTGGTAGTGGTCGTACACCGGCGCCGAGATCACGCTGATGTCATGGCGTTTGCGGCCGGTGCCGTTCTCATCGCGCAGATACACCCGTTCGCCGATATCGGAGACCAGTTCACCGAGCAGGGCGCGCAACTCGTCAGGCAACTGCGCCGACATCCCCGCCATCAACGAATACAACCGCCGCCCACCGGGCGTCAGCCGCTCGACCAGGTAACCGTCCGCGCGGCATTCGGCGATCACCCGGTGCAACCGTTCGGTGTCCGTGCGCAGAGGCGTGCGCGTCAACACCGTCGGCTCCTTGGCCAACCAGTCGCGTTGCGCCTCCTCGTCCCAGAGCACGAACATCAAGCCGACCGGCGGTGCGAACGGATAGCTCTGCCCGACCTCGACGCCGGCACTGACGCCCGACGGGGATACGAGGTCGAGCACCGTGATGCGGTCGTCGACCACCGCCGACAGGGCCGCCGTGACGCCGAAGCGGGACGACAGCCGGCGCAGTTCCTCGCGGGCGGCGGGGCTCACCCGCAACGCCTCTTGGGCCCGGTGCCCGAGCGTGATCAGCGACGGGCCCAGCCGGTACGTCTTGTCGCTCGGATCGCGCACGAGGTACCCCGCATCGGCGAGCGTACTGACCAGCCCTAGGCAGGTCGGCTTGCTCAAGCCGGTGCGCCGAGCCAACTCTGAGACGCCGAACCGCTGGTCGGGGTGGCCGGCCAGGAAGTCGAGCACGCGCACCACGCGCTCGGTCGGCGGCGACGCACGACCGGAGGTTTCGGCTGAGCTCACGCGCCCAAGGCTACTTTCTGTTCCATATTTGGACCATAGCGGTCGGTATATTGACTAGTGCTAGAACGCGTTCTAGTTTCGCAGTGTGTACTCCCAACCGCTTATCGACGCGATCGCCGAAGCCGAGCACCTTGTGTCCACCGCGCCGTTCATCGAATCGGAAGCCGACCTGCTCGAGGGTCTGCAGTACCTCGCCGGATGCGTCGCAGCCTGCACCCACCTGGCGTTCGACTACGACCGCGACCATCCGTTCATGCAGTCCGGGACGGGGCCGTTCACGAAGATGGGTCTCGACAACCCGGACGCCCTCTACTTCGGCACCCGCGTGCAGGCCGGCCACGAGTACGTCGTCACCGGTAGGCGGGGCACCACGACCGACCTCGCCTTCCAGATGCTCGGCGGGGAGTACACCGACGACAACGTCCCTGACAGCCAAGCCGCGTTCGACGACCGCGAACTCGACATCGCCGAGGACGGCACCTACGAATGGCGGTTCACCCCGAGAAGCCCGTCGCAGTTGGTGGTCCGCGAGGTCTACAACGACTGGTCGGCGCAGCGCGGTTACATCAGCATCGCGCGGACCGACACCGCAGGCACGGCCCCGCCGCCGCTGAGCAAGGCGACTATCGATAAGCGCTATGCCGTTGCCGGCAAGCAACTGGTCCAGCGGGTCAAGACGTGGCTGCAATTCCCGCAGTGGTTTTACAACACGTTGCCGGTGAACACGATGGTGGCGCCGCGGCTCACCCCGGGCGGCCTGGCCACGCAGTACTCGTCGGTCGGCCACTTCGACCTGGCACCGGACCAGGCCATGATCATCACGCTGCCGGTGAGCGAAGCTCCGTATCTCGGATTCCAGCTCGGCAGCCTCTGGTACATCTCGCTGGACTACATCAACCACCAGACATCGCTGAACGGCACTCAGGCACAAGCCGATCCGGACGATAGGATTCGCATCGTCGTCTCCGACGCCAACCCCGGCGTCACCAACTGGTGCGAGACGCTCGGTCACCGAAAAGGATATCTGCAGTTCCGGTGGCAGCGCCTGTCCCGCGCACTGACCGAGGCGGACGGTCCGACGGTCGAGGTCCTCGACGTGGACAGGGTCGCCGACGCGCTGCCCTACTACGACAGCAATAAGATCTCCGACGACGACTGGCGTGCCAGGATCGCGTTGCGACAACAGCAGATTCAGAACAGGATGGTGGGCTGACCATGGCCGGGATGCTCGATGGAAAAGTCGTCGTCATCAGCGGCGTCGGACCCGCGCTGGGCACGACGCTCGCGCGCCGGTGCGCCCAGGAGGGCGCCGACCTCGTGCTGGCCGCCCGCACGGTCGAACGGCTGGAGGACGTCGCCAAACAGGTGACCGACCTGGGCAGGCGGGCGCTGTCGGTGGGCACCGACATCACCGACGACGCGCAGGTGAACAATCTCGTCGACGAGACGATGAAGGCGTACGGCAAGGTCGACGTGCTCATCAACAACGCGTTTCGGGTGCCGTCGATGAAACCGTTGGCCAACACCACTTTCGAGCACATGCGTGATGCGATCGAGTTGACCGTCTTCGGTGCTCTGCGGCTGATTCAGGGGTTCACCCCTGCGCTGGCGGCATCCAACGGATCCGTCGTCAACGTGAACTCCATGGTGGTTCGTCACTCGCAGGCCAAGTACGGCGCCTACAAGATGGCCAAGTCGGCGCTGCTGGCGATGTCGCAGTCGTTGGCCACTGAACTCGGCGAGCAGGGTATCCGCGTGAATTCCATTCTGCCGGGCTATATCTGGGGCGGGACGTTGGAGAGCTACTTCAACCATCAGGCCGGCAAGTACGGCACCACCGTCGACGAGATCTACAAGGCGACCGCGGCCGCATCCGATCTCAAACGGCTGCCCACCGAGGACGAGGTGGCCTCGGCGATCCTGTTCATGGCCAGCGACCTGTCGAGCGGAATCACCGGCCAGGCACTGGATGTCAACTGTGGGGAGTACAAGGCGTGAGCCCACGCACGGACGTCGGTACGGTCGCCGACCTGCACGCTTCGGCGACCAAGGCCTGCGGCCTCGACGATTTCGGCAGCGACGACGACAACTACCGCGAAGCACTCGGGGTGTTGCTCGAGTCCTACCGTCGCGACGCGGATCTCACCGAGTTCGGCAGCAAGATGCAACGCTTCTTCGTGCGCAACGCGCTGGTCGCCCGGCTCGTATCCGAAGCGGCGTGGAAGCAGCACCCGCAGCACGCCGACGTCGCGATCGAGAAGCCGATCTTCGTGACGGGTCTGCCCCGCACCGGCACCACAGCCATTCACCGACTCTTGGCCGCCGACCCCCGCCACCAGGGTCTGGAACTGTGGCTGGCGGAATATCCCCAGCCTCGGCCGCCGCGCGAAACGTGGCCCGACAACCCGGTTTTCGCCCAACTCGACGCCCAGTTCAGCAAGGCCCACGCGGAGAACCCGGACTACACCGGCCTGCATTACATGACCGCCGACGAGGTCGAGGAATGCTGGCAGTTGCTCCGCCAGTCGCTGCATTCGGTGTCCTACGAGACGCTGGCCCACATCCCGACATACTCACAGTGGCTGGCCAAACAGGACTGGGCGAAGCCCTATCAGCGGCACCGCAAGAACCTTCAGTTGATCGGTCTGAACGAACCCGAGAAGCGGTGGGTCCTGAAGAACCCGAGCCACCTGTTCGCGCTCGACGCGCTGTTCAAGACGTATCCGGACGCGCTGGTCATCCAGTGTCACCGGCCGCCGGAGACGATCATGGCCTCGATGTGCTCGCTGGCCCAACACACCACCGAGGGCTGGTCCACCACGTTCGTCGGGGAGACGATCGGACGCGATTCGCTGGAGACCTGGTCGCGGGGCCTGGAATTGTTCAACGCCGAACGGGCCAAACACGATCCGGCCCAGTTCTACGATCTCGACTACTTCGAGCTGATCAAGGATCCCGTCGGCGCTGTGGCCGACATCTACCGTGCGTTCGGAATCGAGTTCACCGACGCCGCGCGTGACGCGGCGACCGCGACTCACGAAGAGAGCAAGAAGGGCCCACGGGCGCCCAAGCACACCTACTCGCTGGCCGATTACGGCTTGACCGACGACGAGGTCAAGGAGCGCTTCAAGGGGCTGTGACTTCGCGCCCGGCTCAAGCGGCGGTGTTGGCCAACTTCTCGATCCGCTCGAGCGCGGCCTCGGCCAGGGAACGCACGTCGTAGCCGTTGGCGGGCCCGCAAGTCGAGATCTCGATCGCGGCGTTGTACGCGGCGACTAGTGCGCTGTCGCAAGCCCAGTCGTCACCCTTGAACGACCACAGCAGAATCTCAGGTGAACCGGAATCGACTGGCGGCAGAAGCTCGAAGAGATACTCGCGTTCGGCCATGCTGGTCACTCGGAAGGTCATGCCCTGACAGGAGTCGATCGTGCGGTTCGCCTGCGCGAGCGCGCCTTTGGCGTCGAAATCGGCGCGGTAGACGCCGACCATCTCCTCGACGTACACGTCCAGACCGCCGTGGATCGTCATCCAGTGCCCGCCGTCGTACGCCGCAGGATCGTGATCGACGATGAACGGCGGATCCACCTCACGCGCCACGCCCGCGCAGCCATCGGGGTCGACGGATACGAACAGGTTGCCGTCGCCCTTGGTGACGTCGGGGCTCAGCAGGTCGCCGACCTGTCCGGCGGTGATAGGGGCGACCGGCGGTTCGGCTGTCGGCTGCGGGCTGTCAACCACCCGCGTGCAGCCCGCAGCGGTCAATGCGAACAGACAGAATGTGACCGCAACGCAGCGCATATCAGAGCACTTTACGACTGCTCGTGTTGAGGAAAGCTAGCCGTCGCCGGGGGAGGGGGCCGACGAAATCTCCTCCAGGCACCCTTCGGCCACAGCGTGTTTGATGCTGTCGGCCAGCCGGGGACAGGTTTTCTCGCGGGCTGGCTCGCCACCGGACTCGCGGATTTCGGTGAAGTACGCACAGCGTTGCGAGGCCCCGGTGTTCCACTGCACTGACGTGTGAGCCGGCCCCAACTTCTTGACGTCCACCGAGACGTGGCAGAAGCGGCAGTCGACGGACACCAGGCCCGACCTCAGATACCGTTCTCGGTCCCGCTGGGTGGCCTCCCGCAGTGCCGCCGCACGCTCGGCGCCGAAAGACGGTGCCTTCGAAGTGATTGCGGGCGCCGAACCGCCGTGACCGTGGCCGTGGTCGTCGTCGTCATGCGCACCGTGCAGCAGCAGCATCGCCCGGGCCAGCCGGTCGACAATCTGGCCGGAGTCGGCGGGGCCGACAATCTGGCCGGAGTCGGCGGGGCCGACAATCTGGCCGGAGTCGGGGGCTTCGTCGCGCGGGCTCATGACGAGGTCTGCTCGGCTCTTTCCTTCTCGTCCTTCTCTTCGGCCTGGCGCTTGAGGTTCTCCTCGACCTCGACATGCCACTTCTCGTTGGCCGCCGTGGTGTCGACCTCGATCTCGAAGCGGTCGGTCATGTCCGGGGTGACGTCGGCTACGTCGACGTAGAACTGCTGATACCACCGACGCATCTGGTACACCGCACCGTCCTCCTCGACGAGGAGCGGATTGTCGATGCGGGTCTTGTGCTTCCAGATCTCCACGTCCTGAAGGAAGCCCTTGCTGACACCCTCGGTGAACGTGTTGGCCAGCTTCTCGGTCATCTTCTCGTCCAGGCCCTTGGGCTTCTCGACGATGACGCCCCACTGCAACATGAACGAGTTCTGCGTGACGGGGTAGTGGCAGTTGATCAGGATCGACTCGGCCTTGTATCCGCCGTAGTTGTTGTGCAGCCAGTTGATCATGAACGACGGGCCGAAATACGACGCCTCCGAGTCGAGGTGCGCCTCACCGTAGGTGGTGCCCATGTCGTTGATGTCGGGCCGGCCCACGTTGTGCAGATACTGCGACGCGATATGACCTTCGAACACGTTCTTGAAGTACGTCGGCAAGCCGTAGTGGATGTAGAAGAAGTGCGCCATGTCGGTGACGTTGTCGATGATCTCCCGGCAGTTGGCGTTCTCGATCAGGATCGAGTTCCACTTCCAGTCGGTCCACTCGTCGCTCTCGACCTCCGGGATGTCGGGGATCCGGACCTCGGGCTGGGGCGGATTGCCCTCGTGGTCGTGCCACACGAACAGGAGCCCGCCGCGAACGTCGGTCTCCCAAGCCCGAGTGCGGGCCAGCCGCGGTGTGCGCTTGGCGTAGGGCACCAGCTTGCACTTGCCGTCCCCGCCCCAGCGCCAGTCGTGGAACGGGCAGGCCACCTCGTCGCCCTTGATCGTGCCCTGGGAGAGGTTTCCGCCCATGTGGCGGCAGTAGCCGTCGAGCACCTTCACATCGCCGTGTGAATCGGCGAAGACCACCAGCATGGTGCCGAAGATCTCGATGCCGTGCGGCTTGCCGTCCAGGTAGTCCTTCACCGGGCCGAGGCAGTGCCAACCCCGGGCGTACCGGTCGGGCAGGGCGCCGGTGTCGATCTCACGAATTCCCGCGCTGTTAGTAGTCACGGTGGGCCTCCCGGTTCTGTGTCTCTAACTAGAACACGTTACAGTTTTGTCCGCTCCACACGCAATCTCTGCAGGTAATCCGCCCCCTTATGAAGCGCTCATTGCGACTCAACTAGGGGTATAACCAAACGATGCCGTTGTACTCCTTCGAGGGGCGCGCACCGACGATCGATCCGGACGCGTTCATCGCGCCGACGGCCACACTTGTCGGTGACGTGCACGTCGAGGCGGGCGCCTCGGTGTGGTTCAACGCGGTGCTGCGGGCCGACTTCGCTCCGATCGTGGTCCGCGAGGGCGCCAACGTGCAGGACTGCTGCATCCTGCACGCGCCACCCGGCATCCCGGTGGACATCGGCCCCGGCGCCACGGTCGCCCACGCGTGCGTCGTGCACGGTGCCCATATCGGCGCGGAGGCGGTGCTCGCCAATCACTGCACGGTGCTCGACGGCGCGGTCATCGGCGCGCGCACGATGATCGCGGCGCACTCGCTCGTCGTCGGCGGCACGAAAATCCCCGACGAGGTGCTGGTGACCGGCGCGCCGGCGAAGGTGCGCGGCCCGATCGCGGGAACCGGCGCCGAGATGTGGGTCAACACCAATCCGGGCGCCTACCAGGAGCTGGCTCGCCGCTACTCGACGGGCCTGAAACTCGTCGAGGACTGAAGTGCGACGTACTGCTATTCCGGCAGGCCGGTGCGCAGGGCGATGTCCTGCATCTTGCCGATGTTGATCACGAATTCGTCGGTGGTGGCATCGCCGAGCGCGCTCTGGAATTCCAGTCGCACCAGCGCCGGCCCCCGGGTGAACAGCAGCAACGTCACCGCCTTGCTGTCGTCGAGAGACTCGCCGATGGCGATGGTGCCGTCGGTGCCGACCGGCGCCGGCCGCGGCGTCGCGTCGGCGACCACTTGGTTGAGCTGGGGTATGGCCTCACGCAGCGTCTTGGTCGCGGTTTCGGCGTCCGGGTAGATCGCGACCGTGTCGGCGATCGCACGGGTGTCGTCCTGGTTGACGAACAGCGCGCTCGCCCCGGGTAGACCGCCAGGGGCCGGGTTCGTCGACTGGACGGTGAAGGTGTCCTCGTCGTCGCTGAGATCGGACGGCTGTAGCAGCAGGCGGCTGTAGTCGACGGTCGTGTCCGGCTTGTCGGTGCCGCTGGTCGTGGTGGCGGCAGGCGTCGGAGAGTCGGCTGGTGACGTGGTCGAGCTCGTGGTGCCCGCGTCCGGACCTGTGGCAACCGCGTCGCAGCCGACGGCGGCGGCGCAGATCAGCGCCGCCGTGGCGGCGGCAGACATCGACTTCAGACGGGTAATACGGCGGTTTTCAGGCAATGCGATCGGACTTCGTTCTCCAGAGTTGGGTCAGAGATCAATAACTCAACGTACCGACCTGACCATCGACGCTGGTTACGGTGCTGCGGGCGGTACGGTGGCGCCATGACCATCGGCCAAGTTGCCCAACTGTGGCGCCACCCGGTCAAGTCGCTGGGCGGGGTCAAGGTGGACGAGACCCACATCGGTCCGCGCGGAGTGCTCGGCGACCGGCTGTGGGCGGTTCGTGACCTCGAACGCGACATCACGGCTTCGGCGCGACGCATTCCGCTGCTGCTGACCGCAACGGCGCGCTACGTCGACCCGCTGCCACCGGACGCGGGCCCGGGGAATGTACCCGAGGTCGAGATCACCTTCCCTGACGGCACTGTTCTGTCGAGCCGCGACCCCGCGGTGCACACCAAGCTCTCCGAACTGGTGGACCGCGAAGTCAAGCTGACCGCGCTGCCGCCCGCCGAGGACACCAGCCTGCACCGCATGCGGCTGCACAACCGGAAGGACGCCGTGGCCTCGGCCCAGTTGCGCGCCGACTTCGGGGTCACCGAGGGCGAGAAGCTTCCCGACCTGGCGAAGTTCCCGATGGGTGAACTGTTGAAGCTCGGCCGCTATTCGACGCCGCCCGGCATGTTCGTCGATCTCGCTCCGGTGCACATCATGACCGCCACCAGCGTGGCCGCCATCGCTGACGAGATCGGTGACGACGTCGACGTGCGGCGGTTCCGGCCCAATGTGCTGATAACGCTCGATGACCCGGAAGGGGACCTCCCCGAATCGAACTGGGTGGGCGCTAAGACCAGAGTCGGTGATGTCGGCCTCGAGGTCATCTCGCAGACCGTTCGCTGCGTCGTGCCCAGCCGAGCGCAGCCGGGACTCGAGGTGGACCGCAGGATCACCCGCGCTGTGGCCGGCCGCGCCCAGCGGTGCCTCGGCGTCTACTGCACAGTCCCGCGGCCCGGCATGGTGCGGGTGGGCGACGACGTCGACATCCGAACGGCCTCCGCGTCACGTCCGAGGAAGCTGCTCGACGACGCCACGATGAGCGCCAAGCGCTTCACCCTCGGCCTGGCCACCGCGGCCGCCGACCGGATCTTCCGTTAGAGCTTGCGCGCGCTGGCGGTCGCGCGGTCCAGCTCCCAATAGGCGCGCAGTGCAACGAGTTTGCCCGCGTCGTCGACGCGGTAGGTGAACACGCCCTCGGCCGTCACCTCGTAGCCCGCGGACTGGATCACGATACGGCCGACGTTGGCTTCCTCGTTGCCGCACTGAAACGTCTCGACGAAGTCGAAACGCAACTCGCTGGGCGCGATCGCCTTGTCGTAGAACGCGGCGATGGCTTCCTTGCCGCGATGGCCTTTGCCCTCCGGGTCGAAATGCGACGGCCCGATCGGATCTTCGACGACGGCGTCCTCGGCGAAGTTGTCCAGCCATGCCTGCTTGTCGTGGGCGATCGCCGCCACGCGGGATCGCTTGCCCGCCAGGTGGACCGGTGCGTCGGGGTTGGTGACGGTCACTGCTGCCAGCCCGAGTGGATGTAGGTGTCGGCGAAGCGCTTCATCGAATCCTGTTTGTCCTTGAGCGGTGCGTCGAAGCCCAATCCTTCGAACACCCAGGGCATCACGATGTTGTCGGTGACGCCGGATTCGGCGAGTTCACGGTGGCCGTCGACGCCGAACTTGTCGATGCACACCGCTTGAAACTCGAACGGTGCATCGGCGCGACCGTATTCGGCGAGCAGCGCCTTGAGCTTGGCGATCGTCTCGGCCAGCTGCTCACCGGTCATCATCGCGCTGGTCCACCCGTCGCCGACACGCGCCGCGCGCTTGAGCGCGACGTCGGTGTGGCCGCCGACGTAGAACGGGACCGCTTCGGTGGGCGCCGGACTCATCTGCAGCTTGTCGAAGTCGTAGAACTCGCCGTGGAACTCGACCATGCCGCCGGCCAGCACGAGTTTGATGACCTCGATCATCTCGTCGACCCGCTTGCCGCGCTTTGCGTATGGCTGGCCGCACCATTCGAACTCCTCAGGTGCCCAACCGATCCCGACACCGAACCCGAACCGGTTGTTCGTCAGGTTGGCCACCGAGCCGACCTGGCGCGCGAGCAGCAGCGGGTTGCGTGAGCCCAACTTCATCACGTTGGTGTAAAAGCGCAGCGTCGACGTCACCGCACCCATCGCACCGGCGGCGATCAGCGGGTCCACCCAGGGGGTGTTCTCGTCCCACATCCGCGAGCCGTCCGGGGTGTAGGGGTAGTCCGCCGATTGCTTCTCCATATAGAAGATGGAGTCCGGCAACGCGATCGAGGTGAAGCCAACCTCCTCGGCGGTCCTGGCGATGTCGACGAGCTGGTCGATCGGGCACATCGGTACCGCGCAGGTGTACTGCATCCGGGTCACGGTCACGCTGCCGGCTTGTCGCTGGAAACCACCCACATCGAGTAGTACTGCGATCCGCCGCCGTAGGCGTGGCCGAGCGCCTTGCGGGCGCCCTCGACCTGGTGCTCACCGGCCTTGCCCATCACCTGGATCGCCGCCTCGGCGAACCGGATCATGCCCGACGCGCCAATGGGATTGCTCGACAGCACACCGCCAGAGGCGTTGAGCGGGATGCGTCCGCCGATCGCGGTCTCCCCGGCCTCGGTCAGCTTCCAGCCCTCTCCCTCCGCTGCGAAGCCGAGGTTCTCGAGCCACATCGGCTCGAACCAGGAGAAAGGCACATAGATCTCGGCGACGTCGATCTCGTCGATCGGGCTCGTGATGCCCGCGGATTTCCACAACGCCTTGGCCGCGTCGCGGCCCGCTTGCGGGTTGACCTGATCGCGACCCGAGTACGCCAGTGGTTCGGTGCGAAGCGCGGTCGCGTGGATCCAGGCGACCGGGTTGCCGTCGGCCAGACGCTGGTCGGCGATTTCCTCGTTGCCGATCACCAGTGCGCAGGCACCGTCGGAGGACGGGCACGTCTCGTCGAATCGGATGGGGTCCCACAGCATCTGCGATGACATCACCTTCTCCAGCGTGATGTCGGGCTGATGCAGATGGGCCAACGGGTTCTTGGCGCCGTTGAGCCGGTCCTTGACCGCAACCATCGCACCGATGTGGTTGGGTGCCCCGGAGCGGCGGATGTAGGCGCGCACGTGTGGGGCGAAGTAACCGCCTGCGCCCGCGCCGACGGGTTTGGTGAACGGCACCGGAATGCTCAACGCCCACATGGCGTTCGACTCGGACTGCTTCTCCCACGCCATCGCCAGCACGCGCCGGTACTTCCCGGACTGCACGAGGCTGGCGGCCACCACCGCGGTCGAACCGCCCACCGAACCGGCGGTGTGCACGCGGATCAACGGCTTGTTCGTCGCACCGACGGCATCGGCCATGAACAGTTCGGGCATCATCACGCCCTCGAAGAAGTCGGGCGCCTTGCCGACCACCACCGCGTCGATATCGTCCATCGTCGCGCCCGCGTCGGACAGCGCCTTGTCGATGGCTTCGCGCACCAGGCCGTTCATCGACACGTCCTGGCGCTTGGCGACGTATTTCGTCTGTCCGGTGCCCAGTACCGCAGCCAGTTGCTTGCTCATGACCGTCCTTCCAGGACCGCGACCAGATTCTGTTGCAGCGCAGGCCCGCTCGTGGCATGCGCCAACACCCGCTGGGCCGATCCGTCGAAGATGTGCCGGGCCGCGAAGCCGATGCGCTCGAGGCCCGCGGAGAACATCGGGTTGGCGGACAAAGCTCCACCCGACGGGTTGACCTTCGCCGACGGGGGCAGCCCGATCGCCTCGGTGAGGATCAGGTGCTGGTGGCTGAACGGCGCGTAGATCTCGGCCACCTCGATGGATCCCGCGTCACCGCCGGTGGCTGCCTGTGCCGATGCCGCCGTCGACGGCGAGGTGGTCAGATCACGGGCGCCCAGTATCGGCGTCTCGATGCGATGTTCGATCCCGGTGATCCACGCGGGGTTCTCGCGGAGCTCACGTGCCCGGTCGCCGGCGGCGAGCACGATCGCCGACGCGCCGTCGGTGATCGGCGCGATGTCGTGGCGGCGCAACGGATCCGCGAAGTACGGACGTTCCAAGAGTTCATCGATCGATTTGGCCGGCTTCTCGCTGTCGGTGCGGCCGGCGGCCGTCATCGCGTCCAACGCCACCTGCGCCATCTGCTCGGCGGTCCACTTGCCGGCGTCCAGTCCGAACCGCGCCTGCAGGCCCGCCATCGACACCGCGTCCGGCCACAGCGGGGCCACGCTGTACGGGTCGGTCTGCAGCGCCAGCACCCGGCGCAGCACGCCGGCGCTCGACTTGCCGAAGCCGTACACCAGCGCGGTGTCCACCTCACCGGTGAGGATCTTGATGTAGGCCTCATACAGCGCCCACGCCGCGTCCATCTCGACGTGCGACTCGTTGATGGGCGGCACCGCACCGATCGAGTCGATCGCGGAGATGAACGAGAAAGCCCGGCCCGCAAGATAATCCGAAGAACCCGAGCACCAGAATCCGATATCGGTCTGTTTCAGGCCGAGCTCGTCGTAGAGCTGATGGAAGCACGGCATCAGCATCTCGACGCCATTGGTGGTCCCGTCGGTGCGCCGTACATGTGGTGCGTGCGCGAAGCCGACGACCGCTACCCCGTTGTCCGAAGTCATGAAGTGAAAGCCCCTTTACAGGTGGTGCTTGTAGGAGTCGTAGTCGGCGTCGGGCTCACCCGTCGGCCGGAAGTGGTCGATGTTGTCGATGCCCAGGCCCCACTCCTCGCGCGGTTTCCAGACCGCTTCCACGCGCATGCCCATCCGGACCTCGGACGCCTCGATCTCGGTCACCAAGTGCAGGAAGGGAATGTCGGCGCCGTCGAGCAGCACGTAGGCGGCGACGTAGGGCGGTTTGATGCGTTGCCCGGCGAACGGGATGTTGATCACCGCGAACGTGGTGACGGTGCCCTTGTCCGAGAGCTCGATGAACTCGTCGAGCGCGAGACCCGTTGCGGGGTCGGCCTCTCTGGGCGGGAAGTACACCTTGCCGGGCTTGCCGTCACGGCCCCGCTTCGAGCGCGCCCCGAGCAGCTTGCCCTCCTCGAGCGCCCGCAGGAATGTGCTCTCGGGCAGCGATGCGGTGTGCTGGATCTCGATCGACGACGGGGACACCTGCACCTTCACCGGGTCACGGTCGTCGGGCTGACCCTCCGGTTCCGCCTCGTCGCCGAGGGCGAAGTACGCGATGTCGGTGATGGCGCCGACCGGTTCGTCGACCCAGTGCGCGTGCACCCGCGCGCCGGTGCTGATCGCGTCGGACGACTCGGCGTCGACGGCGTGCAACAGCGGGGTGTCGGCGCCGTCGAGTTTGATCAGCGCCCATGCGAACGGCCGGTCGAGAGGCTGGCCCTCCAGCGGGGCCGGCTGCCAGGTCCACGAAACCACGGTCCCGACACCGGCCACCGGTACGATTTCCGTCAATCGCTCGTAGGTCACGGGATCGAACTCGGCAGGCGGCACGTGCACCCGCCCATCCGAACCGCGCACTCCGACGATGCGTCGCTCCCGCAGAGCGGTGAAGAACTGGGACAGGAGTGGTCCGACTGAACGGGTGTAGTCGAATGAGAGCTTCAGCGGCGCGGAAAGCGGCCGCTCATGCGGATCGATCTGCACCGGGCTGCTTTGGCTGGTGGTCACGGCATCGAGTAGAACAGGTTCTAACAATGGTTTCAAGACACCGTTATGAGGTCTGCGAATGAAGCTCGGACTGCAGTTGGGGTATTGGGGCGCGCAACCGCCCGAGAACCACGGCGAACTGGTCGCCGCCGCAGAGGAGGCCGGCTTCGACACGGTGTTCACCGCCGAAGCTTGGGGTTCGGACGCCTACACCCCGCTGGCGTGGTGGGGCCGCGAGACCAAGCGCATGCGGCTGGGCACGTCGGTCATCCAGTTGTCGGCGCGCACCCCGACCGCGTGCGCGATGGCGGCGCTGACGCTCGACCACCTCTCGGGCGGGCGACACATCCTCGGGCTCGGGGTGTCCGGACCCCAGGTCGTCGAGGGCTGGTACGGCCAGCGCTTCCCGAAGCCGCTGGCCCGCACCCGTGAGTACGTCGACATCCTGCGTCAGGTGTGGGCTCGCGAAGCCCCGGTGCGCAGCAAAGGCCCGCACTATCCGCTGCCGCTGACCGGTGAGGGCACGACGGGTCTTGGCAAGAACCTCAAACCGATCACGCATCCGCTGCGCGCCGACATCCCGGTGATGCTGGGCGCCGAAGGGCCGAAGAACGTCGCGCTGGCCGCGGAGATCTGCGATGGCTGGCTGCCTATCTTCTACTCGCCGCGCATCGCCGAGATGTACAACGAGTGGCTCGACGAGGGCTTTGCCCGCCCGGGTGCGCGCCGCAGCCGCGAGGACTTCGAGATCTGCGCGACGGCGCAGGTGGTCGTCACCGATGACCGCGCCGAGATCATGGAACTGATGAAGCCGCATCTGGCGCTGTACATGGGCGGCATGGGAGCCGAGGACACGAACTTCCACGCCGACGTCTACCGCCGGATGGGTTATGCGGAAGTCGTCGAGGACGTGACCAAGCTGTTCCGGAGTGGACAAAAGGACGGCAAAGAGCGAGCCGCCAAGATCATCCCCGACGAGTTGGTCGACGACTCGGCCATCGTCGGCGACCTCGGCTATGTGCAGGAGCAGATCAAGGCGTGGGAGGCCGCGGGCGTCACGATGATGGTCGTCGGCGCGCGTTCGCCCGAGCAGATTCGGGATCTCGCCGCGCTGGTTTAACCATTCGGCGTTCGTGCCCAGCTGAGTAGACACTTCCTTGCTAGTTGTCTACCCGGCGTTCTAGATTTACGCGATGACCCAGCACACCATCGCAGGCACGGTGCTCACCATGCCGGTGAAGATCCGCAAGGCGCATCAGCACATGGCGATGTTCTCGGTGGATGCCGACGCCGCCCAACAAATGATCGACTACAGCGGCCTGAAGGTCTGCCGGTTCCTGCCGGGCCGAGCGATCGCGGTGCTGATGCTGATGCGCTACGAGGACGGCGACCTCGGCCAGTACTACGAGTACGGCACCAACGTGATGGTGAACCCGCCGGGATCGGATGCGACGGGTCCGCGGGCTCTGCAGTCCGCGGGTGCGTTCATCCACCACCTGCCGGTCGATCAGGCGTTCACGCTGGAGGCGGGAACCAAGATCTGGGGTTATCCGAAGGTGATGTCGGAGTTCACGATTCGTGACGGGCACACCTACTCGTTCGACGTCACCATCGACGGTCAGTTCGCGGTCGGCATGGATTTCCGTCCCGGCCTACCGGTTCCGGGCAAGTTCACCGCCAAGCCGCAGGCTCACCCCACGTACTCCTCTCGCGACGGCGTGGTGCGCCGGACCGTCGGCGAGATGAAGCTGAGCGACGTGCGCTACCGGCCGGGCGGAGCCAGGGTCCGGCTCGGCGAACATCCCTATGCGAAGGAGCTGGCCTCGCTAGGCTTTCCCAAACGCGCTTTGTTCTCCGGTTCGGCTGGGAACGTGGAGATGTCGTTCGCGGATGCAGAGGAGCTTCGATCGTGACCGTTACGGCGCCGCAGACCAAACCCGATGTCGATCTGACCGACGGCGCCTTCTACGCCGGCGACTCGCGGTCGGTCTACAAGTGGATGCGCGAGAACGAGCCGGTCTTCCGCGACCGCAACGGATTGGCTGCTGCGGCAACGTATGCCGCCGTGATCGAGGCCGAGCGCAACCCCGAACTGTTCTCCAACGCCGGTGGCATCCGACCCGACCAACCGGGTGTCGAGATGATGATCGAGATGGACGATCCGCAGCATCTGCTGCGACGCAAGCTCGTCAACTCCGGCTTCACGCGTAAGCGGGTCAAGGACCTCGAGGGCTCGATCGAGAACCTGTGCGACACGCTGATCGACAACGTGTGTGAGCGCGGCGAGTGCGACTTTGTCTGGGACATCGCGGCGCCGCTGCCGATGGCCGTCATCGGCGACATGCTCGGGGTCCGTCCCGACGAGCGCGAGATGTTCCTCAAGTGGTCCGACGACCTGGTGGGTGCCCTCAGCAGCACCGCGGACCCGGAGGAATTCCAGGTCACCATGGACGCCTTCGCGGCCTACAGCGAATACATGATGGGCATGATCGCGGCCCGTAAGGAGACCCCGACCGACGATCTGGTGAGCGTGTTGGTGCACGCCGAGGTCGAGGGCAGCAAGCTCGAGGACCATCAGATCGTCACCGAGGTGCTGCTGCTGTTGATCGGCGGCGACGAGACCACTCGGCACACCCTGTCCGGCGGCACCCGACAGTTGCTGTTGCACCCCGATCAGCATCGGCGCCTCGCGGGCGATCTGTCGTTGCTGCCCAACGCGATCGAGGAGATGTTGCGCTGGACGGCGCCGGTGAAGAACATGGCGCGGACCATCACCGCCGACACCGAGTTCCACGGTACGGCCCTCAAAGAGGGCGAGAAGATGATCCTGCTGTTCGAGTCGGCCAACTTCGACGAGAAGGTTTTTGAGCGTCCTGAGTCTTTTGATATCGAGCGCTATCCGAACAACCACCTCGCGTTCGGCTTCGGCACGCACTTCTGCCTCGGTAACCAGCTCGCGCGACTCGAGCTGTCGATCATGCAGACCAAACTGCTGCAGCGACTGCCCGATCTGCGGCTGGCCTCCGGAGACGAGTTGCCGTTGCGCCCCGCCAATTTCGTGAGTGGTCTGGAGAAGATGCCGGTGGCGTTCACGCCGACGGCGAAAGTGCTCGGCTGACGGTCCTGCCCGGTCTGCCCGTCGGCCACCGATTGTGAAACGACCGACGGAAATCCGCGAAACAGCGACGCACGTTTCACAATTGGAGGCGGCGACGCCGCGGTCCTACTTCATCTGGAAGTTCGGGGCCCGCTTCTCCTTGAACGCCCGCGGGCCCTCCTTGGCATCCTCGCTCAAAAACACCGGGATGCCGTTGGCGGTGTCGGGCTTGAACGCCTCGTTCTCATGCATGCCCTCGGTCTCGCGGATGGTCTTGAGGATCGCCTGCACGGCCAGCGGCCCGTTGTTGTTGATCACCTCGGCGATCTCCAGCGCCTTGTCCAGCGCGGTGCCGTCGGGCACCACATAGCCGATCAGCCCGTACTCCTTGGCCTCAGCGGCGGTGATGTGCCGTCCGGTCAACAGCAGATCGCACGCGATGGTGTACGGAATCTGGCGCACCAGGCGCACCGCCGAGCCGCCCATCGGATACAGGCTCCACTTGGCCTCGGAGATGCCGAACTTGGCGCTCTCGCCCGCGATGCGGATGTCGGTGCCCTGAAGGATCTCGGTGCCGCCAGCGATGGCCGGGCCCTCGACGGCGGCGATCAGCGGTTTGGTCAGCCGGCGGCCCTTCAGCAGCGCGTCGATGCGCGACGGGTCGTAGCTGCCGTCCTTGAACGAGTCGCCCGGCGGCTTGGCCGTCGCCGCCTTGAGGTCCATACCCGCGCAGAAGTAGCCGCCGGCGCCGGTCAGGATGCAGGTGCGGATCTCGGGATCGTTGTCGACGCGGTCCCAGGCGTCCACCATGATCGAGAGCATCTCGGTCGAGAGCGCATTGCGTGCCTCGGGCCGGTTGAGCGTCAGGATCAGGGTGTGTCCGCGCTGCTCAATGAGGGCGTCGGGGCCCTTCTGGGGATCACTCACGAGGGTTCGCCTTCCAGCGTCGATGCCACAGACTTGTCTGGAAATGTAACACGTTCTAGTTTAGGTCTCGTGGCCCTGAACATTGCCGATCTCGCCGAGCACGCCGTCGACGCCGTGCCAGACCGTGTCGCCCTCATCTGCGGCGACGACCAGTTGACGTACGCCCAGTTGGAGGAGCAGGCCAACCGGTTGGCCCACTACCTCATCGACCAGGGCGTCAAGAAGGACGACAAGGTCGGCGTGTACTGCCGCAACCGCAACGAGATCGTCGTTGCGATGCTCGGCATCGTCAAGGCCGGCGCCATCCTGGTCAACGTCAACTTCCGATACGTCGAGGGCGAGCTGAAGTACCTGTTCGAGAACTCCGACATGGTCGCGCTGGTACACGAGCGCCGCTACGCCGACCGCGTCGCGAACGTGCTTCCCGAGACCCCTGCCGTGAAGACCGTACTGGTGGTGGAGGACGGCAGCGACGACGACTTCGAGCGTTACGGCGGCGTCGAGTTCTACACCGCACTCGAACAGGCCTCGCCGGAGCGCGATTTCGGCCCGCGCAGCGAGGACGACATCTACCTGCTCTACACCGGCGGCACCACCGGTTTCCCCAAGGGCGTGATGTGGCGCCACGAGGACATCTACCGGGTGTTGTTCGGCGGCACCGACTTCGCGACCGGCGAGTTCGTCAAGGATGAATACGACCTTGCCAAGGCGGCTGCAGAGAACCCGCCGATGATCCGCTACCCGGTCCCGCCCATGATTCACGGCGCCACCCAATCGGCGACCTGGATGTCGCTGTTCTCCGGCCAGACCACCGTGCTGGCACCGGAATTCGACGCCGACGAGGTCTGGCAGACCATCGAGAAGCACAAGGTGAACCTGTTGTTCTTCACCGGCGACGCGATGGCGCGCCCGCTGCTGGACGCGCTGACCAAACTGCACGACGCCGGCCACGAGCCCGATCTGTCGTCGCTGTTCCTGCTCGCGAGCACGGCCGCGTTGTTCTCGACCAGCATCAAGGAGAAGTTCCTCGAACTGCTGCCCAACCGGGTGATCACCGATTCGATCGGATCCTCGGAGACCGGCTTCGGCGGCACCAGCATCGTGGCCAAGGGGCAGTCGAACACCGGCGGGCCGCGGGTCACGATCGATCACCGCACCGTCGTCCTCGACGAGGACGGCAACGAGGTCAAGCCGGGATCGGGTGTGCGCGGGTTGATCGCGAAGAAGGGCAACATCCCGGTCGGGTACTACAAGGACGAGAAGAAGACGGCCGAAACGTTCAAGACGTTCAACGGGATTCGCTACGCCATCCCGGGTGACTACGCCGAGGTCGAGGCCGACGGCACCGTCACGATGCTCGGTCGCGGCTCGCAGTCGATCAACAGCGGCGGCGAGAAGATCTACCCCGAAGAGGTCGAGGCCGCGCTCAAGGGTCATCCCGACGTGTTCGACGCGCTCGTGGTCGGGGTGCCCGACGAACGCTACGGCCAGTGCGTCGCGGCGGTCGTGCACCGCCGCCCGGGCACGAACCCGACACTGGCCGAACTCGACACGTTCATCCGCCGGGAGATCGCGGGATACAAGGTGCCGCGCAAGATCTGGTGGGTCGACGACATCCATCGCACACCGGCCGGTAAGCCGGACTACCGGTGGGCCAAGGACATCACCGAAGAGCGCCCCGCCGACGAGGTGCACGCCAACCATGTGGGATCGGCGTCGTGACGGGAATGCGCACTGAGCTGTGCGATCGGTTCGGCATCGAGTATCCGATCTTCGTCTTCACGCCGTCGGAGAAGGTTGCCGCCGCGGTCAGCAAGGCAGGCGGTCTCGGCGTGCTGGGCTGCGTGCGGTTCAACTCGGCCGACGATCTCGAAGACGTGCTGTGCTGGATGGACTCCAACACCGACGGCAAGCCCTACGGCGTCGACGTGGTGATGCCCGCCAAGGTGCCCCAGGAAGGCACGGCGGTCGACATCAACAAGCTGATCCCGCAGAGCCACCGCGACTTCGTCGACAAGACGCTCGCCGATCTCGGAGTTCCGCCGCTGCCGGAGGACGGGGACCGTAACGAGGGTGTGCTCGGGTGGCTGCACTCTGTGGCGCGTTCACACGTCGAGGTCGCCCTCAAGCACCCGATCAAGCTGATCGCCAACGCCCTCGGGTCACCACCCAAGGACGTCATCGACCAGGTGCACGCCGCTGGAGTTCCGGTCGCCGCGCTGGCGGGCAGCGCCAAACACGCTCAGCGCCACGTGGACAACGGCGTCGACATCGTGGTGGCGCAGGGGCATGAGGCCGGTGGTCACACCGGTGAGATCGGTTCGATGGTGCTGTGGCCGGAAATCGTTGACGCGCTTGGCGGTAAGGCCCCGGTGTTGGCCGCCGGCGGTATCGGCACCGGCAGGCAGGTGGCCGCGGCGCTTGCGCTCGGTGCCTCCGGGGTGTGGATGGGATCGGCGTTCCTGACGGCGGCCGAGTACGACCTCGGGCACCGCAAGCCCGGCGGCATCTCGACGATCCAGGAGGGGTTGCTGCGGGCGACGTCGGCCGACACCGTGCGCCGGCGGATCTACACCGGTAAGCCCGCCCGTCTGCTCAAGACGAAATGGACCGACGCCTGGGATGCGCCCGAAGCCCCCGAGCCGTTGCCGATGCCGCTGCAGAACATCCTCGTCAGCGAGGCGCATCAGCGCATGAACGAGTCGGACAACCCCGACACCGTGGCGATGCCGGTCGGCCAGATCGTGGGGCGGATGAACGAGATCCGCCCGGTCGCCGACATCATCGCCGAATTGGTGGCCGGCTTCGAGGAGGCCACCCGTCGGCTCGACGGCATCCGCGGAGACTAGCTTTCGGCCGAGCGTGGGCTCGAGTCACGCTAATTCGCGGACTGCGTGACACGACCCCACTTTCGGCGCAGGAGGAGTCACCCACCAGCGCTAGCGCGGAATCGGATACACGGGTTCGGAGCAGCCTGTACCCTCGGCCGCCAACTGACGTTTGATCACCTTGAACGTCTCGGTGCGCGGCAGCGCCGTGCTGACCCGTACGAAGGCGGGCCACTGCTTGGGCCCGAGATCGGTTTGTTCGCATAGGAATTCGCGGAACGCATCGGCATCGAAAGCCACACCGTCGGTGAGGGTCAGTGCGGCCATCACCTGGTCACCGACGTCGGGTGCGGGTATTCCGTAGACCGCGACCTCCACGACGTGGGGGTGCCGCAGCAGCACCCGCTCGATCGGTGCCGCGCCGAGGTTCTCGCCGTCCACGCGCATCCAGTCACCCAGCCGGCCCGCGAAGTAGGCGTAGCCCTTCTCGTCACGGTAGGCCAGGTCGCCACTGTGGTAGACCCCGCCGCGCATCCGCTCTGCGTCGGCCTCCGGATCGTTGTAATAGCCCTCGAAACGCCCTGCGTCCGAGACGTTGACGAGCTCACCGGTGACACCGGGCGGGCACGGTTCGCCGGTGTCGACATCGACGATCTCCGTTCCCGGCGGGAGCGGGCCCAGCGAGCCGGGCGGAGTGTCGGGCGTGCGGGCGATCGCGATACCACCCTCGGTGGAGCCGAAGCCGTCCATCACCACCGTGCCGAACCGCGTCGCGAACCGCTCGACGTCGGCGGGCGCACCCTCGTTGCCGTACACCGCTCGCAACGGATTGTCCGCGTCGTCGGGGCGCTCGGGTGTCGCGAGAACATACGACAGCGGCTTGCCGACGTAGTTCGCATACGTCGCACCGAAGCGACGGACATCGGGGAGGAACTGTGAAGCGGAGAACTTGCGGCGCAACGCCAACGAACTCTGCGACGCCAGCGCCACCGCCCAGCCGACCAGCACCGCGTTGGAGTGGAACAGCGGCATCGACACGTAGCAGACATCGCCGGGTCCGAGGTCGAAGCGCTGCGTCATCGTCACACCGGCCACCGCGACCTTGCCGTGGCTGCACTTGACGGCCTTCGGGTCCCCGCTCGTACCCGAGGTGTAGATCAGCATGAACAGGTCTGCGGGTTCGGCGTCGCGCACGACGACCGGCTCGTCGGCGAACGCCGCCACCTCGGCCGCCCAGCCCGGCGAGTCGACATCGATGTGGTCGATACCGCCGATCACGTCTTGTGATCCCGAATCAGCAAGCACGAGTTGGCAATCGGCATGCGCGATGTCACGCTGCAGCGCCGCGCCCCGGCGGACGGGGTTGAGGCCGACCGGCACGATCCCGGTCAGCCCCGCGGCGGCCAGGACCGCCGAGAAGAACGGCGTGTTCTGCAGCAGCACCCCGATGTGAGGGGGCCGGTCCGGATCGAGACGGACCCGCAACGCGGCGGCGACGGCCGCGGCGTACCGCAGGTGCTCGCGCCAGGGGGTGAAGGTCTCCTCGAAAAGCACGCCGCGATCGTCGAAGTCGACCAGCGGCGCCAGCAGTTCGGCGACCGTGGGCAGCCTGTTCACATCACGCGGGCGTATCGGCCAGCTCCCGACCGATGCGCAGCAGTTGACCCGTCGCGCCGCCCACCGCGAACTCGGTCTGCTTGGCCGCCAGGAAATATCGGTGCACAGGGTGGTCGATGTCGATCCCGACTCCGCCGTGCACGTGCACGGTGGTGTGGGCGACGCGGTGGCCGGCGTCGGCGGCCCAGAACGCGGCGGTGCTGACGTCGACGTCGGCGGGCAGATCCTCGGAGAGCCGCCATGCGGCCTGGGTCAGGGTTAACCGCAGGGCCTTGACGTCGATGTAGCCGTCAGCCAGTCGTGACGACACCGCCTGGAAGCTGCCGATCGGCCGGTCGAACTGTTCGCGTTCGCGGGCGTACTCCGCGGTGAGCTCCAGCGCGCGTTCGAGCACTCCGAGCTGAAAGGCGCTGCGGCCCAGCGCGGCCCGCACGGTCAGCCACGCCGCGACGTCACCGTCGCCGACGACCCGGCCGACGTCGACTTCGGTGCCCTGCAGCTCCACGTGGGCGACGCTGCCGTGACCGGTGGTGCTCAACGACTCGATCGTCACGCCGGGATCGGTCGCCGCGACCAGGAAAACCTTGAGGCCCGAGTCTGTTTCGGCCGGGATCAGGAACGCATCGGCGACCGGACCGTAGGGGACCTGGGTGCGGGATCCGGTGAGCCGGTAGCCCGCACTGGACGACTGCGCCTGCACCGGGCCCTGACCCATCTCGCCGTCGAGCGCGACGGTGAGGACCTTGTCACCCTTGATCGCGGGCACCGCCCACTCCTGCTGCAGTGCCTCCGAGGCGAACCTGGCCAGCGCGCCGGCGCCCAGCACGACCGACTCGAGGTACGGCACCGCCGACAACTGCCTGCCGAGCGCGACCAGGATCGCCACCTGCTCGAGCGCCCCGAATCCGCCACCGCCCACCGACTCCGGAGCGGCAGCCGAGAGCACATCGGCCTCGATCAGCTTCCCCCACAGCGTCTTGTCGAACCTTTGGTCGAGGCCGTCCAGTTCGCGCTGGCGCTCGGGGGTCACGACGGAGTCGACGATCGTGCGGACCAGTCCGCCGAGATCCTCTGACGCTTCGGTTGTCTTGAAATCCATGTCGAGTCCTATCGGTTCACTCGGGGCAGGCCGAGCGCGACCATGCCGATGATGTCGCGCTGAATCTCGTTGGTGCCGCCGCCGAACGTCAGGATCAGGCAGCTGCGGTGCATCCGTTCGATCCGCCCGCGCAGCAGGGCCCCCGGCGTGCCCGGCCGCAGCGTGGCCGCGGTGCCCAGCACCTCCATCAGCAGGCGGTAGGCCTCGGTGGCCAACTCGGTGCCGTACACCTTGGCAGCCGACGCGTCCGCCGGGGAGGGCGCGGCGTCGTCTGCTGAAGCCAGTTCCCAGTTGATCAGCTTGAGCACCTCGGCCTTGGCGTGCACCCGGGCCAGGTTGAGCTGGACCCACTCCGAATCGATCAGCCGGTTGCCATGCACATCCTTGGTGTTCTGCGCCCACTCGCGAACCCCGTTGAGCGCCAGAAAGATCGGTTGAGCCGACACCAGTGCGACCCGCTCATGGTTGAGCTGGTTGGTCACCAGCTTCCAGCCGGCGTTCTCCTCGCCGACCAGGTTGGTCGCGGGCACCCGGACGTCCTGGTAGTAGGTGGCGCTGGTGTCGACGCCTGCCATGGTGTGCACCGGCGTCCAGGAGAACCCCTCGGCGGTGGTGGGGACGATCAGCATCGAGATTCCGCGGTGCTTCTTGGCCTCGGGATTGGTGCGCGCGGCCAGCCACACGTAGTCCGCGTAAGCGATCAGGCTCGTCCACATCTTCTGGCCGTTGATGACGTAGTCGTCGCCGTCGCGGACCGCGGTGGTGCGCAGCGACGCCAAGTCCGTGCCTGCGCCCGGTTCCGAGTAGCCGATCGAGAAGTGCAGATCCCCCGCGGCGATCTTGGGGAGGAAGAACTTCTTCTGCTCCTCGGTGCCGAAGTGCATGATCGTCGGCGCGACGCTGTTGATCGTCAGGAACGGCACCGGCACATTCGCGATCGCGGCCTCGTCGTTGAAGATCAGCCCGTCGATGGGAGGGCGCTCCTGGCCGCCGAACTCCTTGGGCCAGGACAACGTCAGCCAGCCGTCCTTGCCCATCTGCGCGACGGTCTCGCGGTAGACGTTGCCGCGTCCCATCTCGCCGTCATTGGATGCGAGCGCTTCGGCGCGCTCGGGCGTCATCAGCTTGGTGAAGTAGGAGCGCAGCTCGCGGCGCAGCTCTTCCTGCTCTGGGGTGTAGCCGATCCGCATCGCCTTGTCCTAACTTCTCTAGAGGCACGAAGTGGCGTACCGGGAGCCAGCCCCGATTCCCTCCCGGTTGTAACACGTTCTAGTCTTGGGGTCCAGGCCGGTGCCACACTGGGCTCGGAGCAGCTTTGACCGCGAGGAGGTTGTGATGAGGGTGGAAGTGGACCGGGACCGGTGCGAAGGCAACGCCGTTTGCGTGGGAATCGCGCCCGACCTGTTCGATCTCGACGACGAGGATTACGCGGTGGTCAAGCTTGATCCGGTACCCGCCGACCAGGAGGACCTGGCCGAGCAGTCCATCGCGGAGTGCCCGAGAGCGGCGCTGCTTCGCCGAGACTAGAGGCATTCATAAATTGACGACGCACGCGGGCACCCGAGGAGTGGCATGAGTACAGACCCCAACGACCTGTCCGGCCGCGTGGCGGTGGTAACCGGCGCGGCGGCAGGGCTGGGGCGCGCGGAGGCCATCGGCCTTGCCCGGGCCGGCGCGACCGTCGTCGTCAACGACATCGCCCCCGCGCTCGACAAGTCCGACGTGCTCGACGAGATCTCCGCGGCGGGCGCCAAGGGCGTCGCGGTGGCCGGTGACATCAGCGAGCGCTCGACCGCCGACGAACTGGTCGAAACGGCCGACGGACTCGGCGGCCTCGGCATCGTCGTCAACAACGCGGGCATCACCCGCGACCGCATGCTGTTCAACATGTCCGACGAGGACTGGGACGCGGTGATCGCCGCGCACCTGCGCGGGCACTTCCTGTTGACCCGCAACGCGGCCACCTACTGGCGCGCGAAAGCAAAGGAAAACAACGGTCAGGTCTACGGCCGGGTCATCAACACCTCGTCGGAAGCCGGGCTGGTGGGACCGGTCGGGCAGGCCAACTACGGCGCCGCCAAGGCCGGGATCACCGCGTTGACGCTGTCGATGGCCCGTGCGCTGGAACGCTACGGCGTGCGGGCCAACGCGATAGCACCTCGCGCCCGCACCGCGATGACCGCGGACGTGTTCGGCGAAGCGCCGGAGTTGACCGAGGGTCAGATCGACCCGCTGTCGCCCGACCACGTCGTGAAACTGGTGCGCTTCTTGGCCTCCCCGGCGGCCGAAGGGGTCAACGGTCAGCTCTTCATCGTCTACGGTCCTACCGTGACACTGGTGGCAGCGCCGACGGTCGAGGCACAATTCAGCGCCGAAGCCGATGCCTGGGACCCGTCGAAGTTGTCCGCAACCCTCCAGGAGTACTTTGCTGGACGCGATCCGCAGAAGTGCTTCTCGGCCACCGCGCTGATGAATCAGCAAGACTGACGGTCTCGTTCGTTACGGCCGAGCTCGACTAGAACACGTTCTAGAATGAGCTGGGTCACACTTGCCCTGACCAGCACAAAAATCACATTTGTGACTCCATTTTCGGGGCTTTGACACTCCGAACGTGTTCTAGTTAGTATGATCCGGCTCACCGAGAGCAACGCTGAGCCAAGGGGTGGGAAGTCCGCCGTGACAACGTATTTCACCTCTTCGCCACGAAGACGACGCGCCGAACATCCCTTCCCCCGAGAACGGAGCAAAGGTTGATCGAACAGCTCGCGGCACCGGCACGGGCCGTGGGCGGGTTCGTCGAGATGTCGTTTGACACGTTCGCCAAGACGTTCCGGCGGCCGTTTCAGTTCCGTGAGTTCCTCGACCAGACCTGGATGATCGCGCGGGTTTCGCTGGTTCCGACCCTGCTGGTGGCCATTCCTTTCACGGTGTTGGTCGCGTTCACCCTCAACATCCTTCTGCGCGAGATCGGCGCCGCCGACCTGTCCGGCGCGGGTACCGCCTTCGGCACCATCACCCAGCTCGGGCCCGTCGTGACCGTGCTGGTGGTGGCGGGCGCGGGCGCGACCGCCATCTGCGCGGACCTGGGCGCGCGCACCATCCGCGAGGAGATCGACGCCATGCGGGTGCTGGGCATCGACCCCATCCAGCGGCTGGTGGTGCCGCGCGTGCTCGCCTCGACATTCGTGGCGCTGCTGCTCAACGGCCTGGTCTGCCTGATCGGCCTGTCCGGTGGATATGTGTTCTCGGTCTTCCTGCAGGGTGTGAACCCCGGCGCGTTCATCAACGGGTTGACGGTGTTGACCGGCCTCGGTGAGCTCGTCATGGCCGAGATCAAGGCGCTGTTGTTCGGAGTGGTGGCCGGGCTGGTGGGCTGCTATCGCGGGCTGACCGTCAAGGGTGGCCCCAAGGGCGTGGGCACCGCGGTCAACGAAACCGTCGTCTACGCGTTCATCTGCCTGTTCGTGATCAACGTGGTGATGACCGCGATCGGCGTGAGGGTGCTCGAGCGATGAACGCTTGCGTGAAGAGCAAAGGGCTGCGATGAGCTACGACGTCACCCTTCGCTTCCGGCGCTTCTTCAGCGGTGTGCCGAAGATCGTCGACAACATCGGCGAGCAGGCGCTGTTCTACGGCGAGACGATGCGCTACCTGCCCAACGCGGTGCGGCGGTACCGCAAGGAGACGGTCCGCAACATCGCCGAGATGACGATGGGCACCGGCGCGCTGGTGATGATCGGCGGCACGGTCGGCGTCGCGGCCTTCCTGACCCTGGCGTCCGGCGGCGTCATCGCCGTTCAGGGCTACAGCTCACTGGGCAATATCGGCATCGAGGCGCTGACCGGCTTCCTGTCGGCCTTCCTCAACGTCCGCATCGTGGCCCCGGTGATCGCGGGCATCGCGCTGGCGGCGACGATCGGCGCGGGCACGACCGCGCAACTGGGCGCCATGCGGGTGTCCGAGGAGATCGACGCCGTCGAGGCCATGGCCGTGCACTCGGTGTCCTACCTGGTGTCCACCCGCCTGATGGCCGGCATGGTCGCGATCATCCCGCTGTATTCACTGTCGGTGCTCGCCGCCTTCTTCGCCGCGCGATTCACCACGGTGTTCATCAACAAACAGTCCTCAGGCCTCTACGACCACTACTTCAACACCTTCCTGGTGCCGACGGACCTGCTGTGGTCCTTCCTCCAGGCGATCGTCATGGCGGTCGCGGTCATGCTGGTGCACACCTATTACGGCTACACCGCGTCCGGCGGCCCCGTCGGCGTCGGCATCGCGGTGGGCCAGGCCGTGCGGACCTCGCTGATCGTCGTCGTCACCATCACCCTGTTCATCTCACTCGCCGTCTACGGCGCGTCCGGCAACTTCAACCTCTCCGGGTAGGCGGGGACGATGTCAGACACCGAGGCCAAGCGCAGCCACGTGAGGATCGCCGCGGCGATCCTCGCCACGATCCTGCTCGCGGCGACGGTGTTCACCTACCTGGCCTACACGGCGGCCTTCACGCCGGTGGACACCGTGAGCGTCACCGCTCCGCGGGCGGGTCTGGTGATGGAGCGCGACGCCAAGGTCAAGTACCGGGGCGTGCAGGTCGGCAAGGTCGAGGCGATCGAGTACGCCGGCGACGAAGCCAAGCTGACGTTGGCCATCAACCGCGGCGAGATGCGCTACATCCCGTCCAACGCCAACGTGCGCATCGGCAGCACGACGGTTTTCGGCGCCAAGTCCGTCGAGTTCCTGCCGCCGGCGCAGCCCTCGGGTCAGCAGCTGAAGGCCGGCGCGACCGTGGCCGCCAAGGATGTGCAGCTCGAGGTCAACACGCTGTTTCAGACGTTAAGCGATGTGCTCAACAAGATCGACCCGATCAACCTGAACGCCACGCTGAGCGCGGTGGCAGAAGGCCTGCGCGGCAACGGTGACGATGTCGGCGCGCTGCTCGCCGGGCTGAATTACTACCTGCAGCAACTCAATCCAAAGCTGCCCACGTTGCAGGAGGACCTGCGCAAGACCGCGGTAGTAGCCAACATCTACGGCGACGCCGGTCCAGATCTGGCTCGGATCATCGACAACGCGCCCGCGATCAGCGACACGATCGTCGACGAGAAGGACAACCTCAACGCGGCGCTGTTGGCCGCTACTGGGCTGGCCAACAACGGCACGGCCACCTTCGAACCCGCCGAGGACGACTACATCGCGGCGATCCAACGACTCCGTGCGCCTCTGAAGGTGGCCGGTGAGTATTCCCCGGTGATCGGCTGCATGTTGGAGGGCACGGCGCTGGCGGTCGACCGGTTCGCGCCCGTGATCGGCGGCATTCGGCCCGGTCTGTTCGTGGCGTCGAACTTCCTTCCCGGTTCGCCCGGCTACACGTACCCCGAAAGCCTGCCCATCGTGAACGCCACCGGTGGCCCTAACTGCCGTGGTCTGCCCAACGTTCCGAGCAAGCAGTTCGGCGGATCCTGGTACCGCTCACCGTTCCTGGTCACCGACAACGCCTATGTCCCGTATCAGCCGAACACCGAGTTGCAGTTCGACGCACCGTCGACGCTGCAGTGGCTGTTCAACGGGGCCTTCGCAGAACGGGACGACTTCTAATGCGCGGCGACAAGACGTTGCTCAACGTCAGCATCTTCACCGTGGTCATGCTTCTGGTGGCCGCGGGGCTTGTGGTGGTTTTCGGCGAGTTCCGGTTCACCGCCGAGAAGGGCTACCACGCGACCTTCACCGACGCCTCCCGGTTGAAGGCGGGTCAGGACGTGCGGATCGCCGGGGTCCCGGTCGGAACCGTCGGAGACGTGAAGCTCAACCCCGACAACACGGTCGACGTCTCGTTCGATGTCGACAAGCGCTACCAGCTCTACACCTCCACGCGTGCGGTGGTCCGCTACGAGAACCTGGTGGGAGACCGCTATCTGGAGATCACCTCTGGACCTGGTGAGCTGCGAAAGTTGCCGCCCGGCAGCACCATTCCCAAGGAGAACACCCAACCCGCGCTCGATCTGGACGCGCTGCTTGGCGGTCTGCGGCCGGTGCTCAAGGGTCTCGACGGTCAGAAAATCAACGAGGTCAGCAACGCGGTGATCGAGCTGTTGCAGGGCGAGGGCGGTGCGCTGTCGAACCTGCTGTCGACCACCAGCGCGTTCGCCCAGAACCTGGCGGCAAGGGACCAGCTCATCGGTGACGTCATCGGCCATCTGAACACCGTGCTGGCGACAGTCGACGAGAAGGGCACGCAGTTCGACGCCAGCGTCGACCAACTGCAGCAGCTCATCACGGGTCTGGCCGAAGGCCGCGATCCGATCGCCGGCGCCATCGAGCCGCTCGCGTCGGCGGAGAACGACCTGACCGACATGCTGCAGAAGTCCCGCAGGCCCATTCAGGGCGTCCTCGAGAATGTCCGTCCCTTCGCCCAGCGGATGGATGAGCGCAAGGCCGACGTGAACAAGGTGATCGAGCCGCTCGCGGAGAACTACCTGCGGCTCAACGCACTTGGCGCCTACGGGTCGTTCTTCAACATCTTCTATTGTTCGACGCGATTGAAGATCAACGGGCCGGCGGGCAGTGACATCCTGATCCCGCTGGGCGGTCCGCCCGATCCGTCGAAGGGGAGGTGTGCGCCGAATGTCGAGTAGAGCTGGTGATTCGAACCCGTTGCGCACAGGCATCTTCGGGATCTTCCTGGTGGCTTGCCTGGTGCTGGTGTCGTTCGGCTACAGCAGCCTGCCGTTCTTTCCGCAGGGCAAGCCCTACGAGGCGTACTTCAGCGACGCGGGCGGCATCATTCCTGGCAACGACGTCAACGTGTCGGGCATCAAGGTCGGCAAGGTCACCGGTGTCGAGCTGGCCGGAGACGCGGCCAAGGTGCTGTTCACGGTCGACCGCGACATCAGGGTGGGCGACCAGTCGATGGTCTCGATCAAGACCGACACGGTGCTTGGGGAGAAGTCGTTGGCGGTGACCCCGCAGGGGACGGGTGAGGCGACGGTCATTCCGTTGGCGCGCACCACGACCCCGTACACGCTGGCCACGGCGCTGCAGGACCTCGGGCAGACCGCGGGCGAGCTGGACAAGCCGCGGTTCGAGCAGGCGCTGCAGGCGATCACCGACTCGCTGCGCGACGCCACCCCGCATCTGCGCGGTGCGCTGGACGGGGTGGCGAACCTGTCGCGCAGTCTGAACAAACGTGACGAGGCGCTCGCGCAGCTGCTCGGCCACGCCAAGCGGGTGTCGGACACACTGGCGCAGCGCGCCGGGCAGGTGAACCAGCTGATCGTCGACGGAAACCAGCTGTTCGCCGCGCTCGACGAACGGCGCCAGGCGCTGAGCAATCTGATCGCCGGGATCGACGATGTGTCAGAACAGCTTTCCGGTTTCGTCGCCGACAACCGCCGTGAGTTCAGGCCCGCGCTGGAGAAGCTCAACCTGGTGCTCGACAACCTTCTGGAGCGGCGCGAACACATCAGCGAAGCGCTCAAGCGGTTGCCGCCGTACGCCACGGCCCTGGGCGAGGTGGTCGGCTCGGGCCCCGGATTCCAGATCAACCTGTACGGTCTGCCGCCGGCACCGATTGCCGAGGTGCTTCTCGACTTCTACTTCCAGCCGGGCAAGTTGCCCGACAGCCTCGCCGACATGCTGCGCGGATACATCTCCGAGCGCCTGATCATCAGGCCGAAGTCACCATGACCCAAGCGACTTCGACCTTGACCCGCAGCCGCTGGCTGCGGCCGACACTGGCCGCCCTGCTGGTGATCACGCTCGCCGTCGGCCTTTACCTGGTGTGGCCGACGCGGGTCGGCAACAAGGTGACGGCGTACTTCACCTCGGCGATCGGGCTCTATCCCGGCGACGAGGTCCGCATCGTGGGCGTCCCTGTCGGCACGGTCGACTCGATCGAACCGCGGGTCGGCGACGTGAAGGTCACGATGACGCTGGATCACGGGATTCAGGTCCCGGCCGACGCCAAGGCGCTCGTGATCGCACCGAATCTGGTGTCGGCCAGGTTCGTTCAGCTCACACCGGCCTACACCGGCGGCACGGCGATGGCCGACGGCGCGGAGATCGGGCTCGACCGCACCGCGGTGCCGGTCGAGTGGGACGAGGTCAAAGAGCAGCTCACCGCACTGAGCGCGCAACTCGGGCCCAAGCCCGGTTCGATGCAGGGCCCGCTGTCGGTCGTCGTCAACCAGGCCGCCGACACCTTCGACGGCAACGGGGACACGTTCCGCAAGGCGCTGCGGGAGCTCTCGCAGACCGCGGGCCGGCTCGGCGACTCGCGCACCGACCTGTTCGGCACGATCCGCAACCTGCAGGTGCTGGTCAACGCACTGTCGAACAGCAACGAGCAGATCGTGCAGTTCTCCAACCACGTCGCATCGGTATCGCAGGTCCTCGCGGACAGTTCGGCGGGCCTGGACAACACGCTGGCCACGCTGAACCAAGCGCTGGGCGACGTGAGGGGCTTCCTCAACGAGAGCAACAGCGCACTGATCGATCAGGTCACCAAGCTGGCCGACTTCACGAGCATCCTGACCGAGCGCAGCGAGGACATCGAACAGATCCTGCACATCACGCCCAACGGCCTGTCGAACTTCTACAACATCTACAACCCGGCCCAGGGCACGGTGGGCGGCCTGCTGACGCTGCCGAACTTCGCCAACCCGGTGCAGTTCATCTGCGGCGGTGCATTCGAGGCGGCTCCCACACCGGACAACTTCAAACGCACCGAGATCTGTCGCCAGCGCATGGGCCCGGTGTTCAAGCGCATCGCGATGAACTTCCCGCCGTTGCTGTTCCACCCGATCAACAGCATCACCGCCTACAAGGGCCAGATCATCTACGACACCCCCGCAACCGAGGCGAAGTCCGAGACCCCGATGCCGTATCTGCAATGGCAACCCGCACCCGGGGTCACACCGCCACCGGTGTCGGCGGACATGGACCTCAGTTCGCTGATGGTGCCCCCCGCACCGGACACGGCTCCCGGTACCGCGCATGCCGGTGGACCCCTCGCGGAGGCTCCGGCCGCGCACGCTCCGGTCGAGGGGCCAGCCGAGGCGGCCGAACCCGGCGATCCCGTCGCCCCCGTGCCGATGCCTGCCCCGCTGCCGGGTGGAGGTGCACCGTGATCCGCAAGATCGGGGCGATCCTGTCGCTGGCCGTGCTTCTGGCCGGCTGCTCCTTCGGCGGGCTCAACTCCCTGAACATGCCGGGCACCGCCGGGCACGGCCCCGGTTCCTACAAGATCACCGTGGAACTGCCCGATGTCTCGACGCTGCCGCAGAACTCGCCGGTGATGGTCGACGACGTCACCGTCGGAAGCGTCTCGGGTATCGAGGCGGTGCAACGTTCCGACGGTACGTACTACGCCGCGGTCCAGTTGTCGCTGGACGAGAACGTCAACCTGCCCGAGAACGCGACCGCGAAGGTGGCGCAGACCTCGCTGCTCGGTTCGCAACACATCGAACTGGCCCCACCCGCCGACGGTCCCGGCGTCGGGAAGCTCAAGAACGGCTCGCACATCCCGCTGGACCGGACCGGCCGCTATCCGACCACCGAGGAAGTTCTGTCCACTCTCGGCGTCGTGGTCAACAAGGGCAATCTCGGTGCGCTACAAGACATCACGGACGAGACGTACAACGCGATCGCCGGACGGCAGGGCTCGTTCGCCGACCTGATCCCGCGGCTTGCCGAGCTGACCAGCTCGCTGGACCGCCAGACCAACGACATCATCGCCGCGATGGAAGGCATAGACAGGTTCGCCGGGATCCTCGCGCGTAGCAAGGACAGCCTGGGGCTGACGCTTGACCGCCTTCCGGCGGCGTTGCAGGTGCTCAACGACAACCGCGCCAACATCGTCGAGGCGTTCACGGCGCTGCGGAGCTTCGCCACCATCGCGTCCCGTGTCCTCGAGCAGACCAAGGACGACTTCGCCGCGGACTTCAAGGATCTCTACCCGGTGGTCAAGGCGTTCAACGACAACGCCGACTTCTTCATCAAGGATCTCGAGCTGTTGCCGACATTCCCGTTCCACTACAAGTACCTGCGGAACGCGGTCCGCGGTGACTACCTGAACGTGTACACCACCTTCGACCTGACCCTGCGGCGCACGGGTGAGTCGATCTTCACCACATCGTGGGGATTCGACCCGAACATGAAACGGATGCACGAGCTGATCACGCCACCGGACTTCATGACGGGATCGCTGGCGAACCTGTCCGGCCAGGCCGCCGACCCGTTCGAGATTCCGCCGGGCACGGCGACCCAGCATGGGGAGGGGCCCTAGATGCTGTCGCGCCTGACTCGTATCCAGCTGTCGATCTTCGCCATCGTCACCGTGTTGACGGTGGGCGCGATCTCGATCTTCTATCTGCAGCTACCGGCCGCGGTCGGCATCGGCACGTACCGGGCGACCGCGAATTTCGTTGCCGCAGGCGGGCTGTACGAGAACGCCAACGTCACCTACCGCGGGGTGACGATCGGCCGGGTCGAGTCGGTCGGTCTCTCCGATGACGGTGTCGTCGCCAAGATGCGCCTCAACAGCGGTACACCCGTGCCCGAGAACGTCACCGCCACGGTCAAGAGCGTGTCCGCGGTTGGCGAACAGTACGTCGACCTGGTGCCGCCCGCGGACGCGTCGAGCGCCACGCTGCGCGACGGATCCAACATCGGCGTTGATCGCACGGCGATCGGACAAGACATTGCGGGCCTGCTGGAGGAGGCGCAGGCGCTCGTCACGAGTGTCGGGGACAGCCGCATCCAGGAGCTGCTGCGCGAAACCTTCAAGGCCTTCAACGGGTCCGGACCCGAACTGGCGCGGATGATCCAGTCGGCGCGCATGCTCGTCGACGAGGCCAACGCCAACTACGGCCAGGTGAACCAGCTCATCGACCAGGTCGGTCCGTTCCTCGACGCGCAGATCCGCAGCGGCGACGACATCCGCTCGCTGGCCGACGGGCTGGCCCGCTTCACCACCGAGGTGGCCAACGCTGACCCGCAGTTGCGCTCGACGCTGCAAACCGTGCCCGGGGCGGCGGCCGAGGCCAACGAACTGTTCAGCGGCATCCGGCCGTCCTTCCCGGTGCTGGCCGCCAACCTCGCGAACTTCGGCCGCATCGGCGTCATCTACCGCAAGTCGCTCGAGCACGCGCTCGTGGTGTTCCCGGCGTTGATGGCGGCGCTGCTGACGGTCGGCGGCGGTCTGCCCGCCGACGAGGGCGGCAAGCTCGACTTCAAGATCGACCTGCAAGACCCGCCGCCGTGCCTGACCGGGTTCGTACCGGCGAGCGAGATGCGCAGCCCGGCCGACGAGACGCTGCGCGAACTGCCCAAGGACCTGTACTGCAAGGTGCCGCACAACGATCCATCCGTCGTTCGTGGCGCGCGCAACTACCCCTGCCAGGAGTTCCCTGGCAAGCGTGCGCCGACCGTGCAGCTGTGCCGCGACCCGCGCGGTTACGTCCCGATCGGCAACAACCCGTGGCGCGGTCCGCCGGTCCCGCTCGGAACACCGATGGACGTGATGGAGGACGACACCCCCGAGGACGGCCGCAACATCCTGCCGCCCAACAAGTTCCCCTACATTCCGCCGCAGGTGGATCCGGACCCCGGCCCACCGGCGGTGCAGCTGCCGCCCGGCGTTCCGCCGGGGCCGGGCCCCGCGCCGCATGCGCCGTTCCCGCTTCCGGTGCCGCCGAACGAGGTCCAGCCGAGCCTGCCGCCCGCGTGGCCGTTCTTCAGTCCGCCGGACCATGTGGTGCCGCCGTACGGCCGCACACCACCGCCCCCGCCGGCAGGCACCGTTCCGCCGCCTCCGGCGCCGCCGGGGTCTCCGCCACCGGCCGGTGGTCCGCCGCTGCCTGCGGAGGCGCCGCCGATGGCGTCGGGTTCGACCGGACCGCGTTTCACGACATACGACCGGAACGGGCAGTTCGTCGACCCCCAGGGCGGAACTGGCGTCATCGCGGCCGCGACTGACAAACTGGCGCCTGCAGAAAACTGGGTCGATCTGATGTTGGCCCCAAGGCAGGCGTAATGACGGAGGTTCGGCTTCGGTGAGCACGAGCGAAGCGACGAGCGAAACGGCACCGACGGAGACCAGGTCGAGGTCGGCGCGGCGTCGGCGGGCATCGCGGGCCGCCGGCCCGGCGAGCGGTGACTCCACGGCGACGGCCGTTCGGGTCGAGGCGCCCAAACCGGTGACGGTCCGGCTGGCGAAGCCGGCGGCCCCGCCGCCCCGCAGACAACCCAACCGAAGGCTCGTCGCGACGGTCTTCCTGGCCGCCGCCGCCGTCGCCACGGCCGTGCTGGTGGGGTTGGGCGCTTTGATGGTCGTTCAGCAGCGCGACACCGACGCGACGCTGGCGCGCGAGCAGCGCTTCGTCGACACGGCATCGCAGCTGGTGGTGAACATGTTCAGCTACGAGCAGGACACCATCGACTCCAGCGTCGACCGGTTCGTCAACAGCACCAGCGGACCGCTTCGCGCGATGATGACCGAAGGCAACAACACCGAGAACCTCAAGATGCTGTTCCGCGACACCAACGCCAGCGCCGAAGCCGTGATCAACGGCGCAGCCCTGGAGAAGGTCGACGAGGTCGCGAACAACGCCGCGGTGTTGGTGTCGGCGCGGGTCACTGTGACCGACCTGGACGGCAACAACCAGCCGTCGCAACCGTATCGGTTGCGGGTCATCGTGCACGAGGACGACAACGGGCACATGACGGCCTACGACCTCAAGTACCCCGACGGTGGGAACTGATGCCCGCATCGTCAAGTAGCACCAAGTCGCCGTGGACCGCGCGGATCATCGGCGCGCTGTCGGTTCTGTTGGCGGTCGCGTTCGTGGCGTCGGCCGGTGTCGGTGGCTGGCTCTACTGGAACCGCGTTGAGCAGCGCGGCGAGCTGGCCGCGCGCAGCGAGTTGGCGCCGTTGGCCGAGCGACAGATCCCGAAGGTGTTCGGCTACGACTACCAGACCGTGGAGCGCACGCTCAACGAGGTCTACCCGATGCTCACCCCGGATTACCGCCAGGAGTTCCGCGACCGCGCGGACAAGGACATCATTCCGCAGGCGCGCGAACGCCAGTTGGTCAGCCAAGCCCACGTCGTCGGGGTCGGCGTGCTCGACGCGCATCGTGAATCGGCTTCGGTGATGGTGTATTTGAACCGCACCGTCACCGACAAGTCGAAGGAACCCGTCTACGACGGCAGCCGCCTGCGGGTCGACTATCAGAAGGTCGACGGCAAGTGGCTGATCCAGTACATCACCCCGATTTAATCGGGAGCAGGTTACTGGCTTCAGGACCGCCCGTCGGCGGACTCCGTGGAAGCCAGCGCATCGAGGAACGCCCGCGCCCACCGGTCGACATCGTGTGCGAGCACCTGTCTGCGTAGCGCCCGCATGCGGCGCCTGCCCTCTTCCGGCGCTTGGGTCAGCGCGGCCTCGATGGCGTCCTTGACACCCTCGAGATGATGCGGATTGGCCAGGTAGGCCTGACGCAATTCCGCTGCCGCACCGGTGAACTCGCTGAGGACCAACGCGCCGCCCAGATCGCTGCGACACGCCACGTACTCCTTGGCGACGAGGTTCATGCCGTCGCGCAGCGGGGTCACGAGCATGACGTCTGCCGCGACGAAGAACGCGATCAACTCCTCGCGCGGCACCGGGCGATGTAGATAGTGCACGATGGGATGGCCGACCTCACCGTATTCGCCGTTGATGTGGCCGACCTGGCGTTCGATGTCCTGGCGCATCTCGATATAGCTCTCGACCCGCTCCCGACTGGGTGTCGCAAGCTGGACGAGTACGGTGTCCTCGCGGCTGGCCCGGGCCTCGGCGAGCAGTTCCGACAGCGCCCTGAGCCGGACGTCGATGCCCTTCGTGTAGTCGAGACGGTCCACACCCAGAAGGATCTTGCGGGGATTGCCCAACTCGGTGCGGATCTCCTTGGCGCGCTGGCGGATCGACCGGGACCGTGCCTGCTGGTCGAGCGAGGTCGAGTCGATCGAGATGGGGAAGGCGCCGACCTTCACCGTGCGGAAGCCGAAATTCACCTCACCGAACCGCGACCGGACCCCGATCGTCGCCCGAGAAGTGTTGGCGCCGACCAACCTTCGGGCCAGGATGAGGAAGTTCTGCGCACCACCGGGCAGATGGAACCCGACCAGATCCGCACCGAGCAGGCCCTCGATGATCTCGGTGCGCCACGGCATCTGCATGAACAACTCGACCGGCGGGAACGGAATGTGCAGAAAGAACCCGATGGTGAGGTCCGGACGCAGCATCCGCAGCATCTTGGGCACCAACTGCAGTTGGTAGTCCTGGATCCACACGGTGGCGCCCTGCGCGGCGTGTTTTGCGGTGGCTTCCGCGAAGCGCCGGTTCACCACCACGTAGGTGTCCCACCACTCGCGGTGGTAGATCGGCTTGACGATCACGTCGTGGTAGAGCGGCCACAGGGTCGCGTTCGAGAAGCCTTCGTAATAATTCGCGACGTCGTCGGCGGACAGCTTGACCGGGCACAGGGTCATGTCGTCCTGTTGGATCGGCTCGTCGTCGGCGTCGGGTACGCCGGGCCAACCGATCCACGCCCCGCGCCGGCGGCGGAGCAACGGTTCCAGGGCCGTGACCAATCCGCCCGGACTTCTCTTCCAGGTGGTGCTGCCGTCAGGCAGCCGCTCCATGTCGATCGGCAGGCGGTTGGCCACCACCACGAAATCGGCGTTGCCGGAGTCGGCCCGTGGACCGCCCCCTGAAGTCACTTAGGCCTCGAGTTTCGAGGGCCCAATGCCGAGCATCGAGAGAAACACCCGGCATTCGTCGGCGTCTTTCGCGTACGCGGCGACGACGCGTCGCGCCTGGCGGGCGGTGCTGTCGGCGAGTGGTTCGACGTCGCCGAGCTCAGCGGGGTCTGATTTCGCAGGCATACGACAACTGTATGCGAAAGGGTGACCGCGCCGGTCGGTTAACCCCTTTGACTAGGGGCTGTGGCTGAAGACGGGGGCCGGGGGCGGTGTCACCGTCTGCGCCTGGGCTTCCTCTTCCAGGCCGATGCAGCCGCCCTGGTTGTGGCCGATGCACGGGATACCCATGACCTCTGGGACGTCGGGGTTACCGGGTTGTGTGGTGAACACCGAGCCGGCGTTGGGCACCGTGTGGGGTACGCAGTTGCCGGTGAACTGGTCCGGTTCCTCCCCGCCCGAACAGCCCTGAGCCTGCGGCGCAACCGGGGCCGTGGGTGTGAGGAAGACCGAGGCCACCGGCGCCGCAGCGATCGCAACCGCGAAGCCGCCGGCAAGGATCAGCCGTTGTACAGGAGACTTCAAGCTCGCCATTGTCACGCTTTCTGTAGTGATCAACCGTGCTCTTGGCAGGGATTCTATGGAAGCCGAAAGCTTTCTGCACAGCTTCGCAAAATGGCCAGCCTGCCCCGACTACGGGCTGGCGCTGATGGTGGAGCGAGGCTGCGCGGGTGGGCCCGCCGCGGCTTCGTCCTCGGCCAACCCCAGACAGGCGCCGGCGTTGTGCCCGATGCAGGGGATGCCTTGAATCTCCGGGACATCCGGGTTCGCCGCGGTGGTCTGGAAGAGAGGGGGCGAGTTCGGGACCATGAACGGCACACACGTCATGGTGAATTGGTCTTGCTCCTCACCCCCCTGACAGCCCTGAGCCAGCGCAACGCTCGGTTCCGACATCACGTGCAGGGCGGCCATGGGACCTGCTGCGGCCGCGACCACGAAAGCGCCGGTGAGAACGAGTCTCCGGAGCCGCACCGAATAATTCGCCATTCCGCGATTCTAGGAGCCGATCGGTTGATTCGTGCATCTTTGCACCGCTGGCGGGCCTCGAACCGCCGAAGGTGGATAGCTGCACGAGTGCCGGTTGGGCCGTGACAGCCTTACCCAGCAACGGAATACGCCGCACCGACTGCCATCTGTAGATCCACTCACCGGTGCTGTGGCACCGCTGGTCAAGCGATGCGGGCCGCACCGTAATGTGCAGGTGGTCGAACTACAAGCGAGGTGATCCGCGATGGCGAGCCCTGATCTGACGAGCGCCGATTCCGGAGGCGGTGCAGCGCAACAGGTGACGTACGAAACCCTCGACGACGGCCAGATCGCCCGCATCTGGCTGAACCGTCCGGACGCGCAGAACGCCCAGTCCCGCACGCTGTTGGTGCAGCTGGACGAGGCGTTCGGCCGCGCAGAAGCCGATGACAATGTGCGGGTGGTGATCCTGGCCGCGCGCGGCAAGAACTTCTCGGCGGGACACGACCTCGGGTCGGAAGAGGCGATGCTGGAGCGCAAGCCGGGCCCGGGCCAGCATCCGACGTTCCAATCGCAGGGCGCCACCGTGCCGGCGATCGCCGAGCGCACGTATCTGCAGGAGTGGCACTTCTTCTTCGAGAACACCCGCCGGTGGCGGGATCTGCGGAAGATCACGATCGCGCAGGTGCAGGGAAATGCGATATCGGCCGGGCTCATGCTCATCTGGGCGTGCGATCTGATCGTCGCCGCCGACGATGCCAAGTTCAGCGATGTGGTCGGCGTGCGGATGGGAATGCCCGGCGTCGAGTACTACGCGCACCCATGGGAATTCGGCGCCCGAAAGGCCAAAGAACTTCTGCTGACCGGTGATTCGATCGACGCCGAGGAGTCATACCGCCTCGGCATGGTGTCGAAGATCTTCGCGCGCGACGAACTCGAAGACAAGACACTCGAATTCGCCCGCCGGATCGCCGAGCGGCCGACGATGGCGGCGTTGCTCATCAAGGATTCGGTCAACGCCGCCGCGGATGCGATGGGCTTCACCGAGGCATTGCGCCATGCGTTCCACATTCACGAACTCGGGCATGCGCACTGGGCGGCGCACAACGAGAA
The DNA here is from genome assembly GCA_900637135.1 of Mycolicibacterium flavescens. Classification (NCBI taxonomy): domain Bacteria; kingdom Bacillati; phylum Actinomycetota; class Actinomycetes; order Mycobacteriales; family Mycobacteriaceae; genus Mycobacterium; species Mycolicibacterium flavescens. Next base: position 547,289 of record LR134353.1, read on the forward strand.
CCGCTACCCGGTCGGGCTGCCGCCGAATGTGCCGGACTGGCGCACACTCGGCCCACCGAAGCCCGCCCGCCCTGACGAGCCGTGACGTATAACTAGAACCTGTTCTAGCTATAGCGAAGGGGTTTTGCGGTGGAGTTGTCCCTGACGGGTCGGACGGTGTTGGTGACGGGCGGCGGCAGCGGCATCGGCAAGGGTGTGGCTGCCGCTGTGGTGGCAGCCGGCGGTAACGCGATGCTCGTCGGCCGCAACGCCGACAGGCTGTCCACCGCGGCCGACGAGATCAAGGCCCAGGGCGGTCCTGGTTCCGTGCTCTACGAGCCGGCCGACGTGACGAACGAGGACGAGGTGGTACGGGTCGTCGAGGCCACCACGGCATGGACCGGCCGCCTCTACGGTGTCGTGCACTGTGCAGGCGGCAGCGAGACGATCGGGCCGATCACCCAGATCGATTCCGAACTGTGGCGACGCACCGTCGATCTGAACATCAACGGCACCATGTACGTGCTCAAGCACTCGGCGCGCGAAATGGTACGTGGTGGCGGCGGATCGTTCATCGGCATCTCGTCGATCGCGGCGAGCAACACGCACCGCTGGTTCGGCGCATACGGCGTTTCCAAGGCGGGCATCGACCACATGATGCAGCTCGCCGCCGACGAACTCGGCGCCTCCTGGGTGCGCGTGAACTGCATCCGGCCCGGCTTGATCCGCACCGAGCTTGTCGCACCGGTACTCGAATCCCCGGAGCTCAGCGGCGACTACGCCGCCTGCACGCCGTTGCCGCGGCCCGGTGAGGTGGAGGACATCGCCAATGCCTCGCTCTTCCTGCTCAGCGACGCCGCCAGCTTCATCACCGGTCAGGTCATCAACGTCGACGGCGGTCAGTTGGTGCGGCGTGGACCCGACTACTCATCGATGCTCGAGCCGCTCTTCGGGGCAGAGGGTCTGCGGGGAGTCGTCTCCACCTGACCAGTGAAGCCCCCACCCTCCTGACAGCGCGGTAACGTCGGCCCGTGGTCACCTTGGACCGACTGGTCAACGTGCTTGGGAGCTACGGCGTGCGCCTGCGCTTCTGCCCGATCCCGCGCTCGACGGAGTTGGGCAGCGTGGTGATGCACGAGGTGACCGAGGGCCGCACGATCACCGGCGACGTGCTGCTGGCGATCGGCGCGCGAACGGTCAACGAGGCGCTGCGATGGGCGGTTTCGGCGCGCGCGATGGTGGTGCTGCTTCGAGACGGCGACAACGACACGACATTCGCGGGCATGGTCGAGGGCGTCGCGGTGCTGGTCGTCGATCCGGCGGTGCCGTGGAGCGAACTCTCCGCGATCGTCTACGGGCTGGTGCTGGAGGGCAGGGAGACGGAATCCGGCCGCGGCCCAACGGATTTGTTCGCGCTCGCCGACAGCTTGGCCGAGTCGGCGGGCGGTGCGGTGACCATCGAGGACCCGCTGTCACGCGTACTCGCGTACTCGACGATGCAGGAGAACGCCGACCGCGCCCGTGTCGCGACGATCATGAACCGGCAAGCGCCGGAGTGGTTGCGTGAATACTTCGCGTCGCAAGGCGTGTTCACCCATCTCACCTCCTCGGACGATCCGATGTTCGTCGCGCCCAACGCCGATCAGGGCCTGTCCGGGCGCACGGTTGTCGCGGTGCGGTCGGGGCGAGAGCTGATGGGCGCGGTGTGGGTCTCCTCTCCGAAGCCGTTGGTGGACCCCGAACTAACGGCGCTGACCGACAATGCCAGAACCGTCGCCCTTCACCTGTTGCGCTCGCGCGCCAGTGCCGATCTCGAACGGCAGGTCGAATCCGATCTGGTGCTGCGGCTACTCGACGGAAGTGCCGACGCCGCAGCGTCGGCCAGCAGGCTGGGGCTGTCGCAGGGGCCGGTGCGGGTCATCGCCGTGCAGGCGTCGATCGGCGGTGAACGGGATGCGGCGCTGCTGTTGGCGTTCGAACGCGCGACCGCCGGCTTCGGTTGGTCGCGTCCGGGTCGCAGCGCGCTGGCCGGCAACACGATCTACACGTTGATGCCGGGCGAACGGGTCGTAGGTGCCCGCAAGTGGGTCGACGCGTTGAAGGCCGCGCTGCCGGACCGGGTGACGGTGGTGGCCGGCATTAGCAAGGCGGCCGTGGCCGTCGACCTGCCGGCGGCGCGGCAGGAGGCCGATGAGTGCCTGGCGCTGCACGAGGTCGAGCCGCACGACGCCGTGCCGCCCGCCTACGACGAGTCGTGGGACGAGATCCTGCTGCAACGTCTGCGGACCGCCGCACGCGCGGGACGTACGCCGGACAGGGGACCGGTCGCCGAGCTGCGCCGCCACGACCAGGACCACGCCTCCGAGTACATCCCGACGTTGCGGGCGTATCTGGAGGCGCTGGGCGATCCCGCCCAGGCAGGGCTTCGCCTCGGCGTCCACGAGAACACCGTCCGCTACCGCCTGCGCAAGATGGGCGAGGTCACCGATCTGCCGCTCGAGGACGCCCGCAAGCGGCTCGCCATGATGATCGAACTCGCCGCGATGGACACCGACTGAGCCGCCTCCATCGGATCCGGTCCGACCAGGTCATTGTCGGATCACCACAACGGCCCCCCGGCGGATTGTCCTGCACGGGCAAGTCGGAACGCGCCCGTCCGGCCGACCATGGAGTCAACGAACAGACTTTTTCGGTGATGGAGGGATGGCAATGGTCGGCGGCGAGCGGATTGACGGTGGACCGCGGTCTGCGATCGTGGTCGGCGCCGGCATCGTCGGCTTGTCCACGGCGTGGTTCCTGCAGGAGCGCGGTGTCAACGTCACCGTCGTGGACCGCAGCGGGGTCGCCGCAGGCGCCTCGTGGGGCAACGCCGGATGGGTCGCGCCCGCGCTGACGCTGCCGTTGAACTCGCCGAAGACGCTGCGGTACGGCCTGCGCTCGTTGCGTGACCGCAACGCCCCGCTGCACATCCCGTTGACCATCGACGGCGCATTGTGGCTGTTTCTGATCCAGTTCGCCGCGAACTCCCGTTCGTCGGTGTGGAACCAGGCGGTGGCGGCCAACGTGCCGCTGAACCAGGAATGCATCGAAGCGTTCGACGTCTTGATCTCGAACGGGGTGGACGCCCCGGTGACCGACGCCCCGATCACCGCGATCTTCCGCACCACCGAGGACGCCGAGAAGATGATGCGGGAACTGCGTGCCCTCGAACGCGCCGGACAGGAGCTGTTCGTCACCGGCTTGTCCGGTGAGGCGTTGCGCGAGCAGGTGCCGTTGGCTTCGCCTGCGATCACCGCCGGCATCAACATCAACGGTCAGCGCTTCGTCGACCCGGGCCGTTTCGTGCAAGCCCTGGGCCGTGCGGTCGAGGAGCGTGGCGGAAGCATCCTGACCCATGACGTGCGCGGCGTGTTCAGTTCCGGTAACGGCGTGGTGGTGCAGCCCTACAGCGGAAAGCATCTGACCGCCGACAGCGCGGTGATCGCGACCGGCGCGTGGATGTCGCGGCTGGCAGGGCACCGGCTGCGCGTGCCCGTAGAGTCTGGTCGCGGTTACTCGTTCACCGTGCCGGTGGATCGCCCGATCCCCGGACCGATCTATCTGCCGGACGCACGCATCGCGTGTACGCCATACAAGGGCGCGCTGCGAGTGGCCGGCACGATGGAGTTGCGCGATCCGCACGAACCGGCGATCCCCGAGCGCGTCGGTGCGATGGTCGAATCGGCGAGCCCGCTCCTGGAGGGAGTCAGGTGGGCCGAACGCAGCGACATCTGGGTGGGTCCGCGGCCGATCACCCCGGACGGCCGACCGCTGATCGGTGAGATGTCGCGCAACGTCTACGTGGCAGGCGGGCACGGCATGTGGGGGTTGGCTCACGGTCCGGTCACCGGCCGGCTCCTGGCCGAACAGATCACGACCGGCAAGCAACCCGAGGCGCTGCGGCCCTTCGATCCTCTCCGCCGCGCAGTCGCATAGGCCGAGCACACGATTCTTCTGCCCTTCGCGGGCACTGCGAGTCGTCAGGGGCGGCGCTGTCACAGCCCGTGGCCCGCCCCTGACGGCAACACCCTTCGAGAAAGGACCGAAACATGACGAGCATGACGAGCACCAACCGCGTCTGGATGACGCGACGTGCCTACATCAAACTTCAGGCCGAACTGGCCGAGCTGAGGGCCAAACATCGATCCGAGGTGTCCGACGACGCCACCGACGATGACGCCACCCGCACTGCGGAGGACCGAATGCGGTCCAACCGGATCCACCGGATTGAAGACCTGCTCGCAAACGCCGTCGTCGGCGAGAACCCGCCCGACGATGGCGTGGCCGAGCCGGGCATGGTCTTGACCATCCGCTATGACGACACCGGGGTGACACCGAGACGTTCCTGCTCGGGATCCGCGGTATCGAACCCGCCGAGATCGAGGTCTACTCGCCGCGGTCGCCGCTGGGCGTCGCGATCCTCGGCGCACGACCGGGGGATCGGCGTACGTATGAGGCCCCCACCGGTAAGGAGTTACGAGTGACGCTCCTGGAAGCCACGCCCTACGAGGGCGCCATCGACTCGGCAGCCGGCCGACTCCCAGCTTGATTGCACGGAAGGACCGAAAAATGACAAGTGCGCAGCGGATCTGGATCTCGCGGGCGGCCTACGAGCGGTTGCAAGAAGAGCTCGCCACACTGCGCGAGCTGTGCGCGAACGCGGTAGGCGACGAAGAAGCCGACGAGAACGCGAGCGCGATCAAGCGGGCACGTCAAGCACGTATCCAGCAGATCCACGAGATGCTCATCAACGCTGTCGTCGGTGAAGATCCGCCGGACGACGGTATCGCCGAACCGGGCATGGTCGTCACGGTGCGGTTCGACGACACCGCTGAGATCGAAACGTTCCTGCTCGGCGTGCGCAGCGCCGAGCACGGCGACATCGAGGTGTACTCCACCCAGTCGCCGCTGGGCGCGGCCATCCTTGGTGCCCGCCCCGGTGAGCAGCGCGGCTTCCGGACACCGAGCGGAACCGAGCTGTCGGTCACGATGCTGACGGCGGTGCCGTACGGCATGCACAGCGACGACGGGACACCTGTGAACGCGGCCGGCTGACCGCCCCGGCCGCGCCGCTTCGCTGAATGGCTTTCGATCCGTTTCGGCGCTACCTAAGATCGAGGTCACGACATTTGGGTACATGACCCCTGGCCCCGCGCCGAAGGGAGCGTTACGTGACCGCCGAAGTGACCTCAGTTCCTCAGCTGGAGGTGCGTCGCCCGTTCCCGGCCCGAATGGGCCCGAAGGGCGCGCTGATCTACAAGCTCATCACCACGACCGATCACAAGCTGATCGGCATCATGTACGTGGTCACCTGCTTCGTGTTCTTCTTCATCGGCGGGTTGATGGCCCTGTTCATCAGGGGCGAGCTGGCGATGCCGGGGCTGCAGTTCCTGTCCAATGAGCAGTACAACCAGTTGTTCACCATGCACGGCACGATCATGTTGCTGTTCTATGCGACGCCGATCGTGTTCGGGTTCGCCAACCTGGTGCTGCCGCTGCAGATCGGCGCGCCCGACGTGGCGTTTCCGCGGCTCAACGCGTTCTCGTACTGGCTGTTCCTGTTCGGCGGGCTCATCGCGGTCGCGGGCTTCATCACCCCCGGCGGTGCGGCCGACTTCGGTTGGACGGCGTACGCACCGCTGAGCAACGCCATGCATTCACCGGGCGCCGGCGGTGACCTGTGGATCATGGGCCTGGCCGTGGCCGGTCTGGGCACCATCCTCGGCGGGGTCAACATGATCACCACCGTGGTGTGCATGCGCGCACCCGGTATGACGATGTTCCGGATGCCGATCTTCACCTGGAACATCCTGGTGACATCGGTCCTGGTGCTGATGGCCTTCCCGATCCTGACCGCCGCACTGCTCGCCCTGGCCGCCGACCGCCATCTCGGCGCGCACGTCTACGACCCGGCCAACGGCGGACCGATCCTCTACCAGCACCTGTTCTGGTTCTTCGGCCACCCCGAGGTGTACATCGTGGCGCTGCCGTTCTTCGGCATCGTCACCGAGATATTCCCCGTCTTCAGCCGCAAGCCGATCTTCGGCTACACCACCTTGATCTACGCCACCCTGGGCATCGCTGCGTTGTCCATCGTGGTGTGGGCGCACCACATGTACGCGACGGGCGCCGTACTTCTCCCCTTCTTCTCGTTCACCACCTATCTGATAGCCGTGCCCACCGGGATCAAGTTCTTCAACTGGATAGGCACGATGTGGAAGGGCCAGTTGACCTTCGAGACACCGATGCTGTTCTCGATCGGGTTCATGCTCACCTTCCTCCTCGGTGGACTCACCGGCGTGATGCTGGCCAGCCCGCCGCTGGACTTCCACGTCTCCGACACCTACTTCTTGATCGCGCATTTCCACTACGTGTTGTTCGGGACCATCGTGTTCGCGACCTATGCGGGGATCTACTTCTGGTTCCCGAAGATGACCGGCCGTCTGCTCGACGAACGGTTGGGCAAGCTGCACTTCTGGCTCACGTTCATCGGTTTCCACACCACGTTCTTGGTGCAGCACTGGCTGGGTAACGAAGGCATGCCTCGTCGCTACGCCGACTACCTACCGGCCGATGGGTTCGTACCGCTCAATGTGGTGTCGACGATCGGGGCGTTCATCCTGGGTATCTCGATGCTGCCGTTCGTTTGGAACGTATTCAAGAGCTGGCGCTACGGCGAGCCGGTCACGGTCGATGATCCGTGGGGATATGGCAACTCGCTGGAGTGGGCGACGTCGTGTCCGCCGCCCCGACACAACTTCACCGAGCTGCCCCGGATCCGTTCGGAGCGGCCGGCTTTCGAGCTGCACTATCCCCACATGGTGGACCGGATGCGCGCCGAGTCGCATATCGGTAGGCACGCCACGGCGGGTGAATCGCCGTCCGGTTTCGGCCCCCGCACAGAGCCCGACCGCAGCTGACCGGTCGGCTGCTCAGCCGGTCCGAACCGGTTACGGAACCGATTGCTGCCGTTCGAAAGTCGCGATGATGGCCTCGACCGGCGACCGCCACGTCACGCCGAGGTCGCCGGTGGTGGCAGAGTCGTCGGTCGGCGTCGCGGCGGTGAGCAAAAGTGCCGCCTCATAGGTGAGACCGTCGCCAAGGTCGACGACGCCGGACAGCGCCTCTCCGACGATGCTGAGGCCCCGAAACATGCCTTGGCTGATCGGAATTCGCCGGAATCGACGCTTCGTGCCCTTCTCCAGGGCCGAGATCATGTCGTCGAACGCGATCAACTCGCCACCGCACACGTAGCGGCGTGGTCCGCGGCCGGGAACGAACAACGCGGCGTGCACGTCGGCGACATCGCGAACGTCGATCATCTGCATCCCTCCGCGCAGTCGCGGCGCGACGCCCCATCGGACCAGGGGCGCCCAGCCACGCTCGGTGACGCCCGCGGCGGTGTGGAACGCCGGACCCACCACACTCGACGGGTAGGTGATGACGACCGGCGCGCCCTGCTCCTGGAGCCGCCGTGCCACGCGATCGGCGTAGGCCTTGGTCTGCGCGTAGGGACTGCGACCGGGCGCGGTCGGCGTATCGGGACCGATCACCCCGTCGGGTGGCGGGAACAGCGCGCTGTAGCTGCTGACCAACACGACGGGGTCCAACCCGCCGGCCACCGCGCGCGTCAGCACCGCTTCGGTGGCATGGGCGTTCACTTCCCACATCAGCGTGCTGCGGCGCTTGTCGGTGCCGACGACGCCGGCGCCGTGCAGCACCGCGTCGCAGCCGTCGAGGAGCCCCTCGACTGTGGCGGTCTGCCGGATGTCGCCGCTGACGGTCTCGACGTCACCGATTTCGGCGAGTTTGGCCAGGACCGGCGCGCCTTCCGCGTCGGGCGCGATGAGCAGGCGCACGCGGTGGCCGGCAGAAAGCAGGGCACGCACGCAGTGGGCGCCGACGTAGCCGGTGCCCCCGGTGACGGCGATCAGCATGGTTCTCCTCGGGTCTCGAAGAAGGTGCCGATCGTATCGGAGTCGTCGCGGCGGCCCGCCGACGACATGGGCGGCCTCAGGTCATCTCGGCGGCACGGTGTACCGCGTTGACGATCCCCTGATAACCCGTGCACCGGCAAAAGTTGCCCGACAAACCCTCGCGGATCTCTTCGTCGCTGGGCTTGGGATTGTCACGCAGCAACGCGGTGATAGAGGTGACGAAGCCCGGGGTGCAGAAACCGCACTGCAGCCCGTGGCATTCGCGCAGGGCGGCTTGCACCGGCGACAGTTCGCCGTCGGCGCCGCCGATGCCCTCGACGGTGGTGACCTCCATACCCTCGGCCTGCACGGCGAAGATCAGACAGGCGCGCACCGCGTCGCCGTCGAGCAACACCGTGCAGGCACCACAGGCGCCGTGCTCACACCCGAGGTGTGTCCCGGTCAAGCCACACTTCTCACGCAGGAAGTCCGCGAGTGTCAGGCGCGGTTCCACGGTCGCTGCGAACGTGCGCCCGTTGACCGTCACTTCGACCGGCATCTCATGCATCGCGTGCCTCCGTGATGGCGCCGGACCAGGCGCGGGCGACCATCGTCGCCCCGACCTTGGCCCGGTAGGTGGCCGACCCCTGCAGGTCGGATGGGATGTCCTCGAGCCCGGACAGTGCGAGCCGCCCGACTTCTTCGGCGCTGATCTCGTCGACCGGTCGACCGGTGACCGCCTCTTCGGCGGGGCTGCCCCGCAGCGGTGTCGAGCCCAGACCCAACAAGCCGACGCCGCAACGACTTACCCGGTCATCGTCGTCGAGTTCGACCGCCACCGCGGCGCCGGCGATCGCGAAATCACCGTGGCGGCGGGCGAATTCCTCCAGCGCGAAACCCGACCGCCCACCCCAGACGGGGAAGTGCACCGCGGTCAACATCTCCCCGGGCGCCAGCGAGGTCTCCCAAAGACCGGTGAAGAAGTCTTTCGCCGCGATCTGCCGGAATCCCGTCGACGAGACGACATCCATCTGCGCGTCGAGCGCGAGCGCGACCGCCGCGTACTCCGCCGCGGGATCGGCGTGCGCGATGGCGCCGCCGAGTGTGCCCCTGGTGCGGATCTGGAAGTGGCCGATGTGCGGGGTGGCCAGCGTCAGCAGCGGAACCGATTCCGCCACTTCGTCATCCATTCCGACGAACGAGTGCGGGGTGCCCGCCGCGACGCGTACCGCGCCGTCGACCAGGTCGATGCTGCGAAGCTCGTCGATGCGGGAGATGTCGATGAGGTTGTCGAAGTGCGTCAGGCGCATCGCCAGCATTGGCACCAGACTCTGCCCGCCCGCAAGGATTTTCGCGTCCTCGCCGTATTCGGCGAGCATGTCCACCGCCTCCTTCACCGATTCGGGGCGGTGGTAGGTGAACGGAGCGGCTTTCACGGCCGCAGCCGCTCGGTCGGCGCGCTCAGCAGTCGCAGCAGGGCGGACTGCAGGTCGTCGGCCAGTACGGCAGTGGGGCTCTTCCTGCGGCGCCGCCCGATCAGGAAGCCCATCGCCAAGCCGCCGGCGACGGCGGCCGCGACGGGTGCGGCCCGCTTGGCCATCGGCAGCGCAACGACTTTGAGCATGTCGATGGAATCGCCGGCATCGGGCTGAGCCGCAACCGCGGCCGTCTCCGTGGTCGGTGCGGTCGTCGCGGCGCCGCCGAGAAGATCCGATTCGAGGTTCTTGGCGAATTGTCCGATCAGGTTCGTCGACACGTCGGCCAGTACGCCGCGGCCGAACTGAGCGGCCTTCCCCGAGATGGTCAAGTCCGTGGTGATCGTGACGCTGGTCGCGTCACCCTCGTCCTTGAGTTGCGCGGTCACGAGCGCGGCCGCGTTACCACTGCCGCGGGTCTCCTTACCCTGCGCCTTGATGACAACGCGGCGAGCGGCCTTGTCGCGCTCCTCGAACGAGGCATCCCCCTTGTAGGACACCGTGATCGGACCGACCTTAACCTTCACCGCGCCGGTGAAGGCGTCGCCGTCGACCGACAACAGCTGAGCACCCGGAATGCACGGCGCGACGCGTTCGACGTCGTTGAGTGCCTCCCATGCCGTGTCCACCGGCACGGCGACCCGGAATTCGTTGTTGAGTTCCACTGTGGCTGCGTTCCTTACTTCTGGGCGTTCTCGATGGCCTCGACGATCGCGGCGGGGCTGGCGGGTAGGCGGGTCAGCGTGACACCGAGCGGTGCCAGGGCATCGTTGATCGCGTTGATGACGGCAGGTGTCGAACCGATCGCGCCGCCCTCGCCGACGCCCTTGTATCCGCCGACGCCGGGTCCGGGGATCTCCACGTGCCCGTACTCGACCGGGGGCACCTCGGTGGCCGTCGGCAGCAGGTAGTCGACGAAAGTGCTCGACAGCGGGTTGCCGTCGTCGTCGTAGGCCATATCCTCGAGCAGCGCACCGCCGATGCCCTGCACGGTGCCGCCGGCGATCTGACCCTCGACGACGTTGGGGTTGATCATCGGGCCGACGTCCTCGCTGACGATGTAGCGGGTGAGGGTGACCCGCCCGGTCTCGATGTCGACCTCGCACGTGCAGGCATGGGTGGCGTTCGCCCAGTGGATCATCGCCTCCGGTGGTGAGGCGAACCGCGCGGTCGCCTCCAACGACGACGAGACACCGGGCGGCAACTGCTGCGGCTCGTAGTACGCCCGGTAGGCGAGATCAGCGAAAGTCACGCTCTTGTCCGGGTTTCCGGCCACCACGGCGCGCGAGCCGGTCAGCTCCACCTCGGCCTCGTCGACCTCCAGGCGCGGTGCGGCCATCGCGATGATCTGCTTGCGCAGCAGCGCTCCCGCCTCGGCGACCGCACCCGCAGTCATCGGACCGCTGCGGCTGCCCTGGGTGCCCGCGCCGTACGGGGTGACCGCGGTGTCGCCCTGGATCGTCGACACGTCGGCGATCTCGGCGCCCAGCGCGTCGGCGGTCAACTGCACGACGGTGGTCTCGAGGCTGTTGCCGGTCGACCCGCCGTTGACGTAGACGTTGATCTTGCCGGTGGGCTCCATCCGGATGGTGCAGCCCTCGGTGCCCAGGTGTCCGGTCGCGGCGCCGGTCGGTTCGATGTAGGCCGAGAACCCCAGGCCGATGTAGCGGCCCTCAGCCAGCGCATCGGCCTGTTCCTTGCGGAAGCCCTCGTGGTCGAGGATCTTCACCGCCTGCTCGAAGGTGTCGGCGGGCGCGACGTGGTCGTAGGGCATGCCGTTGGGGTTGAAGTAGGGCATCTCATCGCCGCGCAGGATGTTGCGCCTGCGCAGTTCGACGGGATCCATGTCCAGCTTGCGCGCGGCGATGTCGAAAAGCACCTCGCGGGCCAGGGTTTCGTACTGCCAGGGGCCGCGGTACGCGTGCAGGCCGGCGGTGTTGGAGAACACGGTCTTGTAGTTGAAGCTGGCCTTCGGCACCCGGTACGGGCCCGGGAAGAACATGCCGACCGCGGCGGTGGTCAGCACCGGGTACGGGGTGGGGTAGGCGCCGACGTCATAGGCGAAGTCGATGTCGACGGCGAGGATGGTGCCCTCTTCGTCGAGGGCCATCCGCGCGGTGCCGTCGACGTGGCGCGCCTGACCCGCCGACATCAGGTTCTCGCGGCGGTCCTCGATCCACTTCAGTGCCGCGGAGCTCAATTGCGCGTTCGACGTCGCCGGGACCTTCCGAGCCGCCAGCATGATGCACATGTCCTCGCGCATCGGCACGACCTTCTGGCCGAAGCCACCGCCGGTGTCGCGCATGATGACTCGCACGTTGTGCGCAGGAATGCCGAGCAGCCGCGCGCAGAACGCGCGCAACTCGTGGGGCGTCTGCGTCGATGCCCACAGGGTCAGTTCCTCGGTCGCAGGCGTCCACTCCACGACCATGCCGCGGCACTCGATAGGCACCGGCGCGTGGATCTGCTGATAGACGTTCGCCGACGCGACGCAGGCGGCGGTGGCGAACGTCTCCTCGTCGGGCGGCGCTCCGCCCATGCCGCCCGCGACGTTGTCGGGGTAGGCCTCATGCACGACCACCGACGACCCGACGGCTTTCGTGAAGTCGGCGACCGCAGGCAATGGCTCGTAGTCGACGTCGACGAGATCGACTGCGTCCTCGGCGAGATAGCGGCTGTCGGCCACGACGAGCGCGACCGGATCGCCGACGAACTTCACCTCACCTTCGGCCAGCGGCGGGCGCGGGGTGTCGGGGATGTCCTTGCCCGCGACCGCGTGCCAGGCCTCCTTGACGTCGGGATTGAGGTCGTCGGCGGTGAACACCGCGTGCACCCCCGGCATGGCCAGCGCGGCCGACGCGTCGATGCCGTTGATCTTCGCCCTGGCGAACGGGCTGCGCACGAAGCACGCGTGCAGCATCCCCGGCCGCACGACGTCGTCGACGAAGGTGCCTCGGCCGGTGAGAAGCCGGTTGTCCTCGACGCGCGCGACTCGGGTTCCTGCGTAACGGGTCGCGACCTTCTCCGCTGAAGCAGAAGTCACCGGTTCACCCTTCTCCTCGCCGTGTAAAGAGTGACGTTATCGCATTCGAGAACGACATTTCCATAGGCGTTGTCTCATCCCTCATGGTGGATGCGTCCGGCCGTGTCGCTCAGCGGACGGCCGCCGCCGCCCCACCTGCGGGCGATGATTTCGGCCGCGATCGACACCGCGGTCTCCTCGGGTGTGCGCGCGCCGAGGTCCAGGCCGATCGGGCTGGCCAACCGGGTCAGATCGGCGTCGGTGAGGCCGCACTCGCGCAACCGGCGCAACCGGTCGTCGTGCGTGCGGCGCGATCCCATCACGCCGATGTAACCGACCTCGGGCAGGCCGAGTGCGACCTGGAGCACGGGGACGTCGAACTTCGGATCGTGGGTGAGTACGCAGATCGCGGTGCGGGCGTCGATGGCACCCTGCTCCGCCTGCTCTGCGAGGTAGCGGTCGGGCCACATCACCACGACCTCATCGGCACCGGGAAAGCGGGCGGGTGTGGCGAATACGGGACGCGCGTCGCACACGGTGACGCGATATCCGAGCAGGGCGCCCTGCTGGGCGAGCGCGGCGGCGAAATCGATCGCCCCGAAGATCAGCATCCGCGGCGGCGGCGCGTGGCTGGCGACGAACACCTCCATGCCCGTCTCCTGGCGCTGGCCGTCGGGGCCGTACGACAACACGCCCGTGCGACCGACGGCGAGCAACCCGCGCGCGTCGTCCGTGACGGCGGCGTCGACGCGCGCCGAACCCAGCGATCCGTCGACCGAATCCGTGCCGATGACCAGGCGGCGCCCAATCCGGTCGGCGTCGGGGTGCGCGATGACGGTGGCCACGGCGGTGGGACGGTGTGCGGCGATATCGTCGGCGACCGCCTGCAACTGCGGGAAGCTGTCGCGTGACACCGCCTCGGCAAAGATGTCGATGATGCCGCCGCACGTCAGCCCTACGGCGAATGCGTCGTCGTCGCTGATGCCGTAGCGCTGCAACTCGGGGCGCCCCGAGGCAACGACCTCGTTGACCAGTTCGTAGACGGCGGCCTCGACGCAGCCACCGGACACCGAGCCGGCGACCGAACCGTCGGGGCTGACCACCATGGTCGCGCCGGGCTGCCGCGGCGCCGAGCGGATCGTGCGCACGACGGTGGCCACACCGGCGGCGCCGCCGGACCGCCACACGGTCAGCAACTCCTCGAGCACCTCGCGCACGCTCGCAGTCTAAGCCCGAGACGCTGTGCAAGTGCTCAGCGGTAAGGGGCGGGAACGCCGGACGGCACGGAATGTTCGCTCTATCGTTGGAAGCATCGCCTGGAATCTGCCCACACCACTGTCCATTCCGCGGTTGCCGTCGTTACCCGCGTTGGCGTCGGCTGCCCACGTCCCTGAGGGCCGGATGGTGGAGCTCCCCGGCCGCGGTACGACGTACGTCGTCGACTCGGGGCCGTGCGACGGCCCCGTTTTCATGTTGTTGCATTCGGTGGCATGCACGGGTGTCATGACGTGGTATCCCGCGCTGGATGCACTGCAGGAATTCGGCCGCGTGGTCGTGTTCGACCAGCGCGGTCATGGTCAGGGCATCACGGCGCACCGGTTTCTGCTCGAGGACTGCGCCGACGATGTCGCAGCCCTGGCCGATGCCCTGGGCATCCCGACCTTCGTGCCGGTCGGGTATTCGATGGGTTCGCTTGTGGCCCAACTGGTCTGGAAGCGCCATCGGGCACGCGTCGACGGGTTGGTGTTGTGCGCCGCGGCGGCGGCGGTCAACCGTGCCAGCTACGAGCGGATCGCGACGGGCGTGTTCGCCGCGCTGCTCGAATCGCTGAGCCCGCCTGCGAGGCGACTCTCACCCGCCGCGATGGTGGGCCCCGGCGCGTTGCAGAACCACCAGTGGCTGCTCAACCAGGTGCGTAGTACCTCGCCCGGTGCGATCACCCGGGCCCTGGCCGAAGTCATCCGCTTCGATTCGACGACATGGATCCACGAGGTCGACGTCCCCACAGCGGTGGTGGTGACGACGCGCGACCGGGCGTTCGGGGTGCGACGGCAGCGATGGCTGGCGAGCCGGATACCCGACGCCGAAACCGTCGACGTCGCCGCCGGCCACGCCGGATGCACGTTCGCCTCCGACAAATTCGTCGAGGCGCTCGTGACCGCGGCCGAGTTGGTCAGCAGACGCCTTCCGCCGATCGGGCGGTACAAGACCGCCGAAGGCTAGCGACGTGAAGCGCCTCAGCGGCTGGGACTCGCTGCTGCTGTCCAGCGAGACGCCGAACGTGCACCAGCACACGCTCAAGATCGCCGTGGTCGACACCTCGCAGTTCGAGGGCGAGCCGACCTTCGACGCATTTCTGGAGACGTTCCGCGAGCGCCTTCCTGACCTCGATCCCTTCCGGTACGAACTCGTCGATGTTCCGCTGCACCTGCATCGGCCGGTGTGGCGGCAAGGCGCCGACATCGACTTCGGCTACCACGTCCGGAAAGTGGCCGTTCCTGACCCGTACGGGCGCGCGGGACTCGACGCGCTGATCGGTCAGATCGCGAGCACGCCCCTGGATCGCAGCCGGCCGCTGTGGGAGCTGTACTACGCCGAAGGTCTCGCCGAGAACCGCGTGGCGGTGATCGGCAAGGTGCATCACGCGTTGGCCGACGGCGTCGCGTCGGCGAACCTGATGGCCCGTGCGATGGAATGGCCCGGCACCGGCGCGGGTGGTCCCCGTTCGGGAGTCGACTCCGAATCACTGTCGGCAGCAGCTCTGCTCGCGTTCGCGGTACGGGACCACCTCCGCCAACTCGCGGGCCTGCCCGGCGTTCTCAAAGAGGTTGTCGTCGGCGCCTACCGCCTGCAGCGGCGAGCGCGTGCGCGCCGTCGCCATCCCGAACTCGCCGAACGGTTCAAACCGCCCCCCACCTTCCTTAACCGCAAACTCTCGGCCGGGCGCGCGTTCGCGACCGCCACCCTCTCACTCGACGAGGTCAGAGCGACGAGCAAGCAGCTCGAGGCGACCGTCAACGACGTGGTGCTCGCGATCGCCGCCGGCGGACTGCGCACGTTGCTCATCGAGCGTGACGGGAGCGCCGACGACGCGCTGATCGCCTCGGTTCCCGCCGCGACCGACACCTCGCCGGACCGCATCACCGGCAACGAGTTGAGCACCATGCTGGTGTCTTTGCCGGTGCAGATCGTCGACCCGTTGGAAAGGCTGCGCCTGATCCGCACGGCCACGCGGATGGCCAAGGAGGACAACGAGTCGCTGGGCCCCGCCACCGTGGGCAAGGGGCTGCGGTACGTACCGCCCGCGGCGGCGCGCGCCACCTTCCGATGGATGTCGCGGCGCGAGGCGCCCAACCAGTTGTTCAACCTGATCGTGTCGAACGTGCCCGGGCCCCGCGAGCGCGGCCGGATCGCCGGAGCCGTCGTCACCGAGATCTACTCGGTCGGTCCACTGGCCGCCGGTTCGGCCATGAACATGACGGTGTGGAGCTACGTCGACCAGCTCAACGTCTCGGTGCTCTGCGACGACCTGGCGTTCGACGACGTCCACACCGCGACGGACGCGCTCATCGCCGCCTTCGCCGAACTCCGCGCGGCCGCCGGCCTTCGCCAGACCACCACCGAGATGGCCGGAGCTCTGCCGCAGGTCAGCGTGCGTCGAACTCGATCGGAAGCGTCGCAGGGCCGGTGATGCCGACCAGCGGCTTCCACATCGCGGGGCCTGCGCGGCGCAGATTGCGCACGCGGCTGCTCATCACGACCAGCGCCTCGGCCAGTTCACGACGGGCCAGGTTCGCGCCGAGGCAGTAGTGCGCGCCCGCGCCGAAGGTCTGCATCGGCGCGGCACCCTGCCGAGTGATGTCCAGACGGTCGGCGTCGTCGTACACGGCCGGATCGCGGTTCGCACTTGCCGAGTTGATCAGCACGAAGGTGCCCGCCGGGATGGTCACGCCGCCGTAGGTGACGTCCTCGACCGTCATCCGCATCGCACCGAACACCACCGGGTAGAACCGCATCAGTTCCTCGACGGCGTTCATCGCGAGCTCGGGGTGCTCGGCCAGCAGCTCCCACTGATCGGGGTGGTCGCACAGCACGTCCACCGCGGCCGCGAGCTGGTTGCGGGTGGTGTCGGTGCCCGCCATCAGGATTCCCGCCGCGAGCATGCGCAGTTCCTCGATGCTCAACCGGTCCCCGTCGTCCTCGGCGCGGATCAACTCCGAGATCAGGTCGTCGGTGAGCGTCGTGCGGCGCTCCGCGACCATCCCGTCGATGTAGTCGTCGAGTTCGGCCCACGCCTGCAGGATCAGCGGCGCGTGTTCGGCCGCGTTCCATTCGAACAGCTTGAAGAAGTCATCGGCCCACTCGGAGAACAACTTCCAATCCTCGCGCGGGGCGCCGAGCAGCTCGGCGATGACCGGAACCGGATACGGACGTGCGATGTCCTCCACGACCTCGCACTGTCCCGACGCCACCAGTGGATCCACCAGATCCGTGATGACTGTGGTGATCGTCGTCTCCAGCCGTCCCACCGAGCGCGGCGTGAACGCCTTGCAGACCAGGCGCCGAAGCCGCGAGTGGGTTTCACCGTTGACGCTGAGGAGCGTCGTGACGGCGCGATCCCACAGCGGGCCGGAGGTGATGCCCTGGGCCTCCAGACCGAGTCCCGGCGGCACGCACATGCGGTGGTCGCGCAGGGCCGACCGGACCGTCTCGTAGCTCAACAACTCGGGCCCGTGAGCGCCCATCGCGACCGGTCCCGCGTTGCGGGCCTCGGCGATCCGCCGGTGTGCTTCGTATGCGTCGGTCGCGTCCTCATACGAGAGGGTCGGCAGGTCGGCCTCGAAGACCGTCGGGCTTGGCCGGTCCGTGTCCACGTTGACGGTGACGCTCATGGTGACCTCCTCGGCGTGACGACACTTCGATGCTCGGCTGCGCCGGGGAAGCGGACTAGCGTAGGCGACTACTCCAGTCCGGAAGTGAGGCGATATGCGTAGTGCCTGGGCGGGTCCGGCGTTGGCCGTCGTCCTCGCGTGGCCGGCAGGCGTGGCGTCGGCGACACCGGATGCACCCGTGCCCCCGGTGTCCGATGCGGCGCGGGCGGCCGGGCTCGTCGATGTCCGCACCGTCGTGCCCGACGCGGTGATCGACCTGCGGTACGCGACGGCGGACAACTTCGTCGGCGAGCGGCTGTATCCGGCCGATGCGCGCTGCCTCGTCGACGAGTCGATGGCGCCCGGCTTGGCCGCGGCCGCCGACGTGTTGCGCCCCGGCGGCGAGGTGCTGGTGTTCTGGGATTGCTATCGGCCGCACGACGTTCAGGTGCGGATGTTCGAGGCGGTCTCCGATCCCGGATGGGTGGCCCGGCCGGGGCCCTATGCGAGCAGCCATGAAGCGGCGTTGTCGGTCGATGTGACCTTGGCTCGTGACGGCACCCTCGTCGACATGGGCACCGGTTTCGACGAGTTCACCGCGCGCGCCAACGCGTATGCCACCGACGGGGTCAGCGCGGCGGCACAGGCCAACCGCAAGCGGTTGCGCGACGCGATGGCCGCGGGCGGGCTCACCGTGTACACCGGCGAGTGGTGGCATTTCGACGCGCCGGGTGCGGACCGGCAGCGCCCGATACTCGACGTCCCCGTGAACTAGCTGCTGGCCAGGTCGTCAGGCGGCGGCCGGATCGGCGGTCATGGCTTGGCAGTACGAGCACAGGTTCGGCCCGAGTGTCGGGTAACCACATCCGCCGCAGATCGCGACCGCGGTAAGTTCATCGGCTTCGGGCATGCCGGTTATTTACCCTCTTGCAATCCAATTAATCCCGTAGTTGAGACGAAGTCTGGGAAGCTGCCCCACGACATGGCTACTGCAGAGCTCGCCCCGGCCAGCGGCACCCACAGCACGCGGCGAGCCTGGGCTGCGGTCGCGTTGCTCGCGCTCGTCGGGACGCTGAACTACGCGGACCGGTTCCTGCCCGCGGTCCTCGCCGAACCGATCAGGGCGGAACTGGAGCTGTCCGATACCGCGCTCGGCGTGATCAACGGGTTCGGCTTCCTGGCCGTGTACGCCGTGCTCGGCCTGCTGATCGCCCGGATCGCCGACCGCGGTGCGTTCGGGCTGGTGGTGTCGACGTGCCTGACGTTGTGGGGCGCGATGACGATGCTGGGCGGTGCGGTGCAGTCAGGCTTCCAACTGGCGCTCACCCGCGTGGGCGTGGCGATCGGGGAGGCCGGCAGCACACCTGCCGCACACGCGTATGTGGCGCGCAACTTCGCGCCCCAACGTCGTGCCGCGCCGCTGGCGGTGATCACGCTCGCGATTCCGCTCGCCAGCGCGGCCAGCCTGATCGGCGGCGGTCTCCTGGCGCAAACCTTGGGCTGGCGGATGGCGTTCGTGGTCATGGGTGCGATCAGCGTGGCGTTCGCGCCGCTGGTCCTCATCGCGCTCGGGCGCAGGCAGTCGATGCCCGCCACGACGGGAGTCGACGACATCGATGTCCCCGCCAAGGCCTGGGATCTGCTGCGCAAAGGCAGCTTCGTGGGCGTCGTCGTGGGAGCGTCGTGCATCTCGGTGGCTGGTTACTCGTTGACGGCGTTCGCTCCCGCGTATCTGGTGCGCACCCGCGGTATGGAGTTGGGCGAGGTCGGGGTGCACTACGGCATCGCCAGCGGGCTCACGGGCATCCTCGGCCTTCTGGTCGTCGGCCGGGTCGCCGACCGGTTGTCGGCCTCCGATCCGCGGTGGCTGCTGTGGCTGGTGGCCGCGATGACCGCCGCGATGCTCCCGTTCTCGGCGTTGGCGTTCACGGTGGGCGACCGGACGCTGTGCATATGGTTCATCTCGCTGAGCTACGTCGTCGGCACGGCGTACATGGCGCCGTCCATCGCGGCCATCCAACGACTGGCCCGAGCCGAACAGCGCGCGACGGCTTCGGCGATCTTCCTGTTCTTCGGCGCCCTCGTCGGGTCGGCGGGCCCGTTCCTCACCGGCGTCATCAGCGACGCGCTCTCCGACGACCTCGGTGCGATGTCGCTGGGGCGGGCGCTGCTGATCGTGCCGGCGTTCCAAGTGGCCGCGATCGTCTGTTACCTCCTGGCGAGTCGGAGGTTCGTCCGCGAGATCGTCGACTCAGATGATCGGCGGGTCGTCGGGGCGCACTAGCCGCAGCCACCGGTAGCCGTAGGGTTCCAGGCCGATCTCGATGCGGCCCTTGTCGTCGAGCTCGTGTTCGGTGAGATCGTCGAGCAGGTCGACCAGCTTGCAGCCCGGCGCGTCGTCGAGTCGGATCGGCACGAGGCAGCCTTCGGCGCCGAAATTGTGCAGCGCGACCATCGCCCATCCCGACTTCTCGCGGCAGACGTGGGCCAGCACGGCGGGATTCGGTTGGTCCAGGATCTCGGGCGTTGACCATCCGATCTCCGGCTGCGACCGGTACGTGTAGATCAGATTGCGCATGAACCACCAGAACGACTGGTGGTCGTGGCGCTGGTCGGCGGCGTTGACCCGATCGGGACCGAACATGCCGTCGGGCTGGGGCCGGGGCAGCTTGCGCTTGGCCGCCTTGGAGAAGCCACCGTTGACACCGCTGGTCCACTGCATCGGAGTGCGCACCGCGAAGCGTCCCTCGACGTCGAGGTTCTCGGCCATGCCGATCTCCTCTCCGTAGAACAGGACCGGGGTGCCGGGCATCGAGAACATCAGCGAGTAGACCATCCGCATCCGCCGCTCATCGCCGCCGAGCATGGCCGGTAGCCGCCTGCGCAGGCCGCGGCCGTAGAGCTGCATGTCCGGGTCGGGCCCGAAGGCGTCGAAAATCTCCTGGCGCTCGTCGTCGCTCAGTTTGTCGAGGGTCAGCTCATCGTGATTGCGCACGAAGTTGGCCCACTGGCTCGTGATGTCGAGCGGCGGTCGTTGCATCAGTGCCTCGGCGATGGGTCGGGCGTCGCCGCGCGCCATGGACAGGTAGACGTTCTGCATGCCGATGAAGTCGAACTGCATGTTGAGCCCGTCTCCGTCGGGGCCGCCGAAGAACGACTTCTGGTCCGGATAGCCGACGTTCACCTCGCCGAGCAGCACCGCGTCGCCGACCCGTCGGGTGACGAAGTTGCGCACGTCGCCGAGGTACTCGTACGGGTCGAAGACCCCGGGATCGCCGGGTGCGCCGTCGCGGGCGAAGAGGAACGGGACGGCGTCGACCCGGAAACCGGATACCCCCAGCTCGAGCCAGAAGCCGAGCACCCGCGAGATCTCCTCCTGCACAACCGGATTGGCGATGTTCAGGTCCGGCTGGTGTTTGAGGAAGTGGTGCAGGTACCACTCGTCGGTCTTCGGGTCGCGCTCCCAGAGGCTGTCCTCCTTGTCGGGGAACACGACGTCCTTCTTGCTCGACTTGGGTTTCGTCGCGCTCCACACGTAGTAGTCGCGATACGGGTCGTCGGTGCTGCGGCAGGCGGACTTGAACCACGGGTGGCGGTCCGAGGTGTGGTTCATGACGAAGTCGACGATCACCCGGATCCCGCAGGACTTGGCGGTGCGCACGAGTTCGACGAAGTCACCGTGCGTTCCCAGTCGCGGGTCGACACCGAAGAAGTCGACGATGTCGTAGCCGTCGTCGACGCGGCCGGTGGGGTAGAAGGGCATGAGCCACAGACACGTCACACCCAGGTCGGCGAGGTACTCGATGCGCTCGGTCATGCCGCGGATGTCGCCGCAGCCGTCGCCGTCCCAGTCGTAGAAGGTCTCGACGTCGGCGCAGTAGAAGACCGCGTTCTTCCACCACAGGTCGCCGGTCTCGATCTTCCTCACGCGGAGACCGCCGTCGGATTGAGCCGGGGCAGCACGTGTTCGCCGAATGCGTCGATGAAGGCGGTCTGCTGTTGTCCGACGAAGTGCAGGTACAACTCGTCCCAGCCCTGCTCAAGATCCTGCTGCAGCCACTCGACATGCTTGCCCAGATCGCTTGAGATACGGACCGATTGGTGCATCTGCTCGGGGGTGACCTTCTCGCCCATGACGTCGAACGCCTCGACCGTCTCGGTGTCCCAGCAGACCGGGGGATCGAACACGTTGCTGCGCCACTGGTCGTGGGCGATCGCGAGCGCCTCGTCCTCCGACGGGGCCCAGCTGAGGTGAATCTGCAACCGCGCGGGCCCGCGGCCGCCGGCGTCACGGTAGGCCCGAAGGACCTTCTCCAGCGCTTCCCTCGACTGGTTCACGGTGACGAGCCCGTCCGCCCAGGAGGCATGTCGGGCGGCGGTTTCCGGCGTGACGGCGGGGCCGACGAGATCGGGGATCTTGTCGGGTCGGGTCCACAGCCGCGCGCGATTGACCTGGACCAGCCCTTGGTGGCTGACCTCGTCACCGCCCAGCAACCGTCTGATCACGTCGACGCACTCGACGAGGCGCTGGTCGCGCACCTCTTTGCGCGGCCATTCGCCGCCGGTGATCCGCTCGTTTGAGGCCTCACCCGAGCCGAGCGCCGCCCAGATCCGGCCCGGGAACATCTGCGCGAGCGTCGCGATGGCCTGGGCGACGATCGCGGGGTGGTACCGCTGCCCCGGCGCGTTGACCACTCCGAACGGCAGCTGCGTCGTGGCCAGTGCCGCGCCGAGGAAGGCCCACGCGAACCCGGACTCACCTTGTCGCTCACTCCACGGGCTGAAGTGGTCCGATGACATGGCTGCGGTGAAACCCGCCTGTTCGGCGCGCTGGACGTCGCACAGCAATTGCGCCGGACTGATCTGCTCGTGCGAGCAGTGGAAACCGATGACCGTCATGGGTCACCGCGTACCCGTTCTTCGCCGCTCTTACGTGAACGTCAGCCGATGGACGGTAGGTTCGCCTTCGTGGCCGAGCTGATGAACCGCCAGATCGTGTTGCGCCGCAGGCCCGTCGGGCTGGTCCAGCCCGCCGACACCGAGTTGATCACCGCGCCTGCGCCCGAGCCCGCCGACGGTGAGGCGTTGGTGCGCACGACCTACGTCGGCATCGACGCCGCCGCCCGCACCTGGCTGAACGACCAGCCCGGCTATCTGCCTCCTGTGCAGCTCGGGGAGGTCATCCGCGCGGCAGGCATCGGTGAGGTGGTGGCGTCCCGATGCGATGCGTACGCCGTCGGCGATGTGGTCACGACGCTGACGGGTTTTCAGGAATACGTGATCAGCCGCGACGACATCTTCACCACGCCGGCGCCCGGTCCCGACGTCGACCAACTCGCGGTGATGTCGGTGTACGGGCCGACCGGCGCGACGGCTTATTTCGGAATGGTCGGGATCGGCAAGCCACAGCCGGGGGAGACCGTGGTGGTGTCGGCGGCCGCGGGTGCCACCGGTTCCGTCGCGGGCCAGATCGCCAAGATCGCCGGGGCCCGGGTGGTCGGCATCGCCGGGGGACCGGACAAGTGCCGCGCGGTCGTGGAGGATTTCGGGTTCGACGCGTGCATCGACTACCGCGAGGCCAACCTGCCCGCGGCGCTGAAGGAGCACTGCCCCAAGGGAGTCGACGTGTACTTCGACAATGTCGGCGGGCCGATCCTCGACGCGGTGCTCGGCCGCCTGGCGCACAAGGCGCGGGTGGTGTTGTGCGGTGTCATCTCGAGCTACCTGACCGGTGAACATCCCGGCCCGGCCAACTACGTCAACCTGTTGTCGAAGACCGCGCTGATGCAGGGATTCAACGCGCTCGACGAATGGGGGCGGTTCGACGAGGCTTTCGGGCCCCTGCGCCGCTGGGCGGACGAGGGACGACTGGTGCACCGCCAGACGATCTTCGAGGGCATCGAGTCCTGCGTCGACGCCATGAACGGCTTGTTCACCGGCGCCAACATCGGCAAGATGTTGGTCAAGATCAGCGAGCCGGGAAGCGGGAAACTTGCCTCGTGAAACGGTTGGTTGGTCGCGAATCAAAGCGGGTATGACGAACGTCGCAATTGGTGGACACACACTGAGGAGTGGTGGCATGGGCGCTCGACGAATCGCTCGGATGCTGAGTCTGGTGGTGCCGTTCGCGGCGCTGCTCGGCGGATCGATTCCCCTTGCGGCGGCCCAACCTCCCCCGCCTCCGCCCCCTGCGCCTGCCCCGCCGCCCGCTTGTCCGGACGTGCAGGTGGTGTTCGCGCGCGGGACCGGCGAACCGATCGGTGTCGGCGGGGTCGGGCAGGCGTTCGTCGACCAGCTGCGCGCCCAGGCCGGCCCACGATCGATCGACGTCTATCCGGTTAACTACGTGGCCAGCGGCGACTTCGGCAACCGCATCCAGTTCGCACGCACGGTGGTCGACGGGATCCGCGATGCGGGACAGAAAGTCGAGTCGACGGCGGCGGCATGCCCCGATACCGACATCGTGCTCGGCGGATTCTCACAAGGCGCTGCGGTCGCCGGATACGTGACTTCCGCTGAGATTCCCGAGGAGATCCCCGCCGAGTACCGCGAGTTCATCCCCGAGCCGATGTCTGAGGAAGTCGGCGACCACGTTGCCGCTGTCGTTCTGTTCGGCAGGCCCTCGGATCAGTTCCTGACCGATGCCGGCGCGCCCGCGATCGTCATCGGACCGTCGTATCAGGACAAGACGTTGGATCTGTGCGCCGAGGGCGACACGATCTGCAACGGCGCTCCCATCGGTCTTCCAAGCTTCGCGCACAACTCCTACATCGTGAACGGGATGGCCGCCGAGGGTGCGGCCTACGCGGTGGCGCGTCTCGAGCCGGCTCCGGCACCCCCGCCGCCTCCGGCCCCGGCGCCGGCTCCGGCGCCGTTGGCCGCGCCCGCACCACCACCTCCGCCTCCGGCCCCCGCGCCGTTCGCGGCACCCGCACCCGCGCCCGCAGCGCCGCCCCCGGCCCCCGCACCTGCCGGCTGAGCACTGCTCGTCGCGGTCTGCCACTCTCGAGTGGTGGACCAAGACGTGTACGACAAGGGCCGCGAGATCCGCACGGCGGTGCTCGGTGAGGCCTATGTGCAGAAGGCGGCAGACAGTGCCGACGATTTCACCGGGCCGTTCCAGGATTTGGTGACCGAGTACTGCTGGGGAGCGGTGTGGGGACGCGACGGCCTGTCCCACAAGACGCGCAGCATGCTCAACCTTGCGATGCTCGCGGCGTTGAACCGCCCCAACGAGCTTCGCACCCACGTCCGAGGCGCCCTGACCAACGGCGTGACACCCGAAGAGATCCGCGAGATCTTCATGCAGGTCGCGGTGTACGCAGGTGTGCCCGCCGCGGTGGAGGCCTTCCGCACCGCGCGCGCCGCCTTAGACGACGCCGAACAGCGGTAGGGCGCGGCATGGACATCGGATTCGTCGGACTCGGCAACATGGGCTTCCCGATGGCAGACCGCCTGCGGGCGGCCGGGCATCGGGTGGTCGTCTGCGACGCCCGCCCCGAGGTGGTCGACAGGGCGGTTGAAGCCGGTGCCGAGCGGGCGGCCTCGGCGCGCGAGGTCGCCGACCGCGCGCCGACGATACTGACGAGCCTGCCGACCCCGCAGGCGTCGGAGTCCGTCGCCGCCGAGGTCGCCTGCGGGACCGTCGTCGAGCGTTTCGTCGACCTGTCGACGGTGGGACGCCAAGCCGCGCAGCGCAACAACGCGCTGTTGGCCGAGCGCGGGATCGCGGCGCTCGACAGTCCCGTGAGCGGCGGTGTGCACGGGGCCGAGGCGGGCACCCTGGCCATCATGGTGTCGGGGCCGCGGGCTCACTACCAGACGTGCGCACCGCTGTTCGAAACACTCGGGCGGGCGACGTTCGTCGGTGAGAAGCCCGGCGCTGCGCAGACGATGAAGCTCATCAACAACGTCATCGCCGCGACGACACTGGCTGTCACCGCCGAGGCGATGGTGGCCGGTGTGAAGGCAGGACTCGACGCCCAGGTGATGATCGACGTCCTCAACGCCGGTTCCGGTGGCACTCACGCCAGTCGGGACAAGTTCCCGCAGGCGGTGCTGCCCCGCACGTTCGACTACGGCTTCGCGACGGGGTTGATGGTCAAGGACGTCCGGCTCTACCTCGACGAGGCCAGGGCGCTGGGCCTGCCGACCGAACTCGCCGACGCCGTGGGCCAGGTCTGGGAGGCGACGATGGCCAGCGAGGGAGCCGAATCGGACTTCACGGCGGTGGTGAAACCCATCGAAGCCGCCGCGGGGGTCGTGGTCGAGGGGTGACCCGGTGGCGCCGACGGTAGAGTTCTGCAGGTGAACACGCCGAAGTCGCGCGCACGTTGGGTGCGCGGGAGTCTGGTCGGATCGTGTTCTGCCGTCTTGACCGCGACCGCGCATACGTTCTCCGGCGGTCAGCTCCCCGCGGGATCGGCGCTGATCGTCGCGATGCTCGTCTGCGCCACCGTGGGCGCCGTGGTCGCCCGACCCGCGCTCGACGGTCGTCACGGGCGATTGCTCGGCGCCGTCGGCGCCCTGAGCCTCGCACAACTCCTCGGCCACCTGTCCTTCGTCATCGCCGGTGGGCACGTGCACTCGGCCGCCGCCCTGGGCCTGACGCCCGCGATGACCGCGGCCCATATCGGGGCCGCCGTCATCCTGGGAACAGCGATCGCGGCTGTCGAATACCTCTACGTCGTCTGCGTATCGGTGCTGCAGTGGCTGCGAATCTTCGCCACGGCCGGACTGCGCCCGCGCGCGCGGCGGGTACACCGTGTCGTCAAAACCGTTGTCGCCGAATCCGTCCTGTTGAGTTGCGGGCTCGGCATGCGCGCTCCGCCACTGAGGTTGGCAACGGCGGCTTAGCCCCGCCGCGCACCGAGATCGAACCGCGACAGGCGTCGCGGCTTTCGACGCAACTCACCCACCTCAATTTCCGGCTCGACGAGTGCTCGCCGGGCCGCCGGCTGAAGGTCCGCCATTCATGACAACGACCCCCACTCTCGGCACGCCCGCGCGTCAGCGTCAGCGCGGCGTGCGTCCTCTGTTACTGCGATTGCATTTCTATGCCGGCGTTTTCGTCGGTCCGTTCATTCTGATCGCCGCTGTCACCGGCTTGTTGTACGCGGTGATTCCCCAGATCGACGACGCGGTCTACCGCGAGAAGGTCACCGTCGACAGCGTCGGGGAGCACCGACTCCCGCTGGCCGAACAGCTGCGCGCCGTGCGTGCCGCATACCCCGAGGGGATGGTGGAGCAGATCGGCCCGCCCGTCGCGGCCGATGACATCACGCGGGTCGTACTCGCGGTCGACGACGTTCCGCCCGACTATGCGAGAACGGTATTCGTCGACCCGTACAGCGGTGAGATCCGTGGCGCGCTGACCACTTACGGCCAGTGGCTGCCGGTGCGCGCGTGGTTCGACGAGTTGCACCGCAACCTGCATCTCGGTGCCGTGGGCCGCAACTACAGCGAGCTTGCGGCGAGCTGGCTGTGGGTGATCGCGCTGGCGGGTCTGGCGCTGTGGTACCTGCATCGCCGCGACACCAAGAAGCTGCGTCGCATCGCGCTTCCCGACCGTGACAAGACGGACCGTCGCCGCACTCTGTCCTGGCATGGCGCGGTGGGAGTTTGGCTCATCGTTGCGCTGCTCGGGCTGTCGGTCACCGGCATCACCTGGTCGCGCTACGGCGGTGAGACGGTCAATCTGCTGCAGGAAAGGCTGAACACCACAGCGCCATCGGTGGACACCGCGCTCATGCAGTCGGCCGACACCGACGCGGGTCATGGGCAGCACCACGGGGGGGCCGTCGTCGGCGGCGGTGACGCCGCGCTACACGGTGCGGACACCGCGTTGAGTGCGGCCCGCGCCGCGGGACTGTCCGGCCCGATGTGGATGTACCCTCCGAGCGCCGACGGCCAGGGTTGGGAAGTCGCGGAGAACAAGCGCGACTGGCCCACTCGGTACGACGCGGTCTCGGTGGACCCCGATACCGGAGCGATCATCGACCGGGTCAATCAGGCCGAGTGGCCGCTTCTGGCCAAGCTCACCAACTGGGCGATCGACGCGCACATGGGTGTGTTGTTCGGGGTCGTGAACCAGATCGTGTTGGCGCTCACCGCAGTTGGGCTGATCACGATCGTCGTTCGCGGTTACCTCATGTGGTGGCAACGCAGGCCGACAAAGGGTTCGGCGTGGGCGGCCGGTCGTCCGCCGCTGCGAGGCGTCCTGCGTGGTCTGCACCCGGGGGCGATCGCGTTGGTCGTCGCTGTTGCACTAGCGGTGGGTTGGGCGTTGCCGTTGTTCGGTCTCAGCCTCGCCGCATTCGTGGTCGTCGACCTCATCGTCGCAACGGTCAAGAAGCGGGGCACCGAGCAGGAGGCGAACGTCGATGTCTAACAGGACCTATCACGCACTGGTACTTCTCATCACTGCGACCGCCGTGGCGGCTTGCACGTCACACGGCCAACACGACGAAGGGCCGATGTCTTCGGAGGTAACGCTCGCCGACCAGTGGGCCAGCGCGGCCGAGACCGGTATGGCCGCGGTGTTCGGCATACTCGCCAACGCCGGACACCACGACGCGCGGATCGTCTCGGGGCGCTCGGATGCGGCCGGGCGGGTCGAGGTGCACGAAGTGGCGGCCGATGGGGGCGCCAGGACGATGCGCCCCAAAGACGGGGGCCTGGTGATCCCGGCCAAAGGCTCACACGCCCTGGTGCCGGGCGGTGACCACCTGATGCTGATGGACCTCAAACAGCCGCTGCTGCCCGGCTCTGAGGTGACGCTGACCGTCGAGTTCGAGGACGGGTCGACGCTGCCGGTCACCGCCCAGGTGCGTGACTTCGCCGGTGCCAACGAGGATTACCAGCCGGTCACGGACGGGTCCGCACCACACCATGACCATGGGTGACGGCGTGGCCGAGGGTCGATTCCACCTCAATCGGCGTCGTCTTCTCGCGGGCAGCGCCGTCGCGGTGGCGGCGGGGGCGACGCTGAGCCACAGCGGCATTGCACAATTCGCTGTCCCTGCCGACGCCGTCGACCGGGCCGTCGAACCGTTTCACGGGCGGCATCAGGCCGGTGTCGCGACGTCCCCGCAGGCGCATGCGTTGTTCGTCGCACTCGACCTCGAACCGCATCCTCATCGCGGCCCGCGGGAGACGTTGGCAGCCGTGCTGAGACTGTGGACGTCGGACGCCGAACGATTGACTCAAGGCACTCCCGCGCTGGCCGACACCGAACCCGAACTGGCGCAACGGCCGGCCAGGCTCACCGTCACCGTCGGTGTCGGACCGGGACTGTTCGACCGGATCGGGCTCGGGAATCGGCGCCCGCGAGCGGTCGCCGATCCACCGGCCTTAGCCACCGACCGCCTCGAACCGAGGTGGTGCGGCGGTGATCTCCTGCTGCAGATCTGTGCCGACGACCCGATCACCGTCGCGCACACCAGCCGGGTGCTGCTGAAGAACGTGCGCGCCATGACCCGGCAGCGATGGCGGCAGACGGGATTCCGGCAAGCAGCGGGCTCGGGTGCGCACAGCATGCGAAATCTGATGGGTCAGATCGACGGCACCGCCAACATCGTCGACCAGGCAGGTTTCGATCGGCACGTGTGGGACGACGGTGACGACCAGCCGTGGTTCGCCGGGGGTACGACGCTGGTGTTACGCCGCATCCGCGCAGAGATGGATACTTGGGACGAGCTCGACCGAACCAGCAAGGAACTCAGCGTCGGTCGTCGCCTCGACAGCGGCGCGCCGTTGACCGGGAGCCGGGAGGACGACGTTCCGGACTTCGACGCGGACGAAGAGGGTATACCGGTGATACCGCCGAACGCGCACATCGCACTGGCCCGACCGCACAGCGACAACGAACGATTTCTTCGCAGACCCTACAACTACGACGACGCGCCGGCCGCCGGGCGTCTCACCGACAGTGGGCTCATTTTCGCTGCGTACCAACGTGACCCGGACGAACAGTTCACCCCGGTGCAGCGGCGGCTCGCTGCGGCCGATGCGCTGAACAAGTGGATCACCACCATCGGGTCGGCGACGTTCGCGATCCTGCCGGGAGTCGAGTCGGGCGGTTACCTGGGCCAGACGCTGTTGTCCTAGGCGTCGGATCAGGATTTCGACGCGAGCAACGCCGCACAGGACAGCGCCGATTGCCATGTGCTGGAGGCAGGCAGGTCCCTGACCGAGTGGCTGGCCCGGTGGTAGGGGTAGGCTGGTCGCGCAGCTGGTTTGCGGGCGAACCGATCTCGGAATCGAGGGAGGGCCGTCGGCATCGAGTGCCGCACGCCGATTCGGGTGCGGTGCGAGAGGGAACTCCGGTGAGAATCCGGGACTGTCCCGCAGCGGTATGCAGGAACGACCGCCGTCAACGGCACTGGCCCCACGGGCTGGGAAGCGACGGCCATTAGGTGCACGACCATGTGCGAGCCTGCGAGTCCGAAGACCTGCCAGATGTACCGGGCGCGCCGCGTCCGGTGGTTCATCGCCCCGTGGAATGGGCTGTGGCCGAAGCGGGTTGCGTATGACGTGTCCGCGCTCGGCACGACACCTCCGGCGATGAACATCCGCCGTACCGATGAGGACGTCGTCATGACCGCAACACCGTTCTACGCCACCATCCTCGGTTCCCCGCGCATCGGCCCGAACCGTGAACTCAAACGAGCCGTCGAGAAGTACTGGGCGGGGACCGTCGGACGCGACGAACTCGAGTCCGTGGCCGCCGAACTGCGCCGCGACACCTGGGAGGCGCTCGTGGCCGAGGGGCTGGATTCCGTTCCGGTGAACACGTTCTCCTACTACGATCAGATGCTCGACACCGCAGCCATGGTGGGCGCGTTGCCCCCGCGGGTCGCGGACGTGTCCGATGAAATGGACCGCTATTTCGCCGCCGCGCGCGGCAACGACGAGATCGCCCCGCTGGAGATGACGAAGTGGTTCGACACCAACTACCACTACATCGTGCCCGAACTCGGTCCGGATACGCATTTCGCGCTGAACCCGACCAAGATCCTCGGTGAACTCGAAGATGCTCGCGCCCAAAGTATTCCGGCTCGTCCCGTGGTCATCGGACCGATCACGTTCCTCGCCCTGAGCAAGGCGGTGGACGGAGCCGACGCGCCGATCGACCGGCTCGCCGAATTGACCGTGGTGTACGGGGAGCTGCTGGCACTTCTCGCCGGGCAGGGCGTCGAGTGGGTGCAGATCGACGAACCCGTTCTGGTCACCGACTTCGTCGACACCGCAGCCGAACTCGCCGAGCGCACCTACGCGCAGCTCGGGCGGCTGACCGAGCGGCCGGCGATCTTGGTGGCCACCTACTTCGGAAAGCTCACCGATGCCTTGCCCGCGCTCGCGCGAACGCCGGTCGAAGCGATCGGTGTCGACCTCGTCGCGGGCGGCGTGCCCGCGGTCGCCGCTGTGCCCGAACTGACCGACAAACTCCTCGTGGCCGGTGTCGTCGACGGCCGCAACATTTGGCGTACCGACCTGGAATCGGCTCTCGGCACCCTGACAACACTGCGGGGGTCGGCGCAGCACGTCGCGGTTTCGACGTCGTGCTCGACGCTGCACGTTCCGTACACGCTCGATGCGGAGCCCTCTATCGACGGCGCCTTGCGGAGCTGGTTGGCGTTCGGCTTCGAGAAGGTGACCGAGGTCGTGGCGCTCGCCCGCGGCTTGATGGACGGACGCGAGGCGATCGACGGTGAGATCGCGGCGTCCAACGCGGCCATCGCGTCGCGGCGCGCCGATCCCCGGTTGAACAACGACGATGTGCGAGCGCGGATCTCGGCCATCACCGCGTCCGGCGCCGAACGCGGTCCCGCCGGCCGGCGCCGCGCGGCGCAGCAGGCGCGGCTGAACCTGCCCGTCCTGCCGACGACGACCATCGGGTCGTACCCGCAGACATCGGCGATCCGGGTGGCCCGAGCGGACCTGCGCGCGGGCAGGATCGACGCCGCCGAGTACAGGCGCCGGATGCAGGCCGAAATCGCCGGCGTCATCGGGCTGCAGGAGGAGATCGGTCTGGACGTGCTGGTGCACGGCGAGCCCGAGCGCAACGACATGGTGCAGTACTTCGCCGAGCAGCTCGACGGATTCTTCGCCACACAGAACGGCTGGGTGCAGTCCTACGGCAGCCGGTGCGTTCGCCCGCCGATCCTGTACGGCGACGTCAGCCGACCCGACCCGATGACGGTCGAATGGATCACATATGCGCAGTCACTGACCGACAAGCCGGTCAAGGGCATGCTGACCGGACCCGTGACGATCCTGGCGTGGTCGTTCGTGCGCGACGACCAGCCGTTGGCGCAGACGGCGGCCCAAGTGGCGCTGGCGATTCGCGAGGAGACCATCGATCTGCAGTCGGCGGGTATCGCGATCATCCAGGTCGACGAGCCCGCGCTTCGCGAGCTGCTGCCCCTGCGCTCCAAGGACAAGGATGCCTATCTGCGCTGGGCGGTCGACGCATTCCGGTTGTCGACATCGGGTGTCGATGACTCGACACAGATCCACACGCACCTGTGCTACTCGGAGTTCGGCGAGGTGATCGGCGCAATCGCCGATCTCGATGCCGATGTGACGTCCATCGAGGCGGCGCGTTCGCACATGGAGGTGCTCGGCGACCTCAACGCGGCCGGGTTCGCCAACAGCGTCGGCCCCGGCGTGTACGACATCCACTCGCCGCGGGTACCCGCGGTCGGCGAGATGGCTTCCGCGCTGCGAGAAGCGTTGAACTCCGTTCCCGCCGAGCGTCTTTGGGTGAACCCGGACTGCGGTCTGAAGACGCGCAGGACCGACGAGGTGACCGCCTCGTTGCGCAACCTGGTCGCCGCGGCGAACGAGGTTCGTCCTCACTGATCACCGGGCGACTGCACGCGCAGCCGACGACTCCGTGTGGTTAGAAGGGGCTGCTGTTCTGCTGCCAGCGCGCCTCTTCGGGGCGCGGGCCGAAGCGGCGAATGTAGTCCTCGTGCATCCGCGCGTCCTTCTTGCGCTTGATCTCGTCGACCAGGTTCTGGTCCAGGCCGTGTTGAGTCAGACGGTGCCGACGCCAGATCTTGTTCAGCGCGAGTGCCATGAGGATCGCCCAGATGTAGATCGGCGCAGTCATTTCCAGGTGTACGTACAGCGACGCCGGGAGCAGCCAGAACGGGGCGAGCACGAACAGAGGCGGAATCGCCATCCGAATCATGTGGCGGCGCAGCGCGCCAGGACCGGCCAGGTCGCGCGCCACCCACTCGCGCATCGAGTCCGGAAGCCGGCGTCCATACGAATAGGTGATGTATTGAACGATGTTGGGGCGGGCGGCAGCCACGAATCCTCCTTGAGTAGTCAGTTGTCGAGTGCGCCCGCGGCGAGGGCGGCGGTGTTCACACGGTTCAACACGTTGCGAAGCGTTTCGAGTTCGTCCAGGTCCACACCCAGGCGCTCGACGACGGCAGGCGGTATCTCCAGCGCGCGGCGCCGTAACCGCACACCTTCCTCGGTGAGCCGCACGTCCGTGGCCCGCTCGTCGACGGCGCTGCGTGCCCTGGTGATGAAGCCGAGCGACTCGAGGCGTTTCAGCATCGGGGACAGTGTCGCCGAGTCGAGTTGCAAAGCGCTCGCGATGTCCTTGACCGACAGCGGTTTTGTGGGCGGCTCTGCGGCCTCTGAGGTCTTGTAGTGGTCCCACAGCGCCAGCATGACGAGGTACTGAGGGTGGGTGAGGCCGAGCGGCTCGAGCAGGGGGCGGTATATCGCCAGCACGGCCCGGTTCGTGACCGCCAGCGCGAAGCAGACTTGCTGCTCGAGTGCGAGCGGGTCGACCCGGGCCGGAGTTGACGTGGACACAACTCCATCGTGGCCAAATAGTTAGGGTCCTAGCAATGTACTTCTGGTCACACGGGGTTTTGTCCGGGGGCGGGCGGTCGATCCTTGTCGGATGTCAACGCCGAATGACCCGCCCGCTACTCCGATGGACGCCACCAAGGCGACCGAGGAACAACGTGCACTGCAGGATGACCTGGACCACCGCGACGACGATCCGGAGGCCCCCGGTGGGCATCAGGACCGCCACGACGTCGCCGACGAGACCTGACTAGGCGTTCGCCGGCACCCCCAGCGCGAGTACCGCGGCGTCGTCCTTGACTCCGGGCCCGAAGCTGGTGAGCAGTTCCTTCAACGCGTTGACGATGGTGTCGGCGGTGGCGGGTGCGCGGGCGTCGACGAAGGCGAGCAGGGCACCCTCGTCGTCGTAGCGCTGATGGCCGATTCCGGTGCTCGCCTCGGTCAGACCGTCGGTGTAGAGCACCAAGGTGTCCCCGGGCACCAAGTGAAATCTGTGAGCGACGAACCGCGCGTCATCGGTGATCCCGGCGGCATGGCCACCGACGGTGTCGGCGTAATAGGCCGATCCGTCGGCGCTGAGAAGCAGCGGCGGGGGATGACCGCCGCTGGCTAGGGATACGTCGAAACCGTCGCCGCGCATGGTGAGGCTGCCGTCGATCACCGTGCACAGTCGATTGCCGCCGATCTCGACGTCCTGCATCAGCACCGAATTGAGTACGTGAAGCGCCTTCACCGGATCGTGGTCGGCGACCGCGGCCGAGCGAAGCACGTACCGTGCCAGACCGGCGACCACCGCGGCGTCGACGCCCTTTCCGGCTACATCGCCGAGGAAGAAACCCCACGTGGAGCGTGACAGCGGGAACAGATCATAGAAGTCGCCGCCGACGTCGTCGTCCGACGCGGTGTGGTAGTACGCGGCGGCGTCCAGTCCCGGCGGCGGTGCGAGAAGCGGCGGAAGCAGTGAGCGGCGCAAGGTTTCGGCGAACGCCTGCACCCGGCTGCGCTCGGTCTCGGCGCGCTCGCGCTGCGCCAGCAGCTCCTGCTCGTACGATCGCCGATCCTTGGCGTCGACCGCGCTGACGCGCAACAGTTCTGGATGTCCTTCGGCGTCGTAGGCCATGTTGGCGGTGAGGAATATCGGTAGCCGCGTGCCGTCGGCGGTCAGGAAATCCAGCGTCACGCCATCGAGCTTTCCGCTCATCCGCAGGATCGCCCGGAAATGGGTGTCGTAGTGCAAGCGTCCGCCGACGGTCAACAGGTCTGTGATCAGCTTGCCGTGCAGGTGTTTTCGCTCATAGCCGAGCCAGTTGGCCAGGGTGGCGTTGGCTCGGATGATGCGGCCGTCGGGATGGGCGATCGCGTTTCCGGTGGGCGCGTTCTCCCAGTGGTCGTCGAGATCCAGCCCGGTCATGTCGGTTGGGCGAACTCGGCGATCGCTTGAGCCGTGGCGTCCGGATCGCTGACGTGGGGGCAATGGCCGGTCGCACCGAGTGTGACCAGCCGGCTACCGGAAATGTGTTGGTGTACATAGGCTCCCACGGATGCCGGTGCGATCGCGTCCTCGGAACACTCCAGGATCAGCGTGGGTACCGACACCCGCGGCAGGTCGGCGCGGTTGTCGGACAAGAACGTCGCGCGGGCGAACACCCGCGCGCAGTCGGGATTGGTTCGGCAGAACGACGCCTCGAGTTCCTCGGCGAGCTCCGGCCGGTCGGAATTACCCATGATCACCGGGGCCATGGCATGCGACCAGCCAAGGTAATTCAGTTCCAGGGACTCCAGAAGTTCGTCGATGTCAGCCCTGGAGAATCCGCCGCGGTAGCCGTCGTCGTCGATGTAGCGAGGCGACGGCGTGACCATGACGAGCTTGGCGATCCGGTCGGGCTCGGTGATGACCGCGAGGACACCGATGATCGCCGCCACCGAGTGGCCGACGAACACCACGTCGCGCAGATCAAGGTCGCGCAGAATCTCGACGACGTCGTCGGCGTAGCCGTCCAGCGACGAGTACTTGGTGTCGTCCCACGCCTTGGGGTCCGAGGCCCCGGAGCCGACGTGGTCCATCAACACAATGCGAAATTCAGACTGCAGCCGGTCGACGATGAGCCGCCACAGGTTCTGGTCACACCCGAAACCGTGGGCTAGGAACAGCGTCGGACCGCTCTGGTTTCCAACGATCTTGATGTTGTTCCGGGTCCAAACGTCCATGACCAGCAGCTTAAAAGCCACCGCCCATTGACTGTGCCTCCCGCCCGGGCTGTCAGGGCGTTTCGGCTGGTCATTACGGGGGTATACGTGCTCGATCAGGTTCAGATCCGCGAGCCCGCATTGAAATTCTTCGAGGGACGGACGTACCCGTGGCTGGACCAAATTCCGATTATTCCGATGTGACGGATATGTTCCGTCACCTCAATACACTGGATGAGGGGTCGGGTGCCTACCACCGGCAACGCGATTTGATCTGTGAGCGTTGCCTGCCGCTGGCCGATCACATCGCACGTCGTTATCGCAATCGCGGTGAGTCGCACGAAGATCTTGTGCAGGCAGCGCGTGTCGGGCTGGTCAATGCGCTCAATCGATTCGACGTCGACAACGGAGCAGAATTCCTGTCGTTCGCCGTACCGACGATGATGGGCGAGGTTCGTCGGCACTTCCGGGACCACGCGTGGGCGGTGAAGGTCCCGCGCACGGTCAAAGACCTCCAGATGCGGGTGAACAAGGCCACCGCGAAGCTGGCGCAGGGCCTGGGGCGCGCACCGACCGCGAGCGAAATCGCCGAGGATCTCGGCGTCGATCGCGAACAGGTGGTGCAAGCGGTGATCGCCGGGTCGAACTATTCGACGCTGTCGACCGACATACCGGCGATGCGCGATGACGATTCGGCCTCCATAGGGGACAGTTTCGGCGGTGACGACGCCGGCTTCGACAAGGTACTCGACGTCGAGACCGTGCGGCCGTTGATCGCCGCCCTACCGACCCGCGAACGCGACGTGCTGACGCTGCGCTTCTTCGAGGACATGACGCAGAGTCAGATCGCGGCGCAGGTCGGTTGTTCGCAAATGCATGTGTCGCGCCTGCTGGCAAAGGCGTTGGAGACGTTGAGAAGTCAGGTCAAAGAATCTTTCCTCGCCGCTGCGAGCTGAGTCTCTAATGCCGATCGCGGAACGGCGGCAGCGGAAGCTAGTGGGGCACTCTGTTGCCAATCACGCGCTCAAGTGCGCGAACGTCGGATTCGATCTGTCGCGATAGCCAATACGCGAGCACGAATCCGGCGATTCCCCCGATGCACAGTGCGCGGATGGGGACGATGACTTGCGCGATCTCGACCGGAGTCAAGAAGGTCACGGCGAC
Source organism: Mycolicibacterium flavescens (assembly GCA_900637135.1). NCBI lineage: Bacteria > Bacillati > Actinomycetota > Actinomycetes > Mycobacteriales > Mycobacteriaceae > Mycobacterium > Mycolicibacterium flavescens. The sequence goes on from LR134353.1 coordinate 583,779, forward strand.
GACGCCAAGCAACGGCACGGAGGCCGCAACCGCCAGATAGCGTGGTAGTCGACGGCTGAGTGCTCGCAGCTCTTCGGCTTCCCGAGGGCTCGTCTGTCCGTATGCCACCAGCTCCGGGTAAACGCTGCGCACGACGTAGAAGGTCAAGAGAAAGAACGGGTATGCGATCGCGATTGCGCCACAGATCGTGATTGACCCGAAGAAATGGATCGCAGATCTACCGGGGATTCCACCGGCGGCGAATTGCATAGTAAGCGGAAATGTCAGCCCTGACAGCAACCACAAGCCGAACACAATGAATACCGCCCGATCGCCTGCGACAAGACAGTCGCGGCGCGCACGGGCCAAGTTCTCTTCGGGCGGCGCCGGTCCTCGTCGCAGGCGGCGTGGGACCAGGATGATGTAGCGATACCAATAGAGCAGCACCGCCGCTCCGAGCGGGAAGAACACCACGTTGACGACTGTGGTGACCAGCATGAACCGGCCCTGCGCATACTCCGAAAGCTGGCTGACAATAAGCAGCTGATTGTGCTGAATGTTGTACGCGCTGGCCAAGAGGTTGGGAATCATGATGGCGAGGAAGGCGATTGGCACAAAGAACGGCCGTAGCCGCAGCCGCCAGCTTCGAACAGGCGGATCAACTAGATCACGAGCGCTCGGATCGAGACACAGCTGGAGTTGCTCGGCGAGTTCAGCGCCTGAAGCCCAGCGCTGTTCACGTGCTGCGCTCAGTGCTATGAGCAGAACTCTGCGCAGCGCCGGCGGACAGGTCTCCGGTAGCGCCGCCAGTGCTGTCGGCGGAATCCCCTTTGCGCGGGTGGTCAACATCAACTCAAGCGCTGTGGTGTCGCCGATCGCTCCGGCCCCTCTCGCTCGCGCGGCTTGCGCCGCGGAGTCATCGAACGGCTTGTTGCCGGTCAAGAGCTCCCACAGCACGACGGCAAGGGAGTAGATATCGCTACGGGCATCGAGATTCGCCATGTCGAGGGTGTGCCCAGGCTGGCAAGCCGTCAGTTGCTCGGGGGACATGTACGAGAGTGAGCCGCCGAAGTATTCGAAGGGACTCGCACCCGTTACGTTGCGGGCGAAGCTGATGTTGAAGTCCGCGAGTTTGGGGGTCCCGTCGGCGGCGAGGAGGACATTCGCCAGTTTGATGTCGCGATGCAACACGCCGTGTGAATTGGCATAGTCCAACGCCTGAGCGAGCCGCTTCCCCAGCCACGCGACAGTGTCTGGCCAGGGGAGCGTGGCGAGCTCGGCTCGCGTCGATGATTCCGTAGGACGGATTCCCCCTCGCCCCTCCAGTGCGTGGTCCACCGCGTCGAGCAGCGTCTGGCCGGTTTCTGGTGGCTTTTCCGCGCGATGAATCGCCTCGACAACGTCCAGCAGTGTTCCGCCGGGGAGATACTGCATGTACAACAGCCGCCAGTTTTGTTCGTGCAGGATCCGCTGGTCGAAAACCCGGACGATGTAGTCGTGATCCAGCTGGGCCAGAGTTTGCGGTTCGTGTCCTTCATTCGCGGAAATCTTGACCGCCACCAGCCGTTGCATGGACCGTTGGCGGGCTAGAAAGACTTTCGCGAATGCGCCGGTGCCCAATTCGAGCAGCAGATCGAAGTCGTCGAGCTGCTGACCGACCTCGATTGTTGTGAGGCGGGTCGATGGACTGAGCCCGGCGAATGATGGCTCGTATGTTCCGGTACGAGTTCCGCTTTCGCCGTCGACGCCCACAGGCGCTTGAGTTTGCGTCAATTCGAAGGGATAGTCGGCGGTCGAATCAGTCATGACAACCTCGTTCCAGGTCGCCTTATCGTATCGACGGAGTCGGTGGTCTAGGTGTTCTTGGCGTAACCCCGGCCCAAGTGCGCCGATTCTGCAGCAGGGTCGATAGTCTTCGAATCCACGACCCTGGCGAATAAGGTGGAGCCCCCTGTCAGGATTGAACTGACGACCGCTCGCTTACAAGGCGAGTGCTCTACCACTGAGCTAAGGAGGCCTGCGGGCCTTGAGTTTATCGGGTCGCCGGTTCGGGGAACTCCGCTCCCCGTGACTGTCAAGGACGATCTGCTCAGCGACTTCCCGCACGTGTATCCCAGACTCGAGCGGCCCGAGGTCGAACGGCTCCTCACGCTGCTCGACAAGAGCGCGAGCACCGGAGGCGGTCTCGGCCTCAGCATCGCCACCGCCATCAAGCCGTTGGTACCCGAGGTTGCCGCGCGGATCGAGTCATACAAGCAGTCCGATGTAGACGACTACGTGCGGATGCTGCGGGGCGCCACCGTGCTATTGCTGCAGCGTTGGCAGCCCGAAGACCAGCCCCCGACTCCGGAGAGCGTGTCAGCGGCGATCGAGGCGATCGAAGCCGACGCCTGAGCTCACTCCTCGACGTCGATAATGCGTTGAGAGGTCACCGTCCTCGACGTCGAACGGGCGCGCGGCCGGCGACCGGGCAACGGGATCCGGTCGGCGATATTGCTCAACGGGTTCACGACTTGGCTCAACGTCACGACGGCATCGTGGAGGGCGTCGATCGTCGGCGCCAGCGCCTCTAGACCGGGCGCCAACCGGTTCAGCGTGTCCGCGACGTCGGCCAGCTTGAGCAACGGACCGTCGGGATCGGTGAGCGTGTCCAACAGGCCGTCCTCGGCCAGTAAGCGGTCGGCCACGCCGTCCTCGCGTAGCACCCGCTCCACGAGGCCATCGTTGGCCAGTAGCTGATCGGCCAGCCCGCCCGGGGCGATCACTCGCGACAGTGCGCCGTCGTCGGTGGTCATGCGGTCCACCAGGCCGCCTTCGGCCATCAGCTGGTCCACCAGCCCGCCGGGGGCCACCGCCCGGGCGACCGCACCGTTCTCCGCGGTCACGCGATCCAGCAGGCCACCCTCGGTGGTCAGCTGATCGACCAGTCCGCCCGGTCGCAGCAGCCGGTCCAGCGGGCCGTTGGGTGCCAACGCCCGGCCCAGCGGGGCGTCGTCGTCCATCAGACGTGCCAGTCGGTTCGCCCGCTCGACCGCGTCGTTCAGGCCGAGCATGGTGGCGAACGACGCCGATCCGGGCCCACCCTCGACGGCGTCGCCGAGCGTGCGCTGCGCCATGCTCACCGCCCCGGTCGCCATGGCCAGGCCCGCGTCGGCGACGGTCAGGGCGGCTCGCGCCGGTGCGGTCGCGATATCGGTCAGCGCTTTGCCGAAGTTCATCACCTCAGTCTATGGACGGCGCAAGATGAAAACCCACAGGAAGTACACAGCCTGCTGGCAGGAACATCACCGGCGAGAGACGGACAGTGAATAGGTGGCCATGCCTGCACTACCCGAGAACACACCGGAGGCCAAGGTCCTCGTCGTCGACGACGAGGCCAACATCGTCGAACTCTTGTCCGTCAGCCTGAAGTTCCAGGGGTTCGAGGTCTACACCGCCTCCAACGGACCCGCCGCGCTGGACAAGGCGCGTGAGGTACGCCCGGACGCCGTCATCCTCGACGTGATGATGCCCGGGATGGACGGTTTCGGGCTGCTGCGACGGCTGCGCGCAGACGGTATCGACGCCCCAGCGTTGTTCCTCACTGCGCGCGACTCGCTCCAGGACAAGATCGCCGGCCTCACCCTCGGCGGTGACGACTACGTGACCAAACCGTTCAGCCTCGAAGAGGTGGTGGCCCGGTTACGGGTGATCCTGCGCCGCTCCGGCCGTGGTGTCGAGGAGCCTCGCAACTCGCGGTTGTCCTTCTCCGACATCGAACTCGATGAGGACACCCATGAGGTGTGGAAGGCGGGGGAGCCGGTGTCGTTGTCGCCGACGGAGTTCACGCTGCTGCGGTACTTCATCATCAACGCGGGGACGGTGCTGTCCAAGCCCAAGATCCTCGACCACGTCTGGCGCTACGACTTCGGCGGCGACGTCAACGTCGTCGAGTCCTACGTGTCCTATCTGCGGCGAAAAATCGACACGGGCGAAAAGCGCCTGTTGCACACGTTGCGCGGCGTGGGGTACGTGCTCCGCGAGCCACGGTGATGAGCGCATGCGCGAAGAACAGACAATTGTGTGAGCGCTTGCGCGAAGAACAGACAACCGTGATGAGCGCTTGCGCGAAGAACGGCAGCGCGCGACGCAGAACCGAACGTGCGCCGACAATGAGTAGATGACCGCACGCGTGCCGCTGAGGGTGGCGCTGGTGGCGGCCACCCTGCTGCTGGTGGCGTGCGGTCTGCTCGCATCCGGCGTGGCGGTCACCACGATCCTCCGCCACACGCTGAGCAACCGCGTCGACCAAGAATTGCTCGACGCTTCGCGAGGGTGGGCCCAGGCGCCGCGCCAGGGGTCCGACGATGCGCTGGAGAGCCCCAACCCGGCACGGCCACCGACGAACTTCTATGTCCGCGGCGTCGGAGCCGACGGACACATCTGGATCGCCGTCAACGACCGAGATGCGGAACCGGCGCTGCCCGCCGACAACGACGTGGGTTCGGAACCGGTCACCATCGGCTCGCTGCACGGCTCCGATGTGCAGTGGCGCGCGATGACGGTCCGCAGCCCCGACGGGGTGGTCACCGTCGCCGTCGACTTCTCCGCTGTGCAGACCACAGTGCGCGAGTTGATCTACGCACAGGTCGGGATCGGGCTGGCGGTGCTGGTGGTGCTCGGGGTGGTCGGCTATGCGGTGGTGCACCGCAGCCTGCGTCCGCTGGTCGAAGTCGAGCAGACCGCGGCGGCGATCGCGGCCGGCGAATTCGATCGCCGTGTCCCCCAGCGTGATCCGCGCACCGAGGTGGGCCGGCTGTCGGCGGCGCTCAACGGCATGCTCGCCCAGATCCAGACCGCCATGGCGGCCTCTGAGGCCTCCGCCGAGCAGGCCCGCAGTTCCGAGGAGCGGATGCGACGGTTCATCACCGACGCCAGCCACGAGCTCCGCACGCCGCTGACCACCATCCGTGGATTCGCCGAGTTGTACCGGCAGGGCGCGGTACGCGACGTCGAGATGCTGATGAGCCGCATCGAGAGCGAGTCCGGCCGGATGGGCTTGCTCGTGGACGACCTTCTGCTTCTCGCCCGCCTCGACGCGCAGCGCCCGCTCGAGCACCGGCGCGTCGATCTGCTGACCCTTGCCACCGACGCGGTCCACGACGCGCGCTCCATCGCCCCCAAGCGAGCGACCAGGTTGGAGGTGCTCGATGGGCCCGGCACCCCGGAAGTGCTTGGCGACGAAGCCCGACTGCGCCAGGTGCTGGGCAACCTGATGGGCAACGCGCTTCAGCACACTCCAGAAACCGCCGGGGTGACGGTGCGGGTGGGCACCGCGGGTGACCGCGCGGTGCTGGAGGTGTGCGACGAGGGGCCGGGTATGACGGAAGACGACGCGCGACGGGTGTTCGAACGGTTCTATCGCGCAGACTCGTCACGCACCCGGGCGAGCGGCGGCACCGGGCTGGGACTGTCGATCGTCGACTCGTTAGTTCTGGCCCACGGCGGAACGGTCGACGTCACCACCGCGCCGGGGCAGGGGTGCACGTTTCGGGTCAGCCTGCCGCGCATCGTCGATGTGGCGGCTCAGGTCAGCTGAGCCAGTGCCGCCTTGATCTTGGTCTGGGCCTCGTCGAGCGATTCCTGCGACGGGTTCTGGTCGGCGTTGGCGAATCCGAAATCGGCGAGGTCGTTGGTTGGGAAGACGTGCACGTGCAGATGAGGCACTTCCATCCCGGCGATGATGACACCGGCCCGTTCGGCGGGGAACGCCTTGACCACGGCCTTGCCGATCAGCTGTGACACCTCCATGACGCGGCCGAAGACCGCGGACTTGACGTCCTGCCAGTTGTCGATCTCGGCTCGCGGCACAACGAGCGTGTGGCCCTGGGTGATCGGGGCGATCGTCAGGAAGGCGACGATGTCGTCGTCCTCGTAGACGAACCGGCCTGGTAGCTCCCCGTTGATGATCTTCGTGAACACGCTCGCCATGGCGTCGAGCATAGTGAGCGACGCGCCGCGGTCGAGGGCGCGTCGGCTATCCGCGGCCGTCAGCTTTGTCCGCCATTCGGCCCGATGTGGTCGTGGAGCTCGGCGACGGACCAGGGCGGGGTGTCGTGGTGGTCGCGGTAGGCCAGAATCGTCGGCGTCGGCCTGTCGAAGCGCCCGACGAACCCGCCGGCGGCGATGAAGATCTGTCCGGTCACGTCCCTGGCCAGGTCACTCGCCAGATAGGCGTAAGTCGGGGCGACGTACGCCGGGGGCGCGGCGTCGAGGGCACCTTGCATGCTCACGTCGTCCAACAGGCCGCGACGGTTCAGGTCGGCGATGTGCGCCTCGTAATCCGCACCAGTGGAGAGCCGCGTCCTGGCGCCGGGACAGACGACGTTCGCGCGCACGCCGTGCTCGTTGAGTTCGGCGGCGATCGCCAGGGTCAGCCCGTTGACGCCGCCCTTGCCCGCCGGATACCCCGTACCGCCGTAGTCGCCGAGGAACGCAAACGAACTCGTGTTCACGATCGCGCCTCCGCCCTGGGCGACCATCCTGGGCGCGGCGGCTCGGCAAGTCTCGAAGGCCGTATTGAGATGTGCGTCGATCAACTCGCGGAATTGGCCCGACGTGATCGTGAGGATCGACGATCCGACGGGCTCAGCTGTGCCCGCACAGTTGATCAGGATGTCGATGCGACCGAACTCCTGAACGCACGTGTCGATCAGGTGTTCGGCGATCTCCGGATCGGCCGGCGAGCCGGGGACTCCGTGCGCGCCCGGAATCCGTTGCGTCGCTTGCGCTACGGCGTCCCGATCACGGCCGTTGACGACCACCCCGGCACCATCGGCAGCGAGCAGTTCAGCCACCGCCAACCCCACGCCGCGCGATCCGCCGGCGATGACCGCGCCACGCCCGGACAGTGACGGGCTACTTGGCATCCGTTGACTGGCTGGCCGCCTGACCGAACTGCATCATGTCCATGTTCCAATAGCCACGAAGGTTGGTGAGCAGACCGGCGTCGTTGACCTTGTAGGTGAACACTCCGCGCACCGTGCTGGTCATCCCGTTGTCGAACTTGCTGCGCAGCACCAGGATATGAGCCACCTCGTGCGGGGAACTGGACGGAAATGTCTCTTCGCAGGTGATCCGCAGGTCGTTGGAGGCCATGTTGGCATCGTAGAAGCCCGATACCGCCTCCTTCCCGCGAATTCCCGTGCCATCGGGGTTGGTGAAGGACTGCCCGATCGGATCCTCGATGACGACATCGTCGGCCATCAGGGCCAACCAGCCCTCTTTGTCGTGAGAGTGCACGCATCTCCACGAATTGTGGGAGGCCGCCAAAGCCGGTGTCTTCTCGACGGTTTCCTGAGGCATGAGCTCTACCGGTCGTCGTCGGTGTAGCGAATGACGCCGCGAATGTTCCTGCCCTCGAGCATGTCGGAGTAACCGTCGTTGATCTGCTCCAGCTTGTACTGCCGGGTGACCATGTCGTCGAGGTTCAACTTGCCTGCCTTGTACATCGACAGCAGCTGCGGGATGTCGTAGTGCGGGTTGCCGCCACCGAAGATGGTGCCCTGCAAGTTCTTCTGCAACAGGGTCAGCATCGCCAGGTTGAGGTTCACCTCGGTATCGAGCAGGCTGCCGATGGCGGTGACCACGCAGGTGCCACCCTTGGCGGTCAAACTGAGGTAGTTCTCGACGTCCTTGCCGTGCAGCTCGCCCACGGTGATGATCACCTTGTGGGCCATCAGTCCCCAGGTGACCTCGCCGATACCGGCCATCGCGGACTCCCAATCCGGATAAGCATGTGTGGCACCGAATTTCAGCGCCTGGTCACGCTTCCACTCCATTGGGTCGATAGCGAAGATGCGACGTGCGCCCGCGGTGACTGCGCCCTGCAGAGCGCCCATGCCGACGCCGCCGACGCCGACGATCGCGACGTCCTCACCGGGCCGGATGTCACCGCTGCGGACGGCCGAGCCGTAGCCGGTGGTGATGCCGCAACCGACCAGGCACGCAACCTCGAACGGAATCGACTCGTCGATCTTCACGACCGAACTCTTGTGTACGACCATGTAGGGCGAGAACGTGCCCAGCAGGGTCATCGGGAAGACGGGTTGTCCCTTGGCGTGGATGCGGTGGGTGCCATCGGAGACCGCGGTGCCCCCGAGCAGACCGGCGCCGAGGTCGCAGAGGTTGCGCATACCGGCCTGACAGGACGGACAGTTGCCGCAGGACGGGATGAACGACATCACGACGTGATCGCCGGGCTTGAGGTCTTCGACGCCCGGACCGACCTCGGTGACGATGCCCGCACCCTCGTGGCCACCGAGCACCGGGAAACCGGCCATCGGGATGCCGCCGGTCACCAGGTGGTGGTCGGAGTGGCACATCCCCGACGCCTCCATCTGCACCTTGACCTCGTCCTTGACGGGGTCCCCGATTTCGATCTCCTCGATCGACCACGGCTGGTTGAACTCCCAGATGAGAGCACCTTTTGTCTTCATTGGAACGTGCCTTCCGCTAGTACCGGTGACCTCAGACTAGAGGCAGTAGTTAGGTAGGTCACACCCACCCCCAATCAACTGCTTGGCCGGGTCACCAGATCGGTACCGGGGCCTGGCCGAGGGGGTAATAACCGGGCAACTTCTCGCCGGCCAGGGACCGCTCGATGCGCTTCTGCATTCCGGGCGACAGGTCGCCGGACTCGATCAGTTTCGCGTACCCCTTGGCGACGTGGCCGAAATCGAAGAAGTCGCGCTGCCATTCGATCTTCAGGTCGGCGTTCAGCCGAAACCAGCTGCCCCCGATACCGTAGATCTCGTCGGTGGTGCCGTCGGACTTGTTCGCGACCTGCTTCCAGAAGCCGACGATCTCGCCCTGCTTGTCGTCCACGAGCACCTTCTGGTACTCGTAAACCCAGTTCTCCAGGCCCTCCATCTCCAAACCCAGCGCGACGTCCCGGATTTCGTCCTTGCCGACACACATCACGTCTTCCTTGGGGCCGATGTTCCAGCCGTAGGTCGCGTCATCGGTGTAGAACTCGGCCAACGGTTTCCAGTCGCCGTTGCGTTCGGCGTCCCGGTTGGCCTCCAGCCACTGCTCGACCCAGTTGTCGAGCGCTTGGCGGGGTAGTGACGGCATTGTCATTCTCCTGTTTCTTTGATCATCAGTGCTTGGGTCGGGCACATGTCGACCGCGTTCTGTATCTCGTCGCGGGCGTCGTCGGGCGGTTCGGCATCGAGGATCTCGACCTTGCCGCGTTTGGGCACCCGAAAGTAGTCGGGCGCCTCGAGCTCACACATCGCGTGGCCCTGACACAGGTCAAGATCCACTTCGACTCTGTAGGAACCCATCTGCGGTGCCTACTTGCTCCGCCGTCGATACCGCGCCTTCGCGGGCCGCTGCAGCTGCACCACCATCTTCGAGTGGTCGTTGCGATAGCTGTCAGCCGGTTGCGCCATCTCGAACTCGTACTCGCGCAACAGGACCGAGAAGATCGCCTTGATCTGCATCTGGGCGAACGCCGCGCCGACGCAACGGTGCCTGCCCGCGCCGAACGGGATCCACGTCCAGCGGTTCACGATGTCGGCCTGTTCAGGCTTGTTGTAGCGGTCCGGATTGAAACCGTCGGGATCCGGGAAGTCCTCGGGAATCCGGTTGCTGATCGCCGGCGAGGCAGCCACGAAGTCGCCCTCGTGAATGGGGAAGCCCGCTACCTCGAATTCGCCCTGGGCCACCCGCATCAAGATGATCAGTGGCGGGTGCAGCCGCAGTGTCTCCTTGACGACGTTATCCAGCAACGGAATCTGGCGCAGCGCATGGAAGCTGACTTCCTGACCGTCGGCGTAGAGCTCGTCGAGCTCGGCCTGGACCTTGGCGTAGATCTCGGGGTGGCGGATCAGCTCGATCAGGGTCCACGCCGAGGTTCCCGAACTGGTGTGGTGCCCGGCGAACATCAGCGAGATGAACATGCCGGTGACCTCGTCGGCCGAGAACCGCGGATTGCCGTCCTCGTCCTTGATCGACACCAGCACATCGAGCATGTCGCGGTCGGACTTGTCCTCCGGCGGATTGGCCACCCGCTGGTTCATGATCTCCTGCACCAGCGCAACGAGTTTCACGCGCGCCTCGTCGCGGCGCTGGAAGCTTTCGATCGGCAGGTAGGGGTCGACGTAGCACAGCGGGTCGGTGCCGCGCTCGAGATCGTGGTAGTACTCGGCGAACCGGTGGTCGAGCTGGTTGCGGAACTTCAGCCCGATCAGGCAGGCCGTCGAGGTGTAGATCGTCAACTCGGCGAAGAAGTCGAGCAGCTCGATCTCGCCCTCGTCGCCCCAGTCGGCGATCATCTTCTTGACTTCGCCCTCGATGGTGGTCGCGTGGCCCTTCATGTGCTCACCGCGCAGCGCCGAATTGTGCAGCATCTCCTTGCGACGCTCGGGGCTTGCGTCGAACACCACACCCTTGCCGAAGATCGGCGTCATAAACGGATAGGCCTCGGCCTGGTCGAGATCCTCGTCGGCCGAACGGAAGAAGAACTCGTTGGCCTCGGCGCCGGACAGCAGGATGACGTGCTTGTCCACCAACTGGAACCAGCCGACGTCACCGCACTCGTCGCGAACCCGTTGCATCAAGCCGATCGGGTCGGTGCGGAACTCCTCGAGGTGTCCGTGCTCTTCTTCACCACCGGAAACCCGGGGCACGATCGCGGTCGTCATGACTTCAGGTTCTCCTCGTTCAACTTGAGTTGCTGGCGTTCCGCCGGCGCGGTGGCCAGCGGCGCCTCGGGCTGAAGTTCCATGTTGGCGATGAACCCACCGCGAGGTGTCTCCGCCACGAAGGTGATGGCCCTGGCCAGGTCGGCCGCCCGCAGGAAGTAATCGTGCCGGGCCTGGCCCCACTTCGCCCAATCTTCGAGTGCCGGGCCGATCTTCTCGGCGGGCAGACTCCAGCCCATGCTGGTCTTCGTCGGACCGGGGTGCACGATCGAGGCGCGCACGCCGGTGCCCTCCAGTTCCATCTGGAAGTTGTTGACCATGGCCAGAAGCGCCGCCTTCGCCGCCCCGTAGGCGCCCATGTGCGGCCGCTGGCGCAGCGCCACATCGGATCCCACGAAGATCAGGTCGCCGCGCTGGCGCGCGAGCATGCCCGGGAGCACCGCCGACGCCAGCCGGTTGGCCCCGACGAGGTGGATCTGCAGCTGCGACTCGAACTCGTCGGTGCTGATCTCGGCCAGCTTGCCGAAGTAGGTGTCACCGGCACCGGCCACCAATACCTCGATCTCGCCGAGCGCCTCCACCGATTGGGCGACAAACGTTTTCACCGAGTTGGGGTCGGTGACGTCGAGATGGAACCCGACGGCCTCGCCGCCGTCGGCGTTGATCTTGCCGACGATGTCTTCGAGTTTCTCGACGCGACGGGCGCCCAGCGCGACTGGGAAGCCGCGCGCGGCCATCTCGATCGCCGTCGCCTCTCCGATTCCGGATGAGGCGCCGGCGACGATGACGGGTCGTCGTTCGGGCAGGGGGTCGAACCGGGGCATCAGACAGTCTCCACAGTGATGGGAAGGTGAGCGAATCCGCGGACATTGCTCGAGTGGACGCGGACGGCGTTGGCCTCGTCCACCTCGTATCCGCGGATTCGCTTGAACAACTCGGTCAACGCGACCTTGGCCTCCATCCGCGCCAGGTGCGCACCGAGGCAGAAGTGGGCACCGCTGCCGAAACTCATGAGCTTTGAACCTATTTCGCGGCCGATGAGGAAACGGTCGGGGTCCTCGAACACCCGCTCGTCGCGGTGAGCCGACCCGGGCAGCAACAGCAACACGTCACCGTCGGGGATGGTGGTGTCGTACAACGTCAGCTCGCCCGAGACCGTGCGCGCGAGGATCTGGCTCGAGGTGTCGTATCGCAGCGTTTCCTCGACCCAGAGCGGAATCCGCTGCAGGTCGGCGTAGACCGGAGTCAACTGGTCGGGGTTCCTGTGGCCCCAGAAGGCCGCATTGGCAAGCAGTTTCGTGGTGGTCTCATTACCGGCGATCACCATCAGGAACATGAAGCCGATGATCTCGTCGTCGGTGAGCCGGTCGCCGTCGATCTCGGCCTCCAGCAGCGCGGTGGTCAGGTCGTCGCTCGGCTCCTTGCGGCGTTCGGCCACCATGCCCTGGTAGTAGACGATCAGGTTGATCGATGCCTCCACGGCCGAGGGCGGTACGTCGGTGACACCCTCGTCGCGGTGCATGACACCGTCGGCCCACGCCCGCACCTGGTCGCGATCGGGCTCCGGCACACCCATGAGCTCCGAGATGACGTCCATCGGCAGCTTGCCCGCGAATTCGCCGACGTAGTCGACGGTCTCGTTCGAGCGTGCCTTGTCCAACATGACATCGAGGTGCTGCACGGCGATCTCGGTGACGCGCGGCTCCAACTCGCGGATGCGCCGAGGCGTGAAACCTTTCGACACCAGTGTGCGCAGTCGCAAGTGGTCGGGGTCGTCCATCGCCAGGAAGGACATGGTCTTGGAGGCGTGCGGTCCGCGGGACGCGGGATCCAGCGATACGCCGAACTTGTTCGACAACGTGGTGCTGTTGCGGAAACCCTGCAGGACATCCTGGTGCCGCGACAGGGCCCAGAAGCCGAGTTCGTCGTTGCGATACAGCGGTGCCTCGTCCCGCAGCCGCTTGTAGTACGGATACGGATCCTCGTGGAAGTCGTAGTCGTATGGGTCAAGAACGATTTCGCTGATGGTCACTGCTCGTCTCCCAAGATGAGGCCGACGACGTAGCTGAGCCGGTCGGCGATCTGGTGGTAGGTGAAGACGCCGCTACCCGCGTTGACCAGCGCGCCGAAGAACGTCATCTCCAGGGCCGCCAATGCGCGCGGGTCGGCCTCTGGGCCCATGGCCGAGCGGATGCGGCGGTGGATCTCGGCACCGATGCGGTCGCGTACCGCGCGCACTGCGGAGTCGCTACCGCTGAGTAGCGCGGTCGTGCACGCCGCCGCGACCTCGGGTTCGTCGGCGACCATCAGCGCCATCGCGCGCAGAGTCTTCTCGACGCGGGCGACCCGGCTGTCGTTGACGTCGGTGAAGTACGGCACCTGACGCATCAGGTCCAGGTACACCTCGGCGATCAGGTGGTTCTTCGACGAGAAGTAGGTGTAGGCGGTGGCCGGGGCGACCTTGGCCCTAGCGGCGACGGCGCGCACCGTCAGGTCGGCGTAGGAGGATTCGCGCAGCATCTCGACACCGGCGGTGAGCACCTTGCGGAACGTCTCCTCCTGGCGACGGTTCCGCGGTGTCTCGGCGGTGCTGACAGGCGCCGGGCCTGGGACCGCAACCACGGGCTCGCTGGACACCTGTCCAAGTTATCGGACACGGGCTCGGCTCCGCAAGTATGCAGCTAGTAAACGCTATGCTTGCCAGCCGCACTGCGAGGGGACTATCGTTCGGTTCAACAATTCGGACACTTGTCCAGCAATGGTGAACGGAGACGGCATGGCTGTGCTGGCGAATCGGGAAAGTCAGCTGCTCATCGACGGCAAGCTCGTCGCGGGAAGCGGCGGGTCGTTTGAAACCGTCAACCCCGCCACCGAGGAAGTGCTGGGTGTCGCGGCCGACGCCACCGCCGACGACATGGGTCGTGCGATCGAGGCGGCCAGGCGCGCCTTCGACGAGACCGACTGGTCGACCGACACCGACTTGCGGGTGCGTTGCCTTCGCCAGCTGCAGGCCGTCCTGAAGGAGCACATCGAGGAACTGCGCGAGATCACGATCGGCGAGGTGGGCGCGCCCCGGATGTTGACGTCGGCGGCTCAGCTCGAGGGACCGGTCGACGATCTGAGCTTCTGCGCCGACACCGCCGAGTCCTACGAGTGGAACACCGATCTCGGGGTCGCGTCGCCGATGGGCATCAAGACCCGCCGCCGCCTCGCCCGCGAGGCCGTCGGCGTCGTCGGCGCCATCACCCCGTGGAACTTCCCGCACCAGATCAACCTGGCCAAGATCGGCCCGGCGTTGGCCGCCGGCAACACCATCGTGCTCAAGCCGGCCCCGGACACCCCGTGGTGTGCGGCCGCGGTCGGAGAGTTGATCGCCGAGCACACCGACATCCCGCCGGGCGTCGTCAACATCGTCACCTCCAGCGATCACGGGGTCGGTGCGCTGCTGTCCAAGGACCCACGGGTGGACATGGTTTCGTTCACCGGGTCGACGGCGACCGGTCGCAGCGTGATGGCCGATGGCGCCGCGACGATCAAGAAGGTGTTCCTGGAACTGGGCGGCAAGTCGGCGTTCCTCGTGCTCGACGACGCCGACCTGGCCGCCGCCTGCTCGATGTCGGCGTTCACCGCGTCGATGCACGCCGGACAGGGATGCGCCATTACCACCCGACTGGTGGTGCCGCGGGCTCGCTACGACGAGGCGGTGGAGGCCGCGGCGGCGACGATGGGCGGACTCAAGCCGGGCGACCCTCAGGACGCCGGAACCATCTGCGGCCCACTCATTTCCGCGCGTCAGCGCGACCGGGTTCAGGGTTACCTCGACTCGGCGATCGACGAGGGCGGCAAGTTCGCCGTCGGCGGTGGCCGCCCCGCCGATCGCGATACCGGCTTCTTCATCGAGCCCACCGTCATCGCCGGGCTGGACAACAACGCCAAGGTCTCGCGGGAGGAGATCTTCGGACCGGTGCTGACGGTCATCGCCCACGACGGCGACGACGACGCCGTCCGCATCGCCAACGATTCGGCCTACGGCCTTTCAGGCACGGTGTTCTCGGCCGACGAAGAACGCGCGAACCGGGTCGCGGCACGGATGCGGGTCGGCACGGTCAACATCAACGGCGGCGTCTGGTATTCGGCGGATATGCCGTTCGGCGGATACAAGCAGTCCGGGCTGGGTCGCGAGATGGGACTGGCGGGCTTCGAGGAATACCTGGAAATCAAGGCGATCGCTACGGCGGTGTGACGATCACGCCGAACGTGGGTTACCCGCACGCAAAACGTCGCGAGGCGTGACACAACCCCACATTCGGCAACGAGGAAGGAACACGATGGGGTTCTACGAGGACCAGTTCAAGGACAAGGTGGCGATCGTCACCGGCGCCGGCGGCGGTATCGGCCAAGCGTATGCCGAGGCGCTGGCGCGCGAGGGCGCCGCAGTGGTGGTTGCCGACATCAACACCGAGGGCGCCCAGAAGGTGGCCGACGGCATCAAGGGCGAGGGCGGCAGCGCGCTCGCCGTGCGTGTCGACGTCTCCGACCCGGAATCGGCGAAGGAGATGGCCGCGCAGACGCTTTCGGAGTTCGGCGGCATCGACTACCTGGTGAACAACGCCGCGATCTTCGGCGGCATGAAACTGGACTTCCTGATCACCGTGGACTGGGACTACTACAAGAAGTTCATGAGCGTGAACATGGACGGCGCGTTGATCTGCACCCGGGCGGTGTACAAGAAGATGGCCAAACGCGGCGGCGGGGCGATCGTCAACCAATCCTCGACGGCGGCGTGGCTGTACTCGAATTTCTACGGTCTGGCCAAGGTCGGGGTCAACGGGCTGACCCAGCAGCTGGCGACCGAGCTGGGCGGGCAGAACATCCGGGTCAACGCGATCGCGCCGGGCCCCATCGATACCGAGGCCAACCGCACCACCACGCCTCAGGAGATGGTCGCGGACATCGTCAAGGGAATCCCGTTGTCGCGCATGGGACAACCGGAGGACCTGGTCGGCATGTGCCTGTTCCTGCTGTCGGATCAGGCCAAGTGGATCACCGGTCAGATCTTCAACGTCGACGGCGGGCAGATCATCAGGTGAGCGACGACGTCAAGCTGGGATACATCGGCCTGGGCAACCAGGGGGCGCCGATGGCCAAGCGTCTGGTCGACTGGCCCGGCGGGCTGGTCGTGTTCGACGTGCGTACCGAGGCGATGACCCCGTTGGTCGAGCTCGGGGCAAGCCCGGCGGAGGATGTCGCTGGAGTCTCTGAGGCCGACGTCATCAGCGTCACGGTGCTCAACGACGAGCAGGTGCGCGACGTCGTCGGTCAGCTCGCCGAACACGCCAAACCAGGTACCGTCATCGCGATCCATTCCACCATCGAGCCCAGTACGGCACCGGATCTGGCAGACCAATTGCGCCCAAGGGGTATTCACATCGTCGATGCGCCGGTCAGCGGTGGCGCCGGAGCCGCCGACAAGGGTGAACTGGCCGTGATGGTCGGCGCCGACGACGAGGCCTACGCTGCGGTCAAACCCGTCTTCAAACAATGGGCATCGCTGGTGGTGCGCGCGGGCGAGCCCGGCGCCGGTACTCGGATGAAGTTGGCTCGGAACATGCTGACGTTCATCGGGTTCGCCGCGGCCTGTGAAGCGCAGAAACTGGCTGAGGCGGCGGGGATCGATCTGCAGAAGCTGGGGCGCGTGGTGCGGCACAGTGACGCGCAGAGTGGTGGACCCGGAGCCATCATGTACCGCGACGACACCAAGCCGCTCACCCCGGACCACTTCCTGCACGACATGTTCGTTCACACTCGTGGTCTCGGCGAGAAGGATCTGCGGTTGGCGCTCGCGCTGGGCAAGGCCACCGACGTCGAACTTCCACTGGCCGAGATCGCGCTGCAGAACCTGGCCGCCGGGCTCGGCGTGCCGCACACGAAGGAGTGACGATGGACGAGTTGCGCCGCAAGGGCCTCGAGAAGATGAACGAGGTCTACGGCTGGGAGATGCCCAACATCGAGGGTGATCCGTATTTCGACCTCACCGTCGACCACCTCTTCGGCACCATCTGGTCGCGCCCCGGGCTGTCGATGCGCGACAAGCGGATCATGACGCTGACCGCCGTGACCGCCGTCGGGAACTCCGACCTCGCCGAAATCCAGGCCAACGCGGCGCTGGCCAACGGGGAGATGACCGAGGACGAGCTCAAGGAGATGGCCGTCTTCCTGACCCACTACCTCGGGTTCCCGCTGGGCTCCAAGCTCGACGGCGCGGTCAGCAAGGTGATCAAGAACCGCAAGAAGCGTCCGGCGGATGACAAGAAGGCCAATGTGAACGCCGCGGTGAAGATGCATTCCGGTGGGACGGTCCATGACGAGTAGGTATGCGTCCCTGTCGCGGGAAGAACTCGCGGTCCTGCTGCCCGAGCTGCTGCTGATCGGTCAATTGATCGACCGGTCCGGAATGGCCTGGATCATCGCAAATTTCGGCCGCGAGGAGATGTTGCAGGTCGCGATCGAGGAGTGGATGGGCGCCAGCCCGATCTACGCCAAACGCATGCAGCGGGCACTGGACTTCGAGGGTGACGACGTCGTCACGATCTTCAAAGGCATGCAGCTCGACATCGGCGCCCCACCGCAGTTCATGGACTTCCGCTACACCGTGCACGACCGGTGGCACGGCGAGTTCCACCTCGACCACTGCGGTGCGCTGCTCGACGTGGAGCCGATGGGCGAGGACTACGTGCGCGGCATGTGTCACGACATCGAGGACCCGACGTTCGACGCGACCGCGGCCGCCACAAACCGTCGCGCGCAGATCCGTCCGATCCACCGGCCTCCACGCACACCGGCCGACCGGCATCCGCACTGTGCGTGGACGGTCGTGATCGACGAGTCCTATCCCGAGGTGGACGATCACCCGGTGTTGGACGTGATGCGCCGAACCCGCGCCGCCAGAACCGAATTCGATCCAATCAACCGCGATGACGAGGGCCAGTCGGACTACTCGGGACCGCTGGTGTCGGACTTCGACTTCGGGGCGTTCTCACACTCGGCGCTGGTGCGCATTGCCGACGAGGTGACCCTGCAGATGCACTTGCTGAACTTGTCGTTCGTGATCGCGGTCGGCAAGCGCGCGGGCACCAACACCGAACTGGCGACCGAGATCTGCACCAAACAGCTGATCGGCATCGCCGGCATCGCCGCCGAACGCATCCACCGCGCGCTGAGACTGCCCGGCGGCATCGAAGGCGCCGTGCGCACACTGCAGTTGCATCCGATGCTCAACCCGGCGGCCTATGTGGACGCCGAGTTCGGTCCGGATGTGGTGCACGTGCGGCGTTCGGCGGCGCACGAGGACGGCGCGTGGGTGTCGCTGGTGACCCCCGACGAGGTGCGTCCGTTGCAGGCCGCCGTCACGGCGATCGACAAGCATCTCGATGTCGAGGTCACCGGCACCGCCCAGGAGTGGACCGCGCGGGTCGTCGACACGGACAGCGAAGCCAAGGAATTCTCCGAGGTGGCGGTTGTCAGGGTCAGCGGCGGTTCGACATGGGAGTTCGAAGACCGCAAGTCATTGCCGTTGACCGTGCTCTGAGCCTCGTGGTCAGCGGGGCGCACCCGTCTGTTCAGCGCGCGGATCTACCGAGTTCCTCGTACTCCGCACCGAGTGTGCGCATCCTGGCCGCAATGGCAGCGAGGTCGCTGTGTGAGCGCTGGATGATCTCGGCGACCTCGCCTGCGCCCTTGCTGACCACCGGCCACAGCATCTGTTGGCCGGCCGGGGTTTCGGGCGTCGTCGCCGCCGCGTCCAGCACCCACTGACGGACCGCATCGAGCTCACGCCTGCCGGCCGCGACCACCGCGGCCGACCTGTCCACCTCAGCCGCGAGGCGGCGATCCAGGTCGGCCAATGCCCCCAGAGCCCTTGCCTGCCTGGCGTTCCGGTCTCGATAGCCCTCGGCGCCCGCGCCCGTCCAATCCGAACCCGGTGTCGCCGACTCCACCTCGTCCCGCAGGGACTCCAGGCGGGCACTGTGGTCCAGCCCGCCGCCGTCCTGCGGGATGCCCTCACCGAACGTCGCGCGCGCCCGCGCCCACGTCGAGAGGAAGGCATCGACGACACTCACGATCGTGAGTTTACGGCCCGCCAGACGGCCGGCCGAGCACCAATTGCGGCGCCTAGCGGGCCGCGGTCGGAGCGGCCACGGACGCGCCGACCCAGCGTCGCAGGTAGCTCCGCAGCTCGGGGCCGCGGCGCGGGGGACGCCCCGGGTCGATGACGAACGACTGGATGATCCGCAGCAGGTGTTCGGCCAGTTCGTCGAGGTCGTGGTCGTCGAACCCCTGCGCGGCCCAGTCAACGTCGAAGCGGCGCAGCATCGAATTGGCGAACTCCAACGCCACATCGGAGGTGACCGTCTGGCTGAACTCGCTGGCCCGCGCGGGCATCAGCAACAGTCCCATGTGTTTGTCCTGTGGCAGCCACTCCAGCGCGGTGGCGATGCCCTCGGCGACCGCCTCCTGCGGGTCGGTCAACCCCTGCAGGTGCTCGGCGAGCCGGTCTAGAAAGCCGGTGGCCGCACGCTGTGCTGAGGCCTGAAGCAGCGCGTCGGTGCTGGGAAAGTACCGGTAGACCGTCTGCCGCGTCACCCCGAGTGTGCGCGCGACGTCGCTGATCGAGAACTCGGCACCGCGCGCGTCGATCGCCTTGCCCGCGGCGTCGAGGATTCGGGCCACCGCCTCCTCATCCGTCGACGGCGCCGAGCCGGACCAACCGTGTGTGCGCACGGCGAAAATCCTACTCAGCCCGCCCGGTCAGCCGGTGTAAGAGACCTGCAGGTCCTTGACGCCGTTGATCCAGCCCGACCGAAGGCGCTGAGGCTCACCGGCTTTGGCAATTCCGGGGATCTGGTCGGCGATCTCGTTGAAGATCAGCTTGATCTCCATGCGGGCCAGGTTCGCGCCGATGCAGTAGTGGGCGCCGTTGCCGCCGAAACCGAGGTGCGGATTGGGGTCGCGCGAGATGTCGAACCGGAACGGCAGGTCGAAGACCTCTTCGTCGAAGTTGGCCGAGCTGTAGAAGAGGCCCACCCGCTGGCCCTCGCGGATCGTGACACCGGCGAGTTCGGTGTCGGCCAGCGCGGTCCGCTGGAAGCAGTGCACCGGGGTGGCCCACCGCACGATCTCGTCGGCCGCGGTCGCGGGCCTGTCGCGCTTGAACAGCTCCCACTGCTCGGGATTCTCGAAGAACGCGTTCATACCGTGTGTCATCGCGTTTCGGGTCGTCTCGTTTCCGGCGACCGCCAGCAGGATCACGAAGAACGCGAACTCCACATCGTCGAGCGACTCCCCATCGAGGTCGGCCTCGATCAGCCGGGTCACGATGTCGTCGGCCGGGCACCGACGGCGCTCCTCGGCCATCGCATAGGCGTACCCCATCAGCTCCGCATTAGCGGCGGTCGGATCGGAGTCGAAGTCGGGGTCGTCGGTGTTCATGATCGCGTTGGTCCATCCAAACAACTTCTCGCGATCGGACTCGGGCACACCGATCAGGTCGGCGATGGCCAGCAGCGGCAGGCGCATCGCGATGTCGTCGACGAAATTGCCACTGCCCTTTTGCTTTGCCTCGGCGACGATTTCGCGTGCGGCGGTCGCCAACCGTTCCTCGAGCGTGGTGATTGCGCGCGGGGTGAACAAGCGCGACACGAGTTTGCGCAGCCTCGTGTGTTCGGGCGCGTCGTGGTTGATCAGCAGCGCCTTGGTGAGCTCGAGCTGATCCGAGGTGACGCCCTCGGGAAGGCGCATCACCGCCCCCTTGCGGTTGGTCGACCACAGCTCGCCGTTGCGCGAGATGGCCTTGATGTCCTCGTGGCGGCTGATCACCCAGTAGCCGCCGTCATCAAAGATCGACTCGGGCTGCTCGTTCCACCACACCGGCGCGGTCTTGCGCAGCTGAGCGAATTCTGTGACGGGGATACCGCGCAGCAGCACCTCGGGGTCGGTGAAGTCATATCCGGGTCCGAACGGGCATGTGGCCTGCGTCATACACTCGACCATACACTGGTTAGTCAAGTGTATGGCCTAACTTGCGTCGTCGACCGAACCGAGATCGAGACTGCGGTTAGGGTGAGCAGTTGTGCGAGTCCTGGTAATCGGATCCGGTGCCCGTGAACATGCGTTGCTGCTGGCGCTGCGGCGTGACCCGCAGGTCGAAGACCTATCGATCGCGCCGGGCAATGCGGGTACCGCCGCGATCGCCGACCAGTACGACGTCGACATCACTTCAGGTGAGGCCGTCGCCAGCCTGGCGCAGCGGCTGGAGGTCGACCTCGTCGTCATCGGGCCGGAAGTACCGCTGGTGCTCGGCGTCGCCGATGCGGTGCGCAGCGCCGGGATCGCCTGCTTCGGGCCGAGCAAGGACGCGGCCCGCATCGAGGGTTCGAAGGCGTTCGGCAAGGAGCTGATGACGGCCGCCGGTGTGCGCACCGCCAGGAGCGAGGTCGTCGACAACCCCGCTCACCTCGACGCGGCGCTCGACCGCTTCGGCCCCGACAGCGGCGAGGCCGCATGGGTGGTCAAGGACGACGGTCTGGCCGCGGGCAAGGGTGTGGTGGTCACCGCCGATCGCGCGGCCGCCAGGGCTCATGCCGCGGGCCTGCTCGACGCGGGACATCCGGTGCTGCTCGAGTCGTACCTCGACGGGCCCGAGGTGTCGCTGTTCTGCGTCGTCGACGGCGAGACCGTGGTGCCTATGCTGCCCGCGCAGGACTTCAAACGGGTCGGCGACAACGACACCGGCCCCAACACCGGCGGTATGGGGGCCTACGCGCCGCTGCCGTGGTTGCCCGAGGACATGGTCACCCACATCGTCGACGATATCGTGAAACCCGTTGCCACCGAACTGGTCAAGCGCGGTAGTTCGTTCTCGGGGTTGCTCTACGCCGGTCTGTCGATCACCTCACGAGGCCCGGCGGTGATCGAATTCAATTGTCGCTTCGGCGATCCCGAGACCCAGCCGGTGCTGGCCCTGCTGGAGACGCCGCTGGGTCAGCTGCTGTACGCGGCCGCAACGGGCAGCCTCGCCGACGAGCCGCCGCTGCAGTGGCGCGACGGCGCCGCCGTGACCGTGGTGTTGGCCGCGGAGAACTACCCGTCTCGCCCGCGTGTCGGTGACGTGATCGTCGGTGCCGAGGTCGAGGGTGTGCTGCACGCGGGCACGAGTCGCCGCGAGGACGGTGCCGTCGTGTCCTCGGGAGGCCGCGTGCTCTCCATCGTGGGTACCGGCGCGGATCTGTCGGCAGCGCGTGAGGCCGCCTACGAGGTGATCGAATCGATTCGCCTGCCGGGCAGCCACTTTCGCAGAGACATCGCCCTTGCCGCGGCCGAGGGGCGCATCAGCGTCTAAGACGTCAGCAGCGGGGCCATCCAGGACAACTCGGCGGGCAGCTGCGCGCTCCAGAACCCGGCATCGTGCCCACCCGGCGAGAAGCCGCCCGCGGGCGGATTCGGCAGCTGCGCGATGAACTCCTTGGTCGCCGAGTAGAACGGATCGCCGGTCCCGCAGTCGATCCGGATCGGAATCGACGCCAGCGCCGGCAGGCCCCAAACACTGTTGGCGGCATAGTCTTCCGCGCTGTCGAACGCACCGGGCGCGGCGGCTCCGGGGGACGTCCACAGCGCGGGGCTGACGGCGCAGATCGCGACGGTGCGGGCGGGGCCGAGCCGCGCCCCGAGCAGCAGGGCCCCGTAGCCGCCCATCGACCAGCCCAGGAAGCCGACTCGTGAGGTGTCCAAACCTTGTGAGCCCAGCATCGGGATCAGCTCGTCGAGCACCATCGCCCCGGAGTCCTCACCGGAGGCCCGCTTGTGCCAGTAGCTTCCACCGCCGTCGACGGCGACGACCGCGAAGGGCGGCAGGCCCGCGGCGACCGCCTCGGCCAAGCCCTGCTCCACACCGCCGGCCATCACACCCGCTGCGTCCTGCCCCTTACCGTGCAGCGCGATGACCGGACGCAGCGGTGCGGTTTGACCGGGCGGACGGGCGATCGCCCAGTTGGTCTTCTGCCCGCCGCGGGCCGCCGAGACGAAGGACCCGTCGACGTAGGTGGGTGCGGCGGGTGCGGCCGGGGCCGCGGGCGCCATCCGCAGCGCCGCCACTCCGGCGGCCGCGCCGACCCCGAGGCGCAGAAGCGAACGGCGGCTCAGTTCGGGCATGGCGGCCATGATGCCATCGCGGGTTGTCTGCCCGACGAGCGGCGGCTGGCCCGTCGCACCAGAAACACCAGCCCCGACTTCGGTTCGAAAACCTGACGATTAGGCGAAAGCGCGATGGTAGGGCCGCCCGACTGGCAGCATGCTAAAGGTGACGGCAGCGGTCACTCCCAAGGGAGAACGTCGACGCTTTGCGCTGGTCAGCGCCGCTGCCGATCTGCTGTGCGAGGGCGGCTTCGACGCGGTGCGACATCGCGCTGTGGCCCGTCGCGCCGGCCTGCCGCTGGCGTCGACGACCTACTACTTCTCGTCGCTGGACGATCTGATCGCCAGGGCCGTCGAATACGTCGGCGAGCGTGAGGCCGAGCAGTTGCGCGCCCGGGTGGCGATGCTGTCGCGGCGCCGGCGAGGCGCGGAGTCGACCGCCGACATCCTGGTGGATCTGTTGGTCGACGACGTGGCGGGGCAACGGGTCAGCGAGCAGCTGATCTCACGCTACGAGCGCTACATCGCGTGCGCGCGCCACCCGATGCTGCGCGACATCCAACGGCGAATCATGCGCCAGCGCACCGATGCCGTCATCGAGGTCATCGAGCGGTCGGGTCGCTCGGTGCGCGCCGAGTACCTCACCGCTTTGGTCAACGCGGTCGACGGTGCGGTGGTGGCGGCGCTCGTCGCCGAGGGTGACGGGCCTCGCGCAACAGCACGCGCAACGCTGATCGACGTGATAGACGTGTTGGCACCAATCGACGAGCGAGTGGCGCAGGTGTGACGTAGTAGGAGGCCGATGAGTACGCCGACCGACACGCAACCGGAACTTCGGCGGGTCATGGGTCCGGGGTTGTTGCTGCTGTTCATCGTCGGTGACATCCTCGGTACCGGTGTCTACGCGCTGACCGGTCAAGTCGCCGGAGAAGTGGGTGGGGCGGCGTGGCTGCCGTTCCTGCTCGCGTTCGCCATCGCCACCGTCACGGCGTTCTCCTATCTGGAGCTTGTCACCAAGTACCCGCAAGCCGCGGGCGCAGCGTTGTACGCGCACAAGGCATTCGGGATCCAGTTCTTCACATTCCTGGTCGCGTTCGTGGTGATGTGTTCCGGTATCACGTCGGCCTCCACGGCATCGCAGGCGTTCGCGGCCAACCTGATCAAGGGGTTCGGCCTGGATTGGGGTAAGGCGGGCGTCACGCTCATCGCCCTGAGCTTCATGGCCGTCCTCGCCGCGATCAACCTGCGCGGCGTCAGTGAGAGTGTCAAACTCAACGTCGGCCTGACCATCATCGAGATCAGCGGTCTGCTGCTGGTGATCTTCGTCGGTCTGTGGGCCTTCACCCAGGCCGGCGACCACGACTTCTCACGCATCGTGATGTTCGAAAGCAGCGAGGAACGAAGCACATTCGTCGCGATCACCGCGGCAACCTCGCTTGCCTTCTTCGCCATGGTCGGGTTCGAGGACTCGGTCAACATGGCCGAGGAGACCAAAGACCCCGTCCGGATCTTCCCCAAGGTCTTGTTGACCGGCCTGAGCATCGCGGGTGTCGTGTACATCCTGGTGTCGATCATCGCGGTGGCGATGGTGCCGATCGGCGAATTGAGGGAGAGCAGCACCCCACTGGTGAGCGTGGTCGAGGCCGCCGCACCGGGCCTTCCGATCGACGAGTTGTTCCCGTTCATCACGATGTTCGCGGTTTCGAACACCGCGCTGATCAACATGCTGATGGCCAGCCGGTTGATCTACGGCATGGCACGCCAGCATGTACTGCCGCCGCTTCTGGGCTCGGTGCACCGGACCCGCCACACCCCCTGGGTGGCAATCATTTTCACCACCATCATCGCGTTCGGGCTGATCTTCTACGTCTCGGCGTTCGCGAGCAGCAAGGCGCTCTCGGTGCTCGGCGGCACCACATCGCTGCTGCTGTTGGCGGTGTTCGCGACGGTCAACGTCGCGGTGTTGGTCCTGCGTCGCGATGTCGCCGAGGATGACAGGCACTTCCGAACACCCACGGTATTGCCCATCATCGGTTTCATCACGTCGGTGTATTTGGTGACGCCCTTGTCGGGCCGCCCGGGCACGCAGTATCTGCTGGGCGGGATCCTGGTGGTGATCGGAATCGTGCTCTTCCTCATCACGATGGTGATCAACAGGCGACTCGGCATCAAGGACGCGGGTATCAACGATCCGACTCAGCTCGCGCAGTCGCCGGACTAACCGCCCAACTGCCTGCGGATCTCGGTCAGTTCGCGTTGAGCTCGCTCGATCAGTTGTTGAACCTGCTCCAGGCGCGGTAACACGTCGCCGCCCTCGGGGTTGGCCGCCGCACGGGCCCGGGGAGCTGGCGTCAGCCCCGGCGGTAGTGCGGGCGTGACGATGTAGCCGCCTTCGCGGTCGCCGTAGATCGTGACGTCCTCGCGCCGCCGCTCGAAATACAGCGCGACGTACGCGCAGAGCACCGCGTCGACGGGATCCTCACAAGCGTTCAGCTGGAAGGCTCGATCGCTGGCCTCGATCCGCTTGCGAAGCTCGAGCCAGGCGGGGCTGCTGCGCACGCGAAGCCGCGGCGTCGCGTCGTTCAACCCCTCGATCAGCCCCACCATTCTCAGCAGCTCGTCCTGGCGCTTGGCGACATCCTTGGCGCGCCGCTTGTACTTGAGCGTCTTGCCGAGTTTGAACAGCGAGATCGTCGCCGCGTGCGGATAGACCTCGATCGCGCGCCGGTCGCCGCGCGACAGCGGGTCGGGATCCAGGCCCAACCGTCGGCAGAGCACCTCGGCGCGGGGTGGATCGAAGAGACGGTTGCCCGTGTTCGCGGGCTGGGCGGTCGCCTCGAACGGTGCGAAGTCCCGGTTGTAGAGCGTCTCCCCGAGCCGATACCCGCTGGGGTTTCTGACGACGAGCGGCGCGTCGATCCCCACGACGCATGGGCCATCGACAAACGGCGCGAGGGCCGCCTCGATGTCGTCGTCGCTGACCGCCGCGCCCACCTGCACGAGCCGTCCGTCGTCGTCGAGGACTGCCACCCCGGATTGGTTTCCCTCCGCCCACGCGAGATCGAGCCCAACGAAGTACATGGGACCAGCCTGCACTACCCGGGTCGTAAGCTGAGTGTTTGTGACGATCCCCAACGTGCTGGCCAATCGGTACGCCAGCGAGGACATGGTGGCGATCTGGTCACCGCAAGCCAAAGTCGTCGCGGAGCGCCGGCTGTGGCTGGCGGTGCTTCGCGCCCAGGCCGAACTGGGCGTCGATGTGCCCTCCGGCGTGGTCGACGACTACGAGCGGGTGCTCGAACAGGTCGACCTCGGATCGATCTCCGCCCGCGAGCGCGTGCTGCGCCACGACGTCAAGGCGCGCATCGAGGAGTTCAACGCGCTGGCCGGCCACGAGCACGTGCACAAGGGCATGACGAGTCGCGACTTGACTGAGAACGTCGAGCAGCTCCAGATCCGGCGCTCGCTGGAACTGGTGCACTCCCACGCAGTGGCGGTGGTGGCCCGGCTGGCCGAGCGCGCCGTGCTGTATCGCGACCTGGTGATGGCCGGCCGCAGCCACAACGTCGCGGCACAGGCCACCACACTGGGCAAGCGGTTCGCCTCGGCGGCCGAGGAGTTGCTGATCGCGCTGCAGCGCCTGCGCTCGTTAATCGACCGCTACCCGTTGCGCGGGGTGAAGGGTCCGATGGGCACCGCCCAGGACATGCTCGACCTGTTCGGTGGCGACGCCTCGCGGCTGGCCGAGCTCGAGCGGCGCGTCGCCGAATTCCTGGGGTTCACCGAGATTTTCACCAGTGTCGGGCAGGTGTACCCGCGCTCACTGGACCACGACGTCGTCTCCGCGCTGGTGCAGGTGGGCGCAGGACCGTCGTCGTTGGCGCAGACCATTCGGCTGATGGCTGGCCACGAACTGGTCACCGAGGGCTTCGCACCCGGACAGGTGGGGTCGTCGGCGATGCCGCACAAGATGAACACGCGCTCGTGTGAACGGGTGAACGGGTTGCAGGTGGTGCTGCGCGGCTACGGCTCCATGGCCGCCGAACTGGCTGGCGCGCAATGGAATGAGGGCGACGTGTTCTGCTCGGTGGTGCGCCGCGTGGCGCTGCCGGATGCGTTCTTCGCCGTCGATGGACAGATCGAGACGTTCCTGACGGTGCTCGACGAGTTCGGCGCCTATCCCGCGGTGATTCAGCGCGAGCTGGATCGCTACCTGCCGTTCCTGGCGACGACGCGGATCCTCATCGCCGCGGTCCGTGCCGGGGTGGGCCGCGAAACCGCGCACGAGGTCATCAAGGAGCACGCCGTCGCGGTGGCGTTGGCCATGCGGGAGAAGGGTCAGGAACCCGATCTGCTGGATCGGTTGGCGGCCGATTCGCGACTGCCGCTGGACCGGCCGGCGCTCGATGCGGCGCTGGCCGACAAGCAGGCGTTCACCGGTGCGGCAGGCGATCAGGTCGACCGCGTGGTTGCGGCGGTCGACGAGTTGGTGAGCCGCTATCCCGAAGCGGCCAAATACACTTCGGGTGCCATCTTGTGACCCTGGGCGGGATCGATTTCACCGATCTGGACAACTTCGCGAACGGTTTTCCACACGAACTGTTCGCGTTGCATCGGCGCGAGGCCCCGGTGTACTGGCACGAGCCGACCGAGCACACGCCCGACGGCGAGGGATTCTGGTCCGTGGCCACCTACGCCGAAACGCTTGCGGTGTTTCGTGATCCGCAGACCTTCTCGTCGGTGACCGGCGGCTCCCGGCCCTACGGCGGCACGCTGCTGCAGGATCTGGCGATCGCCGGTCAGGTGCTCAACATGATGGACGACCCGCGGCATTCGCAGATCCGGCGGCTGGTCAGCTCCGGCCTGACGCCGCGGATGATCCGCAGGGTCGAAGACGATCTTCGCTCGCGGGCGCGACGCCTGCTGGATTGCGTCTCGCCTGGCGAGCCGTTTGACTTCCTGGTCGACGTGGCGGCCGAGCTGCCGATGCAGATGATCTGCATCCTGCTGGGAGTTCCGGAGTCTGAACGACATTGGCTGTTTCAGGCGATCGAGCCGCAGTTCGACTTCGGAGGATCACGAAAAGCGTCTGTCGGCCAGTTGACCGCCGAAGAAGCGGGTTCGCGGATGTACACCTACGGACAGGAGTTGATAGCCGCCAAGCGCGCCTCGCCGACCGACGACATGTTGTCAGTGGTCGCGAACGCGTGCCTGGGCGGCGGCGAGGACGACGGTGCGCTATCCGACCTGGAGCTTTACCTGTTCTTCAGCCTGTTGTTCAGTGCGGGCGCCGAGACGACACGCAACGCGGTGGCGGGCGGCCTGCTGGCGTTGATCGAGAACCCCGACTCGCTGACCGCGCTGCGCGGCGACTTCGCGTTGCTGGGTTCGGCGGTCGAGGAGATGGTGCGCTGGTCGTCGCCCTCACCGTCCAAGCGGCGCACCGCAACTCGCGACGTGACGTTGGGCGGATGCGGGATCGAGGCCGGGCAGAAGGTGCAGATCTGGGAGGGTTCGGCCAATCGCGACGATGCGGTGTTCACCGAACCCGACGTGTTCGACATCGCGCGTCAGCCCAATCCGCACCTGGGCTTCGGCCAGGGTGTGCACTACTGTCTGGGCGCGAACCTGGCGCGGCTCGAGCTACGTGTGTTGTTCGAAGAGTTGCTGACCCGCTTCTCCGAAGCCCGTCTGGTCAAACCCGTCGAATGGACGCGGAGCAATCGGCACACCGGTATCCGCCATCTGATAGTCGAGCTGCGGTGAGCGGCTGGCGGTGAGGCCCGACGCGTTCGCGTTCGTGATGGCGACCGGTATCGTCTCCATCGCCGCGGTCGACCACGGTTTGACGTACGTCAGTGGCGCTCTGGCCGTGCTGGCTGTCCTTGCGTTGCTGGTTCTCGTTGCTGCAGCTGTGGTTTCGTGGCTTCGGCGGCCGCCCGATTTGTCTGACCTCGATGTGACAATCGGCTTGTTCACGTTCGTGGCGGCGTGTGCGGTGCTCGACAGCCGGTTGATGGCGAACTCGGCGATCATGTGGGCTCTGGCCGTACCTGCCGCGCTGGTGTGGTCGGTGTTGATCGTCCTGACAGCGCGCAACTTCGCGAGTCGGTCCTGGACGGAACTGCAGGGGCGGGCACGCGGGGCGTGGGAACTGTGCAGCGTCGGCTCGTCCGGTTTGGCGATCGTCGCGGTCGCCCTTGCGCACGACACGGGGTGGCATGCCTTACTGCTGATCGCCGTCGCGATATGGATCGTTGCCCTCGCGATTTACGGGGTCATGACCGCGCTGATCCTGGCGCGTGCGTTCGCTGCGCGTCTGGATCCCGGTGGGTTCGAGCCCGACGCGTGGATATTGATGGGTGGGCTCGCGATCGCGACGTTGGCCGGCGACCATATCCATCGCGCAGGCATCGACGCCGTTCTTGGGGTGACCGTCGCGACGTGGTGTCTGGCGTCGGCATGGATTCCGCCGCTCGTGTACTTCGCTGTGCGGCACCTCGGACGGCCGGATGCCCGGCGGTTCGCCGGCGTGTGGTGGACGATGGTCTTCCCGCTGGGCATGTACTCGGCGGCCAGCGATGCCATGGCGGTAGAGACCGGATGGCATGGCCTACCGACGATTTCGCTGGTCTTCTTCTGGATAGCGTTTGCTGCGTGGATCGCTGTCTCGATCGCCGGAGTGCTGCGAGTGAGCGCGCGGTTCCGCCACCTACCCTCGGGGCATGGACATCGATGACGCGAACGTGCGGATTTCCGACGCCGACCGCGATCATGTGAGGCAACTGCTCGAACGGGCAGTCGGCCAAGGCATGCTCACGCTCGATGAGTTCAGCGAGCGGATCGACGCCGTGCTTGCCGCGCGGACCCGCGGAGAGCTGCGCGAGGTGATCGCCGACCTGCCCTCGACGGATGCGATGCAGCCCGTTGCGGTCGGAGGCGAACAGCTGCGCGGTCGGATGTCGTCGATCTCGCGACGCGGACCGTGGACGGTACCTGCGCGCATCGACCTCAACACCCGGATGTGCGACACCACGCTCGACTTCACCGCCGCGACGTTGCAGAGCCCGACCGTCGTCCTGGACATCGATGACTACCTCAGCTCGACGGAGCTGATCCTGCCCGACGGCGCCACCGCCGACCTCAACGGCGTCGAGACATTCGCAGGCAGCACCACTCTCAAGGTGCCGTACGGCCCGCCCTCGCAGAAGCTGCATCTCGTAGCGCGCGGCCGGGTGCGATTCGGGTCGGTGACTGCGCGCTATCCGTTCGGTCACACGTTACGGCGCATGTTGGGATGAGGGTTGTTGACTGGTCGCGGCGGCCACCTCGGCGATCACCCGCTCGGGATACGCTGTCAAGTCAAGCCAGGTGAAACGCAACACTTTCCAGTTCAACAGCGCGATCACGTTCTGCCGGTTGCGGTCGATCTGGAATGCCTCGCTGTCGGTGTGGAACGCCCAACCGTCGACCTCGATCGCCACCTTCGCTCGGGTGAATGCGACGTCCACCTTGTAGCCACCGACGGGATGGTTCGTCTTCCAGCCGGTGAATCCGGCGTCGCGCAGGAGCTTGACGAAGAGTCGTTCGGCTTCGGAACGCGCACCGTCTTCGGCCGCACGAAGGAGTCGCCGTGCGGCCGGTGAACCGTGTCTGCCCTTGTTGCGCAGATGCGCGCTCCATAGTTGGGCGAGCTCGAGATGACGCTGCAGGGCGGCGTCCATCAGTTTCGGTCCGCCGCCGCGTCGGACCGCGGCTTCGATCACGGTCAGCGGCATGGCGGTGATCCGCAGCCCGGCCCGCTCGACGACGTCACGGGGCGACAGATCGCGCCGCCGCAGCCGGGCGCCGGGTCTCGGTCGGTAGTTGCTCACCCGCGGAATCGTGATCTCGACTTTGTCCGGGGCGAACCGGGTGATCCCGTGCCACCATGCCGCCGCCAATCCGCTGGCGGTCGCTCGCGGACCGAGAGACCACACCGCAGCCCTGATGCGTGCGGAGTCGGTGAAGGCTCGGTCATTGGCGAAGAACACCCCGGGGGAACACCGAAGCCAATGGCCCGATCGCACACGCCGATTTACCGCGTGCCTGCTGAGGCCGCAGTGTAGAGCCTGCGCCAGCGTGATCACGCCGTCGTGCTGCCGAAGATGGTCGTCGAGCATGTTCCAGTTCGACGCATCGGCGGCTCCGGACGGTTCCTTCGGAGCGATTTGTGCACATCCGGGAGCGGTGAGCGCTCCTCGATGTGCACAAATCGCGGCGGCGGAGCCGGTTAGAGGTGGCGGGCGACGCCTGACGAGCGCAACTCCAGCGCCGCGAGGCCGCGAATCGCGTCGGCATCGTGCAGACGCCACGCCTCGACGGGATCGGCGTGCACGGCGACCAGCTTGGCCAGCGGCCGGTTCGCGAGCGCGCGCAACGCCAACAGCTGCTCACCGGCGGGGGTGCGGGCCAGCGTGATCGCGGTCCATTTACGGCGGAAGAAGCGCAGCCGAAGGTACAGCCACGGCATCGCGACGAACAGGATCGGCGGTGCGGCCACCGCCAGCGCCAGTACCCACGCCAGCCACGACGCCGTGGTGTCGAGGCTGTGACCGGCGCCTGCGATGTCGAGTGCTGCCTCGCTGGCCGCGCGCAACGGCTTGCTGAGCGCGTCGCCGATCAGCGGGAAGCCGTCGGTGCGCTCGCCCGCCGCATCGAGGTTGTCGGAGACACCGTTGGCACCGGCCTCGACCTGGCGGCCCACCGCCGCGATCGTGGAGACCGCCGAGTGCACAGCCATGCCGACCAGCACCCACACCGTCGTCCAGGCGATCACGACGAAGTCGCTGACGAGCTGGGCCAAGATCCGCGACGGTGTGGTGGCATAGGGGATAAACCGCGAAGTCATGGCTGTAGATGCTGCCCGATAGGCTGGCCCGATGCGCCCCGCTCTGTCCGACTACCAACATCTGGCCAGCGGCAAGGTTCGCGAGCTGTATCGCGTGGACGACGAGACGCTGCTCTTTGTGGCCAGCGACCGCATCTCCGCCTACGACTACGTCCTCGACTCGCAGATCCCCGACAAGGGCCGCATCCTGACGGCGATGAGCGTGTTCTTCTTCGACCTGCTGAGCCGGACCGCAGGCACGCCCAATCACCTCGCCGGTCCACCCGACGACGAGCGCATCCCCGCCGACGTGCTCGGCCGCGCGCTGGTCGTACGGGAGCTCGAGATGTTGCCGGTGGAGGCGGTGGCCCGCGGCTACCTCACCGGCTCGGGGCTGATCGACTATCAGAAGACGGGCGCGGTATGCGGTATCCCGCTTCCCGCCGGGCTGGTCGAGGCCAGCAGGTTCGACGAGCCGCTGTTCACCCCCGCGACCAAAGCCGAACTGGGCCAACACGATGAGAACATCTCGTTCGACGACGTGGTCAAGCTGATCGGTCAGCAGCGGGCCGAACAACTGCGCGATCGGACACTGGAGACTTACCGCCGCGGCGCCGAGCATGCTCTGACCACGGGAATCATTGTCGCCGACACCAAA
The DNA here is from genome assembly GCA_900637135.1 of Mycolicibacterium flavescens. Classification (NCBI taxonomy): domain Bacteria; kingdom Bacillati; phylum Actinomycetota; class Actinomycetes; order Mycobacteriales; family Mycobacteriaceae; genus Mycobacterium; species Mycolicibacterium flavescens. The sequence goes on from LR134353.1 coordinate 616,162, forward strand.
TTCGAGTTCGGCGTGGACGAGGACGGTGAACTGCGACTGGCCGACGAGGTGTTCACCCCCGACTCGAGCAGGTACTGGCGAGCCGACGACTGGAAAGAAGGCGTCGTGCAGAACAGCTTCGACAAGCAGTTCGTCCGCAACTGGCTCACCTCTGAAGAGTCGGGATGGGACCGCGGCGGCGATACCCCTCCGCCACCGTTGCCGCAGGACGTCGTCGAATCCACTCGCGCCCGCTACATCGAGGCCTACGAACGCATTTCGGGTCTGAAGTTCGACGACTGGATCGGTGCATGAGCGACGCTTGCGGAGCGAATCAACAGATGATGAAGCCGCCGGTGGCCAAGCGCGTCGACACCCGGCGTGAGCATCACGGCGACGTGTTCCTCGATCCCTACGAGTGGCTGCGCGACAAGACCAGCCCCGAGGTGATCGCGCATCTGGAGGCCGAGAACGCCTACACCGAGCATGTCACCGAGCACCTTGCGTCCCTGCGACAGGCCATCTTCGACGAGATCAAGGCTCGCACCAAGGAGACCGACCTCTCTGTACCGACCAGGCGCGACGCGTGGTGGTACTACGGCCGCAGCTTCGAGGGCAAGCAGTACAGCGTGCACTGCCGTTGCCCTGTCGCCGATCTCGACGACTGGACGCCCCCGGTGCTCGACGAGAACACCGAGGTCCCCGGCGAACAGGTGCTGCTGGACGAGAACGTCGAGGCCGAAGGCCACGAGTTCTTCTCGCTCGGCGCCGCCTCGGTCAGCTTGGACGGCAACATCCTCGCCTACTCGGTCGACCTCAAAGGTGACGAGCGGTACACGCTGCGGTTCAAGGACTTACGCACCGGTGAACTGTACGAGGACACCATCGCCGGTATCGGTCCGGGCGCGACGTGGGCGGCCGACAACCGCACGCTCTACTACTCGACCCTCGACGACGCGTGGCGCCCGGACACCATCTGGCGACACCGCCTCGGCTCGGGCCAGCCCGCGCAGATGGTCTACAACGAACCCGACGAGCGGTACTGGCTCGGTGTCGGGCGCACCCGCAGCGACAAGTACGTCATCATCGCCGCGGGCAGCGCCGTCACCTCCGAGGTGCGCTACGCCGACGCGACCGACCCGGACGCAGAATTCACGATCGTGTGGCCGCGCCGCGACTTCGTCGAGTACTCCGTCGAGCACGCCGTCGTGGGCGGCGAGGACCGGTTTCTCATCCTGCACAACGACGGTGCCGAGAACTTCACCCTGGTCGAGGTGCCAGTCGGCGACCCCACTGCGGTGCGTACCCTGATCGAACACCGCGCCGACGTCCGCCTCGATTCGGTCGACGCTTTCGAAAAGCACCTCGTCGTCAGTTACCGCAGTGAGGCGCTGCCGAGGATCCAGCTCTGGCCCCTCCACCCCGGCGGCGAATACGGCAGTCCCGAAGACTTCACCTTCGAATCCGAGCTGACGTCGGCGGGATTGAGCGCCAACCCCAATTGGAGCGCACCCAAACTGCGCATCGGCTCCACCTCCTACACCACCCCGGTGCGCATCTACGACGTCGACCTGGCCACCGGCGAACGGACGCTGCTGCGCGAACAGCCCGTGCTCGGCGACTACCGGCCCGAAGACTATGTGGAGCGGCGTGATTGGGCGACCGCGCCGGACGGTGTGCGGATACCGATCTCGATCGTGCACAAGATCGGCTTGCAGTATCCGGCGCCCACGCTGCTGTACGGCTACGGCGCCTACGAGGCCTGCGAAGATCCGCGGTTCTCCATCGCGCGACTGTCGTTGCTCGACCGTGGAATGGTGTTCGCGGTCGCGCATGTCCGGGGTGGCGGCGAACTCGGCCGGCCATGGTATGAGCACGGCAAGATGCTCGAGAAGAAGAACAGCTTCACCGATTTCATCGCCGCCGCACAGCATCTCGTGTACACCGACGTCACCCGGCCGGAGAACCTGGTGGCCTACGGGGGCAGCGCGGGCGGTCTGCTCGTCGGCGCCGTTGCCAACATGGCTCCGGAGCTGTTCGCGGGCGTTCTCGCGGTGGTGCCGTTCGTCGACCCGCTCACCACGATCCTCGACCCGTCGCTGCCGCTGACGGTCACCGAGTGGGACGAGTGGGGAAACCCGTTGGAGAACAAGGACGTCTACGAGTACATGAAGTCCTACTCGCCCTACGAGAACGTCGAGGCGAGGAACTACCCGCGCATACTTGCCATGACGTCGCTCAACGACACCCGGGTGTACTACGTCGAACCGGCGAAATGGGTTGCCGCGCTTCGCCATGCCAAGACCGACAGTCATCCCGTACTGCTGAAGACGGAGATGAATGCCGGCCACGGCGGTATCAGCGGGCGATACGAACGCTGGAAAGAAACCGCATTCCAGTACGCCTGGCTACTGGACGCTGCCCAGGCCGATCACGAGCGCCGCCCCTAGAAACACGATCTGCTCGGCGGTGCGCAGGTCCAGCCGGGTCGTCATCGACTTCGGCGGGTCGGGCATCCGTGCCGCGTAGACGTTGGCCGGGAACATCGCGATCATCAGCACGAAAAGGCCGACCGCTGCGGCGGTGCGGGTGGGCGGATAGAGCAGACCCACCGCGCCGACGAGTTCGAGCACTCCGGTGACGGTGACCAGCAGCGCCGGGGCGGGCAGTCGCGGCGGAACGATTGCGATCATGTCGCGGCGCAGCGGGTTGACGAAGTGCGCGACGCCGGTGAGCGCGAACATCGCGGCCAGTCCGACGGCGATCGCCGACGGCCAGCTGTCGACGTAGTCCACGCCCGACAAGCCGACCAGCCGGGCGCCGAGCGTCCCGAGTATCAGCGTGACGAGTACAGCCATGACGGCCTCCAATCTTGACAGTGACTAGTTGCGAAGGTAGGCACGAATCTAGCCAGTGTCAAGATTTCGGCTATGATGGCCGCATGAGCAGGGCGTCCTATCACCACGGCGATCTGAAGGCCGTCATCCTCGCCGAGGCGGCGAGCCTGGTCGCCCAGCGCGGCGCCGACGGAATCTCGCTGCGTGAGCTCGCACGGGTCGCGGGGGTGTCGCATGCCGCGCCCGCACACCACTTCACCGACCGGCGCGGGCTGTTCACCGCGCTGGCCGCGCAGGGCTGGCGCAAGCTGGCCGTTGCGCTCGGCGAGGCAAAGCCGGAATTCATCGATGCCGCACTGGCGTACGTGCGGTTCGCACTCGACCATCCCGGGCACTACGCGGTGATGTTCGACCGCTCGCTCGTCGACCCGGGCGACGCGGAGTTGAAATCGGCCCGGGATGCGGCGGGTGCGCAACTGAGGCAGGGTGTCGGCACCCTCGACGATCCGCGCGCCGCAGAGGACCCTCAGGCGGCGGCGCTCGCGGCCTGGTCACTGGTACACGGCTTTTCGCTGTTGTGGCTCAACAAGGCGATCGACGCCGACGGTGATCCGATGGCCACCGTGCACCGGGTCGCGGGCATGCTGTTCGAGACCGGGTAACGTGCGGGCATGCCCCAGACTCCGCTGACCGATATCGCTGTGACCACCCTCGACGGCCGCGACACCACGCTCGGCCAACTGGCCGACGGCGCCGCGCTGGTGGTCAACGTCGCCTCCAAATGCGGTCTGACTCCGCAGTACACCGCGCTCGAACAGTTGGCCAAGGACTACAGCGACCGCGGGTTGACCGTGATCGGCGTACCGTGCAACCAGTTCATGGGCCAGGAGCCCGGTTCGGCCGAGGAAATTCAGGAGTTCTGCTCGACGACGTACGGCGTGACGTTCCCCTTGCTGGCCAAGACCGACGTCAACGGCGCCGACCGGCACCCGCTGTACGCCGAGTTGACCAAGACGCCCGACGACAGCGGTGAGGCCGGCGACATCCAGTGGAACTTCGAGAAGTTCCTGCTCGCACCGGGCGGAGCGGTCGTCAAGCGGTTCCGGCCGCGCACCGAACCCGATGCCCCCGAGGTGATCGCGGCCATCGAGGGCGTCCTGCCGCAATAGCGTTCGATGGCCACCAGCCATCAGCGTGTTGTAAACCGTTGCGACACCTGCGGTTGCCACACTGACGGCGTGGCAGGACAGCTGATCGTCTCCCTCTCCGGCATCACCGATCGAACGATGCCCGACGTCGCAGACTTCTGCGCGCAGCTCGACGCCCGGGGTGTGCCGGTTTCGTTGCTGGTGGCGCCGAGGATCAAGGGCGGCTACCGGCTCGAGGAAGACGGCGCCACCGTCGAGTGGCTCGCCGCCCGGCGGGACTGCGGTGGCGCCATCGTGTTACACGGCTTCGACGAAGCCGCGACCAAGAAGCGCCGCGGCGAGTTCGCGACGCTGCCCGCACACGAGGCCGGCCTGCGGCTGATGGCCGCCGACCGCGTGATGGAGCACATGGGTCTGCGTACGCGGCTGTTCGCGGCACCGGGATGGACCGTATCCGATGGCACCGCACTGGTGCTGCCGCGCAGGGGCTTTCGTCTTCTCGCGGGGCTGACAGACATCACCGATTTGGTTCGCGGAGCGACTGTGCGGTCGCGCGTGCTCGGTGTCGGTGGAGGCTTCCTGCGCGAACCTTGGTGGTGCCGCACGCTGGTGCTGTCGGCCGAGCGGACGGCCCGGCGAGGCGGAATCGTACGAGTCGCCGTCGCCGCCCGCCACTTGCGCAGGCCGGGCATCAGACACGCGATGCTCGACGCCGTCGACCTCGCACTCATGCACCGATGCGCGCCCGATGTCTACAAGTGGTGTCCGGACGCCGCAATGACCGCCGCCGCTTAGCACCCGCCCGCTAACGTGGCGGCCATGGCAGATGCTGACGTCATCGTCGTCGGAGCCGGGCTGGCGGGTCTGGTGGCGGCCTGCGAGTTGGTCGAGCGCGGCCGGCGCGTACTGATCGTCGACCAGGAGAACGCCAACAACATCGGCGGCCAGGCGTACTGGTCGTTCGGCGGGCTGTTCTTCGTCGACAGCCCGGAGCAGCGGCGGCTGGGTATCCGCGACAGCCACGAGCTGGCGCTTCAAGACTGGCTCGGCTCGGCGGGCTTCGACCGGCCGGAGGACCACTGGCCGCGCCAATGGGCGTACGCCTACGTCGATTTCGCCGCCGGCGAGAAACGCGGCTGGCTGCGCGAACGCGGCCTGCAGACGTTCCCGCTCGTCGGGTGGGCCGAGCGCGGCGGATATGATGCGCGCGGACACGGCAACTCGGTGCCGCGATTCCACATCACCTGGGGCACCGGCCCCGCGATCGTCGACATCTTCGCTCGCCGGCTGACCGGGCGGGTCCGGTACGCGCACCGGCACAAGGTCGACGAGCTCATCGTCTCCAACGGTGCCGTCGTCGGCGTTCGCGGAACGGTGCTCGAACCCTCCGACGCGGCGCGCGGCGTGGCCACCTCGCGAGAACCGGTTGGACAGTTCGAATTTCGCGCCCAGGCGGTGATCGTTGCCAGTGGCGGTATCGGGGGCAACCACGACCTGGTGCGGCAGAACTGGCCCAACCGGATGGGCCGCGTGCCCGAACAGCTGCTGTCCGGCGTGCCCGCACACGTCGACGGGCGCATGATCGGCATCACCGAAGCGGCGGGGGCGCGGGTGATTAACCGTGACCGCATGTGGCACTACACCGAGGGCATCACGAATTACGACCCGATCTGGCCGCTGCACGGGATCCGCATCCTGCCCGGGCCGTCGTCACTGTGGTTGGACGCCAACGGCAACCGGCTGCCGTCGCCGTTGTATCCCGGCTTCGACACGCTCGGCACGCTCGAACACATCGCGCAGACCGGCCAGGACTACACCTGGTTCATCCTCAACGCCCGCATCATCGCCAAGGAGTTCGCGCTGTCGGGTCAGGAACAGAACCCCGACCTCACCGGCCGCAGCATCCGCGATGTGTTGGCCCGGGTCCGTGCCGGGGCGCCTGCGCCCGTGCAGGCGTTCGTCGACCGTGGCGTCGACTTCGTCAGCGCCGACTCGCTGCGCGGCCTGGTGTCGGCGATGAACGACGTCCCCGATGTGCTGCCGCTGGACTACGCGACCGTCGAGGCCGAGGTCACCGCCCGCGACCGCGAGGTGGCCAACAAATTCACCAAGGACACGCAGATCGCCTCGATCCGCGTGGCACGCAACTACCTCGGCGACCGCGTCAGCCGCGTCGTGGCACCGCACCGGTTGACCGATCCCAAGGCGGGGCCGCTGATCGCGGTGAAGTTGCACATCCTCACGCGAAAGTCGTTGGGCGGATTGGAAACTGATCTCGACGCGCGCGTGCTCAAGCCCGACGGCAACGTGTTCGACGGCCTGTTCGCCGCCGGGGAGGCGGCTGGCTTCGGCGGTGGCGGGGTGCACGGTTATCGGTCGCTGGAGGGCACGTTTCTCGGCGGCTGTGTGTTCTCCGGGCGTGCGGCGGGCCGCGCGGCCGCACGCGACACGGCCTGACTTCGAAGAACCGCGAATCAGAATTGCGTGCCGTCCTCGGGTTCGAGCACCTGGAAATCGGTGTCGGTCATCTCGGTTAGCCGGCTGTAGAAGATCCCGCGGGCGCTCGGATCGATGATTCCCTGATGGATGGGCACCGCATGCGTCGGCGCCACCTCGCGCAGGTAATCGACCGCTTCGGAGATCTTCATCCACGGCGCGGCCGCGGGGGTGGCGAGCACGTCGACCGGTTCGCCGGGCGCGTACAGGGCGTCACCGGGATGCATGAGCCGGGCGCGATGGGTGCCGTCGTCGACGAGGTAGGAGATGTTGTCGATGACCGGCAGCTCCGGGTGGATCACCGCGTGCTTGCCGCCGACGCCCCGCACGGTCAGGTGGTCGATGGTAAGGACGTCGCCGACGTTGACCGCGCGCCAGGGGTCGCCGAGTTGCGCGGCGGTCTGCGGATCGGCGTACAAGGCGGCCTGTGGGTTGGCGTCGAGCAGGGCCGGCAGCCGCTCGGTGTCGGCGTGGTCGGGATGCTGATGGGTGACCAGGATCGCCGACAGGCCGGTGATGCCCTCGAATCCGTGCGAAAAGACGCCGGGGTCGAACAGGATCGTCGCTTCGTCGCCGGAATCACTCTTGAAATTGGCCAGTAAGCATGAATGTCCGAAATGGGTCAATTGCATGCCTATATTGTGGCGGCGCCGGCCGTGTTCAGGGGGTAGTTGAGTCGTGCGATTGCTGCTTGCAGTGGCCCTCGCCGCGTTCGGCGTGGCGTTGACGGTCGGCCCTGTGCCCGGCCCACCCGCGCGGGCGGTCCCCGGCGTATGCCCGCCGATCTGCGATGCGATCCCGGATGTGGCATGGCCCACCTCCAGCGCGCTGCCGCTTGCCTCGGTGTACCGGTGGCCGGGGCTGGCCGGGCTGGCGGTCACCGCCCCCGCGCCGCGGTTTCTGTTCGAGGAACTCTGCGCCAGCCCGCCCGTGCCTGCCGACCCGCGCGACTACGTCGTGGCTGCCAGGGCGCAAGTGACCAATCCGGCTGGTCAGTGGCATTTGCGGGCGCAGGTGCTGCACTGGCGCGGGGATGTCGCGCACAACGGGCCCCTCACCCGCTCGGTGCTCAGCTCGGCGCAGTTGCGGCTGCGGACCTGCCAGTTGACGGCGCCTCTGGTGTCGCCGTCGATTACCACCGCCGATCCTGAGCGCCTCGCCGCGGTGATCAGCGTCTCGGGACAGAAGGTGGTGCACCAGTATCTGCTGGCCCATCCCACCAGCGGCAGCCTCGTCGAACTCGCACTGTGGTCGACGCTGCCCCTGCAGGTGCCATGGCCGCCGATGCCCGACGCGCAAGTGCTCGACGCGCTGGCCGCCCCGTTGTGCGACGCGTATCTCGGTTCGTGCCGGTGAGTCGCGCGCGACGGAACCGCCGGTACAGTTGACGCGTGGCAAGGGTGGTGGTGCACGTGATGCCCAAGGCCGAGATCCTCGACCCGCAGGGGCAGGCGATCGTCGGCGCATTGGGCCGTCTGGGTTTCAACGGCGTCTCAGATGTTCGGCAGGGCAAGCGTTTTGAGCTCGAGGTCGATGACAGCATCGACGACGACACCCTGGCCGAGATCGCGGAATCGCTGCTGGCGAACACCGTGATCGAGGACTGGTCGGTCAGCAGGGAGCAATCATGACGGCACGTGTGGGCGTCATCACATTTCCGGGCACCCTCGACGACGTCGACGCCGCACGCGCCGTTCGGTTGGCAGGCGCCGAGCCCGTTTCACTGTGGCATGCCGATGCCGATCTGAAGAGCGTCGACGCCGTGGTGGTGCCCGGCGGGTTCTCCTACGGGGACTATCTGCGCGCCGGAGCGATCGCGAAGTTCGCACCGGTGATGGGCGAGGTCATCCGGGCTGCCGATGGCGGCATGCCGGTTCTGGGGATCTGCAACGGTTTTCAGGTGCTGTGCGAGTCCGGCCTGTTGCCGGGCGCGTTGACCCGCAACGTCGGGCTGCACTTTGTCTGCCGCGACATCTGGTTGGAAGTGGCGTCAAACTCCTCGGCGTGGACATCGCGGTACGAGGCCGGCGCCGACGTGCTGATTCCGCTGAAGTCCGGCGAGGGCCGGTACGTGGCCAGCGACAAGGTGCTCGACGAGCTCGAGGGCGAAGGTCGCGTGGTGTTCCGGTACCGCGACAACCCCAACGGCTCACAGCGCAACATCGCAGGCATCAGCTCGGCCAACGGACGCGTCGTGGGCCTGATGCCGCATCCCGAACACGCCACCGAGGCGCTGACCGGACCGTCCGACGACGGGCTGGGCCTTTTCTACAGCGCACTCGACGGCGTCCTCAGCGCGTAGGACGCGGGCGAAGAAGGTCACGGGGTCAGGGCCACCGAGGCCTCGGCGGTGTAGCACAGGAACGTCAGCGTCTCCTCCAGATACAACTGCACGGTTCCCGCGTCGTGCGACAGGTAGCCGATCGACACGTCGGTGCCCAGCTGCAGGTCGAAATCGCCTCCACGCGTTGACAACACGAACGCGCCATCGATGGCGGGCGCCCAGATGATATCGCCGTCGACCAGCCGGTTGAGGTGCTCGCGGATCGGATAGCCGTGCTGCGTGGTTTCGCTGACCTTCGTGTACACCTCTGCCGACAGCAGTACCGAATACGGCCCGTCCACACCGGAGAGCCGCAACTCGGAAAGCGCCTGGGAGATGACGTCGGGGATATCGCGCTCGTCGTCGGGCAGCGCGAGCGCGGTGTTGGAACTGCACGCCCGGATGCCTTCGATCGACGCCGCTTCATAGCCCTCGAAGATCGCCCGGTCCTCGGCGAACGCCAGTTTCATGGCCGCGTCCTTGACCGGATCCCAGTCCGAGTCCTGCGAACCGCGCTCGACATCGTCGATCGCGGCGCGCGACACCGTGAACGGCACGCGCAGTCGCACCAGCGGTTTGGCCTCCCGCAGGTGCGCGACCACGCCGTCGCCCGGAGGCGTCACGTCACGCAGGTGGCCGGTGCTGATCGCTGCCTTGACGGGCCCACCCGGCTCGCTGACGTCCACCACACGACGACCGGCGATGTGGCGCTTGAATGTTCGTGTCGCCTCGAGCTCGATCTCGGCCCAGGCCTCCTCGGTGACCGGCGCAAGGTCGCGGTACAGGTTGTTCATCAGCGGGTTCCTTTCAGGCTGCCGATGGCCAGCGAGCCCTCGTATTCGGCGGAGGTGGCCACGGGCGGCGCCGGTTCGTCCTGATCGGCGCCGACCGAATTGGGCAGTGGGGGAGGATCGTCGAGGAAGTCGAGGCTCGGGGTGAAGAACAAGCCGCCCGTCAACGCGGTCGAGAAGTCCAGGATGCGATCGGTGTTGCCGGGCGGGTCGCCGAGGAACATGTTGTCGAGCATCTGCTCGGTGACGACCGGCGTCCGCGAATACCCGATGAAGTAGGTGCCGAACTCGCCCTTGCCGACCTGTCCGAACGGCATGTTGTGCCGCACGATCTTCAGTTCGTTGCCGTCGTCGTCGATGATCACGTTGAGCGCGACATGGGAATCGGTCGGTTTGACCGCATCGTCGAGTTCGATGTCGTCGAGCTTGGTGCGCCCGATCACCCGCTCCTGGTCCTCCACCGACAGCGAGTTCCACGCGGCCATGTCGTGCACGTACTTCTGCACGTGCACATAACAGCCGCGCGCGAAATCGGGGTCCTCGTCGCCGATCTGGGTGGCCGAGCGCGCGAGCGGACCGTCGGGGTTCTCGGTGCCGTCGACGAAACCCATCAGGTCGCGGTTGTCGAAGAACCTGAAGCCGTGCGTTTCGTCGACGATCGCGATCGCACCGTCCATGGCATCGACCAGCTTGGTGGCCAGCTCGAAGCAGACGTCCATCGACTCCGCCCGGATATGGAACAACACGTCGCCCTCGGTGGCCGGGGCGTGGTGGCGGTCGCCGCGGATCTCGGTGAAGGGGTGCAGTTCGGCCGGTCGAGGGCCGGTGAACAGCCGGTCCCAGGCCTTCGAGCCGATCGAGGTGACCGCCGATAGCCGCTTGGCCGGGTCGCGGAAACCTATGGCCCGCACCAGCCCCGAGATATCGGGCAACGTGTCGTGCACGGTTGCCTCCCCACCGTCGACGATCGTCGCCACCAGGAAGACGGCCGCAGGCGTCAACGGTTCGAGCACCGGTTGGGGCTGGATCTCGGGCACATCTGGACCCTAGCGTCATTGATCTTGATTCACCGGTAAAGATGAAGGAATGGCAGCTAGCCCCCAGAGCCTCTGCGAGTTCATCGACGCGTCGCCGTCGCCGTACCACGTCTGCGAGACGGCTGCGTCGCGCCTGCGCGAGGCCGGCTTTCGCGAACTGTCCGAAGCCGACGCCTGGCCCACCCACGGCGACTTCTTCGTCGTGCGGGCCGGATCGCTGATCGCCTGGCGGACCGACGGGGGTAGCCGTAACTCCCCGTTTCGGATCGTCGGCGCCCACACCGACAGCCCGAACCTTCGGGTCAAACAGCACCCTGACCGGTTCGTCGCCGGCTGGCGGGTGGTCGCGCTGCAGCCTTACGGCGGCGCGTGGCTGAACTCGTGGCTCGACCGCGATCTGGGGATCAGCGGCCGGTTGTCGGTGCGCACCGGCAGTGGACTGGTGCACCGGCTCATCCGGATCGACGAACCGATCCTGCGGGTGCCGCAACTGGCCATCCACCTCGCCGAGGACCGCAAGGCCGTCGAGCTGAACCCGCAGCGCCACGTCAACGCGGTGTGGGGCGCGGACCCTGCAGGCCAGAAGGGACCGAGGTCCTTCCTCGAACACGTGGCCGAGCATGCAGAGGTGGCGGCCGACGACGTGCTGGGCGCCGACCTGATGACCCATGACCTGGCCCCGTCGCGGCTCGTCGGCGCCGACCGCGACCTGGTGAGCGCCCCGCGGCTGGACAACCAGGTGACCTGCTACGCGGGGCTCGAGGCGTTCCTGGCGGCCGAGCCGAGCGGATATTCGCCGGTGCTGGTGCTCTTCGACCACGAGGAGGTCGGCTCGCAGTCCGACCACGGCGCCCAGTCCGACCTGTTGTTGACCGTGCTCGAGCGCCTCACGCTCAGCGCGGGCGGCGGGCGCGAGGACTTCCTGCGGCGCCTGCCCGGCTCGATGGTGGCGTCCGGCGACATGGCGCACGCCACGCACCCGAACTACCCGGAGCGCCACGAACCGGGACACCTGATCGAGGTCAATGCGGGACCGGTGCTCAAGGTGCAGCCGAACCTTCGGTACGCCACCGACGGGCGCACCGCCGCGGCGTTCGCGCTGGCGTGCGCGCAAGCCGGGGTGCCGCTGCAGCGCTACGAACACCGGGCCGACCTGCCGTGCGGGTCGACGGTCGGGCCGATGACCGCGGCGCGCACCGGCATCCCGACCGTCGACGTCGGTGCTCCGCAGCTGGCCATGCATTCCGCTCGGGAGGTGATGGGCGCCGGCGACGTCACCGCCTATGCCGCGGCGTTGACGGCGTTTCTGTCACCGCGGTGATCTAGGGTCGGCGCATGACCCTCGCCGTGTTCAACGTCACCTTCGACAGCACCGATCCAGACCGGCTCGCCGAGTGGTGGGCCCGTGCGCTGGGCGGCGAGGTAAACCCAATGGCGCCAGGTTTTTTCGTGACGGTCTCGCAGCCGGGCAGCGCTACCGGCCTCGGCTTCCAAAAGGTCGACGATCCCACCCCGGGTAAGAATCGTCTCCATCTCGACCTCGGCGCCGACGACATCGAGCCGGAGGTCAAGCGGCTCGTCGACCTCGGGGCCACCGAACTCGGGCGGCACAGCATGGGTGATTTCGGATGGGTGGTGCTGGCCGATCCGGACGGCAACCAGTTCTGCATCGGCTCGGCCGACCACCCCTGATCGCACGCTCGGTAAGCGGGACCGCTGAATGTTTTGCGGGTGTAAACCAGGCGCGCCCCCTAACGTCGATCCTGTGACGCGACCGGTCCGTGCGGCGACGGCGGCTCTCGCGGCCGCGCTGCTGATGAGCGCCTGCGCAGCCGAAGCGCCCGAACCCCCCGCCGAGACAGCGGTCGAATCCGACGATCGCCCCGCCCGCAGCCAGGGAGTGCTGGTCGACGGTGTCGCAGACGGGCAGCCGGGGTGCTCCGCGGCGGTGGGGGTCGAGGGCGCCGTGGTCTGGGCCGGGGCCCGCGGCCTCGCGGACATCGCCACTGGCGCCGATCTGACAACTGACACCGCGTTCGACATCGCCTCGGTCTCTAAACAGTTCACGGCGACCGCCGTCCTGCTGCTGGTGGACCGGCACCAGCTCGCGCTCGACGACACTTTGGCGACGCACGTGGCGGGACTTCCGCCGTGGGCCGCCGGCGTCACCATCGGGCAGCTGATGCATCAGACCAGCGGGATCCCCGATTACATGGGGCTGCTCGAAGACGCCGGTTTCACATTGACCGACCGCACCACGAACGCCGACACCCTGAGGGCGCTGGGGGCCGTGACCGAACTCGATTTCGAGCCCGGCACGGAGTTCGAGTACTCGAACTCGAACTACGTGCTGCTGGCCGAGATCGTCGAACGGACGGCGCGGCAACCGCTCTCGGCATTTCTGTCGGCGCGGATCTTCTGGCCGCTCGAGCTGGACATGGTCCTCGACCCCGCCGCTCCGGTCCCCGGCGCCGCGGTCCCTGATACGGGCGCAGACGGCGAATTCACGCCAGCGCGCACCGCATGGCTGCAGGTCGGTGACGGATCGATCCAGACCGCGCCGAGCCAGCTGGTGCGCTGGGCGGACAATTACCGCACCGGCGAAGTCGGCGGCCGGACGTTGCTCGACGCCCAGCTCGCCGGGGCGGTCGAGACCGGAGACGGCGACCGGTACGGTGCGGGCATCTACGAGTACGCCAACGGCGCGCTCGGCCACGACGGAGCCTGGGGCGGCTTTGTCACCGACTTCCGGATCGATCGCGACCGTCGTACGTCGGTGGCGGTGAGCTGCAACAGCGACACGCAGGATCCGAGCGCTCTCGCCGACGCGCTCGCCCGGATCTGGGGCTGAGCGCGTGTCGGGTGCCTGAGACGGCGGACAACCTAGAATGGCCTCGTGACGTCGGAGCTAACCCATGCCTTGAACACTGTAGACACCGTCGACAGAGCCGCCGCCACCCCCGACCATCCCCAGCCCTTCCGCGAACTCGGCCTCAAGGACGACGAGTATCAGCGGATCCGCGAGATCCTGGGCCGCAGGCCGACCGACGCCGAACTGGCGATGTATTCGGTGATGTGGAGCGAACACTGTTCGTACAAGTCGTCGAAGGTGCACCTGCGCTACTTCGGCGAGACCACCACCGACGAAATGCGCAAGACAATGCTGGCCGGCATCGGCGAGAACGCCGGCGTCGTCGACATCGGTGACGGCTGGGCCGCCACCTTCAAGGTGGAGTCACACAACCACCCGTCCTACATCGAGCCCTACCAGGGCGCGGCCACCGGCGTCGGCGGCATCGTCCGCGACATCATGGCCATGGGCGCGCGCCCGGTCGCGGTGATGGACCAGTTGCGCTTCGGCGCGCCCGACGCACCCGACACCCGCCGCGTCGTCGACGGGGTGGTACGCGGCATCGGCGGCTACGGCAACTCGTTGGGACTGCCCAACATCGGCGGCGAGACCGTGTTCGACGCGTCCTACGGCGGCAACCCGTTGGTCAACGCGCTGTGTGTGGGGGTGCTGCGCAAAGAGGATCTGCACCTGGCGTTCGCGTCCGGCACCGGCAACAAGATCATCCTGTTCGGTGCCCGCACCGGCCTCGACGGCATCGGCGGCGTGAGCGTGCTGGCGTCCGAGACGTTCGGCGGGGACGAGAGCGGTGCTGCGGGACGCAAGAAGCTGCCCAGTGTCCAGGTGGGCGACCCGTTCATGGAGAAGGTGCTCATCGAGTGCTGTCTCGAGCTGTACGCAGGTGGCCTCGTGGTCGGCATCCAGGACCTCGGGGGAGCCGGATTATCTTGCGCCACATCTGAACTCGCTTCGGCCGGTGACGGTGGTATGCGCATCGAGTTGGATGCGGTGCCGTTGCGCGCGGCGAACATGACGCCCGCCGAGATCCTGTCGAGCGAGTCGCAGGAACGCATGTGTGCTGTCGTCACGCCCGAGAACGTCGAGGCGTTCATGGCCGTCTGCCGTAAGTGGGAGGTGCTGGCCACGGTCATCGGCGAGGTCACCGACGGCGATCGCCTGCAGATCACCTGGCACGGCGAGACCGTCGTCGACGTACCGCCGCGCACCGTCGCGCACGAAGGCCCGGTCTACGAGCGGCCGGTGCAGCGGCCCGAGACACAGGACGCGCTCAACGCCGACACCACCGCCAAGCTGCCGCGGCCTTCGACGGGTGACGAGCTCAAGGCGACTCTGCTTGCGCTGCTTGGCAGTCCACACCTGTGCAGCCGCGCGTTCATCACCGAGCAGTACGACCGCTACGTGCGGGGCAACACCGTGCTGGCCGAAGACGCCGACGGTGGCCTGCTGCGTGTCGACGAGACCACGGGCCGCGGCATCGCTCTCTCGACCGATGCGTCGGGTCGTTACACCGCGCTCGACCCCTACACCGGCGCGCAGCTGGCGCTGGCCGAGGCCTACCGCAACGTCGCGGTCACCGGCGCGACACCGGTCGCGGTGACCAACTGCCTGAACTTCGGCTCACCGGAGGATCCCGGCGTCATGTGGCAGTTCAGCCAGGCCGTGCGCGGGTTGGCCGACGGCGCTGCGGCGCTGGCGATTCCAGTGACCGGCGGCAATGTGAGCTTCTACAACCAGACCGGCACCACCGCGATCCTGCCCACCCCGGTGGTCGGTGTGCTCGGGGTGATCGACGACGTCAGACGTCGCATTCCGACCGGCTTCGGCGATGAACCCGGCGAGACGTTGATGCTGCTGGGCGACACCCGCGACGAGTTCGACGGGTCGATCTGGGCGCAGGTCATCGCCGATCACCTGGGCGGGTTGCCGCCGAAGGTGGACCTCGCGCGCGAGAAACTGCTCGCCGAGGTGCTCACCGCCGCGTCGCGCGACGGCCTGGTCTCCGCGGCGCACGACCTGTCCGAGGGCGGCCTGATCCAGGCCGTCGTCGAGGCCGCGCTTCGCGGCGAAACCGGTTGTCGCATCGTGGTTCCCGAGGAATGGCAGGACGGCACAGATCCGTTCACGTTCCTGTTCTCCGAATCGGCGGGACGGGTCCTTGTCGCGGTGCCGCGCACCGAGGAGAGCCGCTTCCGCGCGATGTGCGAGGCTCGCGGACTGCCGGCCACGCGCACTGGCGTGGTGGACCAGGCCAGCGAGGCGATCGAGGTTCAGGGCCTGTTCACCGTCACTCTGGAGGACCTGCGCAGCACGTCGGAGAGCGTGCTGCCCAGGTTGTTCGGGTGAGTGAAACCACCCGACACCAACACCCCATATATGTCTGGGCGTGGCGCCTGCTCCGCCTCGACTTCGTCGGAATCGCGTTCAGCGCGCTGTTCTTCTGCCTGTCGCTGACCCCCTCGCTGTTACCCCGGGACTGGCTGTTCGCGGGCCTGATCGGCGGCATCAACGCCGCCATCGGCTACGGTATCGGCGTCTTCATCGCAAAGATGTTGCGCCGCTTCGTGTTACGACGGGTCAACTGGTGGCCTCCGCCGAAGCGGGTGCTGTGGGTGGCCAAGAGTGCCACGGTTGTGCTGGCGCTCGGGGCCAGCATCCTCATGGTGATCCCCGCCGCCGCCTGGCAGCGGCAGGTGTCGGCGGTAATGGGCATGGAAGGTCCCACCACGTTCGGATATCTGCGCACGCTGGTGCTCGCGGCGTTCGTCGGCGCGGCGTGCGTGGCCACCGCCCGCGTGCTGCTCGACATCATCAAGACGATGGCCCGGTTCTTCATCCGCCGGTGGCATCTACACGACGAAGTGGCATTGTTCATCGGCACCGCGATCGTCGTGGTGCTCGCCATCATGCTGATCAACGGTGTGCTGGTTCGCGGATTCCTCGCCGGTGCCAACCGCGTGTTCCAGCCGCAGAACACCACGACCAGGGCAGGCGTCGTCCAGCCGCTCGAACCCGAGAAGTCGGGCAGCCCGGAGTCGTTCGCAGCCTGGGACACCCTGGGTTATCAGGGTCGCAACTTCGTGGCGACCGGACCGGACGCCGAGGAACTGTCCGAGCTGAACGGCACACCCGCCAAGGAGCCCATCCGCGTGTACGTCGGCCTGCAGACCGCCGACACCGACGAGCAGCGGATGGCGGTGTTGCTCAGCGAACTCGAGCGTACGGGCGCGTTCGAACGCGAGTTGCTGGTGATCGTTCCCACCACCGGCACCGGCTGGATCAATCCCGTTGCGGCGCGATCGCTGGAGATGATGTACAACGGCGACACCGCTCTGGTGGGTTCGCAGTATTCCTTCCTGCCGAGTTGGATCTCCTTCCTCGGCGACCAGCAGAAGTCGATGAAATCCGGGCGCATGATGATCGACGCCATCCATCAACGTTGGGAACAACTTCCGCGGGACCGGCGACCCAAGCTCGTGCTCTACGGGGAGAGCCTCGGCTCGATGGCGGGCCAGGGTGCGTTCGACTGGCTGCCCGACATCTCGCGGATGGGCTTCTCGTCGGTGCTGTGGGTGGGCCCGCCGAACGCGAGCCCGCTGTGGAGCGCGATCACCGCGCGGCGTGATCCCCGAACCCCCGAAGTCGAACCTCGCTACGACAACGGCCGCACCGTGCGCTTCTCGCAGGCCACCGATCCCGCGCAGATCGCGAAGGTGGCCGCCACGCCGTGGGAGGGTACGCGTGTGTTGTTCCTGCAGCACCCCTCCGATCCGGTCGTGTGGTGGTCGACCGACCTTCTGTTCACCCGGCCGGACTGGTTGCGCGAACCGCCCGGCATCGACCGCACCGCATCGATGCGGTGGTATCCGATCGTCACCTTCGGACAGGTCGCCGCCGATATGACGAATGCGAGTTCGGTGCCGGGCGGCCACGGCCACAACTACGGCGACCTGGTGCTCGACGGGTGGGCCGCGGTCGCGCCGCCGCCAGGGTGGACTCCCGAGGACACCGAACGGATCCGCACCGCCCTGAGCAAGACCGAGTCCGAGGACGGGCCCGAATACTGATGGGAGCGGGGAGGTTTCGGGCGCTCGCCGTTGCGGTCGCGTTGGTGGGATGGAGCTTCATCGCGCCCCGGGTGCGGTTCCATCCGATGTGGAATGCCGCGTTGGGCGCAGGCGTCTACGCGCTCGCGCGTCCTCCGCTCGGGTTGCGCCCACCGGCGCTGTGGTCGGGCCTGCGCTACGGGCTGGCCGCCGCCGCGCCGATCGCGTTGGGAGTCGCCGTCGGCACCGCGATCCCGTCGGTGCGGCGCGGAATGGCCGCCCGAGAACTGCCCGACCATCCCGTGCGGTGGATGGCGCTCGACATCCCGATCGGTACCGTCTGGCCCGAGGAGGTCGCCTACCGCGCCACGTTGGGCCACACCGCCGAGACCGCGTTCCAGCCGGCGGGCGGGCGCCTGCTGCAAGCGGCGGCGTTCGGTCTCTGGCACATCATGGACGCCCGCATCACGCGCAACCCGGTGCTGGGCACCGTGCTGTTCACCGGCGTCGCGGGCTGGTTGTTCGGGTGGTTGCACGCGCGGTCGGGCAGCGTCGTGGCGCCGATGCTGGCCCATCTGGCCGCCAACGAAGCCGCGGCATTGGCGGCGCTGGCCGTGCAGCGGCGCATAGAGTCCCGGTCATGAGCACAGCAGGGCGAGCCCGTTCGCGCACCTTCGTCGTGACCGGTGCGGCATCGGGTATCGGCCTGGCTACCGCGAGGCGCCTGCTCGCCGAGGGCGGCACCGTGATCGGCGCGGACGTGGTCGAGCCACGCGAGAACCCGGGCGACGGTTTCGAGTTCGTCAGCGCCGACGTCACCGACGAGACCGCGGTCGCCTCCGTCTTCGCCGCGGTGCGTGGTCGCCTCGACGGTGTCGTGCACGCCGCGGGGGTGGCCGGCGGCGGGCCGGTACACCTGCTCGAGCGCGCAGAGTGGGACCGCGTCATCGCGGTCAACCTCACCGGGACGTTCCTGGTGGTCAAGGCCGCCCTGGCGAAGATGATCCAACAACCGCGGGCAGACGGTGAGCGCGGGGCGATCGTCACGCTGGCCAGCGTCGAAGGGCTCGAGGGCACGGCAGGCGGCAGCAGCTACAACGCCGCCAAAGGGGGTGTCGTGATCCTGACCAAGAACATCGCAGTCGACTACGGCCCCAGCGGTATCCGCGCCAACGCCATCTGCCCCGGTTTCATCGACACCCCGATGCTGGAAAGCGTGATGGGACTGGAGGGTATGGAGGGCCCGCTGCAGTCCATCACCGAAGAACATGCTTTGCAGAGGCGCGGCAGGCCGGACGAGATCGCGTCGGTCGCAGCGTTTCTCGTCTCACCCGATGCGTCGTTCGTCACCGGTCAGGCGATCGCGGTCGACGGCGGTTACACCGCCGGGCGCGACCACGGCGTGGTGAAACTGTTCGGCTTCCCCGACTGAGGCTCTCAGGGATTGATGGTCAGCTCGCCGATCTGGCGGCCCCACACGTACTCGATGAACATCGGCTGGCCGAGTTCGAGGTGGTTGTACGGGGCGATGCTGGCACCGGTGTCCATCACCAGGTACGGCGTCGGATACAGGTCACGGGTGATGTCCTGCCAGCAGCCCGGCCGGCCTTCCGGCCCGCCCCTCGCGTTGACCCGCGGCAGGTTGTCCGGGTAGATGTACGGGTTGCCTGCGCCGGCCAGGATGCCGCCACCGCCTGTCAGCGAATACCCGTTGCCGCCCAACGTCTTCGCCACTCGGGGCTGCACTTCGGCGTACTTGCGGATGGTGCACACGATCGCGGGGCTGTGGTGGTCGAACAGCTGTGCCGTCGGCACCAGGTCTGCGGCGCCGCGCACGAGATAGGGGCCGCCGCGTTCGATGGTGTCGGCCGCGACGTCGGCGAAACCGAGTGCTGCCATCAGGGCGGTGTCGATGTCGGTGCGGTGCTCGTTGAACGTGCGGGCGGAGGCCGCGGCGTTCCGCAATCCGTCCCACAGGTCCGCCGACGCGTCGGCGTAGACCTCGGCGAGATCGGCCAGCAGGCGAGTGTCGGTGCGGATGGCCGGCATCCGTGCGTTGAGGTCGTCAAGGATCCGGTCGCCGTTCACCAGCGAGTCGCCGAAACCGCTGCCGCCCAGCCCGCTCAGCGCTTCGGCCGTCGCCGCCAACGTCTGGTTCAGCTTGATCGGGTCGACCTTCTCGGCGAGCGCGATGACCGTCTCGAAAACGGTGTTGAACTCGGTCGTCACTGCGGATGCCTCGATCACAGCCCCGGCCGAGATATGTTGTGCCGAGGCGTCGTCCGGAGACTCCAGCGAGACGTACTTGTTGCCGAATACGGTGGTGGCCCGAATCTCGGCCGTCACGTTTGCCGGAATGCGTTCCAGATAGCGCGGATTGACGTTCAACGACAACTCCGCCGGCTTCCCTGCGGCATTGTGGACATGGGAGATTGCGCTGACCCGGCCGATTTCGACTCCGTTGTAGGTCACTTTGGCTCCCCGTTCGACCACCAGACCCGCGCGCGGCGACAGCACGGTCAGCTGCGCCTTGCGGCTCAGGTCGCCGCGGAACTGGAGGTAGAGCAGGCTCGCCGCAACGGTCGCGACGATCAACAGCACCGCACCGGCCACCTTGTACGGCGGCTTGTGACGGTCGACAAACACTTTGAGACAGTAGGTTATGGCCGCCCGTCACACAGCCGATCCGGCGAAGACCCGCGCCGCGGTGGAAGCGCTCGCCGACTGGCTGCGCGATGACTCGCAGGCGGCACCGTCGCGCACCCAACTCGGCGAGGCGGTCCGGTTGACGGCGCGCACGCTCGCGGCGTCGGCGCCGGGTTCCAGCGTCGAGGTTCGCGTGCCGCCGTTCGTCGCGGTGCAGTGCATCGAAGGCCCGGCGCACCGGCGCGGTAACCCGCCCAACGTGGTCGAAACCGATCCGCGGACGTGGCTGCTTTTGGCGACCGGCCTGGCCACCATGGCCGACGCCGCAGCAGACGGCACGCTGGTCATGTCGGGCTCACGCGCCGCTGAGATCGCCGACTGGCTACCGATACTGCGACTCTGACCGGCGACGGTCACCGGAAGTACGGATAGTCCTGAACTCAGTTGAAGCCGCGGGTGCGCAGCGGAAAGCTGTTGTGGTCCATTCGCCGCAACGACATGGCGACCGGCCTGCCGTCGGAGGTGCCCGTGAAGACGCAGCTGGTCCGGGGTGAGCCGCTCGACCGTTAGGGTGGCGGTGCCGGACACTTCGAGCGTGCCCGCCGTGTCGTCGAAAAGCGCAGGCGCCGAGACTAACTCGCCGTTCATGCGTTGATACGTCACCAGCTCGGGTTGGTCGAAGACCACACGCTGCCAACGTTGCTCGTCGGTGGTCATCGGTGGGTGCAAGGCGCCGTCGAGGTGAAATTCGGTGACCGACCAGATGCCGTATGCGTCGTGCTTGGCGCGTCCGCCGCCGTACGACTGCCAGCCCTGCCAGTTCAGCGCCACGCATCCGATCGGTACCCAGCCCCCAGCAGGGCCTGCACCACTGCCGCGATGCGGGTGCGCAGTTGCCACCACGGGCGCGCGGCATCGTCGCTCTCCTGGGTAGTCACGCATTCGAGAACTGCCACGTCGGTCGTGGACACGGTCGCACCAATTGTCGGCCCGGATGTTCAGGGGGTCGCGATAGGCGTGGGGTGCGGCCGTGAAAGTGACTATCGACGGCCGTTCTGAACGTGTCCCACGACACGCCCCGCAGGTGCGAAGCTGTTCAGGAATGCCCGTAGACTCGTGGCATCAGCCACCCTCCCCTCGGAGCAGCCCTATCGTGACCGGCGAGCAGACGGATACGGATAACGAACCCCGCGAAGAGTGCGGCGTATTCGGCGTCTGGGCGCCGGGTGAAGAGGTCGCCAAGCTCACGTACTACGGCTTGTACGCCCTGCAACACCGCGGGCAGGAGGCGGCGGGCATCGCCGTCGCCGACGGCTCTCAGGTGCTGGTCTTCAAGGATCTGGGCCTGGTGAGCCAGGTGTTCGACGAGCAGACGCTGGCCGCGATGGAAGGTCACGTCGCGATCGGGCACTGTCGCTATTCGACCACCGGGTCGACCACGTGGGAGAACGCCCAGCCGGTATTCCGCAACACCTCGGCCGGTACCGGCGTGGCCCTGGGACACAACGGCAACCTCGTGAACGCCGCCGAGTTGGCGGCCCGGGCCCGTGAGGCCGGGCTGCTCGACACCAGGGGCGCTCCGGTGGCGACCACCGACTCCGACATCCTCGGCGCCCTGCTGGCCCACGGTGCGGCCGATTCGACGCTCGAGCAGGCCGCCCTCGAACTGCTGCCCACGGTGCGCGGCGCGTTCTGTCTGACGTGGATGGACGAAAACACCCTGTATGCGGCCCGCGACCCGTACGGAGTGCGGCCGCTGGCGCTGGGGCGGTTGGACCGCGGCTGGGTCGTCGCCTCGGAGACCGCGGCGCTCGATATCGTCGGCGCGTCCTTCGTTCGCGACATCGAACCGGGCGAGCTGCTGGCGATCGACGCCGACGGGGTGCGATCCACCCGCTTCGCCAGCCCCGAGCCCAAGGGCTGCGTCTTCGAATACGTCTATCTCGCGCGGCCCGACAGCACGCTGGCCGGGCGATCGGTGCACGCGACGCGCGTCGACATCGGGCGCCGGCTGGCCAGGGAGATGCCGGTCGAGGCCGACCTGGTGATCGGCGTGCCGGAGTCGGGCACACCCGCCGCGGTGGGCTACGCGCAGGAGTCCGGAATCCCGTACGGCCAGGGCCTGATGAAGAACGCCTATGTCGGGCGCACCTTCATCCAGCCGTCCCAGACCATCCGCCAACTGGGCATCCGGCTCAAGCTCAACCCGCTCAAGGAAGTGATCCGCGGGCGGCGCCTGATCGTCGTCGACGATTCGATCGTCCGCGGCAACACCCAGCGCGCCCTGATCCGGATGCTGCGGGAGGCGGGGGCGGTCGAGGTGCACGTGCGCATCGCATCCCCGCCCGTGAAGTGGCCGTGCTTCTACGGCATCGACTTCGCCACCCCGGCCGAGCTGATCGCCAACGCCGTCGACGACGAGAACGAGATGCTCGAGGCGGTGCGCCACGCGATCGGCGCCGACACACTCGGCTACATCTCCAAGCAGGGCATGATCGCGGCCACCGAGCAGCCTGCATCGCGGTTGTGCAGCGCATGCTTCGACGGCAAGTACCCGATCGAGTTGCCGGGCGAATCGGCGTTGGGCAAGAACGTGATCGAACACATGCTCTCGACCGCCGCCAAGAGCGGTATCCCGCTGCAGTCCGGCAACGACAACGTCTCGGCGCTTCGTCGTCCGTAGCTGCAACCGACGCCCGTGACTACGTCCCCACGTGCGCCCAGTGCGGGTCGGTCGGTAACGGTCCCCTCTTCAGGGCTTTGGCCACCGCCTCCCGGTAACCGGTGAGACCGCCGTCAGGCGGCGCGATGACGGCGTCGATGTCGTGGTCGGCCATCACCGCGTCACACTCCAGCGACTCCACCAGCGGCCGCGCCAGCCCGCCGGGGAGCGGGGTCACCAACCCGATCCACCAGCTCGCGATTGTCGGTGTGAGCCAAGGCAATACGACCATCATGCGGCGTCGGCGTCCCGCAACCTCGGCGTACACCTGCATCGCCTCGCCGTACTCGAAGACGTCCGGCCCGCCAATGTCCCACGTGCGCGACGTGGGTACCGGCGCCGTGGCGGCCTCCGCCAGATAGTGCAATGCATCGTCGATCGCGATGGGCTGGATCTTGTTGTGCACCCACTTCGGCGTGGTCATCAGCGGCAGCCGGTTGGTCAGGTGGCGGATCATCTCGAACGACGCCGAACCCGCACCGATCACGATGCCGGCCTGCAAGACCACGGTCTCGATCCCGGACTCGAGCAGGATCTCGCCGACGTCGGTCCGGGACTGAAGGTGCGGGGAGAGGTCGGCTCCCGAGGGGTGCAGTCCGCTCAGGTACACCAGTCGCTTGACGCCCACATCGCGGGCGGCGGCAACGACGTTGCGGGCCGAGCGGGCCTCCTCGTCGACGAAATTGGACGAGCTGCCCATCGAATGCACCAGGTAGTAGACGACGTCGCTGCCGGCGAACGCTTCTCGCAGCGAGTCGGCGTCCCCGAGGTCGCCGCGTGCCACCTCGACCCGGTCGCGCCACGGCACAGCGTCGAGTTTGTCGGGGTTGCGCGCCAGCGCACGTACCGTGTGGCCGCGGTCGAGCAACGCGGGCACCAACCGGCCACCGATGTAGCCGGTCGCTCCGGTCACCAAGCAACGGATCTCGTCAGTCACCCCGCCGGGATCGCCGGTTTGGGCGTCAGGCAAACCCGCAACCGGGATCGGGCATGTCAACCGACAGCGGTGTGCCAGTGGGCTTGATGTAGAGCACCCACATCACCAGCGGCGCCGGGCCCAGGTTGCGGCCGATGTGCACGTTGCCAGGACCGGTGGCCTCGGTGATCGGTGCGCCCGGCGGATAGACGCCGTCGGGCGCGCAGTTGGCCGCGGCGTCATGGGTGAGCGTGCCCTCGCGGATCACCCCGTACACCCGGCCGTCGTGATAGTGCCAGCCGGTGCTGCCGCCGGGCGCGATGGTGATCTCGCGGGTGACGTAGTCGATTCCGTCGACCGTGGCCTCCGAGAGCGTCCTTGCTTGCACGCCGGACGACGGCGTCGCGGCCGCTTCGGCCTGGCCGAACAACGCGATGGCGACCGTCACCGACGCGCACAGGGCAGAGGCGGACCAGCGAACTGTTGTCATGAGCGGTCAGATTGGCACACCGTGGGCAACCGCGCGACATCTCGGCCGGAGTGGGGACCGCCGTAGGCGGTTACCGCGGCGCGGCGAACACCGGTAGCCTTTACCGCGATGACCGAACGCGCCGAACCTGCCGGCATCTCCTACGCGTCGGCCGGGGTCGACATCGAAGCCGGTGACCGCGCTGTCGAACTCCTCAAACCGCTCGCCGAGAAGGCGACCCGACCCGAGGTGCGCGGCGGTATCGGCGGCTTCGCCGGACTGTTCGCGCTGCGCGGCGGCTACCGGGAGCCGGTGCTGGCCTCCTCCACCGACGGAGTCGGCACCAAGCTGGTGGTGGCCCAGGCCATGGACAAGCACGACACCGTCGGAATCGACCTGGTCGCGATGGTCGTCGACGATCTGGTCGTCTGCGGTGCCGAACCGCTGTTCCTACAGGACTACATCGCGGTGGGCCGCACGGTTCCCGAGCGGATCAGCGAACTAGTGGCAGGCATCGCCAATGGCTGCCTGCAGGCCGGTTGCGCACTGCTCGGCGGTGAGACGGCCGAACATCCCGGTCTGATGGCGCCCGACCACTACGACATCTCGGCGACCGGGGTGGGCGTGGTCGAGGCCGATGACGTGCTCGGCCCTGATCGGGTCAAGCCCGGCGACGTGCTGATCGCGATGGCCTCGACGGGCTTGCACTCGAACGGATACTCGCTGGCGCGCAAGGTGCTGCTCGAGATCGACCGGATGAACCTGGCCGGCCATGTCGAAGAGTTCGGCCGCACTCTGGGCGAGGAGCTTCTGGAGCCGACCCGGATCTATGCCAAGGATTGTCTGGCGCTGGCCGCCGAAACCCAGGTTCGCACGTTCTGCCATGTCACCGGCGGCGGGTTGGCCGGAAACCTCGAGCGCGTGATCCCGCATGGTCTGGTCGCCGAAATCGACCGTGGCACGTGGACTCCGGCACCGGTGTTCGCGATGATCGGGCAGCGCGGACGGGTCGAGCGCGTCGAGATGGAGCGGACCTTCAACATGGGCGTCGGCATGGTCGCGATTGTCGCGCCCGAAGACACCGACCGCGCCCTGGCGATCCTGACCGCGCGCCACCTGAACTGCTGGACGCTGGGAACGGTCAAAAAGGGCGGAAAGGACGGCCCACGAGCCGAGCTCGTCGGGCAGCACCCGCGCTTTTAGGGGTCAGCGACGCCAGTCGTCCTCGTCGACCCACTCGTCGGCCACCGGATCGGTGCCGTTCAGGTCGTTCTCGGAAGCGCCCGACAGCTCTTGCTGAAGCCGCTTTAAGTCGGTCTGTGGTGAGCTGTACTTAAGCTCACGAGCAACCTTGGTCTGCTTTGCCTTCGCCCGGCCGCGGCCCATGGGGGGACCCCCTCGCGCAATAACGGAGCGGCCCAATTGTTAGGCGGCTCCGATCTGATCTGTTTTTTATCGTCCTGCCAACACTTTAGCGTGCTTGGCCTCGCGGCGCTGGCAGGGCCTCGTCACGGCCGCGCCCCGCCGCGGAGCTGCTCGACCGCGCGCCGCCCGGCACCTGCGACGTCGGGTGGCGGAAGCGAGTCCGCGTCGATGACGGCCGGCACGCCGTCGACGGTCAATTCGGTGTCCGCGGGCAGGCCGCGCTTGAGCAGCGCCAGCGCCACCGGCCCCTCGTCGACGTGGTCGACGACGGTGCCGAGACGCCCGACGGTCCGGCCACCGGCCAGCACCGGGTCGCCGGTGGCCGGTCGGTCGCTGGAACCGTCCAGGTGCAGCCGGACCAGCATTCGGGGCGGTTTGCCCAGGTTGTGCACCCGCGCGACCGTCTCCTGTCCGCGGTAGCAGCCCTTGTCCAAATGCACGGCGGGGCCGATCCAGCCCACCTCGTGCGGGATCGTGCGCTCATCGGTGTCCACCCCCAGGCGTGCCCGCAGCGCGGCGACACGGTGCGCCTCGTACGCCCAGACCCCGGCGGGCCGGACCCCGGGGTCGGTGAGCCGCCGCAGCCACGGCTGCACCTGGTCACGGGGGATAACCAGGTCGAGTTCGACTCCGTCGCCGCGGAGACGACGTAGAAAGCCGCCCTCGGTGAGCGCGACAGCCGTCTGCTGCGCGGGAAGCGAATCGACACCCAGCGCGCCGAGCACCCCACCATCACCCAACCGCGGCCCGAGCAGGGACAACACCGCCAGATCGGCAGGTTCGACCGCGACGTCGGACCAGAACACCATCTTGCGCAGGTAGCCCAGCAGCGGCTCGCCGCGCGACGGTTCGGTGTCGAGATAGGTGATGTCGCCGAGTTCGGTCTGCACCCAGTGATCTTCGACACGGCCCTGCCCGTCGAGGCTGAGATTCTCGGTGACCGCGCCGTCGGGCAGCTCGCTGACGTGCTGGGTGGTGAGGTTGTGCAGCCACGCCTTGCGGTCAGCGCCCGTGAGCGTGAGTACGGCGCGATGCGAGCGGTCCACCACGACGGCGGCGTCGGCGGCGGCGCGTTGTTCACCCAGCGGATCGCCGTAATGCCATACGGCGCCTGCATCGGGTCCGGTGTCGGGAGCAGGGACGGCGGGTCCAGAAGATGTCACAGGTCAACTCTACGTTCGGCGCGCGACGGCCCACGGCTACGCTGTGGGCCCATGGCTGGCGAACCCGGGGTCGTGGTGACCCTTGACGGGCGACTGCACGACCCCGCGGCGCCGCTGCTGCACGCCGACGACCTCGCGGCTGTGCGCGGCGACGGCGTCTTCGAGACACTGCTGATCCGCGATGGTCGGCCATGCCTGCTCGAAGCCCACCTGTCCCGGCTCACCCAGTCGGCGCGGATGATCGACCTGCCCGACCCCGACCTGCCGCGCTGGCGCTCCGCGGTGTCCGCGGCCGTGGCCCAATGGACGTCGCAGACCGGCGAGGAGGGCGTGCTGCGGCTGGTGTACAGCAGGGGACGGGAAGGCGGTTCGCCCCCGACGGCATTCGCGACGGTCGGGTCGTTACCCGCGCGAGTGACCGAGGTGCGCCGCAACGGCCTTGCCGCGCTGACGCTGGCGCGCGGACTCGCCTCCGACGGCGCGGATGAGATGCCGTGGCTGCTCGCCGGTGCCAAGACGCTGTCGTACGCGGTGAACATGGCCGCGTTGCGACATGCCGAACGCAGCGGCGCGGGCGACGTGATCTTCGTCGGCACCGACGGGTTCATCCTCGAGGGTCCGCGCTCGACGGTCGTGATCGCCGCGGAGTCCGAGCCCGGTGCGGGCGATATCGCGTTCTTCACACCACCGCCGTGGTTTCCGATCCTGCGCGGCACCACGCAGCAGGCGCTGTTCGACGTCGCCCGCGACAAGGGCTACGACTGCGACTACCGCTCGCTGCGACCAGCGGATCTGCATACCGCACAGGGTGTTTGGCTGGTGTCGAGCATCACGTTGGCCGCGCGGGTGCACACCCTGGACGGGACACCGCTGACGCTTAGCCCGCTGGCGGCCGAGTTCGCCGAACTCGTCGACGCCGCGATCGTGTGTGATCGCTGAGCGCTGAATGGCCCGTAATCCGGTTGTCGCCTCTTGCACGCGCGGGTAGCGTCGCTCGTACACAGGAGAGGAGGTGGTCCGGAATTTTGAGTGACTTATGGACTTGTGAGGTGGCTGCGAGCTAGCAGCGCCAGGGGAATGAGCTGACGGCTCTTCGCGTCCTGCGCGCGCTGGCGAATTCCCCGCAGTCACCCGGCCCCCGAGCCCCTCGGTCTTGTCCGCCAGGAACACACGGCTCGGGGGCCGCCCCATATCTGATGGCCGAATCGGTAGCGAACCGTTGCACGCCTGGACTCGCGCTTCCCACGTGCGCCGGGCGATGATGCGGCCCATGCGCATCGTCAAGAAGCTCGGCGTGCTGCTGACCGCCCTCGCGGCCGTGACGGCCTGTGCGCCCACCGCTGAGCCCTACAGCTCGCCGGGCCTGCGGGACTGTCATAAAGACAAGCTGGCGACCCTGTACAAGGGCATCTTCACCTTCGGAACCGATCGGCCGGTGTACCCGCCGTGGTACATGGGCGACAACCCGGCCAACGGGGAAGGCTTCGAATCGGCGCTCGCGTACGCCATCGCGAACCGGCTCGGTTACGCCGCGACCGACGTGCGATGGGTGCGGGTGCCATTCGGAGAAGCCATCGCCGCGGGCGCGAAATCGTTCGACGCCAACCTGACCCAGTTCTCCATCACCGAACAGCGCAGGGCCGCCGTCGACTTCTCGACGCCGTACTTCGATGTGAACCAAGCCGTCGTCACCGTCAAGGGTTCGCCTGCGGCCGGCGTCAAAAGTCTCGATGACCTCAAAATGCTGCGGCTCGGAGCGCAGGTCGGCAGCACCAGCCACACCGCCGCGCTGGCAGTCGGCAAGAGCAGCGCGGTCACGGTGTACAACACCAACGGCGACGCGAAACTCGCGCTCTCCGACGGCGAGATCGACGCGTTGATCGCCGATCTGCCGACCGCGTTCGCGATCGTCGGCGAGTTGCGCGACGGAATGATGGTCGGCCAGCTGCCCGCAGGGGACCAAGCCGCGGAGCAGTTCGGTTTGGTGCTCGCCAAACGCAGCGGGTTGACCGCGTGCATCTCCTCGGTCGTGGACTCGCTACGCGACGACGGCACGCTGGCGCAATTGCGCGGCGAATGGTTGGCGGATGCGGGTAAGGCCCCGCAACTGGCTTAGCCGGCGGGCCCGGGCGCGAACGTGGCGCACGCCTGCATGGCCTCGTTCCAGGCCTCGGCGTCGACACCGGGTGGCGGGCCGGCAGGTCCTGGCGCAGCGGGTACGCCGTGGTCGCTCAGACACTGCGCCAGTGAACCGTGACCGGCTGGGGTCTCGGACGTGGTGGTCTGGACGGGGGCTTCGGACGTGGTGGTCTGCGCCGGAGCTGGTGAGGTGGTGGGCTGCTGCTCGCCCGGTGGTTCGGACGCACAACCTGCGAGCGCTGCGGCCGCGGCGATGCCGGCGAAGAACATGCTCGCGCGCATCAGCCGGCGAACCTCGACAGCCGGGCCGACAGGTGGGGGACCAGGCCGCCGTCGGCGTCGACGCGCTCCTCGACGTAGGCCAGATCACCACCCTCGACGATGCCGTACAGCCGTTTGGCGCCACCGACCAGCATCCCGGACTTGCTGCGCGCCAACGCATCGGTGACCAGTTCCCACGACGACTGGGACAGGGGGCGGCCGTAGAACAGCTCGATATAGCCCGCGGAGTGGGCCAGCAGCAGTTCGATGGCCTGCGATTCAGAAGGGTCGGCCGGATCGTTGACGAAGCGCCAGAAGCCGGACTCGCGCAGCGTGTGCCCCTCGAAGTCGCCCGACTCGCTGAGGCGCCACGAGCGCGCTTCCCAGATCAGGTAGTCGCTGCCGTCATGGGAGGCCACGATCTGCTGGCCGAACCGGTAGTCACCGTCGGCGCCGCGGCCCTCGCCTTCGCCGCGCCAGACACCGACGAGCGGCAGCAGCGCCAGCAGCGCGTCGTCGAGGTTCGCGCCCTCGCGGAGATTGGCGGTGTCGGCAGGTGCGGGAAGATCGCCGAAAGCCGGGATGTTGCGCGCGGCGGTCGTTTTCGCTCGTTCTGCGGCGGCCGCTACTGCGTCGTCTCCGGACGTCACGACTCGTCGGTGATCAGCCGGTACACCGCGTACAACGCGAACCAGGTGATCACCAGGGTCGCGGCTACGAGCAGGAGTTCGAAGAACAGCACCACGGGCACGAGTCTAGTGGGCGGTCGAAGGCAGAGTGCACCAGCCTCCGCCTGGCCTCGTGCGCCGAAACTGAACTTGTGTGCGGGGTCCGCGCGGATCTTCGCACACAAGTTCAGTTTCGAGCTGAAACGCTCAGGCGACCTTGACGTCGACCTCGTGGATGCCCGCGCCGGAGGGCGCGACGACGGCGTCACCGTTGCCGACCTTCGACAGCGCACGCAGCGTCCACGTGCCAGGCGCGGCGAAGAACCGAAAATCGCCGGTGGCCGACGCGACCACCTCGGCGGTGAACTCGTCAGAGCTGTCCAGAAGGCGCACGAACGCGCCGCCGACGGCCTGTCCCGACCCGTCAACGACGCGGCCGGTGATCACCGTCTCCTTCTCCAAGTCGACGCTGGCGGGCAACGTCAGGCCTTGTTTCGGGGCAGAGCACATATCAATTTCCCAACTCGATCGGGGCCCCCACCAGGGAGCCGTATTCGGTCCAACTGCCGTCGTAGTTCTTGACGTTCTTGTGTCCGAGCAGTTCCTGCAGCACGAACCAGGTGTGCGACGAGCGCTCACCGATTCGGCAGTAAGCGATGGTCTCCTTCTCGCCGTCCAGCCCGGCCTCGGCGTACAGCTTCTCCAGCGCCTCATCGGATTTGAAGGTGCCGTCGTCGTTGGCCGCCTTGCTCCACGGAACATTGATGGCGCCGGGGATATGCCCGGGTCGCTGGCTCTGCTCCTGGGGCAGGTGCGCAGGAGCCAGGATCTTGCCGGAGAACTCGTCGGGGGAGCGCACGTCGACGAGGTTCTTGCTGTCGATCGCCGCGATCACCTCGTCGCGGAAGGCGCGGATGCTGTTGTCGGGGGCCTTGGCGGTGTAGCTGGTCGCGGGTCGCTTGACCACCTCGGTGGACAGCGGACGTCCGTCGAGCTCCCACTTCTTGCGGCCGCCGTCGAGCAGCTTGACGTCCTGGTGCCCGTACAGCTTGAAGTACCAGTAGGCGTACGCGGCGAACCAGTTGTTGTTGCCGCCGTACAGGACCACGGTGTCGTCGTTCGAGATGCCGCGCTCGCTCAGCAGTTTCGAAAACTGTTCCTGGTCAACGAAATCGCGACGCACCGGGTCTTGGAGGTCGGTCTTCCAGTCGATCTTGACCGCGCCCTCGATGTGGCCGTCGTCGTAGGCGCTGGTGTCTTCGTCGACCTCGACGAACACGATGTTCGGTGCGTTGAGATTGCTCTCGGCCCAGTCGGCCGTGACCAGGACGTCGGAGCGTGCCATAGAGGAAATCCTTTCGGTTGCTTCAGGTTTGAAGTTCTATGCGGGTGACGGTGCGCTTGTGTTCTTTCGAACGCGCGCGACGAGCGGGTAGAGCTGACAACCCAGGCAGATGCCGAAGGCCGCATTGAGGAACGCCGCCACCAGCGCAAGGCCGGTGGCGATGAGACCGAGCAGCCCGAGGCCGGTCGCGAACCCGACGGCGCCGGCCACCGCGAAGACCAGCCCGACGAACTGCGCGAACATCAGCGGCGCCACCGGCTCCTTCTCGCTCACGGATCCCAGCCGCGGGGCCACGAGCCGAGCGAAGATCAGGCCGTAGGGATATGAACGCGGCCCCCGCCATGCCCCGACGGCGAACACCGCCGCCTGCAGGCCCAGCACGACCGCCGAGGCCACCGGACTCACCGGCCACAGCAGCAGAGTTGCCACCAGCACGACGGTCGTGATCCAGGCGGCGAACCGCGGCCCGCGCACGTCCACCTGGTCAGATGTCCGGCTTCGTGTTGTCGACATATCTGTCGTTGGCATTCGTGCGCTCCTGTTGCGGTCATGGGCTGGACTGGGCTGGGAAGGACCACAGGGGTCGCTCCCGAGTGCGGCGCGAAGAAGGGCGCGGCTACTCAGCAGCTGCGACAACAACAGCAAGAACCCGCAACGCGGCACAGATCGACTGCGCGGCGCTTGGTGAGCATCGGCTCGAGGCGGGCGGACACGCCGGACAGCTTACCAATCGACACGGTGATCAAGCCAACAGCGGTTCCAGAGCCGAGCGCAGGTCAGCGGCCTTGGGGACACCGTGAGTCCGATAGCGGGGCCGACCGTCCCTGTCGAACAGGATGGTGGTGGGAAGCGAGAGCACCGAAAGACGCCGCGCCGCCTCCGGGTTGGCGTCGATGTCGATCTCGATGTGGGCGACCGCGGGTAGCTCGGCACAGACCGCGTCGACCACCGTGCGCACCGCAGCGCACGGCCCGCACCACTCGGCAGAGAAGTGCACGACCGTCGGTCCGGTCGTCGACAGCCCGAGGTCGCTGGTGTCGACGTTGGCCGCGTCCTCACTCGCCGCGCGCAAGCCCGCTCGAAGCGTGAGCAGCCGCCCGATCACGAAAGCCACGCCGAGCGCCGCGATGAGCACGGTGATCGCCAAGACCCAGGAAGAGTTCATGACAGATGGAACTCGGTGAGCGCGACGGATACTCCCTCGGCGATGCCCTCGATGATGATGTCCGAGCCTCGGGCACCCTGCGCGGTCGGCGCCAGCGCGAACGGCAACTTCTGTCCGGGCAGGCTCGCGGTGAACGCGGCCAGCACGGCGTCCTCCTTGTCGTCGGGCACCTCCTGATCGGCCGTGCCGGGGCCGGTCAGCACGCCGGTGGCCGTCATCACCAACGTCGTCTGGTCCGGTCCGGCGACCTCGAGGTCCACCGCGATGCTCACCCTCTCGTGGAAGTCGGCTTTCGTCGGCGTTCCCGTGAACACCACGCCCTTGTTACTGGAGATACCCGATTCGGTGGTGCCGCCCGTGGCGTCGTTGCTCTCTCCCGTCGGCGCCTCGACCAGCAGATCCGGGATGTCCATGAACCGGCCCAGATGCGTCGAGTCGATGATGATGCGGCTCTCGGCCTTGCCGACCCGCAGCGTGGCGTCGGGTTCGACGAGCCACGAATCGCCCGGCAGATCGATGTCGTGCAGCGTCGCCTCCAACGACGCCTTGCCGACCACCCGGTTGCCGACGCCGTTCGCCCTGATCTCGACCTCGTCGTAATGACGGTCGGCCGCCTGGGTGGTGAACGGGAACCCGAGGATCGCCACCGACGGGTCGTGTTGCAGGTCAGCGGCGGTGCGCACGCTTCTGGCCAGCCGATATTCGGCGTAGATCGCCGCTCCGAAATCGGCTCCGACGGCGCACAGGGCGACCGCCAGCACCGTCGCCAACACCCCGAGCACCAGCTTGCGCACCCGCACATTCTGGCCCACGGCGGGCTCAACGCTTCGTTCGACGCAGCTGAAGAGCGGGTTGCACGCTATCGTTAGAAAACCATCGCCCCGGTAACGGGCGCATGTCGAGCATGAATCTGGGAAGTCACCGACCGACAAAGATGTCCAGGCGAGGTCCCTATGGCTGTTGGAGGGCCAGTTGGATCTACTGCTATTGACAGTCGACCCACACCCTGAGGCGGTGCTGCCGTCGCTGTCGCTTCTCGCTCACACGGTGCGCACCGCGCCGACCGAGGTGTCGTCGCTTCTGGAGGCGGGCAGCGCCGACGTCGCGATCGTCGACGCACGTACCGACCTCGCCGCGGCTCGCGGGTTGTGCAGGCTCCTGGGCACGACCGGCACCTCGGTGCCGGTGGTGGCCGTCGTCAACGAAGGCGGTCTGGTGGCCGTCAACGTCGAGTGGGGTCTTGACGAGATCCTGCTGCCCAGCACCGGGCCCGCCGAGATCGATGCGCGGCTGCGGCTGCTCGTCGGACGCCGCGGCGGAGTGGCCAACCAGGAGAACGTCGGCAAGATCAGCCTCGGCGAACTGGTGATCGACGAGGGCACCTACACCGCCCGCCTTCGCGGTCGCCCCCTCGACCTGACCTACAAGGAATTCGAGCTGCTCAAGTACCTGGCCCAGCACGCCGGCCGGGTCTTCACCCGCGCGCAGCTGTTGCAGGAGGTCTGGGGTTACGACTTCTTCGGCGGCACCCGCACGGTGGATGTGCACGTGCGACGGTTGCGCGCCAAGCTCGGTCCCGAGTACGAATCGCTGATCGGCACGGTGCGCAACGTCGGCTACAAGGCGGTCCGACCGGCTCGCGGGCGCGCGTCCGCCCCCGAAGCCGCGGTCCCCGACGACATCGACGGCGTGGACCTCGAGACGCCGGACGGTATCGCCGAAGCGTTGGCCGACCCGCTGCGAAGCCCGTGACGGAACTTCTCTGGCGCACCGAACTCTCCGGCGACGAGCAGCGTCGCATCCATGAACTGATCGAGGCCGCCACCTCCGCGGACGGCGTCGCCCCGGTCGGCGAGCAGGTGCTGCGGGAACTGCCGCACGACCGCACCCGCCACCTGGTGGCCCGCGACGACGAGGACATCGTCGGCTATCTGAACCTCGCCGGGGACGATGAGTCGGTGATGGCCGAAGCGGTCGTGCACCCGCGCTCGCGACGTCGCGGGATCGGCGCGGCGCTGGTGCGGGCGGGCCTCGCCGAGGGCGGCGACGACGCCCGCGTGTGGGCGCACGGCAACCTGGAGGCGGCACGCGCGACCGCCGCCTCGCTCGGGCTGACGGTGGTGCGCGAACTCCTGCAGATGCGGCGTCCGCTGACCGATCTGCCTCCGACACCGACACCCGACGGTGTCCGCATCACCACCTACTCAGGCCCGGCAGACGACGCCGCGTTGCTGCGCGTCAACAACGCGGCCTTCGTCTGGCATCCCGAGCAGGGTGGATGGACCGAGGCGGACATCGACGAGCGCCGTGGCGAACCGTGGTTCGACCCCGACGGTTTGTTCCTGGCCGTCGATGAGGACACCGATGAGTTGCTCGGATTTCACTGGACGAAAATCCACGACGCCGACCTCGGCGAGGTCTATGTCGTCGGCGTCGATCCAGCGGCCCAGGGTCGCGGCCTCGGCGCAGTGCTGACCCTGACCGGTCTCCATCACCTCGCCGAGCGACTGTCGGGGAGTGCGGATTCCGCCGTGATGCTTTACGTGGAAGCAGATAACTCCGCGGCGGTGAACACCTACCGAAGGCTCGGCTTCACGGTGTTCTCCGTCGATGCCGCTTATGCGCAGCGTGCCGACCGCTAGCTGGGAAAGCACGGCCAACTAACTGAACGTGTTCACCGCCCGTTCACCTGTCATCCGCGATTCGTCCACCGGCGCCGCATACGTTGCCAGGGAGTTCAAGCCGTCCGATTCGAAAGTGGGATTCGTGAAGTTCAACCTTGGCAAGACCACCTGCAGCCCGCTGCTGACCACGTTCTCGGTGGCCGCGATCGTGGCGTTGACCTTGTCGGCGTGTGGCAGCGACAACAACGCCGGGACCACTGCGACCACGGGCGGTGACGGGGCGGCGTCATCGGTCGAGTGCGGCGGCAAGAACTCCGTCACGGCCGAAGGTTCGACGGCTCAACAGAACGCGATCGCCGAGTTCAACAAGGTCTGGGGCCAGCACTGCCCGGGTAAGAACCTGTCGTACAACCCCACCGGATCCGGCGCCGGACGCGAGCAGTTCATCGCCGGTCAGGTCGATTTCGCGGGATCGGATTCGGCTCTGTCGGGCGATCAGGTCCAGCAGGCCGCGCAGCGCTGCGACGGCAACCCGGCATGGAACCTTCCGCTGGTCTTCGGCCCAGTCGCGTTGGCCTACAACATCGAAGGCGTCGACAAGCTGATTCTCAACGCCGACCTGCTCGCGAAGATCTTCCAGGGACAGATCACCAAGTGGAACGATCCCGCGATCGCTGCGCTCAACGACGGAACCAACCTGCCAGACAGCGACATCACGCCGATCTACCGGTCGGACTCCTCGGGCACCACCGACAACTTCCAGAAGTACCTCGCCACCGCCGCCCCCCAGAGTTGGACCAAGGGTGCTGGCAGCGAGTTCCAGGGCGGTGCCGGCGAAGGCGCCCAGAAGTCGGCAGGCGTCGTGCAGGCCGTGCAGGCGACCGGCGGATCGATCGGCTACGTGGAGAAGGGCTTCGCCGAACAGGGTGGGGTGCCGTTCGCCCAAATCGACAGTGGCGCAGGCGCGGTCGAGCTGACCGATGAGTCTGCCAAGAAGGCGATCGACGTTGCGACGTTCGTCGCGGAAGGCAACGACCTGACGCTCGACTTGAACTCGTTGTACGGGACGAAGGAGCCCGGCGCCTACCCCTTGGTGCTCGCCACGTACGAGATCGTCTGCTCGAAGGGCTACGACCCCGAAACCGCTGCGGCGGTCAAGTCGTTCCTGACGATCTCGGCGAACGACGGTCAGCAGAACCTTTCGCCCGCGGGCTATGTGCCGCTGCCGGACCGCTTCAAACAACGACTCCTGACATCCATCGACGCGATTGCCTAGTTTCGTGGCGCACGGCCGAGGATACGGTGAGGATGGGTCCTGGGACCGATGACCGATAGGCTCGAGGTGACAATCCCCAATCCGTCCGACGCGGGATCGGGTGAAGCGCTCGCTTCACCCTTTCCCGAGCCGACCCCGATAAGCAGCAACCCGTCGAGGAACGCCAAAGAGCGTGTCGGCGACCGGATCTTCCGCGGGCTGGCGGAGGGCTCGGGCGCCTTCATCGTCGCACTGATCGCGGCCATCGGGGCGTTCCTGCTGTGGCGGGCGATCCCGGCGTTGGCGCGCAACGAGGAGAACTTCTTCCTCTACGGCGGCACTTGGAAGACCACCGACACGTCGGCGATGCATTTCGGCATCCTCGATCTGCTACAGGTGACGGTATTCGTGTCGGTGTTCGCGCTCGTTCTGGCGATGCCTGTGGCCCTTGGCATCGCGATCTTTCTGACCCAGTACGCGCCGCGTCGGGTCGCGGGTCCGCTGGCGTACATGGTCGACCTGTTGGCCGCGGTGCCGTCGATCATCTACGGCGTGTGGGGGCTCTACGTCCTGGCCCCGGTGCTGAAGCCGGTTGCGTTGTGGCTGAACGAGAACGTCGGCTGGCTGTTCCTCTTCAAGACCGGGACGGCGTCGGTGGCAGGCGGCGGGACGATCTTCACGGCGGGAATCGTGCTGGCGGTGATGATCCTTCCGATCATCACCGCGGTCACGCGCGAGGTGTTCATCCAGACACCGCGGGGCCAGATCGAGGCGGCGCTGGCCCTGGGTGCCACCCGCTGGGAAGTGGTGCGCACGACCGTACTGCCGTTCGGCATGTCCGGTTACATCAGCGGGGCGATGCTCGGCCTCGGCCGTGCGCTGGGCGAGACCATCGCGCTGCTGATCATCCTGCGCGGAACACAGCAGGCGTTCGGGTGGTCGCTGTTTGACGGTGGCTACACCTTTGCGAGCCTGATCGCAGCCACCGCAAGCGAATTCAACGACCAGTACAAGGCGGGCGCCTATATCGCCGCCGGCCTGGTGCTGTTCGTGCTGACGTTCGTGGTGAACTCGCTGGCACGTGCGGCGGTCGCCGGGAAGGGTGCAAAGTGACGTCGACACTGGACCGGCCGGTCAAGGCGACCACCTTCCAAGGGGTGAGCCTTCGCCGCAAGATGACCAACAACGTCGCGACGATTCTGGTCACACTGAGCGTTCTGATCGCCCTGGTTCCCCTGCTGTGGGTGCTTTACTCGGTGGTCGTCAAGGGTTTCAACTCGCTGACCTCGCCGCAGTGGTTCTGGCACTCACAAGCGGGTATGACGGCGTTCCAGGCGGGCGGAGGGGCGTACCACGCCATCGTGGGCACGCTGCTGCAGGGTTTGGTGTGTGCAGCCATCTCCATTCCGATCGGTGTGTTTGTCGGGATTTATCTCGTCGAGTACGGCGGCGGAACACGATTCGGCAAGGTGACCACGTTCATGGTCGACATCCTCACCGGCGTACCGTCGATCGTCGCAGCGCTGTTCATCTACGCACTGTGGGTGGCGACGTTCGGCTTCCCGCGGTCCGGCTTCGCGGTGTCGCTGTCCCTGGTGCTGCTGATGATCCCGGTCATCGTGCGCGCGACCGAGGAGATGCTGCGTATCGTGCCGATGGACCTGCGTGAGGCTAGCTATGCCCTCGGCGTGCCGAAGTGGAAAACCATTGTCCGCATTGTGATTCCAACCGCACTATCCGGCATCGTCACGGGAGTCATGTTGGCGCTGGCGCGCGTCATGGGTGAGACCGCACCGCTGCTGGTCCTCGTCGGCTACTCGCAGGCGATGAACTTCGACATGTTCGACGGCTTCATGGGCTCGCTGCCCGGCATGATGTACGACCAGACCTCGGCGGGTGCGGGTGCGAATCCCGTCCCCACGGATCGGTTGTGGGGCGCCGCCCTGACCTTGATCCTGCTGATCGCCTTACTCAACGTCGGGGCGCGATTCCTCGCGAAGGTCTTCGCCCCCAAAAAGGTTTAGGAGATTTCGATGGCCAAGCGCTTAGATCTCAAGGACGTCAACATCTTCTACGGCGCGTTTCACGCCGTGGCCGATGTCTCGCTGGCGGTGCCGCCCCGCAACGTGACCGCCTTCATCGGCCCGTCGGGCTGCGGTAAATCCACTGTGCTGCGGACACTGAATCGCATGCACGAGGTCATCCCGGGTGCGCGCGTCGAGGGCTCGGTGCTGCTCGACGGTGAGAACATCTACGGCGCGGGAGTCGACCCGGTCGGTGTGCGCAAGACCATCGGCATGGTGTTCCAGCGGCCAAACCCCTTCCCCACCATGTCGATTCGCGACAACGTGGTCGCCGGACTCAAGCTTCAAGGCGTGCGCAACAAGAAGACACTGGACGAGGTGGCCGAGCGGTCGCTGCGCGGCGCCAACCTGTGGAACGAGGTCAAGGACCGGTTGGACAAGCCCGGCGGCGGACTGTCCGGTGGGCAGCAGCAGCGGC
Source organism: Mycolicibacterium flavescens (assembly GCA_900637135.1). Classification (NCBI taxonomy): domain Bacteria; kingdom Bacillati; phylum Actinomycetota; class Actinomycetes; order Mycobacteriales; family Mycobacteriaceae; genus Mycobacterium; species Mycolicibacterium flavescens. Next base: position 654,988 of record LR134353.1, read on the forward strand.
TGTGCATCGCTCGCGCGATCGCCGTTGAGCCTGACGTGCTGCTGATGGACGAGCCGTGCTCGGCACTCGACCCGATCTCGACGCTGGCGATCGAGGATCTGATCGCCACGCTCAAGCAGGAGTTCACGATCGTCATCGTCACGCACAACATGCAACAGGCGGCACGGGTGAGCGATCAGACCGCGTTCTTCAACCTCGAGGCCACAGGTAAGCCCGGCCGGCTCATCGAGATCGACGACACCGAGAAGATCTTCTCGAACCCGTCCCAGAAGGCGACCGAGGACTACATCTCAGGGCGCTTCGGCTGAGCCGCCCGAACGCCCGCGTCACCGCGACGCGGGCATATCCACTTCGGTGGGGTGCTTACCGGTGACCTGGAAGATCACCCGCCGGGCGACTTCGACGGCGTGGTCGGCGAACCGCTCGTAGAAGCGACCGAGCAGGGTCACATCCACTGCGGCCGCCACGCCGTGCTTCCACTCCCGATCCATCAACACCGTGAACAAGTGGCGGTGCAGGTCGTCCATCGCATCGTCTTCTTCTCCGATGCGCGCGGCCTTCTCGGGGTCGCGGGTCACCAGGACCTCCTGGGCGCTGTTGCCCAATTCCACCGCGAGACGGCCCATCTCGGCGAAGTATCCGTTCACCTCTTCGGGCAGCGCATGCTGGGGGTGGCGGCGACGGGCGATCTTGGCGACGTGCAGCGCGAGGGCACCCATACGGTCCACGTCGGCGACGATCTGGATCGAACCGACGATGGCCCGAAGGTCGCCCGCCACCGGCGCCTGCAAGGCGAGCAGCACGAACGCCGACTCCTCGGCCCGTGCGCTCATCTGGGCGATCTGTTCGTGGTCGGTGATGACCTGTTCGGCCAGCACGAGATCGGCTTGCAGCAGGGCCTGGGTGGCGCGCTCCATCGCCGCGCCCGCCAGCCCGCACATCTCTCCGAGCTGGGTGGTCAGAGCCTCCAACTGCTCGTGATACGCAGTACGCATGTCTCCACCCTACGGGCATCGCGACCGAAACGGCATGAAGCGAGCGGTGAACGAAAGGTGAACCCCACCTGCTGAAACGCCGTGACCGGCGCGATTACTCGCAGCTGGTGTCGGCTGCGTTCGTGACCGCGAGATCCTCCGGGAGCTGCGTCGGGGTGCTCTTGGACCCGCGAACGACGTGCACCTGGACCGGGGAGCCGCTCGGTGACGGCGGGGTGACGGTGTGGAAGTCGCTGCCCAACACCACGCGCACGGTGTCACCCATCCCCGTCGTTCGCTCCACCTTGGCGTTGGCGAAGGAGGACGCCACCGTGGCCGCCGCCTCTTCGTTGCCCGGTGAGAAGAACACCGTCGTCGAATCCAGCGGACCCGGGTAGTCGTCGGGGGAGGTGACGTTGAAACCGTGGGTCTGCAGTTCGCTCGCCGCCGTCGCGGCGAGACCGTTCTCCCCGGTGGAGTTCGATACCTGGACCGTGATGTCGGCCGGATCGGTGGTGATCGCGTCCACGAGCTCACCCGACGGCGCGGCGTCATGGGTCGGCGCGGCCGACTCGGGCTGGGCGCGGGTCGACGACTCGGGCGTCCCGGGCACCGGGGTGTTGTCGGCGTTCTTCTCCTCAGGCAGCGGATCGTCGTTGATGATCGCGTCGAAGATCGCCCGGGTGTCCTCCTCCCGCAGGTGCTCGTTGCCGTACTCGTCCATGTAGCCCGTCGTCGGCACAGTCAAGAACGTGATCCGGCCGGCGGCGATGCCCTGGATCGACTGGCCGAGCGTCACGAGGTCCTTGGTGTCCATGTTGTCGACATAGCTGTCGTTGATGAACATGTTGACCACGTTGTTGAGCTTGGACAGCGAGAAGAACACCTCTTTGGAGATCATCGAGCGCATCAGCGACGACAAGAACAGCTGCTGGCGTTTGATCCGCCCATAGTCGCCATTGGTCTCGGTGGTCACCTGGCGGGCGCGCACGTACTGAAGAGCCGTGTGTCCGTCGACCATCTGCCGACCCGCGTGGGGAAGCACCGTTCCGAGCTCGTAGTCTTCGAGCGGCGTGGTGCTACACACCTCGACTCCACCGAGGGCGTCCACCATCTTCGAGAACCCCGCGAAATCGACTGCCATGAAACGGTTTATCGAAAGGCCGGACATCTTCTGGATGACCTTGACCAGGCACTTGGGGCCGCCGACGGCGTACGCCGAGTTCAGCTTGTACTCGGTGTAGACCTCCTCGGCGCCGTACATCGGCGACTCGGAGTCGGTGATCGGACCGTAGTTGCCGGTCTTGGGATCCCACGGCTCGCACTTCATCGGCTCGATCGCGAGGTCCCGCGGAAACGACACCGCCACAACACGTTCCCGGTTCGCCGGAATGTTCACCAGCATGACGGTGTCCGAGCGCGCGCCCGCGGCGTCCTCGGTGGTGCCCGCGCCCATGTCGCTGTTCTCGCCGAGCCGGCTATCGACACCGACGATCAGGAAGTTCTCGTCACCGAATTGCGCGTTGGGGTCCAGGATGTCGCGAGAATCGGGGTCCAGCGCGGAGATCCGGTTCATCATGTTGTTCTTCGCCGACTGCCACTGCCATGCCCCGCCGGTCATCGCGAGTGCGAGCACGGCGATCAGCGCGGCGATCGCGCGTCCGGCGATGAGCGTGCGGCGCCGACGCTTGCGGGGCTTCGCCGGCCTGCCGGCGGTGGCCGCATGCGCCGCGGGCACCCGGCTGGGCCTGCGAATGAGAGCGAGGTCGGGCAGCTCCGCACCGGCGCGGACGACTGGCAGGATCTCCGTGTCGCAGTCGTTGTCCTCGCTGGAAGCGGACGGCTCCGATTCGTACAGTCCGGCTGGTTCGCCGGGGTCATCCGGTGAGTCCGGCCCCGCCGGTGCGTCGGGCACCGCCGCGATGATCTCGGTGGGCGGTGCCGGCGGCTCGGGAGGCTCTGGTGCGCGGCGGCGCCGACGCCGCAGTTCGGGGGGCACCGCGCCGTCACCGGACAACTTGGCGATGAGGTCGGCGACGGTCACGCCGTCGGTGTGGTTACCCGTGGACTCGGGTTCGGCAGCTTCGGCCTCCGACGGCTCCTGCCGGCGAGGAAGGTCCGCACGCTCCCAGGGCGCAGCGCCCGGCGCGGGCCGTTGGCTGCGGGTGAGCCACCGGTTGTCACCGTCGGTGGGGTCGGGAGGGCCAGGAGTGGCGTTATCGCCGTCACTCATGTCCTACCGGCCTCCGACTCTCGACATGTGCAGCTCAGGGGCGAACACGGCACCGCGCGCCATTGCAACGGCACTTGGGTGACTCCGCGACGGGAGCGCATTACGAACGAGACTCATATCGTACTGAGACATCCTGAGAGATGTGATGTCAGAGTCGTCTCAGGACGGAGACGACTGGGAGACGGCTACCCACCGGAGTGCATGACCTCGGCACCGGCGGGCACCGTGCAGTCGTCGGGATCGGCCAGCCAGCCCTCGGGCAATGCCACCGAGGCAGCAGAACCCTGGCGGCCGCGTGGACCGGTTGCGGCGTCGGGGAATGGCACGTCGGCATCGAGCCTACTGAGCAGTTCCTCGAGCTCGGAAAGGGATTTGACCAGCGCCAACGCCCGTCGCAGGTCGGCGCCGGCGGGGAATCCGTGCAGGTACCAGGCGACATGCTTGCGGATGTCGCGCATGCCCTTGTCCTCACCGAAATGGGCTGCCAACAATTCACCGTGACGCACGATGATCGACGCCACCTCGCCGAGCGTGGGCGGTGGGGGTGCGGGACGCCCCGTGAACGCGGCCGACAGTTCGGCGAACAACCAGGGCCTGCCCAGACAGCCGCGACCGATCACCACACCGTCACATCCGGTGGCCGACATCATCGCCAGCGCGTCGGAGGCTTCGAAGATGTCGCCGTTGCCCAGCACGGGTACGCCCGTGACGTGCGCTTTGAGCGCCGCGATCTGATCCCAGTCCGCCTTGCCGGAGTAGCGCTGAGCCGCGGTCCGCGCGTGCAGGGCCACCGCTGCGGCGCCCTCCTCGGCGGCGATCCTGCCGGCGTCCAGATGGGTGCGGTGCCCGTCGTCGATCCCGATGCGGAACTTCACCGTCACGGGGACCTCGGTGCCCTCGGTCGCGCGGACCGCCGCGGCGACGATCTGCCCGAACAGCCTGCGCTTGTACGGCAGGGCAGCACCCCCGCCGCGCCGGGTGACCTTGGGCACCGGGCAGCCGAAGTTCATGTCGATGTGGTCGGCCAGACCTTCGTCGACGATCATCTTCGCCGCGGCGTAGGTGTTCTGAGGATCGACCGAGTACAGCTGCAGCGAACGCGGGGTCTCGTCGGGCGCGAACGTCACCATGTGCATGGTTCCCGGATGCCGCTCGACCAGAGCTCGCGCTGTGACCATCTCGCACACGTACAAGCCGCTGACCGTGCCCGCTTTGGCCAGCTCGAGTTCGCGGCACAGGGTGCGGAACGCGACGTTGGTCACACCGGCCATCGGCGCCAGTACGACCGGGCTGCGGAGCCCTATCGGGCCGATCAGCAGTTCGCGCTCGTCGGCCAGGACCGTCATGAGGGCGAGGCGGCCAGAACCTTCTTCGCGGAGAGCTTCTCGGCCTTGCGCGCCTCGCGCTCGAGGCGACGCTGCTTGGATTCCTCGAACTTCTGCGAGGCCTCCTCCAGCTCCTCGACCAGCACACCGAGGTCGTCGCGCATGCGCGCGGCCTCACCGGTGAAGTCTTCGCGTTCGAAGATCCGCCACTTCTTGAGCACCGGCATCACCACATCGTCGAGGTGGATACGCGGATCGTAGACACCGCCGACGGCGATGATGACGGCCTTGCGGCGGAACTCGGGAACCGTGTAACCGGGCATCTTGAAGTTGCGCAGCACGCGGTGAAGACAGTGCATCGCCTGGTCGGGCGCGATGTCGAAGCCGGCTTCGGAGACGTCCCGGTAGAAGATCATGTGCAGGTTCTCATCGGCCGACACCCGAGCCAGCAGCTGGTCAGCCACGGTCTCGTTGCACGCCTTGCCGGTGTTGCGGTGCGAGACGCGGGTCGCCAACTCCTGGAAGGTCACGTAGATGACCGAGTCGAAGAGGCTCTCCGCGAAGAGGTCGCCCTGCTGGTTCTGGCCCGGGGAGAAGCCTCGGGTGACCTGCTCGACGCGCAGCTGTTCCAGCTGCACGGGGTCGACCGACCGGGTGACGACGAGGTAGTCGCGCAGTGCGATGCCGTGCCGGTTCTCCTCGGCGGTCCACCGGTTGACCCACTGGCCCCATGCGCCGTCCATGCCCATGTTCATCGCGATCTCGCGGTGATACGACGGCAGGTTGTCCTCGGTCAGCAGGTTCTGGATCATCGCCACCTGGGCGACTTCCGACAGTTGCGACTGCTCGGGGTCCCAATCCTGGCCGCCAAGTGCGTAGTAGTTCTTGCCGTCCGACCACGGGATGTAGTCGTGCGGATTCCAGTCCTTGCGCATCGACAAGTGCCGGTTCAGGTACTTCTCGACGACAGGTTCGAGCTCATGCAGCAGATGTAGGTCAGTCAAATTCTCGTGCATTGATCCTTACTCCTTCTCGCGTGCGAGAGCCCCACCCATTAGATATCTGTACCCGTTGGTTGCACTCAATATATCTGTGTCCCCCGGTGACATCAAGTTCCGCGCAACAGTGTCACAACCGCCTCATGAGACGCATCCGTCGATGTAGTATCCCCGTCGGGCAAACACTTACGCCCTGAATTCGGCATCACCGGAGACACGGAGGACGGGCGTTGCTCAAGTTGCGGCATCTGTGGGCAGGCGCGGCCGTCGCCGCGGTAGCGGCGGGTACCGCGCTCATGGGAGCGGGCCAGGCCGCCGCGGTGCCCGACGTCGTCGACCGCCCCTATAAGGACGCCAAGAAGATCATCCAGCAGTACGGCGGCAACGCCGTGGTCGCAACGCGGGTCGGGAGCAGCGCCGACGAAGGCAACTGCCTGGTGACGAACGCGTGGGATGCCGCTGTTCGCCGCCCGAACTCGCGGGGGCGCCCGGTCTCCAACAGCGATGTCATGGTGGCCCTGAACTGCAATGCCGCGGTCGCCGCGCCCGGCGCGCCGGGCAACTCCGCGATGAGCCCCGTCGGCCGCGACGCCAAGGCCGCGCAGCAACGTCAGCAGGCGAAAGCCGCGCGCGAGGCGGCGATGTTGGAAGAGCAGGAACTGGCCGCACCCGTCACGCCGGACAACTGAGTTCTCGCCCGTCCGACCTCCACAACCGGCGCTTGCTCCGGTGGCGGTGTATACCGAACCGCAATAGACTGCCACCAGCTTTTACACGGCGGTCATCGCCTGGACACGGAGGTTGGGGCACGTGAAGAAGATCCTCTCCATCGGCTTCATGTCGGCGATGAGCCTTGCGGCGTCGGCTGTCGTCTTGGGTTCGGGTGTTGCCTCGGCCGCTCCCAGCGTCGTGGGCATGAAGTATTCCGACGCTCAGGAACAGATCGAGAACGCCGGCGGGACGGCAGTGGTCGCCTCCCGGGTCGGCGACAAGCTCGACCTCGGCGATTGCATCGTCACCAACATCTGGGACTCATCGTTCCTGCGGATCAGCGAGGCCGACTCGAACGAAATGTCTGTCGCGCTGAACTGCGCCGGCGAATACGCGACCGCCACCAATCCCGGTGCCTCCGTTGCCAATCCGCTCGGGCGAGCGGCCAAGTCCAAGGCCGAGCAGGAAGCTGCCAAGCAGGAACTGAGCGAGCTGGAATCGCCCGTCACGCCAGACAATTAACGCACTCTTCATAGTCCGCAACGGTTTTCACCCGCCGTCAACCTCGACGCATCGCTACGTTCACACCGCCCCGTGAGGGTGGCGTGGAATCCACGCCCCGGGGTAGACGGCTGCGCGTCAGCGCCGCCCCGGAGCACACTCAGGGAGGCGAGCAGACGATGCGAATGCGAATGTTGGGGATCGGCGCGGTCGGCGCCGCGATGTCGGCGATGGCGCTGTTCGGCACGGCGATGGCAGCAGCCGCACCGGACGTCGTGGGCCAGACCTACTCCGACGCGGTCTCGGCGATCGAGGAGGAGGGCAGCACGGCGGTCGTCGCCGCCCGCGTGGGGGACAAACTCGATCAAGGCGACTGCATCGTCACCAACGCCTGGGACGCGTCGTTTCTTCGCATCGACGCTTCAGGCAGCCAGGTTCACCTCGCGCTGAACTGTGCGGGAGGTTATGCGACGGCGACGAATCCCGGTGCGTCGGTTGCCAATCCGCTCGGTCGGGAGGCCAAGTCCAAGGCCGAAGAGGAAGCCGCCAACGAGGAGCAGGAAGAGCTGGAAGCACCGGTCACGCCCGACGAGTAGGCCGGTCTAGTAGCTCGACACCCGGCCGAGCAGCATCTCGACGCAGTAGTCGATGAAGTGCTCTCGCGTGGCGGCCAGCCTGCCGTTGAGGTAGGCGGTGAACAGCGCGGTCAGGGCCCCGATCAGCCCGGTGGCGGTCATCGCCGCGCGTTCGGGATCGGTGATGCGGGTGAGTTTGCGCTGCAGTAGCTCGATGAAGCTCGGCATCCACTCGGCGCCCGACCGCGTCAGCACCGGTTCGCTGGCCGGCGCGAGCAGCAGCACCCGGCCCCGGGTCGGGTCGTCGACCATCAAGGCGACGAACCGCTCGACGGCGTCGCGCGGGGTTTCGGCCGAGGTCAAAGTGGACATGGCTTTGGCGCAGACGTCGTCGTACACGGCGCGGACGAATTCGTCGCGGTCGGTGAAACTTTCGTAGAAGTAGCGCTCGGTCAACCCGGCCGCCCGGCATACGGCGCGGACAGTGAGGGACGAGCCCTCGGCGGCACCGAGAAGCTCCACTCCCGCGGCGATGAGTTCGTCGCGGCGAAGCACCTGACGGTCCTGCAACGGCACGCCCGACCATCGGCCCCGTCTTTGACCCGAAGGCACATCCCTCCTAAGCTCGCTATGACAACGCCCGTAGTCAGAAATCCTGCTACCTCCGGACGGAAGTACACCAGTGACTCAAGATACGTCTGAAACGTGCCCCGTGTCCCGGGAGCGCCACCCCTCGGGAGGGCAGGACGACGCTTTCTCGCTGGCTGCGGGCTGTCCGGTGACCTCCGGCGGCTACGACGCACCGCCGCTGCCGCTGGGCCCCGACTCGCTGACGTGGCGGTACTTCGGTCAGTGGACCGGCCTGTTCCAGGGCACCTGGGCGGGCTCGATGCAGAACATGCACCCGCAGTTGGGCGCCGCGGTGCAGGAGCACTCGATCTTCTTCCTGGAGCGGATTCCGCGGCTGCTGCGTTCGATCTACCCCATCGGCGGCGTGGTGTTCGACGGTGATCGCGCACCGAAGACGGGCGCGGAGGTCCGCGACTACCACATCGGCATCAAGGGCACCGACGAGCGCGGCCGACGGTACAGCGCGCTCAACCCCGACGTCTTCTACTGGGCGCACGCGACGTTCTTCAAGTCGACCCTGCTGGCCGCCGAGAAGTTCGGTGGCGGGCTGACCGAGGACCAGACGCGGCAATTGTTCGACGAACACATCACCTGGTACCGGATGTACGGGATGAGCATGCGGCCCGTGCCCAAGACGTGGGAAGAATTCCAGGAGTACTGGGATCACATGTGCAACAACGTCTTGGAGAACAACTGGGCCGCCCGCGAGGTGATGGATCTCTCGACGATGCCCAAACACCCTTCGCTGGAGTGGGTTCCGGATCCCTTGTGGCGGCTGAACCTTAAAGTGATGCAGCGCTTTCTGACGTTCATGACCGTCGCCCTCTACGATCCGCCGGTTCGGGAGTTGATGGGTTACACCTGGTCGCCTCGACAGGAGTGGTTGCACCGGCGCTTCTGCGATGTCGTGACGCTGGCGACCAAGGTGTTGCCCAAGCGCTGGCTGATGCATCCGCGCAAGCGCTCGGCGATGGATCGCGCCGCGGGTCGGCTGCCTGCAGACGCGCCGCTGGTCGAGACGCCGGCGCGCAACCTCCCGCCGGTCGAGTACCGCGGTCAGCCGCAGTTCTATTGCCCGCAGGTCTGATTCGGCCGCTGTGAGCGCGGGGCGCACTTTCGGTCAGGCAGTTCGGTCACGTCGCCGCCGAGCCGTTACCCGTCGATGGCAGTTGGCGCAGCGAACTTCACACTTCGCGATCTCGTCTTGTATGGCGGCGAGATTCCAACCGCCGCGCGCCATGGATCCGACGTCGCGAAGTTTGTTTCCTGTCACGTGGTCGAACTCGAGCACCACGACGTCATCCTCGCCGCAGTCAGAGCATGGGTGGGTCAGCAAATACTGCAGAACGTATGCCTTGGCGCCTGCGATCGCCTTCTGTTTGCCTTCGCGACGTGACGAATTCTTCTCCGGTGTTCGCCGGTAGTACGCCCGGTTGTATTCGCGTCGGCAGCCGGGACAGTACGTGCCCCTGAATGCGGGGCGATCCTGGCGGCAGCGCGGACAGCGACTGGATGTCACGCTGCGTTTCTACCGTCGGTGTCCGACAGCTGTGCCCCCACCAGGGCTCGAACCTGGGACCTGCGGATTAAAAGTCCGTAGCTCTACCAACTGAGCTATAGGGGCGCGATGGACAGGATACTGGGTGACCCGCGTCGGCCTCGTTTGAGGATTCGGGTGCCGATAACCTAAGCTATCGAAGCTCCCAACGTCATCGCGTTGCGAGTACCCCGGAGAGATTCGGCTGGGCCCCCTTCGTCTAGCGGCCTAGGACGCCGCCCTTTCAAGGCGGTAGCGCGGGTTCGAATCCCGTAGGGGGTACGCGCAGCGACCCGTACGATGGGACGCAAGCAAGGCCCTGTGGCGCAGTTGGTTAGCGCGCCGCCCTGTCACGGCGGAGGTCGCGGGTTCGAGTCCCGTCAGGGTCGCCATTGCGGCGAGGCATCTGTGGGTTACGCCCGAGCGGTGCCTTCCGGGCCAGGTAGCTCAGTTGGTACGAGCGTCCGCCTGAAAAGCGGAAGGTCGCCGGTTCGATCCCGGCCCTGGCCACCACAATCTCGTCGGTTCCGCCGCACTACGCGCTCCCGGAGGCTGCGGCTTCTCGAACCCGCCGACTCATCCGTTCGCTGTCACACCCGTTGTGGACGGCGTGAGTTCAATATGGTTCCCGAATGGACTGAAGCGCCCTTGTCATACGCGGTACCAACGCGTACCGTATCGGTACCTTCGTGTACCACCAGAGCAGGGAGTCGCCATGAGCAAGCAGCGTAGGACGATCAGCGGTCGGACCGCGGTCATCACCGGCGCGGCATCCGGCATCGGACGCGCACTGGCGCAGCGGCTCTCGTCGTACAGCTGCCCGGTGGCCATCGCCGATGTCAACGAACAGGGGCTCAAGGAGACCGAGGCGTCGCTGCGTGGCCCGGCACTGCTGAGGGTCCTGGATGTGAGCCACGCCGAGGCGCAACGCGACTTCGCCGCCGAGGTGCGCGCGTGGGCGCCCCGGCCGATCGGGGCGGTGTTCAACAACGCCGGTGTCGCGCTGGGCTCCACGGTGCTCGACGCCGTCATTGTCGACGACGACTGGTTGTGGAACATCAACTTTCACGGCGTGGTGAACGGCACCAGGGCGTTTCTGCCCATCCTGGTCGAGCAGGACGAGGGCGTGATCGTCAATACCTCGAGCGTCTTCGGTTTGGTCGGCATGCCGGGCCAAAGCGCCTACTGTTCAGCGAAATTCGCGGTCCGCGGATTCACAGATTCGCTGCGCCAGGAGCTGCGGGGGACCGGCGTGTCGGCCGTCAACGTGCACCCCGGAGGTGTGAACACCAATATCGTGCGCAACGGCCGGTTCCGCGAAGAGCCGGGCGGACCCACCAAGGACCAGGTGGTCGAGGAGTTCGCGGCGATGACCCGAACCCAGCCCGACAAGGCGGCGGAGATCATCCACCGCGGCGTGGAGGCGGGTAAGGCCCGAATCCTCGTCGGGCCCGACTCCTACATGTTCGACGCCCTGGCCCGGATCGCACCGACGCGCTACTTCGACGTGCTCGAGCGCGTGCAGGCATCGCTGCGCAAGCGCGCCGCGAGGTAGCTACGCGGTCTCCTTCGCGAACTGCAGAAGTCCCGGATCGTGCGAGCACAGCAGAAGCAGATCGGGTTCGCGGCGTCGGTACAGCTCAGTCAGCCGAGCGTGGTTGTCGCGCACCTGTTTACGGTCGAACGCCGCGACCTTCTCGAACGCGCTGAGCACCGGTGCGATCCGCGGCGGGCCGCCGATCGTGTCGGGATGGTAGAAGGCGTCCCCACAGTGCAGAAGCCAGCGATGGCCCGCGTCGACGGCCACGCAGGCATGCCCGCGGGTGTGGCCGGGCAGCGACATCAGCACGATGCCCGGCGAGACTTCGGTCAGCTCCTTGGCCGCGGCGAACCCGCGCCATCTCTCGCCGGCGGGAGTGTGCTCGACGATCTTGGGACCGTGCTCCCACTGGGCCGATCGGAACCGGAAGCGTTCACCCCGAGTCGGCGGGTGCATTGCTCCGATTACTTCCGCGGCGGTGCAGTGGATTTCGGCGTGGGGGAAGTCGGAGATTCCGCCGATGTGGTCGATGTCGAAATGCGTGACCACGATGTGGCGGACGTCTTCGGGGCGAAAGCCCAGCCGTTCGACCTGCCGCACGGCGGTCTCGTCGGGGTCGAAGAACGGCCGGAACAGGCGGCGGGTCGGACCTGTTCGGCGCGCCGGCTCCGCACAGTCGGCCAACCCGTATCCACTGTCGACGAGCACCAGCCCGTTGTCGGTCTCGACGAGAAGGACATGGCAGACCAGGACGGGGACGCCCCACGGATGCATCGATCCGCAGTTGAGATGGTGAACCTTCACGGGGCGGCTCCGGTGAGCAACTCGGTGCGGCCGATCTGTGTCACGAGGCTCGCGGAGTCGAAGTAGATCCGCTCGTTGACGATGCGGTCGTCCTCGAAGAAGAACACTGCGGCCACCGGCACGCGGAAGGCCATACCTGTCGGCGGCAGTCCGTAGAACTCGCCCAGATTTGTTCCCAGCAAATCGAATTCGACGATCACGGCGTCATCGGCGACGTGGAACCGGACGTTGTCGTGGCGCTGATCGGGGAACGCGGTGCGCGTGCTCCGGTAGTAGGCCATGACCTCGTCGTCGCCGTCGAAGACTTGGCCGGTGGCCATGATCTCGTAGTGGGGCCGTCCCCCGGACTCGTTCTTGAACGTCGCGAGGGTGGCGTCGAACTCCTTGGTGACCTCGGTGTCCATGTGCACACGGATCACCTCGAGTCGGCGTTGGCGCAGCGCGTCGGTGGTCATGAACGCACTGTACGACCGGGCGTTGTCAGGCCGGTGACGTGACCTCCGCGGCGATCGACTGATGCCGGTGCTGCCGCTCGATCGTCGCGAGATAGAACGCCCAGGCGAATGCCGAACTGGCGAACAGGATGAAGCCCAGATACAGCCAGGCGTGTTTGACGTCGCGTCTGCGGCCGTCGACGAGCAACCACGCGGGGAACAACAGCAGGCTCATGATCGTGTAGTCCTGGCTGGCGGAACTGGCGGCCGGGTTGTCGTAGCCGAGCGCGATGAACTCCGACCAGCTGCCCGGACCCCATACGAAGTTGTGCAGCCCACCTGCCGGCGCGTACTCGGCCACGAACTGGTTGTTGAAGTAGTAGCCGAGGATGACCGAGGCAATTCCGGCGACGTAGTAGAACAACTCGAGCTTGGTGACGCGCGGACCCGAGGCGTAGCGCGCGAAGATCGCAGGGTTCGCCTTGACGATGACGGCCAGCGTCGCGAACCCGAGGACAAGGTGAATGATCAACGAAACCATGATTGGAGTTTCTCACCACAAGGCGGAGTTTTGTCAATATTGACATAACTTGTTTCGGGTACTTTCAGCACATGCCCCGTCCGGCCCAGACCGCGCGCAGCGAGCGCACTCGCGAAGCGCTGCGGAAAGCGGCGGTCGTACGGTTCCTAGCTCAGGGAGTCGAGGACACGTCGGCCGAACAGATCGCGGCCGACGCCGGTGTCTCGTTGCGGACGTTCTATCGCCACTTCGCGTCCAAGCACGATCTGCTGTTCGCCGACTACGCCGGCCTGGACTGGTTCCGTTCGGCGCTGGCCGCCCGCGATCCCCAGGAGCCGATCGTCGAAGCGGTGCACAGCGCGATCATGGCCCGCCCGTATGACGACTGGGCTGTCGCGCAAACCGCCGCGCTGCGCGCGCAGGAGCTCGAACCCGGGCGGGTGGTGCGGCACATGCGTCAGGTGGAGGCCGACTTCGCCGAGGTGATCGCCGAACACCTCGCCGAGGCCCTTCCATCCGATGACAACACCGACGAGCGGATGCGGATCACGGTCACCGCCCGGTGCATCGCCGCCGCGGTGTTCGGCGCGATGGAGGTGTGGATGCTCGGTGATGAGCGCTCGCTTCCCGAGCTGTCCCGGCTCACCGGCGAGGCCCTTCGCGCGCTGGCCGAAGGCATCGCCGGATGACGTTTTGTCATTATTGACAAAACTTGGGACAGCTGTCAGCCTCAGCCCATGAGCGACTTCGACGCCATCGTCATCGGTGCCGGGCACAACGGGTTGACCGCGGCGACCGTGCTTCAGAAGGCCGGTGTGCGCACCCTCTGCCTGGACGCGAAGCTCTACGCCGGCGGCATGGCCTCCACGGTCGAATTGTTCGACGGGTTCAAGTTCGAGATCGCCGGCTCGGTCCAGATCCCGACCTCGGCGGTGGTCAGCCGCGAACTCGGACTCGACTCGCTGCCCACAGTCGACCTCGACGTGATGTCGGTGTCGCTGCGAGGCGTGGGTGACGAACCGTTGGTCTACTACACCGACCCGGTGAAGCTCCTGACCCACATCAACGAGGTGCACGGTGCAGAGGCCGTCAACGGCATGGCCGGGTTGATGGCGTGGTGTCAGGCTCCCACTCGGGCGTTGGGCCGGTTCGACGCGGGCCAGCCCCCGAAGTCACTCGACGAGATGTATGCCTGCGCGACAAACGAATTCGAGCGATCGACGATCACCGACCTGCTGTTCGGCTCGGTCACCGACGTGCTCGACCGCTACCTGCCGGACAAGGAGAAGAACGGTGCGTTGCGCGGCATGCTGTCGCTGCTGGCATGCAACACCACTTATCGGGGACCGGCCACGCCGGGCACGGCCGCCGCACTCGCCTACGGCTTCGCCGTCCCCGACGAGAACGCGCTACTGGTCAAGAAACTGCGAGGCGGCATCGGAGCCCTCACGTCGCATCTGTGCGAGGTGTTCACTGCCAACGGCGGAGAACTGCGGTTGCGAAGCAAGGTCGCGGAGGTCACCGTCGCCGACGGCAATGTCACCGGAGTTCGGCTCGAGGACGGCACAGCGCTGTCGGCCCCGATCGTCATCTCCGGCGTCGCTCCCGATCTGACGGTCAACGGCCTCGTCGACCCCAACGCGGTGCCCGCGGATGTGCGGGACCGCTTCTCACGGCTGGACCACCGGGGCAGCTATCTGCAGATGCACTTCGCGCTCGACGGCATTCCGGAGTTCGCGCCGCCCTACGAGCTGCTCAACGACCCCGCGATGCAGTCCAACATCGGAATCTTCAGCACCCCAGAGGAACTCCAACAACAGTGGGAGGACGCCAGGCGCGGAGTCGTGCCCGCGGACCCGGCGATCGCGTTGCAGATCCCGTCGGTGAACGACCCCGGGCTGGCACCTCCGGGCAAGCATGCGGCCTCGGCGTTCTCGCTGTGGTTCCCCATCCAGGAGGGCGAACACGGCTACGGCGAGATGAAAGTCGAAATGGGCCGGCGGGTGATCGACAAGATCACGCGGCTGGCCCCCAACTTCGAGAGCCTCATCCTCCGGCACACGACGTTCACGCCCAAACACATGGGCACCATGTTCGGCGCTCCCGGCGGGGACTACTGCCACGGGCTGATCCATCCCGACCAGATGGGGCCGAACCGACCGAGCCCCAAAGGCTATGTGGACCAACCGATTCCGATCGGCGGGCTGTACCTCGGCAGCGCCGGCTGCCACGGCGGCCCGGGCATCACGTTCGTCCCCGGCTACAACGCGGCCAAGCAGGCGCTGGCCGATATGCGCTGAGCCCGTTTCTCACCGGCCCGCACCGGGAATGCGGCGTGCATGGGAATCACGGTGGCCGTCACGGGGCCCACGGGGGAGATCGGCAAATCGGCAGTAGAAGCGCTCGAAAGCGTCGCGGCGGTCGACGAGATCATCGGAATGGCTCGTCGCCCCTTCGACCCGGCCGAGCACGGTTGGTCGAAGACGAGTTACCTCCAGGGCGACATCCTCGACCGCGAGGCTGTCGACGCGCTCGTCGGACGCGCCGACGTCGTAGTCCATCTGGCCTTCATCATCATGGGGTCACGGGAGGAAAGCGCCCGCATCAACCTGGCCGGCACCCGCAACGTCTTCGAGGCGACGGTGGCCGCCGAACGTCCGCAGCGGCTGGTGTACACGTCGTCGGTCGCCGCTTACGGCTATCACAGCGACAACCCGGTTCCGCTCACCGAAGACGTGCCGCCTCGGGGGTCACCCGAGCACTACTACTCCGAGCAGAAGGCCGAGTGCGAGGCGGCGCTCGCCGACATCGTCGGCGGCACATCGCTGGAGGTGTACGTGCTGCGGCCCTGCATCGTCGCCGGTCCCAAGGCGCCGGCGCTGGCCGACGCCATGCCGTGGACGCATCTGCCCGGCCCGGTCAAGCGCATGTCCGACGCGCTTCCGCTGCTCAAGGTGCCCGTCCCCGATCCGGGCATACCGTTGCAGCTGGTGCATCATGACGATGTCGCGGCCGCCATCGCCGCCGCGGCCACCACAACGTCGGCGCCGCCGGGCGCTTACAACATCGCGGGCGACGGGCTGATCACCGTCTCCGATGTCGCCCGCGAACTGGGCGCTCGGCCGATACCGGTGCCCAAGGTAGCCGTCACCGCGGCGGCAGGAGTCGTCGCCCGGTTGCCGTTCGTCCCGTCGGCGCTGGAGTGGTTGCACATCGGCCGCACGTCGGTGGTCATGGATACGAGCAAGGCGAAGGCTCAGCTCGGCTGGGAGCCGAAATACACCTCCGCGCAGACGCTCACGGAGTTGGCCGACTCGCTGCGCTGAGTCACTGCGTCTGATCGCCGGTGTCGGCCGGGCCGGTCGGTGTCGCACCACCCTCGTCCGACCAGTCGACGCCTTCTTCGTCAGTGGCGTCGGTGCCCCGTGCCGGGTCGCTCTGCACGTCGTCGTCGGCGTTCGAGGGTCCGGCGTCGGTTTCGACGGTGCCGGGATTGTCCTTCTTGTCATCGCTCACCGGCGCTATATACCCGCCGAGCGGGCGTTTCAGTCTCTGCGAGCGCGCAACTGCGCCGCCCAATCCGCAGGCACCCTGCCGCGAGGACCGGGAGAGGGCTGGCCCTCGGGACGGGACTCGGGCGCGGTGAGCTGTGGTCCGTCGTAGTAGGCGTTCGTGGCGTAGTTCCAGAACCAATCCTCACCCGGTTCGAACGAGCGGATGACCGGATGCCCCGTCTCACGCCCAGTGTGCCGAGGCGTGCCGCGCCAACGAGTCGTCGCAGCACCCGATGTGACCGCATGCCGCACATCGGCGCAGATGCACCCACCAGCCCCCCACCGCGTCACACTCGGCGCATCCGGTCCCGCTCGGTGGGACGGACGGGTCCACTGCAGCGTCCATAGCCGGCGAGCCTACCTATGACCGCGGGCTCGTAGGAGCCGAATTGTCTTGAGGTTCTGCCGATTTCTACCGCGCCATCGTGGAATTCGGTGCGCTCCAGTCGGTGGAGACGAACCGGTGGCGGATCAACCAGTCGTCGCCGACCGGCGCGAACACGTCGCGGTAGCGGCCGTAGTGGTCGAGGCCGATCTCGGTGAACACCGTGAAATAACACGAGACCCGCGCTTCCTCGGGCGTCACCTCGGTGAAGCGGATGTTCGTCACGTTGTGGCGCACGATGCGCTTGACGTCCGACGCGGATGCGGCCGCGTTCGGCGCCGCGACGGCACCGCCCAGATAGTCCACGATCGCGGCACGGCCCCGTGCAGGTTCGGTGCCGCGCACCTCCAGGACGCCGTCTTCGCAGAAGGTGGCGGCGAGTTCGGGCAGCCGCAGCGCGTCGCCCGACCAGTTGTACCGGGCGAGGGTGTCCCTGATGCGTTCCCGTGCGCAAAGCTCCCAAAGCTCCATGCAGACAACCTAACGGGGTTAATGTCGCGCCATGGCTACCAGCGATTCCCGTGAGGTCGTGATCGACGCGAGCCCGGCCGAAATCCTCGACGTCATCGCTGACGTCGAGTCCGCACCGGAGTGGTCCCCCCAGCACCAGGGCGCCGAGGTCCTCGACAGGGACGCCGACGGGCGGCCCGGCCGCGTGCGGCTGAAGTTGAAGACCATGGGCATCTCCGACGAACAGGTCGTGCAATACACCTGGGGTGAAAACACGGCGGGCTGGACGCTATTGGAGTCCAGCCAGCTCAAGACGCAGAGCGCGACGTACACGCTCACCCCCGACGGCGACAAGACCAAGGTCCGCTTCGAGATCACCGTCGACCCCGCGGTGCCGATTCCCGGGTTCGTGATGAAGCGTGCGATGAAAGGCGGTCTGGAGGCTGCCACCGACGGTCTGCGCAAGCAGGTCCTCAAGCTCAAGCGGAGCTGACCGGTTTCGACGCCCGTCGGGTTGGCAATGAAACCGGCATGGCTGTCACCGAAACTCGCGAGGTCGTCATCGAGGCGACACCGCAGGAGATCCTCGACGTTCTGACCGACCTCGAGTCGCTGACCGAGTGGTCCTCGGCGCATCAGAAGGTCGAGGTCCTCGAACGCGACGACGAGGGTCGCCCCAGCAAGTCACGTCAGGTCGTCAAGATCGTCGGCGTCTCTGACGAGCAGGTGCTCAATTACACCGTGCACGACGACGGGGTGAGCTGGACGTTGGAGAGTTCGAAACAGCAACGCGCGCAGCAAGGTCGGTACACGCTCATCCCCGACGGCGATTCGACGAAGGTTCGCTTCGAGCTCATGGTCGACCCGCTGGTGCCGTTGCCCGGCTTCCTGATCAAGAAGGGCGCCAAAGGATTGATGGAGACGGCGACCGACGGGCTGCGTAAACGAGTACGCCAGGTCAAGAGCCGCCGATAGTCTGCCCCGCATGGCGACTGCGGGACCCCTTGCGGGAGTGAAGGTCATCGAACTGGGCGGCATCGGCCCCGGACCCCACGCAGGAATGGTGCTGGCCGATCTCGGCGCCGACGTGGTGCGCGTGCGCCGCCCCGGCGGGCTGCAGATGCCGCCCGAGAACGTCGACCTGTTGCACCGCGGCAAGCGCGTCGTCGACCTGGACGTCAAGAGGATCCCGGCGCGCTGCTGAACCTCGCAGCCAAGGCCGACGTCCTCATCGATGCATTTCGGCCGGGGACGTGTGAACGGCTCGGCATCGGCCCCGACGACTGCGCGGAGGTCAACTCCAGGCTGATCTTCGCCAGGATCACGGGCTGGGGTCAGCACGGACCGCTGGCGCAGACCGCGGGTCACGACATCAACTACTTGTCGCAGAGCGGTGCGCTGTCGGCGATCGGATACCGCGACCGGCCGCCGGTCGTGCCGCTGAACCTGGTCGCCGACTTCGGCGGCGGCTCGATGTTCGCGCTGCTGGGCATCGTGACCGCGCTGTACGAACGCGAGCACTCCGGTGTGGGTCAGGTGGTCGACGCGGCGATGGTCGACGGCGTGGCCGTGCTGACGCAGGTCGCGTGGACGATGAAGTCGACGGGCGTCTTGCGCGACGAACGCGAGTCGTTCCTGCTCGACGGCAGCGCCCCGTTCTACCGCACCTACGAGACCGCCGACGGCATGCACGTAGCCGTCGGCGCAATCGAACCGCAGTTCTACGCGCAACTGGTGGCCGGGCTCGGGCTCGGCGCCGACGAGCTCCCACCGCAAATGGACCGCGAGTCGTTTCCAGAAATGCACAGGCTGTTCGCTGAGCGCTTTGCGCGCAAGACCCGCGACGAATGGACGGCGATCTTTACGGGTACCGACGCGTGCGTCACGCCGGTGCTGACGTGGACCGAGGCAGCGCGCAGCAACCATTTGCGTGCGCGGTCAACGTTGGTGCAGGCCAACGGGGTAGACCAGGCCGCGCCGGCGCCTCGGTTTTCGCGCACCCCAGCGGGTCCCGTCGGGGCACCTCCGCAGGATGCGACTGACCTAATTGATATTGACTGGTAATACTAATTTGCTGGAAAAGCCTATGCGCTAGGCAGTGGAGTTAGCTACGATTTGCCGCATGGCTGTGCAGGCATCGAGGGAAGTGGTCTTCGAGGCGCCCAAAGACGCGATCATGGACGCACTCGCCGATATCGATGCCGTGCCCACGTGGTCGCCCGTTCACAAGCACGCCGAGGTGCTCGACCGTCATCCCGACGGCCGCCCGCATCACGTCAAGGCGAC